>NC_017737.1:649215-1298430 GCF_000259255.1 Helicobacter cetorum MIT 00-7128
AGCTAGAATGCTTTTTTGTAGCGAATCGCTTTTGGGCGAATTGCCTTTTAAAGATATTTATTTGCACGCACTGGTTCGAGATGAAAAGGGCGAAAAAATGAGTAAATCTAAGGGGAATGTGATAGACCCCTTAGAGATGATAGAAAAATATGGTGCGGATAGTTTGCGTTTCACTTTAGCGAATTTGTGTGCGACAGGGCGTGATATTAAGCTCTCTCAAACGCATTTAGAAAATAACAAGAATTTTGCTAACAAGCTTTTTAATGCGGTAAGTTACTTAAAGCTAAAAAAAGAATCTTTCAAAGACAGAGAGTGCTTGAATGAATATACTACGCCTTTAGGGCGTTATGCGAAATCTCGCTTGAATTTAGCTACAAAAGAAGTGCGTAATGCCTTAGATAATTATCGTTTTAATGACGCTACGACTTTATTATACCGCTTTTTGTGGGGGGAATTTTGCGATTGGTTCATTGAATTTTCTAAGGTTGAAAATGAATCTATTGATGAATTAGGGAGTGTGTTAAAAGAGAGTTTGAAACTTTTACACCCTTTCATGCCTTTTATTAGCGAATCACTATATCATAAGCTAAGTAATACCGAATTAGAAAATACTCGCTCTATTATGGTGTTGCCTTATCCTAAGGATTTAAAGCGAGATGAAAAATTAGAACATGAATTTGAAGTGATTAAAGATAGCATTGTGTCTTTAAGGCGTTTAAAAATCATGCTAGAAGTGCCACCAATTGTTTTAAAAGAAGCAAGCGTGGAATTAAGAGAGAAGTTAGAAAACCTAAAGCGTTTAGAAAACTACGCTCAAAAATTAGCCAAGTTAGAAAAAGTAAGCGTGGTAACTTCTAAGCCCTTAAAAAGCGTGAGTGATGTAGGGGAATTGTGTCAAACGCATGCGAATTTAGAGAATATTGATGTAAGCCCTTTGATACTTCGCTTAAAAAAGCAACTAGAAAAATTAGAAAAAGAAAAATTAAAGCTCAATTTACACAATGAAAATTTTGTGAAAAATGCCCCTAAAAATGTGCTAGAAAAAGCACAAGAGAATTTAAAAACGCTTTTAGAAAAAGAAAATAAAATCAAGCAAGAATTAGATTTACTAGAACAAACAAAAGGATAGAAATGTTTCAAGCATTAAGTGATGGGTTTAAAAATGCGTTAAATAAAATCCGCTTTCAAGATGATGAAAAAGCACTTGATAGGGCGTTAGATGAGTTGAAAAAAACGCTTTTAAGAAACGATGTGCATCATAAAGTCGCTAGAGAGCTACTAAAAAAGGTGGAATCTCAAACTAAGGCTAATGGCATTGGGAAGCAACAATTTTTAGATGCTTTGGAAAAGAGCCTCTTAGAGATTTTAAGCACCAAAGGTAGTAGTGGTTTTACTTTTGCTAACACGCCCCCAACAGTCGTTTTAATGGCGGGCTTACAAGGAAGTGGTAAGACAACTACCAGTGCAAAACTCGCTTACTATTTAAAAACTAAGAATAAAAAAGTGCTTTTATGTGCGTGTGATTTGCAACGCCTAGCGGCTGTGGAGCAATTAAAGGTTTTGGGTGAACAGGTGGGCGTGGAAGTCTTTTATGAAGAGAATAAAAGCGTTCAAGAAATCGCACAAAACGCTTTAAAAAGAGCCAAAGAAGCACAATTTGATGTGCTGATTGTAGATAGTGCGGGGCGTTTAGCCATTGATAAAGAGCTTATGAATGAGTTAAAAGAAGTCAAAGAAATCTTAAACCCCCATGAAGTGCTGTATGTTGCAGATGCACTAAGCGGACAAGATGGCGTCAAAAGTGCTAATACTTTTAATGAAGAAATTGGCGTTAGTGGGGTGGTTTTAAGCAAGTTTGATAGCGATTCTAAGGGGGGTATTGCACTAGGTGTTACTTATCAATTAGGCTTACCCTTACGCTTTATTGGAAGTGGAGAAAAAATCCCTGATTTAGATGTGTTTGTGCCTGAGAGAATTGTGGGGCGTTTAATGGGGGCTGGAGATATTATCTCACTAGCTGAAAAAACCGCAAGCGTTCTAAACCCTAATGAGGCGAAAGATTTGAGTAAAAAGCTCAAAAAAGGGCAATTCACTTTCAATGACTTTTTAAATCAAATTGAAAAAGTTAAAAAATTAGGCTCTATGAGTTCTTTAATTTCTATGATTCCGGGATTAGGAAATATGGCAAATGCCTTAAAAGACACGGATTTAGAGAGTTCTTTGGAAGTGAAAAAAATCAAGGCTATGGTTAATTCTATGACTAAAAAAGAACAAGAAAATCCAGATATTTTAAATGGTAGCAGAAGAAAGAGAATCGCTCTAGGCTCTGGATTAGAAGTGTCTGAAATTAATCGCATTATCAAACGATTTGATGCTGCAAGTAAAATGGCAAAACGCCTAACTAATAAAAAAGGCATTGGCGATTTGATGAATTTAATGAGCCAAGCCAAAAATCAGACACCCCCTACAATGCGCTAAATTTTAGGGGTCTTTAAGCCAAAATAAGTTTTAAGCGCATTTTAGGTGCTTTTATTGTATAATTGGCATTTAACACGAAATTTTAGGAGATTTTTGTATGACAGTCATTAGACTCACTCGCGTTGGTAGAAAGAAAAAGCCTTTTTATAGAGTGGTGGTAACAGATTCTAGAAAAAGAAGAGATGGTGGTTGGATTGAGTCCATTGGATATTACAACCCTTTAAGCGAACCTAAAGATATTAAAATTGATGCAGAGCGCTTGAATTATTGGAAAGGCGTGGGTGCTAAAATGAGCGAGAGAGTAGAAAAGCTTTCTCAAAAAATCTAAGGTTTTAGAAGATTAAATGCACGAATTGGATTCTTTTAAAACGCCTTTTTCCCAAAATGAATGCAGGGATTATTCGCATTGTGTGGCGACTTTTTTAGAAAAATATTTAAAAAAGGTTGTGCGTTTCCCCCAAGCTCTAAGCGTAGAACATGAGCTTTTAGAAGATGGGGTTAAGCAAATTGCTATTTATACCCACCCTTTAGATATGGGTCATGTCATTGGCAAAGAGGGTAAAATGGTGAGTGCGATTAAGGCGTTTGTCTCGGGTGTCAAAGCTAAAGACGGATTTTCTTATAAAATTGTTGTTTTTGCGAGTAAAAACCCCTATATTTTGGACGAAGAATCACAAAATCTTTAAACCATATGCTATTAGTTGGCAAAATTGGCAAGAGTGTGGGAATAAAGGGTGGAATGAAACTCTATTTGGAGAGTGATTTCCCCGAATGTTTGAAACAAGGCACTCAAGTGCAAATCGCCCCTTTAAACGCTCTATCATTTAAGCATACTTTTGAAAACTATACGATTCATTCTTACGAACATGCCAAAGGTCTATTATTTTTAGAACATATTCAAACCAAAGAAGAGGCTAAGAAACTCACTAATTTGGGGCTTTTTATGAGTAAAGAAGACTCCATGAAAGCTTGCATTTTAAAAGAGGGTGAATTTTTTTATTGCGATTTAATAGGCATTGAAGTTGTTGAAAAAGATGAAGTTTTAGGTAAAGTAGTAGATATTCAAAGAATTGCTCAGATTGATTATTTTATTGTAGAAACGGCACTCAACTTGGTTGAAAAGGGCTTGGCTAAAACCTTTTTAATCCCTTATAATGACCTTTATATTAAAGAAATTGTTTTGCAAGATAAGAAAGTTTTTGCTACTGATGCCAAAATGCTCTTAGAGGCGAGTTAGTGAAATTCAGTGTTTTTACGCTTTTTCCACAGCTTGTATTACCCTATTTTCAAGGCTCTATTTTAAAAAGAGCGTTAGAAAAAAATCTATTTGAATTAGAAGTATTAAATCTAAGAGATTTTAGCACTAATAAGCATAAAAAGGTTGATTATACGCTTATTGGTGGGGGTGCAGGGCAAATTTTAGACCCTGAGATGATAGAAAATGCGCTTAATTCTATCAAAACCCCCAAGCACACGATTTTTTTAAATGCTGTAGGCAAGCCTTTTAAACAAGTTGATGCTTTTCGTTTAGCTCAAAAAGAGCATGTGGTTTTGGTGTGTGGGCGTTATGAAGGCTTTGATGAGCGCTCTATAGAACTTAATGCTGATGAAGTTTTTTCTTTAGGAGATTTTATTCTAACAGGTGGGGAATTAGGGGCGTTATGCTTGATAGATAGTATAGCACGCCAAATTCAAGGGGTTTTGGGTAACGCTCAATCTTTAGAGAATGAAAGTTTTGAAAATGATTTCTTAGAGGCGCCTAATTTTGCTAATGCACCCTTTAAATCAAAAGAAATCAATAAAATCCCCGCACCTTTAGAATATTCTAAAGGAAATCATGCTAAAATGGCGCAATTGAAGTTTGATTTGTCAAAATTAAGGACGCAGTTCCACCGCCTAGATTTATTCAATCGGCACAAATCGCAACGCTAAAATTTGAAAATAAGGAAATTTGATGAAAAACCGCTATATTCAGCAATTTGAGGACGCTCAGTTAAAGGGCAAGACAATGCCACAATTCAAAGCGGGCGATACCCTAAGACTTGGTATCACTATTAAAGAGGGCGAAAAGACTAGAACGCAATATTTTGAAGGCGTTTGTATCGCTATTAGAGGTAATGGCGTAGACAAAACTTTCTGCGTGCGTAAAATGGGAGCCAATAATATTGGTGTAGAGAAGATTTTCCCTTTTTATAGCGAGAGTTTAGCAAGCGTTGAAGTATTGCGTATCGGTAGAGTGCGCCGTGCGAAACTCTACTACTTGCGTGATAGAAGAGGTAAAGCAGCTAGAATTAAAGAGATTCGCAAGTAAGCTCAATTAGATTTTTCTTTTAAAGCTCTGTTTTTAGCACAGAGCTTTATGCGATTATTTTTCAACTTATTATGATTGTGCTATAGTAAAAATAGGGGGCATTTCCCTATACATTTTTGAGGCACAATGTTTTTTGCCCCCAACCATTCTTAAAACTTTTATCACTAAAACTTGAATCTGACTTTTTGTTTTAACTTTGCTTATTATATAAAAGGCTATCTTATGGGTTAAAAGATGATTGCTTTTATTCAATAATGGCAATACTCTAATTAAACGCTGATAATAAAACATAAAAGAGCTTAACGCTTAAATTGCATGATGCTTATAACTTTGCAAAGCATTTGAGGCTAGTATCTCTTGAGGTTCAACAAAGACTAGATGTTTTTTTAAAAGTCCTATGAAGAAAAATAACTTTTACAACAAAAATAAAGTCTAAAGCATTTTTTTAAAAATAAGCTTTCTTGTATAAAAAAATCAAAGAATGATAAAAGGGTTACAAGCAAAAAGAATCAAAATCATTTTATGATGAAGTGATTCATATCTTTTTATATTCTAAACCAATCAAATCATATCAATATCAAATTTCTTTGATTAAAAGTATTAAAAATGTAAAAAATGTATTATAGATTTTAAGCATTACTTTTATACTCATATTTTAAAATCATTATTTTTTATTACAAAATAATTAAGGCTTAAATGGATTGTTTTTAGCATTTAGAAAAAAAACGAAAAAAGCATAAAAAACAATACTATTTGTTATCTAAAATCTCATAAATTAGCTAAAATTGATACTAAAATACTCATTTTTATATAAACAATGATAAATAAAGATAGATTTAAGATAGTCTTTGATAGCATAGTAGAAGTTTATCAAGTATTAAATATTTGGTAAATTATTGGAAAATGGAATTATTGAATTATTTTAAATTGTTTTAAAAGGAGATTTTATGAAAAAATTGGCAGTTATTAGTTTATTGAGTTTAACAAGTCTTATCGCAGAAAATAGCGGAGGCTTTTTAGGAGGAGGGTTTCAATACTCTAATTTAGATAATCAGCAAACCACTCGCTCACCCGGGTTTAACAATGATACACAAGTGAATTTGGAGGCGTTGCAATCACCCATAGCACCACAACCACAAGGGCAAGCTCAGCAAGGTGGAGCAGAAGCTAATGGTGGCAGTGTTGGTGGTGCTAAGAAGTAGTGTAACAACAAATAAGCATAAGAATATTAAAAAGGATTAAAGAATGAATATGAAGAAAATTATTTCAGCAAGCTTAGTTTCTATGGTTGGTAGCTCTATTCTTTTAGGTGTAGAATCTAGCGAGACTCAAGCACAACAACCTAGCTCCTCAGTAAGCAGTAGTTCAGTCTCTTCAGTTCCAAGTTCTCAGCAAGAAACAAGTGAAAGTAGCTCCAAAGCAGAGCAAGAATCTAGCGCTGAGGGACACCAAGCACAAAATGAATCCCCCACAAGCTCGCCAACTCAAGGACAAGAGAGTTCAAGTAGTGGAGGTGGTGTGAGCGGTAAAGACAGCGCTCAAAGCGAGACAAGTCCTACAGCAAAAGCTCCAGAGCAAAGTTCTTCAAGCAAAAATGAGAGCGAACCTCAGGCTCAAGCCTCTCCAAGCCCAAGTTCTCCGGGTTCAATCAGTAATGACAATCATCAAGCAAGTAGTGCGCCTACTCCTCAAGCTTCAGCACCTCAAGTTTCTACCCCCCCCCCCACCAAGTGGCACACCTACAGCTCCTAGTAGTTCTATAGGTAGTTTGCAAACGCAATTAACTGACGCAACCAATAAGCTTTTTTCACAAATGAGTGGTGATAGTGTAGCCACAAATGGAGGCTATACTACTAGTGCTAATGGAAGTATTATCCCTAATGCTAATAGTTTAGATGCTAAATATGATAACGCCATGAATGCTCTTTATGGCACAAGCGGTATGACTTATGAAGATGCTCAAAGTGCGACTAGTGGAACTATTGCAGTAAGTGGTGGCACAAATGGCATGAAAGCAGCTAGTGGTTCAGTTTATGGTAATTATCAAGATGCACAAAATGCTATTAATGAAACAGCCAAAGCCCTATTTGGTGCAGTAACTACAACAAGTGGCACAACTTCTATTGCTGCAGCAGAGGGTAGTGCTACAGAGGGCTTTAGTGTAGGAAGTGGGAGTCTTGCTAGTAAGTTTGATAGCGCTATGAATGATTTGTATTCTAAGATGACAAGCGCAGAGGGTGGCAGTAGCACTGTAACAACAGCATACACAACAAGCGATGGTCAAATTCAAGCGGCTGAGGGGTCGGTAGCACAGCTATATAACACTGCAAAAACCAATCTTGAGGGCGCACAAACACTAAGCAACCAAACACTAACCTTGCTTTATGGTGATAGTAACAATACTCCTATTACAAGCTCTACTAGTGCCTCTGCTACAAGCCTTTATACTCTTATGAAAGATGTAAACAAAACTTCAAGTTCAACCAATATTACAAGTGGCTTACTCACTGCTGTGTTAGATGATGCGCAAACTTTGCAAACAACCTTAAATAAAGCTACAAGCGGTGGTTCAGATACTAATTCAGCAACCGAAGTTCAAGCTGTGAGTTCTGGTTCAAGTGGTGCAAGCTCTAGCTCACAATCTGTTATAACCACTCTTAAAACAACAGTAGGTAATGTTGTAACTACCTTACAAAACGCATTAAGTCAGTTAGCTAAACCTAGTGGGCAAGACCTAGCGCAAGCAACACTAAAGGGGCTTTCAGCGGATTTAAAAACACTTGAGCAACAAACTGCTAGTGTAGCACAAGCAAAGCAGAATAATACTGAGACTATCAATACTTTGCTTGACCAAGCCCAACAAGCTCTTTATGGAACTACTGGAAACCCCGGAACAGCCCAAAGCCCTCAAACAGGTAGTGTGTATGAGAACTATCAAAAAGCTTATGATGCTCTTTATGGCACATCTACAAGCAGTGAGGGTGGACAATCTACAACTACAAAAGGCACAGAGCAAAATCCGGCTAGTGGTAGTCTAGCTGACCAATTTGATAAAGCATGGACAAAATATGAAGACGCTGTAGATAAGATGTATCAAACTACAAGCACAACAGATGGTCAATCTACTATTAAGCAACCAACAGTTACCTTTACCCCTAATCCTAGTGGTAATAATAAACAAGGTAAGGTAACTCCCGTTACTGATGATAGTAATAGTTTAAATCATCAGTATTCTTCTTTAAATAACGCTATTTATGGTGCTAGTAGTGAAACAAGTGGGACAGGAACTCTTGAAAGTCCAGCTGAAAACAGCTTACAAAAACAATATAGTAGTGCTGTAGAGCAAGTGCAAACAGCGGGAAAAAACCTTGTTGATGCCATAGACGCACAAGCTAAGGGATTAAACACTACTCAAGCAGGCATGACAGCCTCTAATATGTCTTCAATGTCAGCTCAAACCAACGCTCTAAGCAATGCGATTATTACACTAAGCAGTATTGGGACTTTTTCTAATTTGGATAATTTGAGTAATACACTTAAAAACCTTGAGGATAGCCAAAAGAATTTGAGCAATCATTTAAATTCCTCTAGTGCGAGCGTGGGAGCTTTGACTCAAGGCACTAACTCTACTTTAGCTACTATCAATAAAGCTATTGGCGAAGTGGACGCACAATTATTGGCTTTAAGCGGTTCTAGTGAGTCTTCAAATCCTAATGCAACTACAGAAAAAACCCTTTTAAGCTCCCTAAAAACCACTTTAACCAACCAAAAGAATGCGTTGCTGAGTGTGCAAAAGAATGTTAATATGGCTATAGCTAGTGCGAAGAAAACTACCGTTGCTACTGTTACCAACACCAACAACCATGGTCAAATGTATGGGGTGAATGTTATGGCAGGTTATAAACACTTCTTTGGTAAGAAAAAGCGCTGGGGCTTTAGAACTTATGCTTACTATAGCTTTAATCATGCTAACTTAAGCTTTGTAGGCACTCAAGCAGGTTATATGAATGGAGCAAGCCAGGTGAATAACCACACTTATGGTGTAGGCTTTGATGCACTCTATAACTTCTATGAGAGCAAAGAGGGCTATAACACTGCAGGAATCTTTTTTGGCTTTGGTTTAGGAGGTGAAACATGGCTTGTGCAAGGAGAGAGCCATTTTAAAAACATGATGAATGCTTGTAATGCTATGACAGGTTGTAGTGCAAGCATGAATACAAGCTATTTCCAAATGCCTGTTCAAGTGGGCTTTAGAACTAACTTTGCTAAGCATAGTGGTATTGAACTAGGCTTTAAAGTGCCTTTATTTGTCAATCAATTCTACAAAGAGCGTGGGGAATATGGTGATGTAGATGTATTCTATAAGCGCAACTTCTCTATGTATCTTAACTATATGATTAATTTTTAATCTTAGTTTTTATAATTAGAAATTATTAAAACTTCATATAGACTTTAATCATACCAACTTCATACCAAAGGCTTTTAAAAAGCCTTTGGGTTTAAAATGGTTTTGGTTTTGTTGGTATCTCACATTTAAAAGATTACTTTTTAATTTTCTATTTAGCTTTTTAACTTTGCAAAATTAGTATCAACTTATATTCAATCGTAGGGTTTTATAAAAGCTATAAATTGTTGCAATTAACAATACTTGCTTAAAATAGTGTTAAGTAAAAATACATGTTGTATATATGTTGTTTCTTGCTTGCTCTTAAGTTTTTAGTTGGTAGAACCCTCATTTTATGGCAATCTATAAACAACCACTTTAACTTCAGGTCAAAATTACAATTTTTCACATTTTTGTTTAACTTTAAAGTATTGTTAATATTGAAATATTTTTTGATATTAAAATTTTATTTACTAAAAGGTCTAAATTAGTTTTATATTGATTAGAAACATTTAAAAAGTGTATAAAAGAAACACAATTAACAAAATTTATGCAATAATCTATTAATTTTAGGAAAAATATTCAAAATTCATAAGAATTTTAATGATTGATTAATGAAACTTGTTGAATAATTTTACATCTTAATAACATAAGGAGTCTTTATGGGTAATACAGAAGTGCGTCCAGGTGCAATGACTTATGTCATCTTTTTGCTAGGTATTTTATTTTTGTCTTTTACAGCTCCTTGGCAAAAGATGTCTAATTTTGACCCTGCAACGGGGGCATTTTTACGCTGTTTAGGTGGAGCATTATGTTTAGTTCCATTTGCATTTATTGAGGCCAAGAAAAAGGGTTGGTTAAATAAGAAAGGTATTTGGCTTTCTATTTTAGCAGGACTTGTTTTAGGGATTGATTTTACCGCATGGAATTATTCTATCTTTTTTGTGGGTTCTGGGATTGCCTCTATTTTGTTAAATATCCAAGTAATCATTTTGCCCGCATTGGCCTTAATGATTGATAAAGAAAAAATTCCTTTAAGCTATTATATTTTAGCACCCATTATGCTTACGGGTGTGATTCTAGCTGGTGGAGCCTTAGAGCATGGCATAGTAGATCCTAATGGTCCTCAAGAAGTCTTTGGTATGAGTATTATGGCGGTAGGCACAATTTGCGGTTTGACTTCAGGGTGTTGTTATGGGGTATATTTGTTTGCTAGTAGAAGAGCAGGGCGTATCAATCAAGGTCAAATTGTCCAACCTATTATGATTGCCTCTTTTGCACAGCTTGTAGCTCCTTTGATTTGGGCGTATGTCATTACCGGAAATGGTTTTGATATGGCAACTGGTGTTATGGTAGAGACTGCTCAAAGCTTGGATATTGGTGAGATGATAAGGGGCTTAAGAGAAATGCACTTGCCTAAAGATGAAATTGAGCAATTAACTAGCGTTGCCCATGCTGTTACAGCGGGCGACCCCATTAATGGTGTGAGCTGGTTTTGGATGTTTATAGAGTGTGTTCTAGGTCAAGCATGTGCATGGACTTTTGCTCAATATGGCAGTGTGAAATTGAATCCGACTTTAGGGGCGGGATTACTCATCTTAAGTCCTGTAGCCACCGTTGCTATTATTGCTCCATTCTTGTTTGGCGAGACTTTATCTACCTTACAAATTGTTGGGGTTGTAGTAGCGTTACTAGCCGTAGCCTATCAAAATGGCTTATTGAAAGCTATTTTTACTAAGAAAATCTCTTAAATAATGCCTTGGATAAAGGGGCTTAAGCTCCTTTATCTTTAGTTTTTATTCTATAAATAATCCAAGTATTAAAGATGAATTTATTGTCTATCAAGTATAATCAAACCACTTTTATAAGAATAAAAGCATAAATAAAGGCAAACAATGACTAAACGAGAGAGAGCAAAAGGGGCAATCCTTTGAAATCAGTTTTTAATCTCAAAGCAAATTCTAGGGGTATATTAAGCTTTTTGATGCTATTTGGCATATTAACCGAATGCAAGGCGCATATAAAAGACGGGGTTTTTATAGAGGGTGGGTTTGAGAGCGGATTGTTAGAAAGCAGAGAGGAAAAAGAATTAAAAACCCCGCAAATAGAGCCTCTATTATTTGAAAAACTTATGCAAAACTCTAAAAAAGTCTATTATTCTAATAATGAAATCAATGATAAAACTTCACAAATATTTACAAATGAAAGTTTAAATACTGCTAGTAGTGGCTTTAGCACATTAAGTGGACTTAAAGTCTCTTTGGATAGCCAAAATAACACCCTTGATATTAAAAACTTTATGCCCTATGCTTTGCATAATCTTGATTTGGTATTAACTAAAGATAATGGGCAAAAAGTCATTATTGGTGGTTTAGAGAGTCTAGGCGCTCAAAGTCAAGTAAAATTGAATGCAGAAAATTTAGAAATATTAAAAGGAATCAAAGACCCTAAGTTAAGCTTAGAGGCGTCATCATTTTCTGATAGTAATACTGCTAGGGTGCTAAAAGCTTTAAGTAAAATCAATACAGATATTATAGGGCGTTTTGATGTTTCACATGTGTATCAACATTTTAATCCTAAACAAATGAGTGTGGAGCAAGCCAAGGATTTTACAAATATTATGTATGATTTAGCTTATGTGTTGAGCTCTGATGAATGGGCTAATTTGGTGTTAAATTATCCGGGAAATTTCACTAATAATGGTAAGACTATTTCTAAAGATTTTTTAATCAAACAATACAGAGAGGCAACAACATTATTTCTCTATGTCTTAGCTCCTAATTATGAGGATGCCGGTTTGACAGCCAATTGTGAAATTGTTTCAAGTAAAATGCCTAATTGTAATTCAATGGGACTTAAAGATAGGGTGTTTGACCCTAAAATTGACCCTTTCTTAAAGGGATTAAATATTAATGACCAAAAATCACGCACTTATTTTCAAACTTTAGTGCATGAGTTTGGGCATGTGAAAGGCTATAGCCATAATGGTAATTTAACATGTGCTGATGGGAGTGTTAAGGGAACTTGGTGTTATGGAAGTCCTGAACACCAATATGGCACTCATGATGGCAAACGCTACTATAAAGGCATGGTAGGGGTTACCCAACAAGCATGGGCGAATCTAGGCAATGCGGATAAATTACCTATTAACTATAAGACCATAGGCGAAAATTTCACTCCAAATGAAAGTATCAACAAGGCTTTTGCTAATAGCTTGATTCAAACTGCGCAAAATATCGGCTCTAGTCTCAGTAGCTCTAGTAATGTTGAGGGCAAGAATTATCATTCATCTATGGTGGGGGTTAATTTCAAGCTAGGTTATCAGCAATACTTTAACGATTTTTTGGGATTATCTTATTATGGAATTGTCAAATATAACTATTCTAAGATAAATAGTGAGATTTCTAAGGTTCAACAATTAGGTTTGGGGCTTGGAGTGGATTTATTAGTGGATTTGTTTAATTCTTATGCGCATAATGACCCTTTAAATTCTTTTGGTGTGTTTGTAGGTTTAAGGGGGCTTTATAATGGTTATAAATTGCTTAATCAAACTAAAAATACCGGAAACTTAGACCTTGCTAGTGGCTTAAACTACCGATACAAGCATTCCAAATATTCCCTTGGCGTATCAATACCATTAATTCAGCATAATATTAAAGTTTCTTTTAGTAATGAAAATTACCAAAATACTATTATTTTGAAAGAGGGAGTGAGCCATTTTAATGTGTTCTTTAACTATGGGTGGGTATTTTAGGGCAGAAATTTGAAATTGCTTAAAAAAGAGTATTTGAGAGATTGCAACATATGGAGTTTGAGATTGTCTTTTTATAGTTTAAAAAACTTTTTAAAAAACCTTTTTTCCTTTCCTTTTTTCGGGGGGGGGGGGGGTTATTTGATGAGAATTGTGGTATTTTTGTGCGCTCTATTTTTAGGTTTTTTAAACGCTCATCAAAAAGACGGATTTTTTATAGAGGGAGGGTTTGAAACCGGCATGCTAGAGCATGCTGAGACGCACACTAAAGTGAGCATGCCTTGTAATGAGGCGCTGTGTATTAATCAAGGGTATTATTTATCGCATTCAAGCGAAATTTTAAAACCTAATCAAAATGTGGCGGGCGTAACCTTTAGCACAAGAAATATTATCCAAACAAGCATTCAAGGCAATTCTTTAAAAATCACTAGCTTTTTGCCCTATAATTTATCCAATGTTAGTTTGGTTATGCATGTTAATGGCAAAGATATTACTATCACACATCTTCAAGAATTGCCACAATTTAGCCAAGCTACATTTGATTTGAGTCTATTCCCCATTTTAAAACCATATGAAAACGATAAAAATATTTCATTCACGATTGAACCTAGTATTTATTCTTCTATGGATACAACAAGGGTTTTAGACGCTGTTAATGCGATTAAGGTTAATATCATTGGCACTTTTAGCAATGAGCCAACAGGCGATACTTATAAATGGCATGGTAAAAGTGTCAGCGACTATGTGCCAATTACCGGAGCTTTAGCACGAGATTACATCTATGTGCTTTTAAACATTTCATCTTTATTTGGTTCTAATGCATGGAAAGTGGCTTTAGAGAATGCACCCTTTGCATTTGTGAATGCTCAATCACCTTTTGACCCAAAAAATTGTGCTAAAGATAGAGCAGATTTTAACACTTGTAATACCAATGCTGACCCTAATATCTACGGACAAGCCCCCGCATGGTGTGCAGAACCTAATTCGCAAGGTTGTCATATTTGGACACCTAAACAAGTGTGGGAAAATTTTACTAATCAATGCGGATACAACACAAATAGTTCGGCAAGCTTTAATGATTGCTTGAATATTCAAGGAAGTTTAAAAGATGATAATAGCACAGATTTTGGCAGTGTGAAATTAAAGCTAGGCGTGATTAATTCTAATGCGAATGTATATGGGCGTGGGTGGTTTGGTAGCTTGGGCTTAGATGAAGACTTTATCAATCCAAACAACAAAATTTGGCACACATGGGATTGGCAAAATAGCTTTCCTTTGTATGATATTTTTCATGAGTATGGGCATACGAGAGGTTATAGCCATAATGGCGATATGACCTATCCTAATAATAAGACAATGTATGATATTTGCGAGGGAGCAAACCATACTGATTGTTATGAAGTGCATGCAGGATATGCAGGGTTAAGTGAAGAAGTTTTAATGCAACTTGCTAAGGAAAATAAATTACCCATTAATTACAATACGCTTAATTTGCAAACAACTCCTAATTATGGAGCAAAATTACCCCCTAATTTACAAAAAAATCCAAGCTTTGGTTATCGTTTGCCTAAGTTATTGCAAGTTAGTTCTTCTAATCATAGTAACGCTATAGTAGGGGCTGATGTGAAACTAGGCTATCAACAATATTTGAATGATTTTTTTGGGTTTTCATACTATGGTATTTTTAAATACAACTATGCTAATGCTAAGGGCGATATTAATACTATCAATCAATATGGCTATGGGGTTGGGGCGGATTTGTTGATAGATTTTTTAAACAGCTATGCGCCAAATAGACACCATAACATAGGTAATTTTATTAGCTCATTAGGGACTTTTGTGGGTTTAAGGGTTTTTTATAATCGTTATAAACTCATTGACGAGGTGAAAAATAGGGGCAATTTGAATGTGGTTTTTGGCTTTAATTATCGTTATGGACATTCTAAATACAGCCTTGGAGCGTCCTTACCATTAGTGCAAGATAGCATGAAAGTGGATTTTCAAACCCCCTCTTATTCAAGCGTGGTGTCTTTTGAAATGGGAGTGAGCCATTTTAATCTTTTTCTTAGTTATGGATGGGTGTTTTAAGCGCTCTTGTTTTTGTCAAAAAAATCTCTTAAGATAAAGCTATTTTAAAGTTTTTTCAATACAATAGGTGCAATTAAAAATCTATAAAGATAACAAATATTAAACAAAAAGAGCTAAGCATAAGGAAAAGTGATGAGAAGGCTTCAAAATGCGTGCTTAATTTTAGCGAGTTTTTTTAGTGAGGGGGAGGCAAGCCCTAGAAGTGGTGTTTTTGTGGAGTTTGGTTTTGAAACCGGTATGCTAGAAACGCAAGAAAATTCATTTCAAAAAGTTAGAAAAAGTGTTGAAAGACCTTTTGTGCCTTTAGGAGCAATCCAAAAAATGGGTTCAGAGCTTTTTTCTAACGCTGATAGTATTTCTAAACTTAAATTTTCAGCCAAAAATCCCATTCAAGCAAGCTTTAATTCTGCTAATAACACGATTTTAATACAAAATTTCTTGCCTTATAATTTGGATAAGGTGAAAATTAAGCTAATAGATACACAAGGTAATACGCATGATATAGGGATTTTAGACGCTTTGCCTAAGCAGTCTTTAATGAGTATTCCTAAAGATATTTTTGATAGCCTTAAGGGGGTGGATTTGACCCAAGCGCATTTTGAAGTAGAGGTTTCTCAACTTTCTAACACAATGACTCAAAGGGTGTTTCAAGCCATTGATTCTATCAATGCGGATATTTTTTTGCAATATGAAAATGTGTCTTACAATCCCGGTCTTTATTGTCCCAATAAGGATTGCAATGTGGAGTTCAATAAAGAATGGGCAGGGCTATATACAGATTTGATTTTGAATATGGCATATGTTTATAGCACTGATGAATGGAAAAATGCCATTTTAAACGCCCCCTTTGAATTTACTAATAATTCTAGTAATTCAGAGGGGAATGACGCCGTTCCTAATTCTCAAGGCATTACATCTAATTCACAATATATTGTTCCTAAAGAAGAAGTGATAAAAAATTTCACGGATACAATGACTATTCAAGCGCATTTAATCAAAGAAAACCCACAAGTTGAGGGGTATGGAGCGCATTTAAGTAGCTCTAGTGGAGCATTGGCAATTTCAACAAACAATCTTTTGCCCTCTAATCTCTATAGCCCTGATTATAAGGAGATTAAATACGCTTTAAGCGTGATTTTACATGAATATTCACACACAAGAGGCTATGCACATAATGGCAATATGACTTATCCGGTCAATGGCGAAACCTATGATGTGTGTGCCACACACCCAAACTATCCCAATTGTGCGAAAGTCCCGGCTGGATTTGTGGGGGTTACTCGTATGGTATGGAATGATTTATTACAAAAGAATGCTTTGCCTATCAATTACGCTGATTTAAAGACGCAACAAGATTTATTAGCCCCTTCTCAATTAGCCACTAACACGCTTATTAGCACCATTAGCGAAAGCATTTCTGCGATTCAATCTTCTTCAAAATCTCATAAACTTGCGCTTGTTGGTGCGAACTTTAAGCTTGGGTATCAGCAATATTTTAATCGTTATTTTGCTCTAGCTTATTATGCCTTAGTGAAATACAATTATGCAAAAGCACCTATGATTAAGCAAATCAATCAAATTGGTGTGGGTGTGGGTGCAGAAATGCTATTAGATTTTACAAAGTCATTTGGAATTTTTATGGGGGCTAGGGCGTTGTATAAGCGCTATACTCTCTTAAAACAATCTCAAAATACCGGCAATATTGATTTTGTAGGGGGGATTAATTTTTGGGGCAAGAAGTCTAAATATTCTATTGGGGTATCCATTCCTTTAATACCACAGAATCTAAAAGTAAGTTTTAATCATGGGGATATTTATGGGAATATTGTTCTAAAAGAAAGCGCAAGTCATTTTAATGTGTTTTTCAACTATGGTTGGGTATTTTAGGTTTGAATGATTTATGGTAGCTTAAAACAAGCGCTTTTATTAAGGTGTTTATGAATTTTTAATTTTAGATGTGTTATTTGGGATTTTAGATTGTTAAATTAGGATTAAAGCGCATTACACTTTCTATCATGTCTTTTTAAGTTTTAAAAATACGATTTTTGGTAGAATAAAGACTATTTTTATTCCAATAAGTATTTGAATAATGTGGTAGGAAATATAATGATTTTTATTCTCAAAAATTTCGTCTCTCTCTCTCTCTCTCTCTCTCTTACATAGAAATTATTCTTTTGTTGGCATTATTGCTTTTTTAATAGCCCCATGCAATGGGCTATAAAGGGGGTTAATTATGGCTTATAATCCTTCTTTAGCTTGCTTTGTTGTAGCACAAAAAGAAAAAGTGTTTAGCGCTAGGGTCATAGAAGTGCGAGAGCAAGGCATTGTTGCAGAACTGACTATACCTCATGATGACAAAAATAGCCCTCCCCATCGTATTGATGTGTGGCTTGAAGAAGATGGCTTGATCTATCCTTTTTATGAAGACAGATGTCAGTATGAAATTGATAAACAAATCCATCTCAAAGTGCTTTTGCGTGATGATGAAAATGGATTTTTGATTGGTAAAGAAGTGAAAATCAATGAAGATAATGAAGATGAGGAAGAAACAGAATCTATGAATCAAACTTATAAATTGTATTGGAAAATGCCAGCTGACAAGTTTGAAATCCCAGCGAGTAAAGGAAGAAAGGCACAAATAAAAGAGCCAAAAAAAGATTTTGTTAAAAACCTTAGAAGTTGTTTGAAAAATTGTTCGCATGACTACTTTAAAAATTTACTCAAAGAAGATGATACAACTTTAATCCAAGAATTTTTAGATAAATTTTTCTTAAATGGGTTTAATGAACCTATCTTAGCGTGTTTGGCTAATGCGTCCATACAGCAACTAGATAATTACATGCATGTTTTAATCAGAATCCCTAACCACCCTGAGTTTTCTAATCTCTTGCCCAAGCAAAAAACTTTTGCGCTCATTGGGCATGTGCCTCTTAATAATAGATATTTGCCTATCTTAGAGCCAAAAAATATCTATCTAACCCATAATAGTGCGTGTGCAGATTATGAAGTTTTTAAAGAAGTTATTTTTTCTAATCAAAATGTGGCTAACGACACTTTGCTTACTAAAGATTTTATCAATGAATTGCCCCCCTTTGCTAGAGAAAGTGCCAAGCGCTTAAAAGATTGGGAAAATTTCATTGCTTTTAAAGAAAATTATACTAAGCAAATCACTTTTGGAGTGCGTTATATCGGAGCAAATTTAAGAGAGGATTTAGAAATCTTAGTGGTGTTGCCTAAAAAATATGTGGATAAATCCAAAAGGATATTTGCTAACAAAACACTGAGTATTTTTACTCTCAATGCGTCTAATCACCCCTTGTATTTTGAAATCAAAAAAGAAAAAGAAGTGAGAAGTTTTAATTTGGGGGATTTTAAAAGCATTCAAGAGATACCAGAAAAGGATTTAACAGAAGATTTAATATGGATTTATAGGGATTTTGAAAAAAGCTATCAAAAAGAATTTGAAGAATGCCAAGAAAAATACATCATAGAAGAGCGTGGCTATGATAAAGACGCTGATAAAGAGACAATAGAAAAATATGTTTCAAAATCTTATGAGGGGAATGATTTTAATACTCTAAAAGAAAAAGATAATTTGATTTTAGCCAAAATAAGAGTGGAGTTAGACGAAAACATTCCTTCAAAAACGCTTAAAAAATTCAAAAAAGATGATAAGCAAGACAATAAAGAAAAATATAACGATAAAAATATTGAAGAGAATGAGGAAGAAGACACTCTAAGTGCCAAAAGTGGTTTTGTAGCCCTTTCTTTACTAGGGGACATCGCTCTTAATAGACGCCATAAGATAGCTATTAGAGATTTAAAGCAAAATCAAAATTGCGCGAGTCCTTATCTAAGCACCTATTTATTTGATATACAAAATGCTAACACGCCCAAAGAGATAGAAAAAATCAAAGAATGGCATAACCCCAATTTAAACGAGTCGCAAAAAATAGCTATAGAAAAATTGATGAACGCCCCTGATATCGCCTTTTTACAAGGGCCTCCGGGAACGGGCAAAACCACCGTGATTGCAGAAATTATTATGCAATGTGTGAAAGATAATAAGAGCGTTCTATTATCTAGTCAATCCCATGACGCTGTGGATAATGCCCTAGCTAGGATAGATAATGACCCTAGCATTAGACTCTTAAGATTAGCTAGAGATGAGAGCAAGATTGCTGAAGAGGCTAAACATTTAGTAGGGGATAAAGCTTTAACCCATTATTACAAGGCTTTAGACACGCATACGCACAAGCAATATATAGAGCCAAGCCAAAACTATGAAAAAGAGATTAAGTTTTTAGATGAATGGTTAAAAAAAGCACGCTTTTTGGAGCATGACAGGTCTGATTTTGCCACAGAGTTAGAGACTCAAAAAGGGGAGCTCATAAATAAAGAAAATGAGTTAAGCAAGGCTAGTAAGGATTTAGAAAAAGAGCAAGAATTATATGATAAAGCATGTGAACAACACCAAAAATTATTGTCTTTAGTATCGTTTTTAGAAAATAACTCTTCTTATTTGGATTGTTCTTGCGAGTTTCCTAGTTATGCACATTCTTTGGCTAAGTTATTGTGCAATTTAAAAAAGTGCGTTTGTTTGAATTTGTCTTTTAGTTACGCAGAATTTTTAGCGCAAAAAGAGGCACAAATGTATGCGTTTAAAAGTGCGTATGAAAAATACCATGCGCTTTTAAACTTTAAAGAACAAATGATTTTAGACAACAATCGTTTAAAATCTAGTTCTAATGCTTTAGATATGCGCACCAAATTAGAAATAGAAAATTTAGAAAAAGAAAATAAAATCTTAGAGCATAAAGAGGATATGAATGAAGAAGACTTTAAGAATTATAAAGCTAATAAAAAGAAAATACAAGAGCTAAAAAATAAAAGCGGTGCTTTAAGTGATGCTAGATATAACATGTTTAGTGATAGCAAAAATTTTTTAGCTCCCATAGAAAATGAAAACGACACTTTAAGAGTGCAAGAGCTTTTAAAAGAGCGTTTAAAAACTATCACAGCATTAGAAAAACAAATAGAACAAGAAATTTTAAAAGTTAAAGAGCAAATTAAGGGTGAAATAAAACCACAAGCACCTAATGAGTGCGTTAAAAATACACTTGAAAATGAATTAAGAGTTTTAAAAGAAGAGATAAAAGCTAGACAAGATAAATTAGTTCATAAAAATAAAGAGAGACATGAGCATAAAGAAGAACTTAAAGAATTAGAATTTGATGTTTTAAAAGATTTTACAAGTCTTTTAAAAGAGTGTGAAAATTTTAAATTAGAATTAGAACAAAAATTATCAAATTTTAAAAAAGAAAATAGCGATTTTTCTAATCTTTTTAAAGAATGGCATAAGATATTAAATGAGCCTTTTAAAGCTCAAGTAGATTTTAAAGAATTAAAAGAGAGCTATATAGAGTCTTGTAATGTGATAGCCTTTAGTTGTAATGAAAATCTTAAAACTTTAAGGGATAATAATTTAGATAGTTTTGATGTAGCAATTATTGATGAGGTCTCTAAAGCAACACCTTTAGAATTATTAAATCCCTTAATGCTAGCTAGAAAGGCTATTTTAATAGGAGACCACCAACAACTCCCCCCGGTCTTTGAAAATAGTATTGATGCGTTAGAAGATAAAATAGAAGAAAGCATAGAAGAGCAGGAAGAAACCAAAGAAGCTGATGTAACAGCCCTAAGTAAAGAAAATTTTGAACGCTATAAAGATTTAGTGAGTGCGTCCTTATTTAAAGAATGGTTTGAAAATGCTCCTGAAAGTCTTAAGGCAAGTCTCACTACACAATATAGAATGCACCCAAGTATCATGCATTTTGTGAATTATTTTTATCATAATAAGCTTACTTGTGGCAATCCTAAGAAAGATAGGTCGCATTTTATTGAATTAAGTTTTACAAGTGATACTGGTAATAAACGAGAGATTTTAAATAAAAATACGCATTTTTTATGGGTGGATACTTCTAAAGACACTCAAGACAAAGAATTTCAAGCCACTTATGAAAGCAAGTTAGAGGCAACACTCATCGCTAAAAGTTTGCTAGAAATAAACAAGCAAATCGCTGCTAAAAATTTAAAATTAGAAGTAGGGGTGGTATCTTTTTATGTCAATCAATGCAAGCTCATTAAAAAAGAGATTAGAAAACTCAATAATGGTTCTTTAAACTTTAAAGCCATTAGTGTGCATATCAATTCAGTCATTCGTTATCAAGGCAAGGAAAAAGACATCATCTTAATGAGTGTAGTGAGAAATGAAAAATTACACAAAAATAGCAAAGCCTATATCGCTCGTTATGAATTTATCAATGTGGCGATGTCTAGGGCAAAGAATCTCTTAATTGTCTTTGGAGCTAAGAGAAGTTTGGAAAATTTAGAAGTGAAATTACCTAAAGACAATTCTAAAGAGACTATAAAAAAGCAAGTTTATAAAAACATGTTTAAGGATTTAGAGTTAGAAAAACATTCACAAGCCAAAATGTGTGATGCTAAGAGATTTTCACAAATTTTTAATCATAATGGGGGTAAAAATAATGGGAAATGAACAACAAAATAAAACTTTTTTAAGCAATGTCTTTGGGTTATACCCCATTTATGAATTAAGCATTGATTTAACTTATTCTATTAGGCGAGAGGCAAACGCTTTTGAATTGTTGCTTTTAGCGTTGGCTAATGACAATAAACTTACTCACTATTCCTTAAAAGCAATCGCTAATAAACTAAAAATTGAAATAGGATTTTTAAAAATTGCCTTAGATAATTTGATAGAAAATGGTGTGATTGATGGGGCTAATATAGAAGAAGAGATAGAAAATTTAGAGCATTTAAAAGTGAAAGATTTAAGTTTGACTTCAAAAGGTAAAGAATCAGATTTTAAAGAAAAATCGCTTAATACTAAAGCACAAGACAAAGAGTTTAAAGGAATGGTTTTTGACACCTTAAAAAGAGAATTTGTCAAAAAGAAACCAGAAATTAACAAAGACTTAGAAAACGCTGTCTCAAAAGAAAAGAAAACTCAAATTCAAGAATTATTTGCTAATGAGTTTAACGAGCAAGACTTGCACAATTTTTTTGAAAAGGGCATGAAAAAAAAGAAAAATGATGAAGAGTGGTATGAGCCTAATTTAACGGCTTTAACTGATGTTGGACATAAAATTACAAAGACCTTTTATCAAAATGTGCCTATGGATTTATCTATGGATAACAACCTTAGTTTAAATTTAGAAGTGAAAAACAATGAAGAATTTAAAATTTGGCTAGAAAAGACTAATAAAGAAAGACTTTTTGAATGCTTTATACAAGATTGCTTATTACCTACAAGTTCTATGCTAGAAGAAAATGAGAATATAGAATATAAAGATTTAGACAAAGAAAATTTACTAGGCATTTGTCTCACTACGCAAGATTTACCTAAAAATTTGTTTAAAGAACAAGATTTAATTTTAAGCATTAAATTTAATGAAAATATCAAAGTGAGTCCTAAAGCCTTAGTGCTAGATTTTAGCTCTAATATTAAAGAGCCTAAATTAGATGTCAAAAACAAAACTTTAAAACTTAGTAGTGAAGATAAAAGAAAAACACAAGCCTTATATTTTACCCAAAATAAAGACAAGCAAGAGGCATTTGCAAGTTTGATTGAATATGCTTATTGTTATTACAATAATCAAAAAAGAAAAGCAACATTTAAGGTGTTTAAAAAGTTTAATAAAGATTTGCACTACACTTTAGATGCTTTATTCAAAGGTATAACTTTCAATACAGATATGTTAAGTTTTTTATTTGGATTTTATAAAGAAGAAGAGTGGTTAGAAAAAGTAAGCTTAATGAAATTAGAAGAGGCTGAAAAATTAGCTAGTAATATCAAAGAGCTTTTTAAAAAAGAAATCTCACACAAAAACATGCTCAATAAACTCCCTAGTATAGAGAATTTAGAAGATTTAAAAGCCATTAAAGAAATTTTTCCAAAAATTTCTTTAGCATTGCAAGATTTGCCACAAAATACGCAACAAAAAATCTTTGAAGATTTGTTTTTTAGTAAAAATGAGTGCTTGGATTTAGACACAGAGTTAAGCGAGCTTATTTCAGCTTTTAATAAAATTAAAAACATTCAAACCCAAAAAATACTCTTTAAAGATGTGAGCAAAGAGAGCTTGAATAAGGTTGAAAGTTTTATTAAGAGCTATGAGAAATATGTAAGAGAACACCCACACTTAGCAAGTCCTAAACTCATAGAAAAAAAGAATGCCTTATTAAACTTTAAGCTTGAAGTAGAAAGGCTTTTTGCCAAAAATGAAGAAAGAAAGATTGCTATTTTAGATACAAGCTTTTTAATGGGAGCAGACGAAAAAAGGGTGCAAAAACTTTGCAGTGAATATGAAGTGATATTGCCTTATGTAGTTATTAATGAATTAGATGGCTTGAAAGAAAATAAAGATAAAGAAACTATGGCTAGAAGTGCTATTGAAATCATTCATAAGCTTAGACTTACAGAAAGAGCACAAGAAGTGAGAGATGAGATATTAGCTTTATTAGACAAGCCTAATAATGATGACAAAATCTTATGCACCGCTCTTTATTATAAGCTTAATAGCGTAACGCTTTTTACAAGCGATAAGAATTTGAAAAATAAAGCCAGTAGTTTTAACTTGCACACAATGTATCAAGAACCAAAATCTAGTAAGAAAAATAAATTTAATCAAGGAGATAAGCAATGAGTCATAATGTAATCGCAGAATTTAGGCACAAGAATGCTGAACAGATTAAAAATCTAGCCATTTGTGAGCATGAGTTGCAAAAGTTGGAAAATCTTAAACACTTTGCCTAAATGAATTTGAAAGTATTTTTCAAAAAGTAAAGGCGTTTAAGGAAAAATTAGAAAACAAGCAAAAAAAATTGCAAAATACGCACACTATTTACGATGATTATAGTGAGGCTCGTGATTTAGCAAATGAAAACAAGCAAGAAGACTTAGAGTTGCAAAACTTGAGACAAGAGATAGAAAATCTAAAAATCATATGTGCTAAGAAGGAGTTAGAGCATGAAGTTTTAGAACAAGAAAATTCTTTAAACGCTTTAGAAAAAGAGGCTAAAAAATACGCCTTAAAAGAATATGAAGAGCTTTTAACATTGCTTAGAGATTTTAAAAATGCGCTTACTAGTGCTACAAATACCTATTTACTTAATAATGCTAGAAATCTTAAAGAGCGTTTTAGCTATCAGCTTAATAATTTGCCTAGTCTTTGCCAAGAAAGAAAAGAGCAAGAATTAGAAAGACAAAAGCAAATCAAGAAAAGTATAGAACAAGATTTAAAACGCTACAAACAAGAGTTGGATAAATTAGAGTCCTTAAAAGACTATGCTTTAAAAGATTATGAGCAAGTAAAACTTGATGTATTAACATTACAAGATTTGTTAAAAAATAATATTGAAAAAGCCCATAGCTTTAATTTGCAAGTGCAATCCAATATAGAGTTTTTACCCAAAATTTGTCAAAGAAATTTTGAAGAACACCAAAGATTAGAGCAAGAAAGACAAAAAGCCCATCAAAAAGCTTTGGTAGATACTTGGCAAAGAGAAACAAGCACTTGGGATAGTGCCATTAAAGATTTAGCGCATGATGACTTATTGGCCTTAAGAGAAAAGGTATTTGTAGAAAACAGCTCTTTTGAAGTGCCAACATTAGAAAAAGAAATTTTAGTTATCAAAGAGAAATACACGCAACAATTAGAAAAGCAAAGACTCCACAAGCTAGATTTGGAAAACACATGGGCAAAAGAAACGAGTCATTTAGGGGAATTAAAAAATTTAGTATATAAAGAATTAATAGCCTTGAAAGCGCAAATTTTTAAAGAGCCTAATAGTGTTTCTAGGCAAGATATTATCAAGCAGATTGCTAATATCAAAGAAAAATACGAGCGACAATTAGAATTAGAAGAAGAGCAAGCAAGACAAAAAGAAGAGCAAGCCTTAAAACAAGAATTAACAAATAAGCTTAAAAACAAACCTGGTGATAGCGAAAATCTAAGTTTAAAAGACTTAGAAGAATTGATTGAAAAAGAAGAACAAGAAGAGCAAGAGAGGGTCGCTAAAGAGGCAGTGAGAAAAGAAATGGTAAAAGCCATTATGGAGTCTTTAAATAATGCAGGCTTTGATGTGCAAAAGCCTACATTAAATAAAGAGGGCGAAGTAATCATTCGCTCTAATAGAACTAATGGTAATAGAGCGGATTTTAAAATCAATCTAAGTGGGGAAGTGAATTATCATTTTGATGGCTATAAGGGTAAGGCGTGTAAGAATGATATTGATAAGGTCTTGCCAAGATTAAATGAAGTCTATGGGATTAATCTCTCTAATGAAAGAGTGCTATGGGAAAACCCTGATGATGAATTTGCAGATGCCAAGCCAATTGCGCCTTTAAGTCAGTCTAAATAATCTATAAGAAAGGATAATTATGGGAATTTGGTTAGAAAATTTTGAGAGAGAATGCATGCTTAAAAGAGCGCTTATCTTAAGCGGGAACACGATAGATTTGGTGTTTTCTAAAAAAGATGAGCTTTTGCCTTTTAAAGAAGTGATGGTTTCAAGCTTAAAAAATCAAGGCTTTGAACATGTGATAAGCTACTCGCTTTTAAATGGTGTAGAAGGCATTAGTGCTAGCGAGTGGAGTAAGTTACAAAACATAGAAGTAGAGGCTAAAAAAATAGAAGAGGGCGAGAGCGATTATGATATAGGCGAAAGCCCTAATGAGCCAAACAAGCAAGAATCAAATAACAGCACCATAAAAATTGATATGCAAAATTTTTTACAAGTGGCTCAACGAGTGTTTGCTAATTCTACTAAAAGCATTGTTTTTGTGATAGATTTTGCTAATTATTTGTTTGGGCAAATCAATTCTTTGAGCGAAAAAGAAAGAGCCTATTTGCAACAGATTGCAAGCTCTTTAAGAGACGCTAAAAAGTCTAATGATTTGATGAGTCCTAAGCCTAGACCCTTAATCATTTTTATGAATCACAATGACACCACTTTACCCCCAAGCTTGTATTTAAACAACCCTAATTTTAAAGAAATTTCTATCCCTTTGCCTAATTTAGAGGAGCGAGAAAAAGCGATTTTAAAAAACGCTTATACCTTTAAGATTAAAGGCGATTTAAGAGCAAATAGCATTGATTTTAACGAATTAGTGGTAGGCACGGATTCTTTAAGTTTGTTAGATATTGAGAATTTAGCAAGGCTTAGTAGAATGCAAGATAAAGAATTAAGCATTAAAGAGCTTTTGTCTTTATATAGGTTTGGCACTAAAGATTCGCCTTGGGAAAAACTCAATTATGAGCGTTTAAAAACCACTAAAGAGACTTTAAAAAAGCGTGTTAAAGGGCAAGATAAAGCTATACAAGCGATTGATAAAATTTTACTTAGAGCTTATACAGGTCTTTCAGGCTTGCAACATTCAAGCCAAGCCAAATCCCCTAAAGGAGCGTTATTTTTTGTAGGCCCTACAGGAGTGGGTAAAACAGAACTTGCTAAATCATTAGCAGAATTTTTATTTGGCGAAGAAGATGCGTGCATTAGATTTGATATGAGTGAATTTAACCATGAGCATGCTGACCAAAGATTAGTGGGAGCACCCCCTGGTTATGTAGGATTTGAACAAGGCGGACAACTCACTAATGCAGTTAAACAAAAGCCTTTTTGCTTGTTACTCTTTGATGAGACAGAAAAGGCTCACCCTAGAATTTTAGACAAATTCTTACAGATTTTAGAAGATGGAAGACTCACTGATGGTAAAGGCGAAACCATTCTTTTTAGCGATACTTTTATAGTATTCACTTCAAATATTGGAGCAGCTGACATTGACCCTAATAGCACAGATACTGAAAGTGAGTTTGTAGAGGCGGTTAAAAGGCATTTTAAGGACGAATTAAAACGCCCAGAGATTTTAGGGCGTATTGGAGAGGCTAATATTTTAGCGTTTGATTTTATGAAAGATAATGCGATTTTAAAAGAGATTGCTAAAGCTAAGTTAAACCCACTCATTAAGTGCTTGAAAGATAAATGGGGCATAGAGGGGTTGAGATTTGAAGATGAAGATAAAGCCCTTGAAATTTTATGCGAAAAAGTCAATAAAGCGCATGGGGGTAGGGGACTATTGAATGTTTTAACTAAAGAGATTTTTGACCCCTTGGCAGAATTTTTATTTGAGCATTCAGCCAATAAGGACAATTTGAAGTATAAGAGTATTCAAGTAAAGCTTGTAGGGAAATTTTTTGATTTTGAGTTAGTTTAAGTTATAGGGTTGTGCACAAATGACATGGGTAAATGTAGCAAGCATACTAGAATGTAGTGAAGTAGAAGGACCTGGGCGTAGGTTTGTGCTATGGGCTCAAGGGTGTTTAAAGAGATGCAAGGATTGTTGTAATCCGCATTTTTTAGCCCTTAAGCAAGCGCACTTAATGCAAACAAGCGCAATACTAGAACAAATCATTTTAAGCCATAAACAACATCATTTAGAGGGGGTTACTTTTTTAGGGGGTGAGCCCTTTTTGCAAGCGCAAGGTTTAGGCAAGCTTGCCAAAGAATGTCAAAAACTACATCTTAGTGTTATGGTCTTTAGCGGTTACAAACTAGAGGAATTAAAAGAAGAAAAATTTAAAGGGGCAAGTTTATTATTAAAACATACCGATGTTTTAGTAGATGGTGAGTTTGATAACACTAAAACAGAAACTAAGCGTAATTATGTGGGTTCAAGTAATCAAGTTTTTCATTATTTGAGCAATCGTTATAACAAATCTATAGAGACTATGCCTGTAGATTCTAGCAATGAATGGCGTATCGATTTAGAGGGGCATGTGAGGGCTAATGGATTGCCTTTTGTGATAGAATAATCATAATTATAAATATTTTAAAACTCTATAAATCTTATGATTGATTGTCCCTTGATTACCCTATGGTTTACATTAGATTTTAATAAAAATTTAAGTATAATTGTAGCTATTGCCTGAGCGATTCGTGTTTCTTGATTTATGGCAAGTTCGTTAAAAAAAGAAATTAGGCTATGGTAGTGGTTTTTGTGTGATGGCGCTTTTGCTTGAGACCCTAGCGGGTTTAGAACTTGCCCCTAAAAGAACTCTCCTAGCCTTATTAGTGTAGGTTATTTGAACTACGCGCATACAAAAGTAACGGTCGCTTGGGTTTCAATCATACAATCCACTCTATTAGGGAAAGCATGAAAGATAACAATCGCTATAATGTCTTAATTGTAGGAAGAGGAGGGCGTGAATACGCTCTAGGTAAAAAACTTCAAGAAGACCAAAAAGTAAGCGCTTTGTATTTTTGTCCGGGTAATGGGGGCACTCAAGATTTGGGCGAAAATTTGGAATGCGAAAATGATGAGCAAATCCTCAAACTAGCGCTTGAAAAACAAATCAATCTCGCTATTATTTCAGAAGAAGAGCCTTTAGTTTTAGGGCTTACAGATACATTAGAAAAAGCAGGCATTTTAGTCTTTGCCCCCTCAAAAGAGAGCGCACGCCTAGAGGGCTCAAAGAGTTATATGAAAGCTTTTGCTAAAGAATGCGCCATTAAAAGCGCACCCTATTTTGAAACAAGCAACTTTTTAGAGGCTTTAAATTATATAGAAAGTGCCTCTTTTCCCTTAGTGATTAAGGCTGATGGCTTGTGTAAGGGTAAGGGCGTGAAAATTGCTAACGATAAAGAGGAGGCTATCAAAATCCTTGAAAATAATATGCAAGATAAAATCTTTGGTAAAGCTGGAGAGCATGTTATTATGGAGCAATTTTTAGAGGGCTTTGAGCTTTCAGCTATGGCAATAGTGGCGAATGAAGATTTTATTTTGCTCCCACTATGTCAAGACCATAAACGCCTTTTAGATGAAGATAAAGGGCCAAATACCGGTGGCATGGGGGCGTTTGCACCGGTAAGTTTTTGCTCTAAAGAAT
Organism: Helicobacter cetorum MIT 00-7128; assembly: GCF_000259255.1. Lineage (NCBI taxonomy): Bacteria > Pseudomonadati > Campylobacterota > Epsilonproteobacteria > Campylobacterales > Helicobacteraceae > Helicobacter > Helicobacter cetorum. The sequence goes on from NC_017737.1 coordinate 678,198, forward strand.
TAGAAGAAAAGATTAAAAACAACATTTTTAAACCCGCATTAAAAAAACTTAATGAAAACAATACTCCTTTTAAGGGCGTGTTATTTGCTGGAATTATGGTTGTAGAAGAAGAGGGCGTTTTAGAGCCGTATTTGCTAGAATTTAATGTGCGTTTTGGAGACCCAGAGTGTCAAAGTATTTTGCCTCTTTTAGAGACTTCATTGCTAGATTTATGTTTAGCAAGTGCAAAAGGGGATTTAAGTGAAGTTGAAGTGAGTTTTTCTAAAGAATTTATAATGAGTGTTGCGCTTGTTTCTAGGAATTACCCCCTTGGTGTTTCACCTAAGCAAACTCTCTATATTGACCCTATTGATGAAAAAAAGGGGCATATCATTTTTGCGGGTGTGGAGCAAGAAAATGGCGTGTTTGAGAGCGTTTCTGGGCGTGTGTTATTTGCGATTGGTAGGGGTAAAACACTCTTAGAGGCTAAAAATAATGCTTATGAAATCGTTCAAAAAGTGCATTTTGAAGGCATGCATTATCGCAAGGATATTGGCTTTAGAGCCTTAGAGGGTAATTCTTAAAAGGATTAGTGAGTATATGGGAGCTTTTTATTTCTTTATCTAACTCTATTTTTATGCCACAAAATCATTTTGCAAATAAGCTAGAAACTAACGAAGAAATTGCAGAGATTATAGAGGCGCTTTGCTTGCGTGAAAGGGTGCGTATATGCCCCTTTTATTGGCGCATGTTGGCTTTATTTGTAGATTTTTTACTTGTAGGGTTTTTATTAAGCGATATTTTAAATTTATGTGATTTCTTACCCACTTCTAGCTGGATTACAAACCCTATTTATTATGGGGCTTTTATCTTTGTGAGTTTTATGGGGTTGCATAGTCTGTATGAAATGGTTTTTTCGTTTTTGCTAGGGGCAAGCTTAGGAAAGATTATTTTTAGGATAAAAATTCTTAGCTTATATTTGGCTGATGTTCCTAGCAAGGGGGTATTATTTAAACGCTTAGGATTAAAACATGTGCTTTTTTTATGTCCTATCATAGCGCTTTTTTGTGCTAATGTTCCTTATTATAGGGCATGGCATGAGCAAAAAACCAAAACGCTTTTAGCGCTTTTTTGAAGTGATGATAATGCGTTGTTTGTGGCTATTCTTTGGGTTATTGGCATTTGTTTTAATGCCTAATATAGAGGCCAAAGAAGTAGCTGTGCAACGCTTTGATAAAAAAAATCATAAAATTTTTGAGCTATTAGCTGATAGGGTTAGTGCTAAAGATAATGTGGTAAGTGCCATAGGTAATGCAGTCTTGCTAAATTATGATGTGTATATTCTAGCAGATAAGGTGCGCTATAACACTAAGACTAAAGAGGCTATGCTAGAGGGAAACATTAAAGTGTATAAAGGGGAGGGGCTATTAGTCAAAACAGATTATATTAAGTTAAATTTGAATGACAAATACGAAATCATCTTTCCTTTTTATATTCAAGATAGTGTGAGTGGCATTTGGGTGAGTGCGGATATTGCAAGCGGAAAAGACCAAAAGTATAAAATTAGAAAAATGAGTGCTTCAGGGTGTAGTATTGATAATCCTATTTGGCATGTTGATGCAACCTCAGGCTCATACAACATGAAAAAATCGCATTTATCTATGTGGAATCCAAAGATTTATATCGGCGATATTCCTATCTTGTATTTGCCCTATATTTTTATGTCAACAAGCAATAAGCGCACGACTGGATTTTTATACCCTGAATTTGGAACATCAAACTTAGCAGGTTTTATCTATTTGCAACCTTTTTATTTAGCTCCTAAAGATTCATGGGATATGACTTTCACGCCACAAATTCGCTCTAAGCGAGGCTTTGGTTTGAATTTTCAAGCACGCTATATTAACTCCAAAGAAGATAGATTCTTGTTTAATATGCGTTATTTTAGAAACTATACTAAATATGTTAAAGAATATGATTTAAGAAATCAAAATATTTTTGGTTTTGAGTTTTTAAGCTCTAGCAGAAACACTTTACAAAAGTATTTTCATCTCAATTCTAATGTTGATAATGGGCATTATATTGATTTCTTATACATGAATGGTTTGGACTATGTGCGCTTTGAAAAGGTTAATAAACGCATTACTGATGCAACACATATGTCTAGGGCAAACTATTATTTGCAGACTGAAAATCATTACTATGGCATGAATATTAAGTATTTTTTAAACTTGAATAAGATTAATAATAACAGCACTTTTCAGTCTGTTCCTAATTTGCAATACCATAAATACTTAAATCACTTGTATTTTAAAAATCTTTTATATTCAGTGGATTATCAATTTAAAAATACTATGCGAGAAATTGGCTATGGCTATGTGCAAAATTCCTTATATATTCCTGTAGGATTACAATTTTCGTTGTTTAAAAAGTATTTGTCTTTAGGAGTTTGGAATAGTGTGGAACTCTCTAATGTAGCTTTAATGCAATCTAAAAATTCCTATGTGCCAGATGTGCCTAATGCTTCAAGAGAATTTGGAAATTTCTTTTCTTCGGGTTATTCCATATACTTAAACACGGATTTAGCTAAAGAATATAACAAGGTTTTTCATAGCATTCAATTTGAGGCTATGTTTAATATGCCTTATTACACTTTTAAAAATGGCTTGTTTAGTAACGATATGTATGCTTTAAGTGCACAAGCTCTAAATAGCTATACTTCGCCCACTTTAAGCGGATATGATTACAATGGGCGCTTGTATGATTCAGTATGGAGTCCTACAAGCATTTTGCCTAATAACATCAATGATAAAACTTTAAATTTGAATCTCACGCAATATCTTTATGGCTTAGGCGGACAAGAGCTATTTTATTGGAAGATTTCACAAAAAATTAATATTGGCGATAAAGTATCTATGTTTAAAGCGCCTTTAGAGAGTAAAATTGGTTTTTCGCCTTTAAAGGGGCTAAATATTTTTGGGAATGTATTCTATTCATTTTATAAAAATCGCTTAGAAGAAGTTTCTATCAATGCGAATTATCAACGCAAATTCTTAACCTTTAATCTTTCTTATTATTTAAAGAATAATTACAATAATAGTGGGGTTAGCAAACTAATAGAAAATTCTGCTAATTATTTAAAGGCTGGTTTTAGCAATGATTTTGGCTATTTTTCTTTGAGTGCTGATGTGGGTTATGACATTAGAAATAATATTATTTTAAATTGGAATATAGGTATTTTTAAGAAAATCCGCTGTTTTGGGATTGGTTTTCAGTTTGTAAATCAGCGCCGACCTATTTTGACAAATAATCCAGACCATCCATTAAGAGTAATGGAAAATAACTATGTTAAGCTAGAATTAGATTTTTCACCTTTGACAAAAACCAACATAACCTATCGCTCACTTTCAAAAAGATAGTTAAGGAGAGATGTTTGAATACAGATTTTAGCCATATTACAAACATTGCAGGCATGCATTTTAGCAGTGAAGAAGATGCACTCAATAAGCTTATTAATGAAATTCATATGCGCCATGTGGATTTAAAAGGCTCTTTGATGCTGGCATTAAGTTTTAATGCTTTGTTCTTGGTTGATGCTTTGGCAAAGAAATTTGGGGCTGATTATGATATACTTTTTTCAGAGCCTATTTTAGCTCCATTAAACCCCAAATGCGAAATTGCTTTGGTTAGTGAGAGCATGGATATTATCATGAATGAGAATTTGATTAATTCTTTTGATATTGCCCTAGATTATGTCTATGGCGAGGCTAAAAGGGTCTATGAAGAAAATATTTTGTCTCAAATTTATCAATATCGCAAGGGCAATGCGATAAAGAGTCTCAAAAATAGGAATATTTTCATTGTGGATAGGGGGATTGAAACGGGATTAAAGGCAGGTTTAGCAGTGCAAACTTGTTTGAAAAAAGAATGTCAAGATATTTACATTCTTACCCCTATAGTTGCCCAAAATGTCGCCCAAGGTTTAGAGGGGCTATGCGATGGGGTTATTAGTGTGTATCGCCCTGAATGTTTTGTATCTATTGAACATCATTATGAGGGCTTAAGAGCACTAGATAACAAAGAGATTGAAGAATACTTAGGTGTGAAAGGCACCGATAAACAAACTAAGGAAAACTAAAATATGGACTTTATAACAATTAATTCAGCCAATAAAAGCGAAGAATTTGCTCTCAAACAAGTTGCCAAGCAAGCTAATAGCTCAGTATTGTATCGTTTAGGAAAAACACTCATTTTAGCGAGTGTGTGCGTAGAACAAGAGCCAGTAAGCGAAGATTTTTTGCCTTTAGTGGTGCAATTTTTAGAAAAATCTTATGCTGCAGGCAAGATTCCCGGAGGCTTTGTCAAAAGAGAGGGCAGACCCGGCGATTTTGAGATTTTAACCTCTCGTTTGATTGATAGGACTTTACGCCCTTTATTCCCTAAAGATTATCGCTATCCCACACAAATCACCTTAATGGTTTTAAGCCATGACACAGAAAATGATTTGCAAGTTTCAGCGCTTAATGCTGCCTCTAGTGCGTTATATCTAGCCAATATCGCTCCTATTAAAAGTGTAACAGCTTGTAGGATTGCACGAATTAAAGAAAATGAAGAAGAAAAATTTGTGATTAATCCTAGTATGAGTGTTTTAGAAAAATCTAGCCTAGATTTATTTGTTTCAGGCACTAAAGAAAGTTTGGCAATGATTGAAATGCGCTCTTTAGGGCAAGAGCTAAACGCTTTAGAAGAACCTTTAATGCTAGAAGCTTTAGAATTAGCCCAGATGAGCTTGAAAGAAACTTGCACGCTTTATGAAGAGACTTTTACGCCCTTGCAAAATGCCCCATTTTTTAAAGAGAGCGTGTTAGCTTGCGTGAATGAGCGCTTATTAGAATTGCTTAAAAGCCAATATTTTGATGAAATTATCTTAGGTATTCAAAGTTCAGCTTTAAGTGAAAGAGAGAGTGCTTTTAAAAATATTGCTAAACATGTGAGTGAGGCGCATTCAGAATTTAGTTATGAAGAAATTGAACTGGCTTTAGAAAAGCTCAAAAAAGCTGAAATTAGGCGCATGATTTTAAAAGATAGAGTGCGAGCTGATAAGCGTGCCTTAGATGAGGTGCGCCCTATTTCTATAGAAAGCAATCTATTGCCTATGGCGCATAGCTCTATTCTTTTTACTAGAGGACAGACTCAAAGTTTGGTTGTAGGAATCTTAGGCACAGATAATGACGCTCAAAGCCATGAAAATTTAGAACATAAAGCCCCCTATAAAGAACGCTTTATGTTCCATTATAATTTTCCGCCTTTTTCTGTAGGCGAGGCAAGCCCTATTGGTGCGACTTCAAGGCGTGAATTAGGGCATGGGAATTTGGCTAAAAGGGCGCTTGAAACAAGCATTAAAAACAAAGAGCAAGTCATTCGCTTAGTTTCTGAAATCTTAGAAAGCAATGGTTCAAGCTCAATGGCAAGCGTGTGTGCAGGCTCTTTAGCGCTCTATGCAAGTGGGGTAGAGATTTATGACTTGGTAGCTGGAGTTGCTATGGGTGTGGTGCAAGAGGGCGATGAATATGCGATTTTGAGTGATATTAGTGGCTTAGAAGACGCTCAAGGGGATATGGATTTTAAAATTGCAGGTAGTCTTAAAGGCATTACAGCTATGCAAATGGATACTAAGCTTAATGGCGTTAAGCTTGAGATTTTAAACGCCGCACTTTTGCAAGCTAAAAAAGCACGAGAGCATATCCTAAACATCATGCAAGAGGCTCAAAAACAGATTGTTATCAACTTTGCTAATTTACCCGCTACAGAGATTTTTAGCGTTGCGCCCGATAAGATTGTAGAAATTATTGGTCAAGGGGGGCGCACGATTAGAGATATTGTAGAGCGCTTTGAAGTTAAGATTGATTTGAATAAGCCTAGTGGCGAAGTGAAAATTATGGGTAATAAAGAGCGCATTTTAGAGGCTAAAGAATTTATTCTAGCTCTTTTGCGTAAATCTTGCCAAGAATTAGAGCAATACCAGCTAGATGAAATCTTAGAGGCACAAGTCAAAAAAATTGTAGATTTTGGAGCGTTTCTAAGCTTACCAAAAGGGGGCGAGGGCTTGTTGCGTAAGCAAATCATAGAAAAATGTGGCGTAACGCTTAATGAGGGCGATAAAGTGCGTTGCAGAATTTCTAGCTTTAATAAAGGAAAGATTGGCTTAGACTTAGCCTAAGCTATTTTTTATTGCCTTTAAATCTAGCCCTATGCGAACAAAACTAAGGCATAGGGCTTATAAAAATTATCTGTTATATGTTGCTTTCTATTCCTTTTCTTTTGGCAATAATGATATTTTGAAGGCATTTTTTTGGAAGCTTCAATTAATCTAACTAGAACTTCTTTCTCTTTTTATACATTAAAATAATTAAAAATATTAGTTTGGGTATTTTTATATATTCATTTTTGTTGCCCAACCTATTAAATTCGCTTTGCCGATTAAAATAGTGTTGTGATTAATTGTGCCACTATCCGTAAAAACGAATTGGTTCAACTTAACTTAAGTTTTCACAATGAGCTTTAAGCTATTATGCATAAAAAATATTTCTATTTTTATTTAAAATATACTACCCAATCACTCCAGAATAATAAAGCACAGCAATAAGCATAGCACCTTTAAACACAAAAGCACCTACTATACAAGCAACAGCAAATTTGATGGCACTTTTTTTAAAGCCAACTTTTTTAAAATCTCTATACCATTTCAAAGTAAAAAAGATAACACTTAAAAAACCAAGTAGTATTAAAATCATAAACAACAAAATCCCATTTGTTTGTCGGTCTTTTTCAACCGATGCTGTTAAAAACGATGTGTTAATAAGAAATAATAAAAATGCTTTAAACATTATATTCATTTGAGTTCCTTTTAAAAATTAGTTTTATCTATTTTTAAGATAATTGATTGAGTAGGCATTCCCAAGTGATGCAGCTTTTTGATAATAAGGAAGAGCTTTAAATTCATCATCTTCTCGTAAATGATACATCAATGCAATACCAGAGTATGCAAAGGCTTTTTGATGTTTTCCAACCTCTGCTTGTGCGCCTTCTAAAAAATGTTCGTATGCTTTATTGTGATCTTCTTCTACTCCAAAACCACTTGCATACATTCTTCCTAAAAAGATGTGTGCGTCTGCTAGAATATCTGCTGTTGTATAAAAGACTTTTTTGATTTTTGCTTTTTCTTTTTCATTATTTTCTTTTTTTATAACTTCATGGAAGTATTCAAAGGCTTTTGTATAGTCTTTTTCTACCCCATTGCCATCATAATAGGCTACCCCTACTTTCAAACAACTCTTTGTATCTCCCATATTAGCTGCCTTTAAAAAACATTCAAAGGCTTTTTGTTCATTTATCTTTACCCCTTTAATTTTATCTTTGCCGGCCATAGCACCAGCACTTTCATATAATCTCCCTGCATTAAAATATCCTATAAATTCCCCCATTTCTCCAACTTTTTGCCAATAGGTAGCGCTCTTGTCAAAATACGCACTAGCTTGCTTTCTATCATCAACTTTATATGCCCATTCCCCATATGTTGCAGCCATTTTTGTATACCCCTCAAAATTTCCCATATCTATAGCTTTTTGAAAATATGTAATCGCTCTATCAAAGCCATAAATACTACATTCTTCACCAACAGATGCAAGAATTCCTAATTCCAAATAGGCTTGACTATCTCCCATACTAGCAGCCTTTTGAAAATATTTAATCCCTTTTTCAAAATCGTATTCTATAATGCTATCCCCCCATGCATAAATTAATCCTAATTCAGTATACCCCTTAGGATTTCCATACTCTCCTGCTTTTTGATAATATTCTATGGCATCTCCATGGAATTCTAAGGCTTTTTCTTCATTGTCTTTTTCTAGCGCTTTGTAATCATCATACAAAATTTTTGCAATTTTTAAACAAGCATCTGCACTTTGCATAGAATTTGCAGCTATTAAGTAGTATTGAGTAGCTATGCTTATATTCTTATCTGAATCACTACTATCAATTTCAAATTCATCCAATAACTCTTGTGTCGGTTCAATATATGCTTTTTCATACATTTGTCCTATTCTAAAAAGGCCATCACCTTCTTTTAATGCAACAGCTTTTTGATAAAAATCAAGGGCTTTTAAACAGTCTTGTTCTACGCCATTAGCGTTTTCATATATTGAACCTAGTAGGATATATCCTAGACTATCTCCCATATTACCAGCTTTTTCTAAGTATTCAAGAGCTTTTTTATTTATTACTTGAATGTCAAAATTTTCCAAATTATTGCAATGACACTGCAAGAGTGCTAAACAGATATACCCCTCACTATCTCCCATCTCTGCGGCTTTTAAAAAGCATTCATGTGCTTTTTGTAAGCTTTGTTCTACTTCGTCGCCATCTCTATAAGCTATACCTATTTTGATACACTCTTTACTATCTTTTTGCATAAGGGCATTTTCTAATTTATGAACAAGAAAATCTCGTTTTTTTGAATTAAAGATTGCATTCCATATTGCCTTAAGAGACATTTTATATCCTTCTATTTTAATTTTAGTGTGTTGATAGCCTCTATGATTTCAATGAGTTTATTTTTTTCTTCTTCTTTTATTGTCCCTTGAAAGGTTATGGTGCCATTGTCAAACACATTAACTATGCTACCATTATTATGATGCGTGTGTTTGGTGTAACAGTCATTAAATTTTTCATTAGTGGCTATATAGTGTAACTTATCAAGCATTGCTCTCAAATCTTTTACATCATTGCATTTAATCATTGCTTATCCTTATAATTTAATACTTTTTAAAAAACTTATCAGTATAATATCCTTATCCTTATCCTTATCCTTATCCTTAGCTTAATCTTTGGTTTTTTTCTAGTGTTTTTATGTGAAAATATTTAAGTTAGGTTTTTTCTGATTAAAAGGGATTTTAAGCCATTTTATGGCAAAATAGCGTCCTTGCTATGTTTTTGAGAGTAGAGGAACGATTCGAAATAAAAACGAGCAAATATCTAACATACGGAGCGATAAAATGAAATTTTTAGCGTTATTTTTTCTTGGTTTAGTAGGCGTTGTTTTTGCTGATGATGCAAGTGGGGCAGAGATGATTAAATCTTACTCTATTTTAGGAGCAATGATTGGCTTAGGTATTGCAGCATTTGGTGGGGCGATTGGTATGGGAAATGCTGCAGCAGCGACTATTACAGGCACAGCGAGAAATCCGGGAGTTGGCGGTAAATTACTCACTACTATGTTTGTAGCTATGGCGATGATTGAAGCGCAAGTAATTTATACCTTAGTATTTGCTATTATTGCTATTTATAGCAATCCATTCTTAAGCTAAGCCTTACATTAAGCTAGATTTATTGCTTAAAAAGCATAAATTTAGCTATAATGTCTTTTTATTTTAATTTTTTAAGCACTGGTGGTGGAATTGGTAGACACGCCATCTTGAGGGGGTGGTGAGAGCAATCTCGTGCGAGTTCGATTCTCGCTCAGTGCACCATGCTTTATAGTTCTTTTAAGGAACAAGTGGGTATAATCTCACTTTTTTAGTTGTGCCGAAGTGGTGGAACTGGTAGACGCGCTAGACTCAAAATCTGGTGAGGGCAACCTCGTGTCGGTTCGAGTCCGACCTTCGGCACCATTAACTCTCATATAATCTAATCTTTCTTTTAAGCCAATTTTTTTATTAGGTTAAATTCTTAACTTACTTTGATGAAATATTTTGCAGAATTATTATTAACCTCAGCTAATTCTTAATAATAAAATAGCTTTTTATTTTTAAAATATCTCAAAAATGGAATTTGAATCTGTAGAAAAACTTAAATAAAATAACTAATTAAACTTTTATCTCTTTTAAAACAATTTTAGGTTAGAATTTTATCTTTTGTTAGATTGTTATGGTGTGGTTTAAGGAGCTGTTGTGTTAAGAATGCGTTTTATTTTAAGTGCGAGTATTTATCTTTTTGTATTTACTTTAGCCTTGCTTGGTTGCTTGCGTGTGTTATTTGGTTTGGTCATCTATCAATTTTATGATGTTTTAAAAGAAGTGTCCATTAATGATATTGCCATAACCTTGTGGAGTGGGTTGCGTTTTGATGCACGCATAAGTGCAAGTGTGGCTCTAATCTATGCGCTATTGGCTCTAGTGCTATGGGGACAGAAAATTTTCCTTAAAAAACAACTTTTCGGGGGGGGGGGCGATTTTAAAGGCGTTTGGAGGGGTTATTGTTTTTCTATGCGTTCTTGTTGGCATGGGAGATATTGCTTTTTACACTCTTTTTGGCGATGTATATAACAGCAATTTATTAGGATTATTCACAGAAGATTTTTTAACCCTTTTTTCTATGGGGTTACACCATAAGGCTTTATTGCCTTTGCAAATTTTACTGAGCGTTTTTCTAGCCATTGTATGCGTGTTTTTGTATGTGCGTGGTCTTAAGAAATTAGAGAGAATTTTAAACACAAACACAAAAACAAGCTTTTTAGAAGTAGGGGGACTTCTAGCGTTTTTAAGTGTGCTTATTGTGGTGTCTATCAATTCAGCCTTTTCTTTTAAGGGGCTAAGCTTAGATAAGAGCGCTCATTTTCCTACTAATAAATTTTTACGCACTATCACACCAAGCAGTTTTCATGCTCTCTATAACTTAGCTAAAATTAGCACCAAAATGCCTAAATTTGCAGATTTTACGCCAAAAAGTTTGGAGACTATTTTGCATGAGAGATTAACCAATGAGCCCTATAATCTCAAGGCGTTATTAACACATCATTCCACAAGTCAAGCGAGTGAAAAAATAGAGCAAGTCTTTTTTATTGTGGCAGAGAGTTTGAGCGATTATTATTTTGAGTCTTTAAATGGGGTTGTTTTAGCGCAAAAACTTCAAGTTTTATTAAAAGAAGATAATGTCTATTCGTTTAAACCTAAGCATTTTATCCAAGGCACAGATAGGACGATTAAAACCATTGGCTTGTTGGTAAGCGGGCTTTATCCTTTTAGTGAAACCTTAATGAGTAGAATGGCGAGCGTCAAGCCTTTAGAAACCGCACTAGCTTTGCAAGTTAAACCCCTAGGCTATAGCACAAATTTTTTCTACGGCGGGAGTTCTAATTGGCAGAATTTAGAAAAGTTTGTGTTAGCGCAAGGCTTTGATAAGCTGTTTTATTATTCCAATATTGAGCCTTATTATAATAAACATGCGAGTTTGTATCCACAGCCAGCGAGTAATAATTATGGTTTTCATGACAATGTCTTGTTTGATTATATTTTAGACACCATTTCTAACAATCAAAAAAGCTTTAACATGATTTTAACGCTCTCAAATCATGATACTTACAATCTTAACTTAAAAGCTTTTAAGGGCGATTTAGAAGTGCCATTAGATAAAATGGCTCAGTCTATCACTAATGCGAGTGATTTACAATCTATGGGGACAAGGTTTTGGAGCTCTAGTGTTTTAGCGCATTTTATTAAAAGGGCTAAAGAGAAGTTTCCTAAAGCGCTTTTTATTATCACAGGAGACCATTTTGATAGGAATTTTCAAATGGCTAAAGGGCATTTAGAGACTAACCACACTATTCCTTTAATTGTCGTTGCACCAAAATCTGTGCGCTTATACCCACAACAAACTTTAGGCACTCATATGGATTTAATCGCAACGATTTTAGAACTATTGACACCTAAAAATCAAAGCTACCTCTCTTTTTCTAAGCCATTATTTAGCACAAACAACACACTAAAAGAATTTAATAGTGCTATGGGGGATAATGCTATGGCAATGATGTTTAAAAACCAGCTTAGTTTTTATGAGCCTAGCACTTCTTGGCAATGCTCAATGAGTCCGCACCATTTTGAGCTTTTAGATTCGTGTTTGGATTTAGAAGAGTTGCAACATTATGAAAAAGACTTTTTGAAATTGAAAGAAAATCAAGCGTTGAGTTGGCATATCTTTAAGCATGGTTTTTAACCTTAATGGTTCAAATTCTCACAATTTTACTTTAATTATTCCTAAAAGAGTGGTTTTTTGATAATCATTATTGTTGGTTGTAATGATGTGTAGTAAGATTTTGTAGGTTTTTTAAATCAAAAACAAATAGGATAAAACATGCAAAAAGGTTTAATCTCTTTGGCTTGGGTGCTAGTCGCCATTTTAGGGGCGATTTGTTTGGGTGTGTTAGCCTTACATAAGGGCGAGAGCATTAACACGCTATGGCTTGTAGTGGCGAGTGCTTGTATCTATAGCATAGGCTATCGCTTCTATAGCCATTTTATCGCTTATAGAGTGCTAAAACTTGATGATAATAGAGCCACGCCAGCTTGTGTGAGAAATGATGGTAAGGACTTCGTGCCTACAGATAAGGTTGTAACCTTTGGGCATCATTTTGCAGCCATTGCTGGGGCTGGCCCTTTAGTAGGCCCTATACTAGCCGCTCAAATGGGTTACTTACCTTCTATCTTATGGATTTTGATAGGCTCGGTTTTAGGGGGTTGTGTGCATGATTTTGTGGTGCTTTTTGCATCTATTAGGCGTGATGGCAAATCACTAGGCGAAATGATTAAGCTTGAAATGGGCAAATTTGTGGGGGCTATCGCAAGTTTAGGCATTTTAGGTATTATGATAATTATTATTGCGATTTTAGCTATGGTAGTGGTAAAAGCTCTAGCGCATTCGCCTTGGGGCTTTTTTACCATTGCTATGACGATTCCTATTGCGATTTTTATGGGGCTTTATATGCGTTTTTTAAGACCGCATAAAACCTTAGAGATTTCTATCATTGGCTTTGTGTTATTGATTATTGCCATTTATGCGGGTAAATATGTTTCTTTAGACCCTAAATTAGCTCAAATGTTTACCTTTGAAGCTAGCACTTTAGCATGGATGATTATGGGCTATGGCTTTGTAGCTTCCATTCTACCGGTATGGTTTTTACTCGCTCCACGAGATTATTTAAGCACTTTTTTAAAAATTGGCGTTATAGGGGTGTTAATTGTGGCGATTATTCTAGTCGCTCCGCCTTTGCAAATTCCTAAAATCACGCAATTTTTAGATGGTAGTGGGCCTGTGTTTGCAGGGAGTGTGTTTCCTTTCTTGTTTATCACGGTGGCTTGCGGAACCATTAGTGGCTTTCATGCCTTAATTTCTTCAGGCACTACACCTAAAATGCTTGCTAAGGAAAGTGATGCAAGACTTGTAGGCTATGGCTCTATGGTTATGGAGAGCATTGTAGCTCTTATGGCATTAGTATGTGCTGGGATTTTACACCCAGGGCTTTATTTTGCTATCAATTCGCCAGAAATTAGTATCACTAAAGATATTGCTGAAGCTGCTTCTGTGATTAGCTCATGGGGTTTTAGTATCAGTGCTGAAGAAATTCGCGAGATGACAAAAAATATCGGTGAAAACTCCATTTTAAGCCGCACAGGTGGAGCACCCACTTTTGCAATCGGTTTAGCGATGATTGTGTATCAAATTTTAGGCGATCCTAGTGTTATGGCGTTTTGGTATCATTTTGCGATTTTGTTTGAAGCCCTTTTTATTCTCACGGCTGTTGATGCTGGCACACGAACCGCTCGCTTTATGATTCAAGATTTACTTGGTAATGTGTATAAGCCTTTGGGTAATCTTAGTTCTTATAGTGCAGGGATTTTTGCCACCATTTTGTGTGTAGCAGGGTGGGGGTATTTCTTGTATCAAGGCACGATTGACCCTAAGGGGGGAATTTATACGCTATGGCCTTTATTTGGTGTGAGCAACCAAATGTTAGCGGGCATGGCGTTATTATTAGTTACTACGGTGCTGTTTAAAATGGGGCGTTTTAAAGGAGCAATGATAAGCGCTATTCCAGCGGCTCTCATTTTGTTTATCACTTTTTATAGCGGTATTTTAAAGGTTATGCCAAAAAGTGATGATAGGGTGCTTAATAATGTCTCTCATGTGGCACACATGCAAATTTTGAAAGAAAAAATCGCCATAACGACTGATGAAAAGGAATTGAGTTCGCTTAAAAAATCCTTGTTTAACCACACGATTAATGCGATTTTATGCGTGTTTTTTATGGTTGTGGCACTCTTAGTATTGATTGCGAGTATAAGAATTTGCTTGAATGCGTATTTCAAACATAAAGTTTACCCACCACTTGCTGAAACGCCGTATGTTAAAGCTACTTAGAATTAAAATAGGCTCTATTAACAAAGTATTATATTTTGTTAATAGGGTTTAAAAATCAAACAAACTCGGATTTATACTTTGTGCCTTAAACTCCCTTGTTAGTTCCACGCTAATTCACTAACTTTATTATTGAGTGTTTTTATAAAATCTTGCAACTGATTATCTTCTTTATGCACAGCAATTAAAAGCTCTTGATTGTCTCTGATAAATATTTTGCCATTAAGCATTTTAAAGTGCTTGATAATTAAAGGTTCATAATCATTGCCTTTATAGACATAGATTGTAAAAGCGCTTTTTTCTGACATAAAATACTTAATAAAATCCTCACGCAATTTCTTTTTAAGGCTTGTTTGTAGCTTTTCTCTGTGATTTTCATTCAAATGTATATAAGCTTTTAACTACATTAAAAAATAAAAAGGAGAGCATTAAGGGGAATTTGAGTTATTATTGAGTATTGTTTTAAAGAGTAGGGGGGTTTGTATTTTGTATTGAAATTTTGTAAAAGGATAATGATGTTAAAAAGCTGGGTAGAAAGGGGTGTGAGTGCGCTCTCATATTTCCCATTTATGCAAAAGTATTATGCGGGTTGTGGAGCGATTTTTATGCTCCATCATGTTTTAAAAACACAAGAAAAAATTGCTTTTAGCGATAATATGAATATTTCGCAAAGTTTTTTAGAAAAATTTATTAAACATTTGCAAATGAAAGGGTTTAGCTTTTTGGGTATTGATGAATTGTGTGAAAATCTCATTTTTAAAAAGAGAATGAGAAAGGTAGCCGTATTTAGCCTAGATGATGGTTATAAAAATACTTATACGAACGCTTATCCTTTATTTAAAGCCTACAATGTGCCTTTTGTGGTGTTTGTGGCTACTAAATTTATAGGCACAAAAAATTATATGGATACGCAAGAATTAAGAGCGTTGCATAAGGATAAGCTTTGCACACTTGGGGGGCATACGCATAGCCATTATGCTCTAGCAACGCTTGAAAATAAAACGAGCGTAAAAGAAGAAATCAGTTTAGCTAATCGCATTTTAGAAGAACAAATTGGCACAAAAATCAAGCATATTGCCTATCCTTATGGCTGTAAAAATAGCACGCAATTAAGAGAAGTAGAAGTGGTTAAGGAGTTAGGTCTAGTGAGTGCGTGTAGCACAAGGCGTGGGGCGATTTATAAAGAGCATAAAGATTACCTTTCGTGTTTGCCTAGAATTATTTTAAGAGAAAATTCTTCTTATAGAGCTATAGGAAGATTAAGAAAAGTTCGCATTGTGAAATTTGGGGGGGTATAATCATTTACTTAGATATGAGCACAATAAGGCTAATTAAAGGATAGAGTTTTGAAAATTTTACATTTAAATGCCATGATGGATAATGGCGGAGCAGCTAGGGCGTGTTTGAGATTGCATGAGGCTTTATTAAAAGCAAATATAGAGAGTGAAGTCTTAGTGCAAGAAAGAACAAGCGATAGGCGTTTGGTGCATAGCGCTCATTCTAAGCTAGGCAAAATTGCTAACAAACTCCGCCCTTATTTAGACAAAGCCCCCATTCTACTCTATCCAAACCGCATTAAAGCCCCCTTTAATCTTGCATGGCTACCCTTTAGCTTTGTGTTAAAAGAAATTGATGGAATAAAACCTGACATTGTGCATTTGCATTGGATTGGGCGTGGCATGCTACCTATAAGAGATTTAGCCAAAATCAAGCAACCTATCGTATGGAGTTTGCATGATATGTGGGCTTTTAGTGCTGGGGGAGCACTACATACAAGACACATTAAAAATGCCTTTATTAAATCAATATTGTTATTACTCCAAGCAAAAGGCGTATCAAAAAATTCCTAATCTGCATATTATAGGCTTAAGCCAGTGGCTTAGTAGTTGTGCTAAAGAAAGCACTCTTTTAAAAGATAAGTTTCATTACTGCTTGCCTAATTGTGTGGATACAAATCTATTCAAGCCTTTAGATAAGGCATTTTGCAAAAGCCTTTTAAATATCTCTTCTACTAAAAAGCTTGTTGGGTTTGGGGCTATAAATGCGACACAAGATAATAATAAGGGGATAGATTTATTATTAGAAGCCTTGAAACTTTTAGATAAAAATTTAGACATTGAATGCGTGATTTTTGGGGCTAATGAGCCTACAAACCCTATTGATTTGGGTTTTAAAACACATTTTTTGGGGCATTTAAACGATGAGTTTAGTTTAATAGCTCTATATAATCTTTTAGATTGTGTGATTGTGCCAAGCCGCCAAGAAAATTTAAGTAATGTCATTATGGAAAGTCTATCGTGTGCTACGCCGGTTGTTGGCTTTAATATAGGGGGTAATAGCGATTTAATAGAGCATAAAATGAATGGCTATTTAGCCAAACCTTTTGAAACACAAGATTTAAAAGAAGGCATAGAATGGGTAATAAACGCCCCTAATTATGAAGAATTGTGTCAAAACGCTAGAAAAAAAGTGTTAGAAAACTTTAGCGATGAAGTGGTAGCACAAAAATATATTAAGTTGTATGAAGAGATTTTAAAGAGGTAATATATTGGATTGCGTTAGTGGTGGATTGAGAACAAAGGGTATCATTAAGCAAAATTTAGAAAACCTTGTCAGTATTGTTACCGTTGTGTATAACGCACAAGATTTGTTAGAAAAAACGATATTGAGTGTATTGGAGCAAGATTATGAAAATATGGAATATATCATTATAGATGGTGGCTCAAACGATAAAACATTAGAAATTATAGAAAAATATTCTGATAGGATAGATTACTATATAAGCGAAAAAGATAAGGGCATTAAATATGCTAAGGGGCGTTGGATAAACTTTATGAATGCGGGTGATATTTTTAAGCACAAAAGCGTTTTAAGCGATATTTTTAGTGAAAAAATAGACCCAAAAAGTGCTGTAATTTGTGGGTGTTATGAATTTGATACTATTAAAGGAGTTTTCTTTCCAGAGCGCCAATTAGAATTAGTGAAGTATGGAAATTTACTCACATTGCATCAGAGTATGTTTTTTAATGCAGAGATTTTAAAAGAAGATATTTTTTATGATGTCAATTTTAAGATTAGTGCGGATAATGATATGATGATGCGTTTAGTTAAGCATAAGTATTTAGTGCATTTTAGTGCGGTGGTGGTATGTGTGTTTGATATGACAGGCATTTCTTCAAGGGCGCATAATAGATTGGAAAAATATCAAATTATTTATAAAAATTTTGGTATTTTAGGGGTGTTTAAAGCATTATTGTTTAATCGGATTTGTATGGTTGGTGTGAAGTAGTTGATAATATTATAGATAGCTAAAATGCAAAAAGTTGAGAATATGTTAGATTATGTGATTGTTACGCATTTGCCGACCTTTTATAAAATCAATTTGTATAATGAGCTGGCGAAAAATTTAAAGATTTTTGTCGTGTTTTTGGCTCTAGATACGAATGAAAAAAGAGCTAGTGATTTTTCACATTTAGAGAATATTTCTTTTGAATACTTGCTTTTAAGCAAAGATTGCTTACAAAACCGCTCTGTGTTAAAAAATATTTTACAATTAAAAGCCCTTTTACAAAACCGCCCTACTAAAAGAGTGCTTATAAGTGGGTGGGATTGTTTAGAATTTTGGGCTTTGAGATTTTTAAACCCTAAGGATAAAAACGCCATTGTAGTGGAATCTAGCATTTATGAGAGTAAGACTTGTGGGTTAAAAGCATGGCTCAAAAAATTCTTTTTAAAAAAAATAAGCCTAGCTTTTGTGTGTGCTTCTACTCATAAAGAGCTTTTGAAAGCTTTAAATTTTAAGGGCGAAATCAGAGAAACTTTAGGCGTGGGAATCATTAACAAGCTAGATTTTAAGCCTAAACTTAGAAGATACCATAAGAAATTTTTGTTTGTAGGGCGTTTGATTGCAGTTAAAAATTTAGAGTTTTTGATAGAGATTTTTAAAGAATTAAAAGACTATCATTTGAGTTTAGTGGGGGTAGGGGAGTTAGAAGAGAGCTTAAAAGAGCTTGCAAAAGGTGCTGTAAACATTCAGTTTTTAGGGGCTATGCCTAATGCTGAATTATCTCGCATTTATTTAGAACATGACATGTTGATTTTAGCGAGCTTGAAAGAAACATGGGGGTTAGTGGTAGAAGAGGCTTTGTATTATAAAATGCCTGTTATTGTGAGTGAGAATTGTGGGGCGAGTGCGTTAATTAAACATGGCGTTAATGGCTTTATCTTTAAGCCTAGTCATAAAGAAAGCTTAAAAGAAATTTTATTGGATTTAGATAATAAAAAGTATTTGCATTTATTAGAAGGTGTAGAAGAGTTTAGTATAGACAAAAAGGATAAAAGACAAGTAGCTGTGTATAGCTGTGATAGGGATTAAAGTAATTTTAAGAATGCAAATAAGGATTAAAATTTGTTATTTTGAGTGATTGTAGCTATAAGCATGCTTTTTTACACTACAATAACAAGTGCCTTTAAGAAAAAATTACAAAGGATTTATTATGAAAAAATTAATGTTAGTATCTTTGTGTTTGGTAGGGTTTTTACAAGCTGTGAATTTGGATATGTCTTCAGCCAAGATGACATGGACGGCCTTTAAAACTAAGGCTAAAACGCCAGTGAGTGGGAGCTTTGATAATATCACTTATAAATTAGGTAAATCTCAAGAGAGTTTAAAAACCCTTTTAGAAGGGGCGAATGCGAGCATGGATGGCTTGAAAGTCAATCTAGGCGATGAGACTAAAAACAAGAATGTTAAAGAGGCTTTTTTTGCTCTTTTTAAAAATTATAGTATTAAAGTAACTTTTAGAAATGTCATAGAGGGCGATAAACTAGGCTCGCTTACTGCCTATGTGAAAATGAATGATAAAAGCGTGAAAGTCCCTATGCAATACACTATTGCCGACAATAAGCTTGTGATTAAAGGGGTCTTGGATTTATTGAGTTTTAGTTTGAAAAATGAATTAGCAAGCCTTACCAAAAGATGTGAGAGCCAACACGAAGGCTTGACTTGGTCGCAAGTTGAGATTCAATTTGAAAGTTTAATAAAGGAATGATTAAAGATTATGGAGTTGTTGCATAGTATTAATGATTTTAATGAAGCTAAGCAAGTGATTGCTGGGGGGGTTAATTCACCTGTAAGGGCGTTTAAGAGTGTTAATGGCACTCCACCCTTTATCTTAAAAGGTAAGGGGGCGTATCTTTATGATGTAGATAATAATCACTATATAGATTTTGTGCAAAGTTGGGGGCCTTTGATTTTTGGGCATGCAAACGAAGAGATTGAAGAAAGCATCATCAACGCTTTAAAAAAGGGCACTTCTTTTGGAGCTCCTACAGAGTTAGAAACCACTTTAGCTAAGGAAATCATTACAAGTTATGATGGTTTAGATAAGGTGCGTTTAGTCAATAGTGGCACAGAAGCGACTATGAGTGCGATACGCCTTGCTAGAGCCTTTAGCCAAAAAGATGATTTGATTAAGTTTGAAGGGTGCTATCATGGGCATAGCGATTCATTGTTAGTTAAAGCAGGCAGTGGGTGTGCGACTTTTAGCACGCCATCATCTTTAGGCGTGCCAAGTGATTTTAGCAAACACACTTTAGTGGCTCGTTATAATGATTTAAACTCTGTAGAAGAATGCTTTAAAAAAGGTAATGTAGGTTGTGTTATCATTGAGCCCATTGCAGGGAATATGGGGTTAGTGCCGGCTAAAAAAGAGTTTTTGCTTGGTTTAAAAGCTTTGTGCGAAAAACATCAAGCGGTGTTGATTTTAGATGAAGTGATGAGTGGGTTTAGGGCTAGTCTTAGTGGTTCGCAAGAATTTTATAATATTGTGCCTGATTTAGTAACCTTTGGTAAGGTAATAGGTGCAGGGCTTCCTTTAGCGTGTTTTGGGGGGCGTGCTGAGATTATGGACTTGCTCTCGCCTGTTGGGGGCGTATATCAGGCTGGCACTTTAAGTGGTAACCCCTTAGCCGTGAGTGCGGGACTAAGTGCGTTATATAAACTTAAAAGAGATAAAACTCTATATGCTCGCTTGAATGCTCTAGCCATTCGTTTAACTCAAGGTTTAAAAGAGAGCGCCAAAAATTACAATATCGCTTTACAAACGCTTAATAGGGGGAGCATGTTTGGCTTTTTCTTTAACGAAAATGAGGTGTGTGATTTTGATGACGCTTTAAAAAGTGATACCGAGATGTTTGCAAAATTTCATCAAAAAATGCTTAAAAAAGGCGTGTATTTAGCATGTTCAAGCTTTGAAACCGGCTTTATTTGTGAGCCTATGACTGAAGAGATGATTGATTTGGTTATTTTAAAAGCTAGTGAGAGTTTTGATGAGATTATCAAGGGCGTGTGAATTTTTGTGAAAAAGCCAAAATATTACAAGCTTATAGAAGGGGCGAATTACTTGAGCCTTGGATTGTCTATGGTGGTGGCAATTCTTATAGGCGTGGCGATTGGTTATGGGCTTAAAAAACTTACGGGTATTTCATGGCTTTTTTGGCTTGGGGTTGTTTGGGGCGTTTTAGCAAGTTTTTTGAATGTCTATAAGGCTTATAAGAACATGCAAAAAGACTATGAAGAATTAGCCAAAGACCCTAAATATATACATAAAACAAACATATGACAGATACAAAAAAACCCATGTGTCAAATTAAATGCTTGTTGGTTTTGCTGGTTATCAATATTATCGGTGCTTTAGTGGTCTATCGCTTCGCATTATTTCAAGGGGTTTTGAATTTTGAAGGGGGTTTTTTGGGGTTTTTTATCGTAGTGTTGTCTTCGTATTATGGCGTTACAAAGCAGTTAAAAGAAAAAAATTCAGAAAATCCACAAGAGAAAGAAAATAACCCTACAAAGTTTCAAAAATTCGCCCTAGGTTTGAAAATGTCTTTTAATTTATGGCGTTTAGGGGGGTATATCGTTTTATTAGGTGTTTTGGGCTTACTTTTATATTTTCATCTTTTTAATGGGCTAATGTTTCTTATAGGCGTGTTTGTTGGTTCGCTTTCTAGTGCGTTACTAAGATTTTTGAAAAATAGGTAGGCTTTTTGGAATACTTGCTTGTAGGGGTTTTAGGGCATATTGACCATGGAAAAAGCTCTCTCATTAAAGCGATGAATGGGTTTTGGGGGGATAGTTCTAAAGAAGAAATGAGACGCTCTATTACGATTGAGCCTAGCTTTTCGCACTTAGAGCTAAAAAACAGAATGATTGCTTTTGTGGATACGCCAGGGCATGAGAGCTTGATTTCTAAAACGATTAATGCGAGTTTGAGTTTGGATTTGAGTTTGTTAGTTGTGGATATTAATGAAGGGATTATGCCTCAAACTAACGAGCATTTGTTGATTTTAAACGCTTTAAACATTCCTTTTTTATTAGTGTTGAATAAATGCGATTTATGCCAAGATTTAGAGAGTAAAAAAGCTCAAATTCTAAAAAATCTTCCTCAAAGTGTGGGGGTTGTAGAAACAAGCATTTATGATAGTAAGAGCATAGAGAATTTAAAACAAGCCCTTTTGAATTATAAAATAACGAATAAAAATGGAAATAGAGACGGCTTTTTTAGAATGTATGTAGATAATGTGTTGCATAAGCATGGCTATGGCACGATTATTTTAGGCACTATTTATCAAGGCATTATCCATAAGGGCGATAAGATTTTCATTAATGATTTGAAAAAAGAAAGTGTAGTGAGAGCCTTACAAGTGCATAAAGTTGAAGTCACAAACGCACAAGCTCATAGTAGAGTGGCACTCAATCTTAAAAATATTGAGACTAAAGAGCTTAAAAATGGCATGTGTTTAAGCCCTAAAGCTAAAATGCGTGGGTTTGATAAAATAGATATTTTTACTCGCACCCCCTTAAAACACTTGCAATGCGTGAATATTCAAATTAGTGCCAAAAAATCTCTTGCTAGAGTGCTAGATTTAGGCGGGAATTTTTATACTTTAGAATTAGAAGAGCCCTTTTTTGTGTGTTTTAAGGATTTGGGGGTAGTTAGTGTGGCTAATAGGGTAGTGGGGGGCTTAGAAGTTTTAAACCCGATTACTGACCCTTTAAACAAGGCGTTAAAATTAGAGCTTTTAAAAGCCCTTAAACTTGATGATTTTAAGAAAGCTTTTGAATTGCTAGCCTTAGGGCATTTAAAAGGCTTTGGGCTAGGGTGTGTGGAGCAACGCTTTAATCTCAAATTAGATGAAGCTTTAGAGATTGCTAAAGAAACGAATTTGCTTTTAGATGAAGAAAATGTAACCTTGTATTCTTTGAAAGCCTTAGAAAGACGCATTAAATTCTATCGCTCTAAACTCTCTTCAAGCACTCTTTTTGGAGCGGGTGATTTTTTAAGCCTTCAAGCTTTAGAAACTTTAAGAGAACTAGGCGCATTAGACAAAAAAGATGGTTTGTATCTCAAAAAGGGCTTAAAGATAGATAGTATTAAAAATAAGCTCAGCCAAAGCATGCTTGAACTTTTAGAAAATCCCACGCCCCTAGCCCCCTATAATCTCTATGAGACTTTAGACTTGGATAAAGTTACGGGTGATAATTTATTAAAAAGCTTGACTAAGGCTAAAAAAGTGGTGCGATTGAATAAGAATGTGTTTGTGGGAGCCATAACGCTTAGCAAAATTTTAGCTCAAATGCGTTCTATCATTCTTAAAGATGGTTTTATAGATGTGAGTAATTTTAAAAAGCATTTAGAAATCTCTCGTAAATATTTAATCAACTACCTAGAATACTTGGATAGTTTTAAGGATATTAAGCGTGAAAAGGACAGGCGGTATTTGGGGTAAAAATTTGCTTGGAAAAAAGGGTTTATTCCAAGTTTAAACCTCAATAATGGGGGGCATTAAATTAAACCTTTGTTAGCAATGAATCGTGCTAGCTCGCCTCTACCAATAAGCATTACCCCATTAGAATTGGCTAGATTTTGTGCGGACTTTGTGAAGTGGTTGTTGGTAATCACGCAAGCTTCTTGACAACCATAATGAGACTTTGCCCCAACAACTTCTTGGATAGCCTTGATAGAAACTGGTTGGGAGTAACATTTGGCTTGCACAGCCATTCTCTTATCTCCTTTTTCACAGATTAAATCCGCTCCATAATCCCCACTTTTTTGAGTGATTTCAACCTCAAATCCTTTGGCGACAAAAAAGGATTTGGCGTATTCCTCAAATTCAAATCCATCCATTTCATCAATATCCTTTAGAGTAAGATTTAAGTCGTTTTGTAGTTTGAGGTTTTCAATCTCTGATTTTAGAGATTGATTTTCTTGTTCCAATTCTTTTTTCTTTGCCTCAAACGCTTCTTTTTTCTCTTTGAAGTATTCCGTTCTTTTTTTAAAACTTTCTTGTTGCCACTCAAGTGCTTCTTTCTCCATTTTTAGTTTCTTTTTTTCTTGTTCTAATTCTTGTCTCTTTATTTCAAATTTTTCTTGTTCTGTTTTTAATCTTTCTTTTCTTTTGTTAAGATGTTCTGTCTTTTTCCTTAAGTGCATTTTTCTTATTTTTAAATTTTTTCTTACTAGAAAATTATGCGCTATCAACATACAAAAAAGCACAAGGCAACCTAATATAACCAATAGTTTGATTGCTAAATCCATAGATGAGGTAGCAAGAGGATAAGACATAGCTTTATGGGCAAGCAAATCCCAATTTTTCTTAAAAAACGGAAAGAATAAATAAGCTAAGTAGGCTATAGAAACAAGCATAAAGCAAGTCCATTTTGTCTTTATTCTATGGGTAAAAATTCGTTGAATTAGATACAACATGATTGGATATGTAAAAATAATAATTAATAATTTTACAATTAACATTGTAGATGATACTCCAAAATAAGGTAAAAGCTCTGTTTTAGCGTTAGCTATAGAGTGGCTATGTTTTGTATTATGGACTTAAGCTGTTGTGTGGCATAAGAGAACTCAAAGAATGATTGAATGCGATTAGGTATATACAGAAAGCTATACCTAAAATACCTAGTGTTACCATTGGATATCGAAAAATTGCAAAAATAATCCAAAAAATTAGCATTCCAAAGGCTATTAAAATCTTTATATCTGTCTCTATTTTATTTTTTCTTGCCATCTTAATCTCTATCCAAACTTCACCAAAATCATTCCACTAAACGCATTGTCTTTATAAAATTCTATGCGATAGATTTTGCCAAGTTTATCTAGTGAAAAGCGCTTTTGAAAGTCCTTTAGTTCAATCGTATAACCCACTTCATTAGGCTTACTCTCTTTAGTTGCACTAAAGCCAATCACATTTGCACGCATATTTTCAATGGCATGGATATAAAAACTCTCTTTAACTTCAATAACACTTCCTATTTTTATAACTTGTTCGCTATTATCTATTCGCATTTTTACTTCTTCTAAGGAATTGTCAAATTCTGTATAAAAGGGCGAAAGTCTTGTCATAAGTTTGTTGCCGTATTTTAAAAATACTTCTTGTTTATTTTCTACTAAGCCTACAATGTAAGCGTTACTTTCTATAGGAATATCTGAAATATTAGTATTTTTGGGTAGGGGGAAGTGGTTGAGCTTGGGGCGTAAGTTAAAAATTTGCATTTTAGGTAGAGAGTCAATTTTTGCCCACAAGCTTTTATCATTGATAAGAGCATGCACACTACTAGGATTAAGCTCAAAATCCCGCTTGAAAGGAATATTAAGCTGATTTAATAAACCCTCAATCGCTTGTAAATGATAAAACACTCTTGTTTTTAGTGGGAGTTCTTTACTCGCCTCATTGGCAAAAGCACTCTTTTTTTGCTTGATTGCATAAAAGGTTAGGGCTTTTTCCATTTCCTTATCGCCTTGTGCGGTGTGAGTGTTTCGCAAATGATATTCTTCAATGGGACGCAACAAATGGGCGTTGATATTAGCGATAGTGTGAGTGGCAACAGAAAGTAGGTTGGGGAATTTCGCGCCTTTAACTTCTTCTTGGTCAATAATAAAGCAATTTCCCCATCGCTTAGGATTGAGCATAGAATCAATATAAATAGGGCGATAATACCCGCTACCATCATGTAAATGCAAAATCGCATCAATATTTGGCTCAGAGATGAGAGACTTGACATGATCAATAATAGGATATTCGGGGTCATTCTTATCTAAATGGGCGAATTTGCGGTTCATATCATCATAAAGCCCTCTATGATTTCTTAGCATAGAATGCTTATTTAATACCGGCACAACTTTTACAGAGCCTTTTAAAATGGTGTAGTGCTTTAAAAACAAGTTAGTCGCATTAAATCCCCCAGGCTCATCGCCTTGAATCCCCCCTAATAGTAATAAGTGAGGGGCTTTGTCTTTATCTTCTAAATTTTTAGGGACTTTTTCAATAGGGGTAATATCATAAATTAAATGGGGTTTTTCTAAGGCATTTAAACAAGCAAAAAAAGATACACTTAAGGAAATTCCAATTATAAGACGCCAAAACATTTTCATCAAAGTCTCTCTAGTTTTTGAAATTGAAAGTTGATATTTATATTATATCCAAAAACAAATTTTAAGAAGATTAGGTAAACACAGACAAATAGGAACGAAAAATGCTTATAGACCATTAATTTTATCTAAAGGGTTTTTTATGGATATTTTAAAAACTTTTCAAAAGCATTTGGGTGATGTTGAGATAGGCGATTTTCAAACCAATGGACTAGAAAAATCTCAAAAAATTGCAAAATTCAGTAGAGATATGAAAAATGTTAATGAGAGTATAGGGGCATTACAAGTTTTACAAATCGCTTGTAAAAAGCTCTTAAATAAGAGCATGGGTTTAGAAGATAAAGACGCTTTGCAAACTTCTATCACTCAACAAGAATTACAAGAAATTGTAGAAAATTGCCAGTTTTTAGCATCGCCCTTGTTTGATACTGAGCTAAACATTAGCATTAATGATGAAGTGTTTTCAATTATGGTAGCTAATCCTTTGAGTTTATTAGAAAATGCAAGTGAATTTCAGGCTTATTTAGAAGAAAAACTCAATGAAATTAAGGAAATGTTAGGCTATTTGAGTGAAAGTCTTTCAAACGCTCAAACCTTTATGCCAAGTTTTTCAAACAACCGCTTTAAGGATTTGTTAAGTGATAATCTAAGGGCTTAACGCTCTAATTGAGAAATTTTAAATTTCCATAAGAGATATGAGCCTAAAAACGCTATAACAAATAAGCCTACTAAATAGTAGCCTAAATCCCCAAACTCTAAATTTTGTAAAAAATTGAGTAAAGGGTTTTCAAAAGTAATATGCAATTTTTGTGTGCTAACCTGAAATAATTCTACCAAGCCTATACCTAGAGCGATAAACACGCTTAAGGCTGTGATAGAGATGTTGTAATAGATTTTTCTTAAAGGGGTTTTGAACGCCCAGTCATACGCCTTAAGCATGAACGCTCCATCTAAGGTGTCAAACAAGCTCATCCCAGCAGCAAAAAGAATAGGTAAAGAAAGCATGCCTACCACACTCACTTTAATCGCACTACTTGATAGGGCGAGAAGGGCGATTTCACTTGCCGTATCAAAACCTAACCCAAAAAGAAAACCGATAGGATAGATATGCCACGACTTAGAGATGAAATTAAATAAGGGCTTAAAAAAGCGATTGAGTAAGCCCCTACTAGCTAAAAGGCGTTCAATCTCTTCATTTTGTTGCTCATTCAAGCTTTCATTAGAGTGTGATTTTTTAAAGATTTTTAATAAATCCATTAAAATAATGGCGTTTAATAGTCCCATAATAAGTAAAAATATCCCAGAAACCAAAGTCCCCACTACCCCACCCACTTCTTCTAACATCGGCGTATGCTCCTTAGCCCAAGCAATCGCAAACGCACTAATCGTTGTCATTAAAATCACCACACTTGAATGTCCCATAGAAAAGTAAAATCCCACCCCATAGGCGTTTTTACCCTGTTGAGTGAGCTTTCTAATGGTGTTATCTATACAAGCGATATGGTCAGCATCAAAGGCATGCTTTGCCCCTAGCATGTAAGCCATAGACGCCGCAGCATAGAAAGTGGCGTTATTAGCCATAAAAAGCAAAATAAAACCTAAGAGATGTAAAAACACAATCGCTAAAAAATAAGGAAACCACAATTTCACAGCACACCTTTTTGTAAAAATAAGATTTTTGGAACAATTGTAATATGTTTTATTAAATTAGAAAATTTTTGAGGATTTATTTTTTAAGCTTGGCTATTTGTTGCTTTAAAAAATCTTTAAGGGGATTGAGAGAGAGTGAATTAAAATCAAATAGGTTCTTAAAACGATTAAAAATATCTTTATCTTCAACTTTACCCTCTCTTGTAATAACTTTGTCAAAAATGAACTCTTTTGTGTAGTAATCTTGTAGTTTAAGTCCCCTTAAATATGCATAAACCTTATCTTTTGCACTTAATTTAAAATCTTTAGAGCTAAAATGGTTGTTAAAGCATGTTTCATAACAAACAAAACAATTTTCAAATTTCTCGTGTTTAGGTTTGATAGTAAGTAGCAACAAGGTTTCTAGCTCTTCTTTTTCTTCTTGTTTGTTTTCTTTCCGCTGTTTTATATTATATGGAAATAGAAAGATATTTTCATCTGAAATTTCAATGCCTTCAAGCTGATTTTTAATTTCTTGTTGGCTTTTTTCAAAATCCCTATCAGCATCAAAACAAATGAGAAAATCTTCATAATCGTTGTGTTTCTTGTTTATGATTTCTTCAATATCCCCTTTATTGTTTTGTAATTTATTTTTACCATTCACATTTCGTATTTCAAAATACTTCAAATAGTCCCAATCACACAACCACAAGCCTAAAAAATTTACATCACTTTTTCCCTCTGCATAAATTAATATTTTTTTGCCCATCAAGGTTTCTCCTTATATTTATCAGAGCCTCCAAAAAGATTTACCTCATTAATGAAATAAGTAGAAAGAGCCTCACCATAGTAAGTTTGTGAAACAATATCTTGACTATTTTCATTTTTATTTTTCAAGCAAAACAACTTAGTTTCATAGGCAAAATCTTTTTCTTTAATAACTTGGTCTAAAATTTCTACAAATTCTTGGCTGTGGGTAGTCATAAAAACTTGTAGATTATTGTGCTTTTCATCTTCTTCACCATCTTTTTTCAAAAAATCAACAACATGCTCCAGTAGCAATCTCATGGTAGAAAAATGCAAACCATTCTCTACTTCATCAACACAAATAACTTTTGCATTATTGACAATAAGAGCACTCATAATATGTAAATATTTGATAAAGCCATCACCAAAAATAGATAGTGGGGCTTTTTCTTTTTCTATATTTCTTACTTTTAGTTTGAGTTGGTTATTCGCACTAAAGCTAATAGATTGAATGTTTTTATTGAACTGACTAAGGCTTTTATTCAGACTTTCTTCTTGTTGATTGTTATCGCAAATTTTACGCACTGCCTGAATGGTGTTAGGGTTCATAGCATTTTGTTTACGAGCGACATCGCTAGGCGTTATAATGGTAGCTCTTTGAAATGATGAAAGTTCTCGTAATTGATTGGGGTTAAAATTAGGAAACTGCCTATTGTAGCTTGGCTGATTAGGAATTAATGGAAAATTGGGAATTTTAGCAATATTTAAATTATCTTTATAGATTTCTTTATTATTTTTTTTAAGTGCGAAGTTGAGCTGAGAGAATGCTTGAGCATATTCTGTTGTAGGTGTTATTTGTGATTCTATCACTCTTTGGTTTTCATTGGAGACAAGTTCTATTTGTAAGTCTAAGGTTTGGTTGTCTAAAGTTGTTGTGATTTGTATTTTCTTACTAGTGTCTAAGCCATAAAAAATTAAGTTTGCTGAGTCTGTTGTTAAAGGTTCTTTGCGTATGTTGTCATAAATTTCTGTTATATTGGCACATGGATGCATATCTTTGCCCACTAAACAATACAATGCCTCTAATAAATTAGACTTGCCCACATTATTTTCACCGGTAATAATGTTAAGCTTAGTAAAGCCCTCAATTTTAGTGTCCTTAAAATTCTTAAAGTTTTTAATGTGAATAGACTGAATCATTGAATTTTATCCAAGTAGAAATTTGTATTAAATCTCTACATTATAACATATTGAGTTAAGATAAAGGCAACGTTCGCTGAAGGGAGCGAATAGGTATGTTGATTTTTATTTTATGGATTTTTGAGAATTAGAATCAAAAAGCAAATTACCTTTATTAGACTATACTTGTGTGCTTAAAAACCTAACCCACTCATTTCTGTCAATTAAAAGCACTTCATTAGCTTTGGCTAAATTTTTGGCTGCTTGGGTGAAGTAGCTATTAGTAATCACACAAGCTTTTTCGCAATGATAGTAGGCTTTAGAAGAGACCACTTCTTGAATGGCTTTAGGCGAGACTTTGTGCGAATAGCGTTTGGCTTGAACCACCCATTTAACGCTATCTTTTTCTATAATCAAATCCGCTCCATAATCGCCACTTTTTTGAGTTATCTCCACTTCAAAACCCTTTGAAGTGAAAAATAGTTTGGAATATTCTTCAAACTCAAAGCCATTCATGGTGTCTATTTTCTGCAAAATGCGTTTGAGTTTTTGTTTCTTATACGAAGTTACGATACCTTGAAGGAACACAAGAATTGAAAAAACACCCAAAATAATAAGCAATTTGAGAAGTAAATCATTAGCTGAGGTAGCGAGCTTAAATTCTAAAGATTTTTCTAATAAAACATTCCAAGAGAGATAAATCCCCAAGCTAACAATAACAACAAGAAAAATAGTTTTTAGTTTTTTGGTATTTTTATGAGACATAGAAATAGCTTGATAGATAAAAGGCTAGAGCCAAAGGGTATCTTTTGTAGAAGTGTTTTTAAGGCGCTCTTCTAAGCCTTTCATTAAGTCTTGGTAGATTTTATTAAGCGCTTTTATGATAGCGTCATTATAAGCTTTATTATCTTCAGCAGGTTGTGCTAAATCATCTAAATGATTAGCGTATAAAATAGGGACTTTAAAATGGGTTTTTATAGGGGTGCTTAAAAAACTGCAAGCAACTTGGGGGGTGCATTCAGCTTGTAAATTAGCCTTGATAATAAGTAAGCGTGCTACATTTCTAGGATTTATGGTTGGCATAATAGTGTCTTTAAGTTTTTCTTTAATTTCTTTCAAATCATTAGGCACTTCTTCAAAAGAGATTAAAACATTGCCTATAGGGCTAATAAAAGTGTCATTGGATTGAGTTTGCGTGTGAGAAGTTAGGTTAATTTGATAGCCTTCTTTTTCTAAAAAACTAGCAATTTGCTTTTCTATAGCCTTTTTAAATTCATCTTGATAGAAATGAGGGACAAAACGCTTGTTAAAAAAGATTTTAGGTGCATTAAGAGTTAGGGTAAGTTTGGGGGTATTTGATGGGGTAGGGGGATTTTGAAGGGTTTCTTTATACTTTAAGTCTAAAGAAGTATAGCCTAGCCATGCGTTATGACAGCCAAGCATTCCTAAAATAATAGCGTTTAAAACAAACCCCTTAAAAAACATACGCCTCCTTTAGCATTCTATCAATTTTCCATGCTCTAATTTCACATGCTTAGTGGCTAATTCTAGCGTGCTTGGGTTGTGCGAAATCAAAATAATCAAGCGATTTTCTCTTAATTCTAAAATGCTTTGCTTAATGCTCTCTTCGGTTGTGCTATCAAGAGCAGAAGTGGCTTCATCAAAGATTAGCACTTGAGCGTCTTTGTATAAGGCTCTAGCAATGGCGATTCTTTGGCGTTGTCCCCCACTAAGATTGGTGCCAAATTCATCTAAAATACTTTCTATACCATAGGGTAATTTTTCCACAAAATCTAAAGCTTGAGCTTTTTTCAAACACTCTTTGATTTTTATTGCATCAATTTCTAAACCATACGCCACATTTTCAGCCACACTCCCATTAAAGATAAACACCCTTTGAGTTACAATGCTAATCTTTTCTCTTAAAGATTTTTGAGTGATACTCTCTATTTTCTTGTCATTGATTAAGATTTCGCCCTTGCTTGGTTCATAAAGGCGTAAGATTAAATTCACAAGCGAACTTTTGCCACTCCCACTTTCACCCTTTAAAGCAATGATTTCATTTTGTTGAAATTTCAAGTTAATATCGCTTAAGGCGTAACGTTTTTCATTTTCATAAGCAAGCCATACATTTTTAAGTTCTATAGTGTGTATGGCGTTATCTAACACAAGCTCTCCATCAATAATAGAAGGCTCTCTTTCTAAAATTTCATGGACTCTATCGCTTGCTACTAAAGCTTCTTGAAAATTAGAAATAATCCTAGTCAAACGCTTGATGGGAGTATAGAGCATAAAAAGAGCGGTGATAAAAGAAAAAAACGCCCCCACACTAATCTTGCCACTAATAACTTCATTCCCCCCTAAATAAATCACTAATGCTATAGCAATGGAGCCTAAAAACTCCATTAAAGGCGAAGAGATTTCAGCCACGGCGATATTTTTGATACCGATTTTAAAAAACGCTTCATTTTCTTTCACAAAAGCCTTATGCTCTAATCTTTCGCCATTAGAAATTTTAATCGCTTCTACATTGTTAAAGACTTCGCTTAAGCGTGCCGTGATTTTAGCGTTACTCTCTTGGTTAGCTTTAGCAAGTTTTTTAACCTTACGAATGATTTTACTAATAGGAATGGCAGCTAAGGGCATAATCACTAACCCCACTAACGCTAATTTTGGGCTTTGATAAATCACCACACCTACTAATCCTATAATTGTTAACCCCTCTCGCACGCTTTCTGAAAGATAATTTGACAAACTCGCTCTAATTAAACCTATATCATTAGTAATTCGTGCGATTAATTCGCCCTTTTTAGTCCTATTGAAAAAATCCATTTCCATTTTTAGAAGGCTTTCTAGCATAGCGTTGCGTAATTTTTTGATAATATCAAGCCCGATGAAGTTAGTAAAATAAGTGCCTAGATAAATGCCCCCACTCTTACCAAAATACGCCAAAATCACTAAAAAAGGTAATACTTTTAGCATTTCAACATCTTTATTGATAAAAATATCATCTAAGGTGGGTTTGACTAAATAAGTCCCCCATGCCGTGCTTAAGGCTACAACGATTGAAGAAAATAAAACAATTATAAAGCTTTTATAATGCTCTTTAAGATACTTAGAATAACGCTTGAAAAAGAGTTTCAAATGCTTGACCTTTGAATTTGATTAAACTTGTATTATAGTATTTATTGAGAGATTTTTTGGCATTTAGTTAAATAATCAAATAACCAAGTGGTTGGCAATGTATTAGCTTATGTTGTGAGGGGGAGACAAATAGGTTATTTGTAGTATTTTAAAATCATTTATATATTTTATAAAAGTATTTTGCTTGACTTTAGTTTTAGAGCTTGCATAAATTCTTGTATATCTTATTATTTGTGCCACATATTTGCTTGGCATAACTTTTGAACAATGAAAGCTCGTGTCAGTCTTATATAATGTTCTAAGTTTTTTTAGGATTTAGAACACTTTAATTGGTTTCAATCATTTAAGAGTAGGAGGGGTATAAAAGTTTTGGCTAAATTCATCTTAAAAGATGAATTTAGTTTTGTAATCTCAAATAGCTAAAGAAAATTATAGCTAAGGGGTTTATTTAGCTAATCTTTCATGTTTTTTGCAACCCTCTTTAGAGCCTAAATCACATGCTTTTTTGAAAAAGGCGGCTGCTTGGTCATCATCTTTTTTCACATTCTTGCCCTTTTGATATAGATTACCTAAGTTATTGCAAGCATCCTTATTTCCAAAATTACAAGCTTTTGCATAGAGAGCTACAGCTTGTTCGTAGTCTTTAGACACACCTTGCCCATTAGTATACATTACGGCTAGATTGAAACAACCGGTTCCAAAACCTAATTCGCATGACTTGGTGTAAAGGGTAACAGTTTTAGCAAGGTCTTGAGATACAAATTGTCCGCTTTGATACTTGTCGCCTAAAGTATTACAAGCGCTACCATTTTTTAAAGTGCAAGCTCTTTTGTAGAATTCAACCGCTCGCTTGTCATTTTGTGGCACACCTTGTCCGTTAGTATACATAATGCCTAGACTATTACATCCATTTCCATTATTTAGGTTACATGATTTTTGATAAAGTTCTATGGCTTGTTTATTATCTTTAGCCACGCCTCTTCCATTAGCATACATAACACCTAGGTTATTACAGCCATTGCCATCATCTAAACCGCATGCTTTTTTATAAAGAGCTACTGCTTGACCATAGTCTTTAGACGCACCTTGTCCATTTTGATACATAATGCCTAAATTGGTGCATCCACTTCCAATACCTAATTCACATGCTTTTTTGTAGAGGGTTACAGCCTTTTCGTAATCTTGCGCTACACCTTGTCCATTTTGATACATGCTAGCTAGATTGCTACAACTATCTCCAATTTTTAAATCACAAGCTTTTTTATAAAGGTCTAAAGCCTGCTTATCATCTTTAGCTATGCCTCGGGCGTTAGCATACATCACTCCTAGATTGTAACAACTATCTCCAACACCTAAATCGCATGCTTTTTTATATAGAGCCACGGCTTGCTCATAGTCTTTGGACACGCCTTGAGCGTTTTGATACATGACACCCAAATTGTTACAAGCGCTACCATTTCCAGCATCACATTGCTGTTTGAGTTCATCAGGATTTGGAGCACTAGGGGTATCTGCCATAGCAGAACTGATACATAGACTACCTGCTACTAATGCTCTCAATAAAGTTTTATAAGAGATAAAATTTTTCAACATTGAAAATTCCTTGATGTTAGAGTTAAGCATAATAAAACGAATGTAGATTATACTATATTTTAGTCTCTAAGTGCACTTATGGTGGAGTTTTTGTTTCATCTATTAAAGCAAGATACACAACATTAAGAAAATTAGTAATCTTTAATAAAATGACCTAAAAATCATCGCTAACATTTGGCATAGCCTCATAACCAGCATCTTTAATGGCATTTTCAATTGCTTTGGCATTTGTCAAGCTAGAAAATTCCACAAGAACGGTTTTCTTAGAGGTGTTTACATTGATATGATTAATACCACTTAATTCACCAATATAGCTTTCTAATTTTTCTACACATCTTTTACCAACAATTGTAGGCACAAAAAAACTTACTCTCATACGCTTCCTTTTTACTAGATTTAAATTCTAAAATTATGTGGATTGCTTTTTTTAAGATACTAATCCACAACTTCTTGCCCCGCATCAAGCAAGGCTTCTTTAATCGCATTTTCAGTGGCTGGGGCATCAAACTCTACGCTTACACTTTTTTCTTCAATGCTTACATCAATCAAGCTCACGCCTTCAATTTCACCTACAAACTTCTCAATCTTATCCACACAATGCTCGCAAGTAATGCTTGGCACTTTAAAAATAACCTTTGAACTCATTTAACTATCCTTAATTTTAAATTTTCTTAGCCTTTGGGCGTTTAAGACCACACTTACAGAGCTTAAACTCATCGCTAGACTTGCTAACATAGGATTTAGCATAATATCTAGTTTATAAGCGACTCCACAAGCTAAAGGGATAAATATGCTATTATAGCAAAAAGCCCAAAACAAATTTTCTTTAATATTCTTAATCGTTGCTTGGCTTAATTTAATCGCACTATAAACAGATTTAATATCGTTGTTAAAACTTACAATATCAGCGCTTTGAACACTCACATCACTTCCTTTAGCCATAACAACTGCCACATCACTTATGGCAAGGCTTGGGGCATCATTCAAGCCATCGCCTACCATCATAACAATTTCACCCTTTTCTTTAAGCTCTTTAATGGTGTTGAGCTTGTCATCTGGTTTTGCGTTAGCCTTATAACTATCTAGTCCTAAATCTAGGGCGCATTTTTTGACATTTTCTTCATTATCCCCACTTAAAAGCATGGTCTTTATGCCTAAGTTTTTAATGCTTGCTAGATGTTCTTTGACTCCCACTTTAGGTAAGTCTTCTAAAACAAACGCTCCCAAAAGCTCATCTTCATTTTCACTAATGACCCTACCTACAAAAACTAAAATCCCCCTTTCTGTAATTTCTAGGGTGTTATTAGGTTTAAAGAACTCGCTATTACCCACTTTTATCATCTCTTCAACGCCCTTATAATCCATTTTAGCACTGATACCAAAACCGGTTTTGACTTTGACTTCTTGAATCTCTTTTAAAGGGGTGTTATGGTTTTTAGCGTATTCTACAATACCCTTAGCAATGACATGTTCGCTACTGCTCTCAATGCTTAAAGCTAGGCTTAATAAATCTTGTAATTCTATGTTTGGACTTAGGATAACTTCCTTGACCATAGGTTTGCCATTAGTGAGTGTGCCGGTTTTATCAAATACAATCATGCTAACTAGGCGCACTTTTTCTAAGCTTGGAGCGTTTTTAAAGAATAGTCCTAAGCTACTAGCCTTTTGATTAGCCACTAAAATACTCATAGGTGTTGCTAAGCCTAAAGCGCATGGGCAAGAAATCACAAGAACTGCAATAAATACTTCCAAAGCCATGCCAAAATTACTCCAAAAATCAGGCTTTGGTGCGATTATGAGCCACACGATAAAAGCAAGGCTTGCAATCGCTATAACACTTGGCACAAACACGCTTGAGACCTTGTCTGCTAGGCGAGAAATCTCTGCCTTAGAATTTTGAGCGTTATTGATAAGCTCTATGATTTTAGATAGGGTGCTATTTTTATTAGAATGCGTAGCTTTGATTAAAAAACTCGTGTGGCTATTAAGAGTGCCTGAAAAGACTTTATCACCGACTTTTTTATAAATAGGCAAGGCTTCACCTGTAAGCATACTCTCATCTAATTCGCCTTCGCCCTCTATGATTTCGCCATCTATGGGAATATAACTGCCGGGTAAAATCTTTAAAATATCGCCTACTTCTATGCTATCTATTAAAACTTCAATTTGATTATCATTTTCTATTTTTAGCGCTGTTTTTGGGGCGTTTTTCATCAAGGCTTGCATAGCATCTAAAGCTTTATCTTTAGAAATATTTTCAATGCGTTTGCCAATCATTACAAACATTAAAATCACGCATACGCTCTCAAAATAATAATGCGTTTCATTGAGATTTTGTTGGTATGCAAGGTATAGGCTATATAGGCTGTATAAAAACGCAGAGCTTGTGCCTATGGCTATAAGGCTACTCATGTTGGGTTGTTTGTGCCATAGGGCTTTAAAACCTTGAATAAAGAAATCTCTTCCAAAGTGCATAACAATCAAAGTCCCTACAAGTTGCAAACATGCGTTTAAAAAGCTACTATGATTATCACTTGTGAGTAGATTGCTAGGTAAAAGGTTGGGTAAGAGCATAGCACCCATAGAGAGATATAAAACAAAAAGCGTAAAGACTATAGTTCCTAGTAGTTTGGTGGTGGGGCTTAAAAATTCTTTTTTGGAATTTGATGCTAAGGTCTTTTTGGGGCTATAACCTAGTTTTTCTACAAGTTTAAAAATCTCTTCTAAAGAGCTTTTATTTTCATCAAAAGTAACGCTCGCACTTTTACTTAAGAGATTAACTTCTATTTTTTCAATAAAACTTTTGCGTCCTAAAGAGCGTTCAATTCCGCTAGAACAAGCCGTGCAAGTCATACCTTCTATATAAAAAGTTTCTTGTTTCATATCTAATCCTTTTTATATTTTAACCCTTATGTATTGCGTTTAAAAATAATTTTTACCATTAAGCAAACCCAGCGTAAAATCCCATAGAATAAATAAACAAGCATAAACGCACTTAATACCTCTAGGGGGCGCACAAAAACGAGCAATAGGAAAATCAACACTAAAATAAAAAGCTTGAGATTCCATTTGACTTTTTTAAAATTAGGGTAGCGGATATTGCTTACCATAAGCACCCCTAGTAAGACAATATAGGCTAAGAAAAACTTTATCCACAATTCTTCTAAAAAATGATATTTATTATCTAGCA
This sequence comes from Helicobacter cetorum MIT 00-7128, assembly GCF_000259255.1. Taxonomy (NCBI): domain Bacteria; kingdom Pseudomonadati; phylum Campylobacterota; class Epsilonproteobacteria; order Campylobacterales; family Helicobacteraceae; genus Helicobacter; species Helicobacter cetorum. Next base: position 715,287 of record NC_017737.1, read on the forward strand.
ATACTCCAAGCACCACCAATACCGCTGCTGCAGGAATAGGAATACCTATGAAAGAGTAGGGGTCGCTTGTGTTAGTGCTAATATTAAATCGTGCAAGGCGTATCGCTCCAAAAATCACAAATAATGCACTCACAGCCATACCGATGCGTCCAAAGTTATGACCCATATAAAAATAAGCAATCATGCTAGGGGCTACTCCAAAAGCGACCACATCAGCTAAAGAATCAAATTCTACGCCAAATTTGCTCGTGGTATTTGTAAGTCTTGCTACACGCCCATCAAGTCCATCTAAAATAAGGCTTGCTACAACAAGCCAACAAGCCATAACAAATTCTTGACTTGAGGCATAGAACATGCTCATCACACCTAGAAAAATACTACTAGCAGTGAAGAGATTGGGGAAGAGATAAAGGGGTTTAATAGGCATTAGTATATCCCTTGCATTTCATTAAGTAGGCCAAGAATGAAAGAATAAGTGAAACCAAACATTCTTATCCTACATGTTCTTCTAGGGGAACTAAACGGCTTTCTAAATTATTTGCCACCTCATACTCACCAATAATCTCTCTAACTCTTTCGCCAGAGATTACTTCCTTATCAAACAGCTCTTTAACCATAATTTCAATAGCATCTTTATAGTCGCTCAAGGTTTGTTTGACATGGTTGTAGCGTTCATCTAAGAGGTTTTTGATAAAATTATCCATGCTCTCTGCGGTTTTTTCACTAAATTCCCTAGATGAGCCAAACCCTCCACCTAAAAAGGCATTGCGTTGTTTTTCTAACACCATAAGCCCGCTCACACTGCTCATGCCATAGTAACTTACCATGCCTTTAATAATATCAGTAGCCCTTTCTAAATCATTGCTTGCACCAGTAGAAATTTCTTCCAAAAAGACATCTTCGGCTGCTCTTCCGCCTAAAAGCACATCAATTTCAGCAATCAACTCATGCTTTTGCATTAAATATTTGTTTTCTTCAGGTGTGTTGAGTGTATAGCCTAGAGCTGCCATGCCTCTTGGAATGATAGAGACTTTATTCACTCTCGCACTTCCTTTAGTCATTTCAGAAATTACAGCATGACCGCTTTCATGGTAGGCGACAATTTTCTTTTCTTTAGGGCTAATTCTTCTACTTTTCTTTTCTAATCCTGCAATACCCCTTTCTACCGCCTCTTTTAAGTGTTGTTGTTTGACTTCTTTTTGATTGTTTCTTCCAGCTAATAATGCAGCCTCATTAACAATATTGGCTAAATCTGCTCCAGCTAGACCTGCAGTAAGCTTTGCAACTTCTTGTAAATCTACATCATTAGCAAGTTTCACACCCTTGATATGCACTTTTAAAATTTCCACTCTGCCATTGAAATCAGGCTTATCTACTAAAACCTGTCTGTCAAAGCGACCGGGTCTTAAAAGGGCTGGGTCTAAAATCTCAGGGCGGTTTGTGGCAGCTAAAACAATTACAGGGGCATTTTCGCTCCCAAAACCATCCATTTCGGCTAAGAGTTGGTTTAGGGTCTGCTCTCTTTCATCATTCCCACTTACCATGCCTCCTGCGGCTCTGCTCTTACCTATAGCATCAATTTCATCAATAAAAATGATGCTAGGAGCTTCCTTTTTAGCGATTTCAAATAAGTCTCTTACTCTGCTTGCACCTAAGCCTACAAACATTTCAATAAAACTACTACCGCCCATAGAAAAGAATGGCACATTTGCCTCACCGGCCACTGCTTTAGCTAAAAGGGTTTTGCCCGTTCCCGGAGGGCCTACTAAAAGCACACCTTTAGGAATTTTTGCTCCTAAACTTGCATAGCGCTCAGGATATTTTAAAAAATCTACAATTTCTACAACTTCTTCTTTAGCCTCTTCATTACCAGCCATATCGTTAAAGCGCACTTTTGGTTTTTCAGCATTGATGAGTTTTTTAGCCCCACCCATGCCAAAAATGCCTCCACCCATATTTTTTTGCATGCGATTTGCCATAAACATCCATAAGCCCAAAATCACAAGCACGGGCATAAGCCACCCTAGCATGTCTGTAAAGAAGTTAGACTCACTAAAGCCTGAATAATTGATTTTTTTCTCATCTAAAAGCGGGACGAGGGTTAAATCAGGCACTCGTTTAGCAATATAGATAATGCGTGAGTTGCCTTCTTTGTGGCTCGCTTTGATGAGCGTTTGACCTATGCTGACATTTTCTACTTCATTATTACTAATGAGTTGTTTAATCTCATGATAGCTTACATTTTTAGTGCTAGAAGATAAGAAATGTTCGCCAAATCCGCTTTCAGCGCTATTAAAAGAGCGCAAAAATAGTATTAGAAGTATGCCACAAAGGACAATCAACACGATAGGGTTTTGTAAAAATGGTTTTTTGGGTTCATTGGTTGGTTTCATTAAAATCCTTGATGATTTACTTGTTTTTTAAGAAGTTTTAGAGCAACCCATTCATTACGCTTTTTTTGTTCTAAGACTTCAAAATCTTGATAGATTTGTAGCACAGAATCTAAATGAGTTTCTAAAATCCCCGAAACAATAAGAATATTATCACAAAGGCGTAAAAATTCACTATGCAAAGTTTTAATCACATCAGCAACAATATTAGCCACTACGACATCAAAAAGCCCATTGATATGTTGGGTAGAGCCTTGAAACACTTCATCTTGAGCGTTTAATTCTAGGTGATTTAGGGCAAAATTTTGTAAAGTGGCTTGGATAGCAAGAGAATCAGTATCACAAGCTGTTAATGAGCTAGTGCCTTGTTTTTTCATAGCAATACTTAAAATCCCACTCCCACAACCCACATCTAAAACTTTTTTATTTTCTAAATCAATATTGGAGAGTAATTCCAAGCACATAGAAGTGCTTTCGTGATGCCCCGAGCCAAAGGCAAGTCCCGGATTGATTAAAAGGTCGCAATTAGTAGGAATATCGCTTGGCTTTTCGTGCCAACTTGGGCGGATATGAAACTTTGCGCATTGCACCGGCAAGACACTCTTTTGGTAGGCATCCAACCAATCTTGATTTTTGAGTTGCTGGGTAAAATAATAAAAATCAATATCTTTATCTAGGCGTTGCTTAAGGATTGAACAAAAATGCTCTAACTTTGGCAGTAAAGAAGTGCTAGGGTCTGATTCAAGACGCACCACTACAAAACTTTCTTTTAAAAGAGATTGAGTGTCTTTGATAGGAGTTTTTGAGGCATTTTTTGTAGAGAAATACTCCCAATTCTTACTCGCTAAAACATCAATTGTCTTTGTCTCGTTGAAAGCCCTTAAGTTTTCTAAATTTGTCTCTTCAAGGGCTAAATTGAGCGTTTGTGCGAGAAAGTCCATAAAGACCTCACGCTCTGTAAAAAAAACAAAAAAAGTTTCAAAATATATCATCATCTAATGACATGCTCAGTCGTTTGTTCCCAAAACAACTTCTAGCTTTTCTTTTAAAACTTGTGGGGTAAAAGGCTTAACAATATAGTTGTTTACTCCAGCTTTTAAGGCGGTAATTACTTCAGCTTTTCCACCTTCTGTGGTAATCATAATGATAGGAATTTCTTTAAATCTATCATCAGCACGCACTTTTTTAACTAGGTCTAAGCCATTCATTTCAGGCATATTCCAATCAGTAATTAGCACCTTAGTATCAGCGTTGGCATCTAATTTTTCCCAAGCCTCTACGCCATGTTCGGCCTCTAAAATATCTTCATAGCCTAAGCGTGAAAGAGTGTTTTTAATGATTCTTCTCATGGTTGAGCTGTCATCTACTACTAGTAGTTTCAAAGCGTTTCTCCTCTTTATTAGCGTTTTAATTAGGTTTGATTAAACCTATTCAAAGCGTATTGACGCTTAATTTAACAAATTGATTTGCCATAATAGCATGTTTTAATTAAAAGTTGTCTTGCTTGCTTTGGAGTATCTTAAGGTTAAAGGCTCTTTTATAGGAACAGAAAGACTTATCCTTATGTTTTAGTATAATAAGGTTTTGTGAAAAAATTTGCAAAAAGATTAGAGCATGTCTATTTAATGGTGTATAAGGGTTATTAGGAATGATTTGGTGCAATACTAGCAAGCAAGTTTTTAAAAAACAGACATGTTTTTTGCAAGTTGTGTGTTTTTTAGGGGTTATGCTGGGAGTATTGTGTCAATTTCTTGGGGCGAAAAATTTGAGTTATATGGCCTCATCTTATCAAGTTGGCATGGTTTTTGTGCGCTCTTTGAATGCTAACAAATTGTTGCAAGGAGCGGATATTCTTTTGGGGTATGAAGTCAACCCTAAGAATGATTGGGCGTATTCTAGGTATTATATTTTTGTGGATTATGGCAATGTGTTATTTGCTAATAATTCTACCTTGCAAGCCAATATGTTTACTTATGGAGTTGGTGGAGATTTTATGGTAGCATATAATAAAAATCCTATCAATCGTTGGGCATTTTTCTTTGGATTGCAATTAGCAGCTAATACTTGGATAATGAATCATAAGGTGCAAAATCTGATTGTTAATACTTGGGATTCAATCAAAGACTTTCATTTTACAAACACTTATTTTAGAGCGATTGGGCAGTTTGGGGTGCAGTTTCGCACGATTATTTTACACCATGATTTTGATATGGAATTGGGCATGAAAATCTTTTTAACACCCGAAAGTCGTAGTGCTTTTGAGCGGAGCTTTTTGTTCTTTGTTTCGCATTCGTGGCATTTTTAAAGGTCATGGCGGAGAGAGAGGGATTCGAACCCTCGAAGGCTTGCACCTTACACGCGTTCCAGGCGTGCTCCTTCAACCACTCGGACATCTCCCCATTTGCTAAACAAGGGGGTTATTATAACTAAGATTTGTTTAAAAAGGGCTTATTTAAAAAGAAGTAAATCTTTAGAAATGGCACCATCAATTTGGGCGTTAGCACAAATTTGCCATAACTTTGTATTGTCTAAATCCATAGAAAACAAAATTTTGCTATCCAATAAGTAATTAGTGGCGTGTTGCTGAGCGATAATAGCTTGTTCAATATCATTAAAGATATAGTAGTGTGGCTTAAAGGCGTTGAATAAAAAAAATGTATCCGTCTCTAGGGGTGCTTTGTGTGATAAAAAGATTACGCTAAAATTGACGCTATTTTCAAAGCAATATTTGGCTAATTCTAAATTTTTTTTGCAAGCCCCAAAATAAACAATGTCGTTATTGGTGGTAGAACGAATATTATCAATGTTTTTAATGAAAACAAAATTAGGAGAGGGGATTAAGGGGTGTCCTAAGATAAGCATGTTTATCCTTTAAAAGTAGTTTTTTAAGAATTACATCTAAGTTATAGACTTTTACTTAATTGATATATTTTTATAGGGTATAAAAATATATTACCCCTTATCATTCAAACAAGCCTCACTACAATAAGCTATAGCCCCGCTATAAATGGCATCCTTGCTAGAGACATAGGTTTGGCATTTAGAACAGACAATCATTTTTTCTTCTAACTCTCTAGTCTCTTGCTCTTTGTTGTTAAAAGTATTTTTAAAAACGGATTTTTTAAAAAACAAGCGCCATACAATCCATATAATAACAAGAAAGGCTAAAATTCTTAACATAAACTTTCCTTTGATTTGTAAAAATAAATGCGTTTTTCATAAATAAAGCATTCAGTGTCTTTGCAAGCAATCTCATTTTTTAATTGCTCACCCTTATAGAATAAAAAATGCCCCTTATTTTCAAGCAAATGCTGGCTTTTTTCTATCAAAAAAGAAGAGCTTGCAACCGCTCTAGATGTGATTAAATCCATTTGTATGGGGCTTTTATAATTTTCCAAACGCTTTTTAATAATTTCAATATTTTTTAATAATAAAACGCTTTTAAGATAGTTTAAAAAGGCTACTCTTTTAACTCTGGGTTCTAAAAGAATGAATTGTGTGTTAGGTCTTTCTAAGGCTAAAGGGATTGCTGGAAGACCCGCACCACTTCCTATATCTAAGCAAGTCTTAAAATCTTTGATAAATTCTAAAGGCTTTAGGGCGTCTAAAATTTGGGGTTCTAACTCGCTTAAATTTCTTGCCCCGCTTAAATTATGCGTTTTATTCCATTCTAAAAGAATGTTAGCGTAGTCTTGTAATAAAGGGTTCATAAAATCAGCATTCCATCGCCATAAGAATAAAAACGATATTGTTTTTCTATAGCTATAGAATAGATTTCTTTGGCCTTTTCTAAACCTATCAAGGCACTTACAAGCATTAAAAGGCTTGATTTTGGTAAATGAAAATTAGTGAGTAAGTAATTCACATGCTTAATAGGGTTAGCCAAATGCAAGAAAATATCGCATTCAAAAGTTTCTTGTTTGGGGTTTTCTAAGCGTTTGAAATATTCCACGCTTCTTAAAGCAGTCGTGCCGATACATAAAATTTCTTTTGATTCTTGTAGGATTTTTTGACTATTTTTGGAGATTTGTAAAATTTCTGTATGGATTTTATGCTCTCTAATATCCTTAGTTTCTACATTTACAAAAGTTCCAGCCCCCACATGCAAGGTTAAAAAAGTGTGCTTGAAATTTTTTTGCAAAGTTTCTAAGCAGTTTTTAGAAAAATGTAATGATGCCGTAGGGGCAGCAATCGCTCCAGAATGTTTAGCAAACACACTTTGATATTCATTCAAATCCAAACTTTCATCAGCTCTTTTAATATAGGGGGGTAGGGGCATATGCCCATATTGTTCTAAAAGTCTTAAGATACTAGCTTCTTTTAAGGGGTTATTGTTTTCATAAAAAGCGATTAAGCGTTGTCCATTATCTAGTAATTCTAAGACTTCAGCGTAAGTATTTGCATCAAAAAAGATTTTAGTGCCTACTTTGACTTTACCATTAATTTGAGTTAGAGCGATATTGTCTTTAATAAAGCGGTGGAAAAACACTTCGGTAGTTCTTGAATGAGAAAAAGCGTGTTTGGCTCCAAAAAGCCTAGCTTTAATCACTTTAGTGTCATTTAACACAACAAGAGCGTTTTTAGGGAAAAAGTCCAAGACATGCTCAAAAGTGGTGTGCGTAATTTTTTGCGAATGCCTTTCATATACGAGCAATTTAGCCTTTTCTTTGGGTAGAATAGGGTAGTTTGCAATCAACTCTTTAGGCAAGTTATAATCATAGCTTTCTAAATCAAACTCTCTCAATTATCACTCGCTTTTTATTCATTTTCTTTAATGTCATGTTCTTCATCTTTTGGAGCAGGATTGACAAACTTTGCAATTAAAATAGAAAGTCCATAAAGCCCAACTAGTGGTAATGCCATAAAGATTTGACTCACCACATCAGGGGGAGTGATAATAGCCGCTACAATGAAAATCACTACGATAGCGTATTTAAAATACGCCTTCAGGCTCGCATCAGTAATCAAGCCTACCTTAGCCAAGAAATACGCCAAAACGGGTAATTCAAACGCTACGCCAAAACCTAAAATCAAGCGGGTAAAAAAGCTCACATAACTAGATGCAGAAATATTGGCAGCAAACACATCGCTTCCAAAAGTAGCCAAGTATTCAATGATAAAAGGAAACACTACATAGTAAGAAAAACTAGCTCCGATTAAAAACATAGCACTCCCAAAAAATACAAAAGGCAGAATCACTTTTTTTTCATTTTTATAAAGTCCTGGGGCGATAAAGAGCCATAATTGCCAAAAAATAATGGGCATAGAAATGACTATTGCGGCTGAAAAACTTATTTTAATCGCTACCATCACCCCTTCAATGGGGGAAAGCTGAATGAGTGTGCCTTTATAAGAGTCTTTGATAAATTCAAAAATATTTTTCCAAAAATGAAAACACCCTAAAAACGCCACCAAAAGCGTTCCTACAGAAACCATCAAACGCTTTCTTAAATCCTGTAAATGCGGTTTTAAATCTTCAAACATGCTCTTTTTCTTTGTTGTGTTTTTCTGTATTATTATCAATAACTAATGCTGTGTCTTTAAAAGACTCATTGCTTGAAACTTCTTCATTCAGATTACTAAGAAGCTTGTCTTTTTTAAAGTTTTGTTCATAATCTTGCATTAAATCCTGAACGCTTTTAATCTCATTTTCCACACTTATTTTAGCGTCTTCTAATTCTTCAATCCTAACACCCTTAGAAACGCCTTCAAGATTGTTTTCAAAGAGTTTTTGGTATTCTAGGGTCTCTTTTTTTAGTTCTTCAATATTGATTTCTTTATCTAAAGTGTCCTTAGCGTCATTGAGCGTTTTTTTTACAGCACGAAAAAACTTCGCAATATCTACAATAGCTTGGGGGAATTTTTCTGGCCCTAAAAAAATAATCGCTACAATCACTACAACAAGGATTTCAAAAATGCCCATGCCAAACATGATTTGTATTTATACCTTATGAGAAATTTTTATCGTTATTGTAGTGTAATTTTCTTTTTAAACAAGGTTAAAAAGTAAAAGTTTGAATTTTGTTAGTCCTATAGTTCTAAAATTTTTATGCTAGAATGCCACTAATTATTTTTAAACTTGCTTTATGGAGAGTAAGCGTATCTGGTGTATGCCTTGGGCTTCAAACCCATAGAGTGCCTAGATGTCTAGGTGCTGAGAAGTTCGATTCTTCTACTCTCTCGCCATTTTTTGTTTCTTGTTTTAGCAATTTAAAACTAACAGAGTTGGCTTTTAGCTTGTATAAAACTTTTTATAAAATTAGCAATTTTTCATCATTAAGTTGTAGCAATTCTGTGCTATTTTCTACTTTTTCTATAAAATCATTAATGGCGTAACAAGGTATATTGATTTTGTTGTTCTTAAATTTAGCAAATCTTGCATACTCTTTGGCATCGTTGTGGATATTTGGAGCTACAAAGACACTAAATTTTTCTTTATTATTAGTGCTGTTTCTAATCAACTCTTTTAAATGCCTTTCAATGGGTATCATTTCTAAAGCACTTTGATTCCTATCTCTAATCAAACTCACTTCTATGTAACTCTCAGCTTTTGTATCCATAGCTATAATATCAGCCTTGTTTCCGCTTGCTGTAAATATGGGTAGTCCTTCATCATCGCTTTTATAGTTTGGTATAACGCTTAGATTTTTAAAACTTTGTGTTAAGAAAATGGCTGTTAAAAATTCCAAGCGTAAAGGTTTATCAATGAGTCTTAAGAAACTATCTTTTGACTCTTTTTGCTTGTTGCAAGTAATAAGCAATTCTTGTTTTACAAAATCCTTAGAGTAAGCATTAGCTAGTTCATGTAACTTGCTTGATTTAATATTTTCATCAATGCTAATTGTGGTGGCGCTAATAAGAAAGCTATCTACACTCGCCATGTAATTAAAAAAAGCGAGCTTATTAGCTTGACTATCATCTAAATAGTCATTTTTAAAAGCGTTATGAGTTTGTAAAATATAATTTATTTTGTTACTTTCATTGGTGTTAATATCAATAAACCTACCATTACCACGCAACGAGATAAGTCCTGTAATACGCATTTTTCTAATGTATTCATCAACAGCTTCGCTAGTGATTTGACTCATTTTGAATCGTATTTTATTATCGCTTTCTAAAAGCTCTAGGCATTTTTCATAGATAAATTCATCTGAATAGCTAAGTTGTATTTTGTTGATAGCAATAATTTCTTGTCTTAAATGAATCATATAATCATAAAGCTCATCAGCATTATTATTTCGCCAGCAAAGTAAAATAGGGATTTCTTTGATACATAGGGGAGTTAAATGCGTGCTTTTGAGTTTAACTAAAAGCGAGAGTAATAGCTTGAAAGGGTTGTTATGGTTTAAGTTCTTTTTATAGGGGTTTCCTACTTCATATTTAGATAGAGCGTTTAAAAATATAGCTCCAACTACGCTTTCATCAACGCTTTCTTTAAAGGCGTTGTTTTTTCTATCATAATAAGCACTAACAAGCCTTTTAGCACTATCACTGATTAAAATCTTTTCATTTTTGACATAGTAACAAAACCCAAACTCACACATAAGCTTATACCAAGTATCAAAACGGCTTTCCCATCCGTATTCAAAACCTTTTTCTTTATGCTCTTGGGGGGAATTTTTTATGATATGTTCTAGTTCTTCATTGCTCAAAACATATTCATTAGAGTCAAATTTTTCTTTCAATTTTTCATTGTAATCGATAGATGTAGGTCTATAAAGCCTATGAGATAAAACAGATTTGACAATTTGCATAATCGTTGAAGAATAAAGGATTTGATTCTCAAATTTTTCTAAAACAGCTAAAAATTGCCCTATCCGTTTAGGGTTTCGCATGGTGGTTGAAAAGCTTAAAATTTTTCGCATTATTTTTCTAGCCATATTTGATTACCTATAATTAGTTACAAAGATTTCCTTACTATCTTCTTTAATGGTATTGTCATTAAAACTGATATAATTACTTTTTATATTAAAAATATAATATTTTTTAGCCCACTCTTTTAAAATAGAGTTAGTCTCTCCCTTATGATAAATAAGATTAGTGAGACCAAATTTAACCCCCTTTTTATTTAAGCTATCTATCATGCTATATAGGACTATCTCGTTATCGCTATCCCATAGTTTGTTGTATTCACTATTTGAGATTAAATAAGGGGGGTCAAAATACACATAGTCATCTTTTGAATAAGTGATAGATTTAAGAAAATCAATATAATCAGTATTATAAAAAATAATGGTATTAAGCTTTGAAAAATCTAGGTAGTTTTTTAGGGCGTTATAAACATTTTCATTAAAATCCACATTACCCACAGGTAAGTTAAAAAGTCCTTTAGAATTAAACCTAATCATATGATTAAACCCATAAATTAAAAGCAAGTATAAATAGAGCATGTTATTTTGATTAGAGTTGAAATCAGCCCTTAGTTTTTCATAAGCTATTTTATTATATTTGGCGTAGTAAGTTTTTATATATTGTTTTTTTAATTCATTAGGGGCTGTAATGCCTTTAAGAGAAAATGATAAGCCATAATGAGTGATAATCTTAGATAGTTCATTAAAAAGGTCATGGATATTGAATTGACTTAGGGTTTTATGCAAGTTGATAATATGGGTATCTATATCATTAGCTAAAAATCTTTTAGCCTTAGTGTTTAAAAACACGCTACCCCCACCTACAAAGGGTTCAATAAATTGATTGATATTATTTGGAAATAATTTATTGAGTTGTGGCATGAGCTTGTATTTATCCCCTACATAGAAAAAGGGTGAGCGAATAGGCTTATTCAAGGTTTCACTTCCACGATAAATAAAAATTCTTTATGCTCTTTAAAATCAGTTTTTCCTGAATTAAAAAAACTATGGGCTTTTTCTTTGACACTTAATTTTCCTTTTTGACCTAAAATATCTATTATATTTTCAAAACTTATCTTATTTTGCGAAGAGCTAGATTTAGAATTGTAGGTATTATTATAAGTTAAAGCGATTGTTTTACAATCTAAGTTTTTGATTAAATCGCTCAATTCTTTTTTAGCATTAGAACGACAATACTCGCTCATATTCTCGCATTTTGGTTTTAAGGCTGTTCCATAAAGCTTGGGTTTTTTCCACTGCACTAAGTTTTCATAAAGATGGTAGAACCGACTATATTGTCTTGAATTATAAGGAGGGTCAAGAAAGACCAAATCCGTTTTTAAAGTCTTGGCTAATATATTAGCGTTTTGTCTTTTTATTATAATATTTTTGTCATGTTTGATAGGGGCGATAAGTTCAAAAACAAATCTATCTTGTAAAATCTCTTTTTTCCTATAAGCTTCATAATGCCCCACCGTGTTAGCGATTTTATCCATAGAATAAATGAGGCTTGTCAATAAAATATCTTTATTGAGTTTATCTAAATTCAAGCTTTCTATATGCTCTCTAATGCTACCGATTTTTATACAATCGTTGTGGCTAAAAAATTTATCGCTAAAATGTTGGCTAAAATAATTTTCTTTTAACTTCAAAGCCTTGTTATAATACTCTTTTAATTCTTGTAAGCTTTTAAAATCTGCGTCTTGCCCTTTAAAAAAAGCATGATAAATCATTTCATTAGAAAATAAAATATCATTTATAATAATATTTTTAATGTTAGAAATAGTAGCAAATTGACTAGCTATTACCCCACTTCCAGCAAAAATATCGCACACACTTTTGATATTATCTAATTTTAAATTTTTAAATACCCATTCTATGAGTTTGGTTTTTGAGCCGATATAACGGCGGTTGTTTAGATTGAAAGCTTTCATAGAAAATTCAAATTATCAAACTAAAACAGACTTGCTCTTGTAGGGTTAGTGGTGGGGATATCCAACAACTTATAAGTTTTAGGTGTAGCGATTCTTCCTCTAGCAGTGCGTTCTAAATAGCCATTAGCGAGTAAAAAAGGCTCAATCACATCTTCAATCGTGTTTTCATCTTCTCTCATTGATGCAGCAATCGTGTTTAAACCCACCGGCTTTCCTTGAGCGTTGGCTAACAAGGATAAATACATCAAATCCGCTTCATCAAAGCCTAATTCATTCACACCTAATTCATTTAAAGCATGCAAAGTAATGTTTAAATCCATTAAACTTGAATTTTTTACCAAAGCAAAATCACGCACCCTTTTTAAAAGCCTTAAAGCAATTCTAGGTGTGCCTCTACTTCTTTTAGCAATTTCATTAGCGCTTTCTTCTTCTATGTTTTGATTGAGTTTTAACGCCGCCTTCTTAATAATGAGAGCTAATTCACTAGGGCTATAAAATTGCATTCTAAAACTCATGCCAAATCTATCTCTTAAAGGATTAGAGAGCATTCCAGCACGAGTAGTAGCACCTATTAAAGTGAAAGGGGGTAAATCAATTTTAATGGTTTGAGCTGCTGGGCCTGAGCCTATGATAATATCTAGTCTAAAATCTTCCATAGCTGGGTATAAAATCTCTTCAATAGCAGGGCTAAGCCTGTGGATTTCATCAATAAAAAGAATGTCCTTAGCTTGTAAGTTAGTGAGAATGGCAGCTAAATCACCGCTTTTTTCTATCATAGGAGCGGCTGTGATTTTGATGTTGGTTTCCATTTCTTTGGCAATGATATGACTAATAGAAGTTTTACCCAAACCCGGTGGGCCAAAAAAGAGCATGTGGTCTAAACTTTCTTGGCGTTTTTTAGCGGCTTGGATAGAAATTTGTAAATTGCTCTTAATTTTTTCTTGACCGATATAATCTTCCCAAAGATTAGGGCGCAAACTCACTTCTTGAGAAGTTTCAAAATCTAAAGTTTCTAAATTGACTAAGCGTTCTTTCATTTAATTATAGCTTTCTAATTCATTAGGAAAAACGCCATTTTTGACATCATCAGCGTATTGTTTGATAGCACTTTGAACCAACTCTTTTCCATTAAGATACTCGCGCACAAATTTTGGTTTAAAGCTATCAAAAAAGCCTAGCATATCACTCCACACCAAAATCTGTCCGTCGCAATCTTTGCCACTCCCTATGCCGATAGTGGGGATTTTAACTTTTTGAGTGATTTCTTGTGCAATAGGGGTGGTTATACCTTCTAAAACAAGTAGCCCAACTCCAGCTTCTTCTAAACTCAGAGCATCATCTAAAAGTTTTTTCTTTTGTTCTTCGTTTCTACCTTTAATTTTATAGCCCCCATCAAGACGCACAAATTGGGGCATTAAGCCGATGTGTCCTACCACAATAATGCCTTCGTTTGTGAGCGTTTTAATCAAACTCGCTTTTTCTTTTCCCCCTTCTAATTTAATCGCGCTCGCTTGAGTTTCTTTATAAACTCTAATAGCGTTTTTTAGGGCTGTTTTTTCATCTTTATAGCTTCCAAAGGGCAAATCTGTGATGATAAAAGGAATCTTAGCGCCTGCACACACCGCTTTAGTGTGATAGAGCATCATATCCATACTCGCACTTAAAGTGTCATTTTGAGCCAAAAAACTCATATTCAAGCTATCACCGACTAAAATCACATCTACTAAGGAATCAAACATTTTAGCAAATAATGCATCATAAGCGGTGGTGGCGGTAATTTTTTCTTGATTCTTTTTAGCTTGAAGGGTGTTTAGAGTGATTTTTTTTGTGGGGGCAGTTTGCAAACTCATAATATTTGTAACTTCCTTATATTTTAAGTTTTATCGTTTTTGTTACGATAGCGTGTTTATCATTGTAGCATGACTTTGAGCTTGGGGGGACACTTTACTATTTTTCAAGGAGCATCTTTTAAGAGTTCAAAAGTTTTTCTAGTATAATTCAAGGTAATTTTTGAAAAAATAGACAAGGAGAATAAGTCTAATTTGGGTTTAGAAAGACAAAAATTTTTAGCGCTTTTATTAGGGGTATGCACACATTTGGGTGCTATTGACTACGATACCTTAGACCCTAAATATTACAAATATATCAAGTATTACAAGGCTTATGAAGACAAAGAAGTTGAAGAATTAATTAGGGATTTAAAGCGAGCCAATGCTAAAAGTGGGTTAATCTTGGGGGTGAATACCGGTTTTTTTTATAACCATGAAATCATGCTTAAAACCAATAGCTCTAGTATTACGGGCAATATTTTAAATTACTTGTTTGCCTATGGTTTGCGCTTTGGCTATCAAACTTTTAAACCATCACTTTTTGCACGCTTGGTTAAGCCAAATATTATCGGTAGGCGTGTGTATATTCAATACTATGGGGGTGCACCCAAAAAGGCTGAATTTGGAAATGTGGGATTCCAATCTGTGATGATTAATGGGGATTTTTTATTGGATTTTCCTTTACCCTTTGTGGGGAAGTATCTTTATATGGGGGGCTATATGGGCTTGGGGCTAGGTGTGATAGCACAAGGGACAAATCATAATGCTGAATGGGGCATGTCATTTAATACAGGTTTAGCTATTACAGTGCTAGAAAAAAATCGCATTGAATTTGAATTTAAAGTTTTGAATAACTTTCCTTTTTTGCACGCTAATCCTTCAAGTCAAACTTGGTGGGGTGCTTTAGCTAGTGTGGGGTATCAATATGTATTCTAAGGTGTTAAGATTCTTGTTGATATGGGGAGTTTTTAGCGCTATAGCTCAAGCTACAGATGAAAAAGAGCCCTTAGAAATTAAACCCACACCTGAAAGCGAGAATCAAACCCAAGAAGAGCAATACAAACAAGCTCTACTTCTTAAAGAGATTCAGCAAAAGAAACGCCGATTATATATGCTAAGGGGCGAACTTTACAAACAAGAACAAGCCCTTCTTAGTCAAAATATGGCACAAAGAAAGAGTGGGTTTTTTGTAGGGGTTTTACTAGGTGAAATTGGCATTAAAGCATATCCTTATTACAATACGCAAGAATTAGGAAGAATTCAAGCTTATCCTTTGTTGTATGGAGTTAGAGGAGGGTATCAAAAATATTTTTCTAATGGAATTAGCGGATTGCGTTTTTATGGGGAATATCTAGGGGGAGGGTTAAAAGGGTTTAAAAATAATGCTCTAGCGTCTTATCAAATTGCAAGCATGAACTTAGACTTAATTATGGATAAGCCTATTGATAGAGAAAAAAAATTTGCTTTAGGGATATTTGGAGGTATTGGGGTAGGTTGGAATGGCATGTATCAAAAATTGCAAGATGTGAAAGGCTATTCGCAACCAAATGATTTTAATTTAGTGTTAAATCTTGGAGTAACTATGACGCTTAATCTCAAACACCGCTTTGAATTGGCGCTTAAGATGCCTCCCTTAAAAGATGCAAATTCAAAGTTCTTATATTATTTTAAAAGCACGAATATTTATTACATTAGTTATAATTATTTGCTATAGAGGCTAATAAATGGGTTTAATCAAGCAAAAGTTATTATTGGGTATATCACTAGCAGTAGGGCTTGAGGCCTCTAATGTGCAAATGCTAGAAGAAGAAAGCAGGCAATTAGATGAAAAAATTCAAAATTTAGAACAACAAATTTTAAAAAAAAGCGTTTCTAAAAAGCCTTTGGAAAAAGATGGTTTTGAAGAAGAATACATGCAACGAGCGCACCCAAAAATTTCTTTAAAGAAAAGAAACAAATTGCTTAAGGCTTACTCTATAGCTGAAAAAAAGAGTGGGGTATTTTTAGGGGGTGGGTATGCTTATGGTGTGTTTAATTTGTCCTATCAAGGAGACATGCTAGATAAATATGGTGCGAATGCCTCTAGTGCGTTTCTAAACAATGTAGCCTTAAAAGCACCTGTATCTATGATTAGCGCTAGATTTGGTTATCAAAAATATTTTGTGCCTTATTTTGGGACACGCTTTTATGGGGATTTATTGCTTGGGGGTGGGACATTAAAAGAGATTATGCTTAAGCAATCTGTAGGCTCGTTTTTTTACGCTTTGGGGGCTGTAAATACAGATTTATTATTTGATATGCCTCTTGATTTTAAAACCAAGAAACATTTTTTAGGAATTTATGCGGGTTTTGGTATAGGGCTTATGCTTTATCAAGATAAGCCAAATCAAAATGCAAGAGAATTGATTGTAAAGGATTTTAAAAGTTCTAATTTATTATGGAAATCTCTTATTGAAGTAGATTATACTTTTAATGTGGGACTTAGTTTAACCCTTTTTAGAAAACATCGCTTAGAGATTGGCACTAAATTACCTATTAGCTATTTAAGAATGGGAGTAGAAGAGGGGGCAAGTTATCAAGGTGTGATAGAAGTAGATTCAAACAAGCAAGAGGATAAGCGCTTGTTAATTTCAGCTAATAATAAATTCAAGCGTTCTAGCTTTTTATTGGTCAATTATGCGTATATTTTTTAGGGTGTAAGGTTTTTGTAATGGGTTTTAGAATTTTGGCATTGAGTGTATTTGTTTTTGTGGGTTATTTAACTTACAATATGATTATTACTAAAGATGGAGCCTTGAGTTTTGCTCTAAATGATAAAGAAAATATTACAAAAGCAACATTTTTTTGGGATTTACAACACCCCATTAAAGTGCGTATTGATGCACCAAAAGGTATTAAGCGCTACCAACTCAAAGCTACAACAAAAGATAATTTAGTGATTTATGAAAAAGAGGTGCTTGTATTAGACAAGCCTAAGTCCTTAGAAGTCTTATTGCCAAAACCAGAGATTCAAGGGCTAGAAGGGCGTCATATCACTTATGAATTTAAGGCTTATGATTGGAGTTATGCGCATTTCTTTGATGGTAATTTAGCAAAGTTTCAATGTGATGTGCGTATTGATACTACAAAGCCTTTGCTTAAGGTTTTAGCGCATTCCCCAAGTATTGCTTACGGAGGTAGTGCGCTCGTGGTTTTTGAGGCTATTGATGAAAATTTATCTAAAGCTTTTGTGCGCATTAAAGAAAAAGAATTTGAGGCTTTTAGACTCAAAGAGTATCAAGGACGCAATATTTTTATATCTTTAGTGCCATGGACACATGGAATTAAGGATTTTAAGGCTTTTATTGTGGCTCAGGATAAAGCTTATAATATTGCTAGTAAGCCTCTTTTGTTCAAAAGGAAAACACATCGTATTAAGGATGCTAATTATAGTATTCAGGCTATAGAAGAGGGTCTTTCTCGCATGGAATTATCATTGAATTTTAAGCAAGATTTTAAAAAGAATTTTGAACAAACTTTACTAAAAGCACTCAATCAAACTCGTCAGCAAAATTTAGATACTTTCAAGCAAGAGGCTATGCAACAAGGATTTTTCTATAAGGACTTTTTAAATTTTAAAGCTCTTGCGCCTATGGGAGATGATACTAAAATTGTGGGGCATTTTTTGGAAAATCGTCGTTTTTTAAAAGGCACGCAAGTATTAGCTCAAATTTTGCATCTTGGTGTAGATTTGAGAGCAAAAAAGGGCAAGCCTTTGGTGTTTCAAAATTCGGTTCAAAAAATTTGGCGCAAAAATTTAGAATTTTTTGGGGATAGCGCGTTGTATTGTTATGGGCTAGGGCTTTGTGCGTTTTTCTCTCATTTAAAACCCTCTTTAAAAACACCTCAAGAATTTGTAGGTAGTAGTGGGTTTGAAGTAGGGGGTCATTTGCATATGGGAGTGTTGGTTCAAGGGGTGTTGGTGCGTCCTAATGAATGGCTTAGTCAAACTTGGATTGATGATAACATTATTGCCCCACTTATCCTTGCTAAGTCTATTCTCTCAAACAATAAGGAAAATTAATGTTAAAAATCAATCAAAAAAATGTGCATGTGTTTGAAATTGAAAGCCAATCATCTCAAAAAATTATAGAATTTTTAGAAAAGAATCAAGAGTTATTGCATTCTTTTTTAATTATTTTTAAACAAGAAATAGAACCTTTAGTAAAAGCAAAGCTTAAAGAGTATGATTTATTATTTTTAGAGACTACACGCTCTTTAAGAGGGCGCAATGTGCTTTCTCAAAAAACCGAACAAAATTGCATAGAAAACAAGAATTCCTTATCCCAATCATCTCATAAAACCATTGTTTATAAACGCAATATTAGAAGTGGCGAGGAAATCAATAGTGCTGAAAACTTAGTTTTTTTGGGCAATGTGAATAATGGGGCTAAAATTATCTCAGAAGGTTGCATTTCTATCTATGGGACTTGTGAGGGGGCAATTATTTGTTTTGGGGAATGCTTAGTGCTTAGAGAGGTTCATACATCTCAGATTGTTTTTCAAGGTGCAATTTTACTAGAAAAAGATATAGAACGCCTTCAAGGAAGCAAAAAACTTAAAGTGATTACAAAAAATGGCGATTTACTAGACATAAAGGAATTAACATGAGACAAATAACTATTGAAAAATCCGTTGAATTAGTAGGAATTGGCTTACACAAGGGTGTTCCTGTAAAGCTCGTTTTAGAACCGCTTAGTCAAAATCAAGGCATTGTGTTTTATCGCAAGGATTTAGGGGTTAAAATCCCTTTAAAGCCTGAAAACATCATTGATACTAAAATGGCAACCGTTTTAGGCAAAGATGAGGCTAGGATTTCAACTATTGAGCATTTGCTTTCAGCAGTTCATGCCTATGGTATTGATAATTTGGAAATTTCTGTAGATAATGAAGAAATTCCTATCATGGATGGGAGCGCTTTGACTTATTGCATGCTTTTAGATGAGGCAGGATTGCAAGAATTAGATGCACCTAAGAAAGTGATGAAAATTAAGCGTGCAGTTGAGGTTAAAGAGGGCGATAAATTTGCTAAGGTAGAGCCAGATGAGCAATTTTCTTTAGATTTTACTATTAATTTTGAACACCCCATTATTGCTGAGCAAGCGTATCATTTTAATTTTAGCAAACAGGCCTATAAAGATGAAATCGCAAAAGCTCGCACTTTTGGATTTTTACAAGAAGTGAATTATTTACGCTCTATTGGTTTAGCTAAGGGTGGGAGTTTGAATAATTGCATTGTGCTAGATGAGAATAGCATTTTGAATAAAGAGGGCTTAAGGTGCGAAAAGGAATTCGTGCGCCATAAAATTTTAGATGCTATAGGAGATTTAACAGCGTTGGGAATGCCTATGATAGGGAAATACACTTCCTTTTCAGGGAGTCATAAACTTAACTCAATGTTGGTTAAAGCCATACTAGCTGATGCAAAAAATTATGAAGTGTTAGAAAACACAGAACTAGCCAAAGAAGTAGTCTTGCAAAAAGCTTTTGCTTAAAATTAAGGTCTAATTTTTGAATGTAGATTTGGTGCTAGTATCTTTAGGGCAAGAGGTGCTACTTGGAGTATATCAAGAAAATTGTTTGCGCACTTCTTATATTTCAAAATTAAAAACAAGCGAGGGGTTAGTAGAGGTATTTTCTCAAGCGTTTGAGGATTTTTCAAACTCTCAAAAATATCCGCAAACTCCAATTATTGATGGGATATATTATGCTAAGGGACCAGGGAGTTTTACTAGCTTAAAACTCACGCATATTTTTTTACATACCTTAGCTTTAATTCATGGCTTTGAATTGTATTCAACGACAGGCTTTTATTTTAATGATAACACGCCTATTTTGGCATATGCTAATAAGTATTTTGAGCCCCATTCCAATAAAGAGGATTTTAAAGGCTTAACTAGCGTAGCCAGTTTAAAAGAGATGCCAAAAGATTTTACTTTACCTAGCAAGCTAGAAAAAGAAAATTTTTCTCAATTCAATGCACCATTTTACATTTTACCCCCCATTTAGTGTATAATACCAACTAAAAGTAAAACAGCCATAGCATAGGGGTTTTGAATTTTGGTGGTAAGTGTCCCTGCAACAAGTGCAAATTTAGGCCCCGGATTTGATTGTTTGGGTTTGAGCTTGAATTTGCGTAATCGTTTTTTTATTGAATCTAACGCTTTTCATGCGGTGAAACTCATTGGCGAGGGCGAGGGTATTGCGAAGTTTTTAACGGACAATATCTTCACTAAAGTGTTTTATAAAACCTTAAAAGCACACGGCATGGAAAGTTCTTTTAAATTCTTATTGCACAATAAGATTCCTATTACACGAGGTATGGGGTCAAGCTCAGCCATGATTGTTGGGGCTATTACAGCGGCTTTTTCGTTGCTTGGGCGCACGCTAGATAAAGAGAGTATTTTAAATACAGCCTTAGTCTATGAGCCTCACCCTGATAATATTACGCCTGCAGTTTATGGGGGCTTTAATGTGGCTTTGGTAGAAAAACACAAAGTTTCTAGCCTTAAAGTCAAATTGCCTTCTTATTTAAAGGCGGTTATGGTGATTCCAAATAGAGCTACTTCTACTAAGCAGTCTCGCCAAGTTTTACCCAAGCGCTATAGCGCACAAGAAAGTGTTTTTAACCTTTCGCATGCAAGCTTGATGACTATGGCAATTACGCAAGGCAAATGGGAAATGCTACGCTTATGCTCTAAGGATAGAATGCACCAAAATAGGCGCATGCAAGCTTATCCGGTCTTATTTGTGATTCAAAAGCTTGCTTTAGAAAACAATGCTTTAATGAGCACACTCTCAGGAAGTGGCTCATCGTTTTTTAACATGTGTTATGAAGAAGATGCCCCAAAGTTAAAGCAAGTTTTAAGCAAGAAATTCCCTAAATTTAGGGTAGCGGTTTTAGACTTTGATAATGAGGGAGTTGTCATTGAGAAAGAATGAGATTAAAATACGCATGTGTGTGGCATGCAGAATCCGTCAATCTCAAGATGATTTGTTGCGTTTGAAAAGTTTTGAGGGGGCTTTGATAGATTTTGATGGTAAAGGGCGTAGTTTTTATGTGTGTAAGGATTGTTTAAAAGGCGGAGAAAAAAAGTTGCTTAAGGCAATTTTAAGGGTAAAGAATGCCCCTAAAAACCCTGAAAAAATTATTACTTGGATTAAGGAGAAAAGCATAGTATGAGTGGTATGGTTGATTTAAAAGAATTTGTAACAGAGCTTGGCAAAACACAAAAAGAGCTTAAAAATGTAATAGAGCAAGCCAAAGATATTGGTTTGGAGTTGAAAACAAATTCCAAAATTACCCTAGAGCAAGCAGATAAATTGTATAAATATATTGTTGATGGGATTAAAGAGCAAGTGCAATCTAATAAGCCTGCATCTACTAAGGTCTCTCAAAAAGAAACAATGCATGAGACACAAGAAAGTATAGGAAGTTCAGAGAACACACAAAAGACATCAAAGAGTGCCAAAACTAAAGACAATCAAGGGTCTAAAAAATCTCTTGCAGAATCCAAGCTTGAAAAAAGTCAAAACAGCCAAACTAACAAGCAAGAACCCCCTAAAGAGCACATTGAGAAAAAGACTAAAACGCCCACTCAAGCTATCCCTAAAAAAAGACAAATAGAAATTATTAGCACCCATGACAATGAGCCTAGTATAGTAGAAAAAGCACCCAAAAAAGAGATGACTCCAAAGGTTACTGAGGCTGAGCGTCAAAAGGCTGAGCAAAAACTCCAAGAAATTAAAAAAGCTAGAGAGGCTTTAAATAAACTTGCTCAAAGTCCCAATACTAGAAGAGAGGCTATAGAAAACAGCACACAAAAGAGCGAGCAAGAGCGCCTAGAGACCAAGCGCCATGAAACGCAAAAAAGACGCATGGGTATTAGGATTGTTAGGCGTAATGATGAGCCAGAAGTTTCTGTTGCAGAAAATAAAAAGCCCACTCAAAGTGCGGCAGCTATTTTTGAAGATTTCAAAAAAGAATGGCAAGAAAAAGACAAACAAGAAGTTAAAAAACCCAAGAAAGCCACTAAGACTAAACAAGCCCAAGCATCAAAAAATAAATCTCATAAAATTGATTTTAGCGATGCGAGAGATTTTAAGGGCAATGATATTTATGATGAAGAGAGCGATGAAATTTTATTGTTTGATTTGCATGAACAAGATAACTTAAATAGGGAAGAGGAAGAAAAGGAAGTCCGCCAAAATATCAATGATAGGGTGCGAGTCCAAAGAAAGAACCCTTGGATGAGCGAGGGCGGAATCAAGCGTCATTCTAAGAAAAAGCGGGTGTTTCGTAACGACAACAGCCAAAAAATAGTCCAAAGCACCATTAGCATTCCTGAAGAAGTGCGTGTCTATGAATTTGCTGAAAAGGCGAATTTGAATTTAGCTGATGTGATTAAAACGCTCTTTAATTTAGGGCTTATGGTTACTAAAAACGACTTTTTGGATAAGGATAGTATAGAAATTTTAGCCGAAGAATTTCATTTAGAAATTTCCATTCAAAACACCTTAGAAGAATTTGAAGTAGAAGAAGTGCTAGAAGGAGTCAAAAAAGAGCGTCCACCTGTAGTTACGATTATGGGGCATGTAGACCATGGTAAAACTTCATTACTAGATAAAATCCGTGATAAGAGAGTAGCTCACACGGAAGCTGGGGGGATTACTCAGCATATCGGAGCTTATATGGTAGAAAAGAATGGCAAGTGGGTGTCTTTCATTGATACACCAGGTCATGAAGCCTTTAGCCAAATGCGAAATCGTGGGGCTCAAGTTACTGATATTGCAGTAATTGTGATTGCGGCTGATGATGGCGTGAAACAACAAACTATTGAAGCCCTAGAACATGCAAAGGCTGCAAATGTGCCTGTGATTTTTGCGATGAATAAAATGGATAAGGAAAATATCAACCCTGATAAACTCAAAGCGGAGTGTGCCGAACTTGGCTATAACCCTGTGGATTGGGGCGGAGAGTATGAATTTATTTCTGTTTCAGCAAAAACAGGCGATGGTATTGATAACTTATTAGAAACGATTCTTATTCAAGCAGATATTATGGAATTACAAGCCATAGAAGAAGCAAGTGCGAGAGCGATTGTTTTAGAAGGAAGTGTAGAAAAGGGTCGTGGGGCGGTAGCTACGGTGATTGTTCAAAATGGGACTTTAAATGTAGGGGATAGTTTTTATGCAGAAACTGCATTTGGTAAAGTAAGAACGATGACTGATGACCAAGGCAAGAGTATTCAAAGTTTAAAACCTTCTATGGTGGCTCTCATTACAGGCTTGAGTGAAGTTCCTCCAGCTGGTTCAGTCTTAATAGGGGTAGAAAATGACTCTATCGCACGCTTACAAGCCCAAAAGAGAGCGACTTATTTACGCCAAAAAGCTTTGAGTAAAAGCACTAAAGTGTCTTTTGATGAGCTTTCAGAAATGGTGGCTAATAAGGAATTAAAAAATATTCCTGTAATCATTAAGGCTGATACGCAAGGAAGCCTAGAAGCGATTAAAAACAGCTTGTTAGAACTCAATAACGAAGAAGTGGCCATTCAAGTGATTCACTCAGGTGTAGGGGGCATTACAGAAAATGATTTGAGTCTTGTAGCAAGCAGTGAACATGCGGTGATTCTAGGCTTTAATATCCGCCCAACCGGTAATGTGAAAAACAAAGCCAAAGAATGGAATGTGAGTATTAAGACTTACACGGTGATTTATGCCTTGATTGAAGAAATGCGTTCGCTGTTGCTAGGCTTGATGAGTCCTATTATTGAAGAAGAGCATACCGGACAGGCTGAAGTGAGAGAGACCTTTAATATCCCAAAAGTTGGCACCATAGCAGGGTGCATGGTGAGTGATGGCGTGATTACTCGTGGCATTAAGGTGCGTTTGATTAGAGATGGTGTGGTGGTTCATACCGGCGAAATTCTCTCTTTAAAACGCTTTAAAGACGATGTTAAGGAAGTTTCTAAGGGCTATGAGTGTGGGATTATGCTAGAAAATTATAATGAGATTAAAGTGGGCGATGTGTTTGAAACCTACAAAGAAATCCACAAGAAAAGAACCCTTTAATGAATGTCCATAAAGAACGCTTAGAATCTAATCTTTTAGAATTATTGCAAGAAGCCCTATCAAGCTTGAATGATAGCGAGCTAAACTCTTTGAGTGTTACTAAAGTAGAATGCTCTAGGGGTAAGCACCATGCCCATGTGTTTGTGCTTTCACAAGATTGTAAAATCCTTTCAAAATTAAAAAAGGCTGAAAGCTTAATTAGGCAGTTCGTTTTGCAAGCAAGTGGGTGGTTTAAATGCCCAAAGCTTAGTTTTGCCCTAGATAATAGCCTAGAAGAGCAACTCCGCCTAGACGCACTATTTAATCAAATCGCTAAAGGGAAAAATGATGACTAAAATGGTAGAAGAAAAAATAGGGGGTGTCATTGAAAGCTTGGGCTACTTGCTCTATGATGTGAGCTTGGTTAAAGAAAATGAGCAAAATATTTTGAGAGTGAGCCTTAAAAATCCTAATGGGGCGATTAGCTTAGATATATGCCAAGAAGTGAGTGAAATTATTTCGCCCTTATTAGATGTGTGTGATTTTCTTAAAGACGCTTATATTTTAGAAGTGAGTTCTATGGGTTTAGAAAGAGTGCTTAAAACCCCCAAACACTTCAAACTCTCTTTAGGCGAAAAAGTAGAGGTAAAACTCATCAATAAAGAGAGTTTTCAAGCCATAATTAAAAACGCTAATGAAACAAGCATAGATTTTGAACTAGATGACAACACCATAAAAAGCGTAAACTACAAAGATTTAAAAAAGGTTAAAACGCTGTTTGAGTGGTAAGATTAGATTTGTTTTTTGGATTTCAAATGGTTTTATTAGAATATTAGAAAATTTATTACGCTGACAAGGAGGGGCTTTTTGAAAGTGGTTTTTAAGCCTAAACACTAAAGATATTTGGGATTTCTATCTAAATTGTTTTTAAAATTCTCAAACTAAGTTTTTTAAAATTTTTGAAATTATTATTCAAAAAATCTTTGAAACCAAAATGCAAAAAAATTTCTCAAGTTAGAAATCAAAAATAGCTTGTGCTGTAATTAACTTTTGGGGTGTAAAATGGTGGACATTTTGACACCAATTGATACAATAAACGAAAGGAATAAAAATGGAAGTCATTCTTAAAAATTTGTCTTCTCTCTCTCTCTCTCTCTCTTAAAAAGTTAAAAATTTACTTTTCAAAATTTTTTATTTTTCTTTCAAATAATGCGACAAAGCACATTCCAATAAAATTCAGCAATTTTATTTTGTTCAAACTAACAAAGGGGGGTAACCTAAAATGAAGTAGGAAATGTTGGTAATGGGTTGCTAGTTTGAGTCATGTTATGTTATCACAATAAAAATATTTTTTAAAGGATATAAAATGGATTATGTTTCTAAAAAAGGCGCATTGAATCATAAGCATGGATTAGTTATTTGTGGAATTCAAATGGGTGGCGATGAAAGTCATGCAAAGAATGATATACCAGATAGCAAGAAATACTTTTCAGCAATTACCCATATGTATCAAAGGACAATTATTAAACGCTTTGAGTTATGGGAACACCCTCTAGAGACTGAGGAATCTAAAATGGGCGGTTTTGAAAAAAGTATCATAGGGATAGAATGGATTGATGGCCATTGCCCAAAAACTTCAGGAACAATAGAGGAGCTTTCTAAGCATTCAGAGCGTATTTTAAAATTGCTAAAAGATTTAGAGCCACGACTATTATTTTTACATGGGAAGTATATGTTGGAGGTTTTAAATAGTGTAAACATGAAATCTAGCGTGGAGAAAATTTTAGGTAAAGCCTTAAATGAACCAAGCTGTATAGAAAGAGTGTGTGATAGCAAGGGAAGTGTAGGGGAAGTGAGTTTTCAAAATTTTGAGAATTGCCAAGTTATTCAATTCCCACACCCAAGACGAGCTATCACAGATGATTTTGTTAAAAGCTTTAAGGTTGAAATCAAGCCTTTGATTGATGAATACAAAGAATACAGAAAGTTTAAAGGAGTTTAAATGTCATATAAAAGTTTTTTATTAAGTGTTGGGGTGAGTGTTATTTTAGTAGGTTGTGGGAGTTTGGAAAGTATTGTCAATCCTGAGCTTGCTATGAGAAAGGCTGCAAAACAGACTATACTCTCGCTAGAAAATTCTGCAAAACAGCTTTACAGTAAGCAAAAAGAAATGAACGATAAGCAAAGTGAAGAGATTATTAAAAGTCTATCTCAAAATCTCACACCATTATTTAAGCCTAGAAATGAACAAGAGTTTAAAACGCACAATGATGATTTAAATACTCTTTTGTGGTATAGCAGATGTGAGGTGTATTATGGAAATAGACCTATAAGCGGACTAGGTTATCTTGCAAGGTTCAATCTTGATGCTTATAATGAATTCATGAAAAAATTATTTCAATCTTCCAATACTCAGATTATGGATGTGGAAAGTGAATTGAATCAGGCACCTTTTAAATCCCTTAGCGAAACAAAAAAGGAGAGTCTAGCAAAGGGATTGACACTTAGGCAGATGGGGTTGACTGGGGATACAAAAAAACGCCTTGATAAAGAGATAGACACAAAAATCAATCAACGCATGGAAGAGGATAAGAATAACAATCAAGAGATGCAAACAACTTGTAGGGCATTTTATAAAACAACCAATCTTATCCTTAAGCCACTTTTAGCTCAGAGAATTTTAGAGATTGATAAAATACAAGAATATCAGTCTAACAAACCTTTGCGAGAGAAAAAATACCAAGAAGCCAAGCGTTTCATAGAGACCACGCCTTTTGCCGAACCTAGTGATAAAAAGCTCCTTGAATATCGTGCTGCTTTTAAGGCTAGTGGCAGTGATTTTGATGATTCTTTGAGTAAGAAACAGCAAGAAATTAAACGGGCTAAGGAGAATACGAACTAAGATGCAGAACTTGCCAAAGAGCAAGCTCAAAGAGCTAAAGAAAAGGCAGCACTTGAAGTCAAATTAACGGCAGAGGGCAGGCGTTATGGGCGTTTGAGAAAAGATAAGCTAATTTTTCAATATGAGATTATTGATAACGATACAACAATATTGCATATTGTAAATAGAGATAACAATCCTATTGCCATTAAGGAATTTACTATCAATAATGGTAATGGCACTTGCCCAATGGAATTTGGCGAGGAAATGGCTGAACAAGCTTGGGGGATTAATACAAGTGGAAACTTTGTGCGTTTAGAAGTGGGACAAGAAACAAAACGGAAAGTAGAATGTGGTAAGCGTAATATTATCATAATCAAAATCGTTACTTATGGTAGGGGAACTCTAACTTATAGAGCTGATGAATTAAAACCGATAAATTAGAGTTATCACTATTCAAGTAAAAATCAAAATTATTGATGACCTGAATAGGGGGAGGGGGAGCTTTGATTGACTTAAATAAAAATACGACAAATAACTTTTTATATTTTTATCAACAAGAGTTAAAAGACCAAGATTATTGCAAAGTATTTTCTGAAATTAAGAACTATCAAAAATTTGGATAGTAGGTTGTAAAAATTTAGCTAAGGGATAAATTAGAGTTTGCATGCTAAGATAAAAAACTCATTATAAAAAGGATAGCATGTTTATTTCAATTGCTTTTTTCTTGGTTTTATGTGTGCTAAACTACGCTACTTTTAGGCTTTTAAGAGCGTTTTTAACCTTAAAGAAAATATCTCAATACGCTTATTTAGGGTTTTTTATCCTTTTATGTGTGGGGGAAGGGATTTTTGCTTTTTATAGAAACTCTATGCCAAGTAGTCTATTTGTTTTAACTTCAGCTTGTTCGTTTATTACTTTTATCTTATTTGTTTTTGCCCTAAGCTTTTATGGTTTTTCTTATTCCATAGAAAAAATAGATTTTTTAGATTCAAGGCGTAAAAGCTTAAAAAATTTTTTGAAATTAGGGTTTTATCTAGCGTTATTAGGGTATTTTTGGCGTGGGTTTTATGAAGGGCTTGCTCGCCCAAAAATCAAAGAAACCTCCATTTATTTAGATAAATTAGACAAAGAATTAAAAGTTATTTTACTAACAGACATGCATATAGGGCATTTATTGCAAAGGGAATTTGTAACTTACATTGTAGAAGAAGTCAATCAAAAAGAAGTGGATATGGTGCTTATTGGTGGGGACTTAGTAGATAGTAAAATTGAAAAAGTCAAATCTTTTTTACTGCCCTTAAACAATCTCAAAAGCACTTATGGCACTTTTTATGTGCCAGGAAACCATGAGTATTATCATGGCATAGAGCCGATTTTATCGTTTCTTAAAACTCTTAACATAACGATTTTGGGTAATGAGTGTGCGAACTTGAATGCAATTAATTTGTGTGGGGTGTATGACTATTATGCACGAAAGCATAAAAATTTTGCCCCAAATATTGATAAAGCCTTGCAAAAGCGTGATACAAATAAGCCCACCATTCTTTTAGCTCATCAGCCTAAACAAATTAAAAGTATCAAAGAAAGTCATTCTATAGATTTAATGCTTTCAGGGCATACGCATGGGGGTCAAATCTTTCCTTTCAGTCTTTTAGTCAAATTGGCTCAAACCTATTTGCATGGTTTATACAAGCATAGCAACACGACACAGATTTATGTGAGTAGTGGGGCGGGGTATTGGGGAGTTCCTTTAAGGTTTTTAGCCCCTAGTGAGATAGCTTATCTTAGGCTTTTACCCAAAGAAAGCTAAAATTTTAAAAAAGCTATAGCAAGCTTTTAAAAAAAAGAGCTTGCCATAAAAGCTAGGATTTAACGACATTACCCCTTACAATAAAGCAATGTTTAATCACAAAGAATCGCCATGACCAAGTATGAGATATGGATACATTCACTAGGGTGTGTCCAACGCCACCTGATTGCTCTAGGGCGTTTGCTATAGCCTTATCTAAAGCGTTCTTGCTTTTAGACCCTAAAGGAATTTCACGATAAGCAAAAGGAATGAAATTATCCTTATAATAGCATGCCTTACCCTCAACAACCCCTGAACTTTGGTTTTTAACCCCCTCACTATTGAGAGAAACCATGCCCAGATTACCAATTTGTTGTGAACAACCCGTAATTAAAAGCACTCCTAAACCTAGAGTCGCTTTAGCGATTTTATTTTTCATAAAAACTCCTTATTTAAATTTCAAACAGCGGAGCTTAATTTTGAAAAAAAAAAAAACAACAAATGGTAAATAAAGTTTTAAAAACAAAAACTAAGATAAAATAAAAGATGAAAGCATTTCCTAAAATTGCAATAAGATTAAAGAAAGGGATTATAAAATTTAAACTTTCCTATTGGCTAAACAAAAAATTACAAAAGAAACTAAAAGAATCAAAACAACTATTGGGAAGAAGAGAAAGGAGGGGGAGGTGACTCTTCTAACCCAATAGTGCCAACCAAACCCTAAGGAATGGTTGGATTTGACTATTATACAATAGAATTATGATTTTAGGAAAAAATTTTTTAATTTTTGTTTGAAATAGATAGGGAGAACCACAAAAAAGATGCGTTTTTAAAAAACTTAAGTTTTTTTTAAACTAACTTAAAATTATGCTATAATCCAAGTTAAAATACTCTTAAATTAGGGGTCAATCACCATGCGTGTCTTACTTATTGAAAATAATTCTGTTTTAGGCGATGAAATTGAAAAATGCTTGAATGAGCGTGGCTTTATGGCTGATGCAGTAGAGAATTTAGAAGATTTTGAATACTACATTGGCGTTAGAAATTATGATTTAGTCATGGTTAGTGATAAAAATGCCTTTAATTTAGTTTCTAAAATTAAAGAAAGACATTCTTCTACTGTGGTGTTGGTTTCTTCAGATAATCCTACAAGCGAAGAAGAGATTAGTGCGTTTGAGCAAGGCGCAGATGATTACATTGCTAAGCCTTATCGTAGCATTAAGGCTCTTGTAGCAAGAATTGAGGCTCGTTTAAGATTTTGGGGCTCAAATGTCATTGAAATTGAAGATTTGATTATTAGTCCTAATGAGGAAAAGATTGTTTATAAGGGGCGTGAAATTGAAGTTAAAGGCAAGCCCTTTGAAGTGCTTACGCATTTAGCTAGACATAGAGACCAAATTGTTTCTAAAGAGCAACTTTTAGATGCTATTTGGGAAGAGCCAGAATTAGTTACTCCAAATGTGATTGAAGTGGCTATCAATCAAATCCGTCAAAAAATGGATAAGCCTCTTAATATCTCCACCGTAGAGACTGTGAGGCGTAGGGGTTATCGCTTTTGTTATCCTAAAGGAGGGTGTGAAGAATAGTTTAGCTATGAGCTAAAATTTCTTCTATTTGCTCTTTTATGTCTTTATAATTAAAACTTTCTTTAAAGCCCTCTATTTTACCCCCACTAGCGTTTTTATGTCCGCCTCCATTAAAGCAAGCCTTGCTTAAAGCACTCACATCGCAATTTCCATTAGCCCTTAAACTCACATTTCCTTTAGCATTCACATCTATATAAAAATCAAAGTCGGGGTTTTGCACCAAGAAAAGATTTGCTAAAACGCTAATACCCCCCATAGAATAACTTAAAAACCCTTTTTTGTCTTGGTAATAAACACAGCATTCTTCTTTCTTTGTTGATAGTAAGCGCACT
Source organism: Helicobacter cetorum MIT 00-7128 (assembly GCF_000259255.1). Taxonomy (NCBI): domain Bacteria; kingdom Pseudomonadati; phylum Campylobacterota; class Epsilonproteobacteria; order Campylobacterales; family Helicobacteraceae; genus Helicobacter; species Helicobacter cetorum. The sequence continues at coordinate 745,970 of NC_017737.1, forward strand.
TGTGCGTTAGAAGAGATAGTGTCCATAGTTTCTGTGTTAGGATTGCCCCCTAGAGCGATTTTTTTCAGCCTAAAAAGGTCGTTATCATAGGCTACGGGAGCATTTTCTAAGAATAAATAATTTTTAACTTCTTCTAAAAGTTTTAATTTGTAATTGCGGTTTTCTGTTTCAAACATAAAGCGGTTTAATTCGGTGCTTTGACTAACCATGCGCATGCAAACTTTCCCCAACTCAAAACCATAGCCTTGTGTGTCCCAAATATCCACCGAATTAACCATTTCTACTAAATAATCTAGCCAAGTAGTATGGCTAGGCTCTAAGATAGTGTAGTGTTGTTTTAAAAACTCATAAGTGATTTTAGTTGCAGAACGACTAGTGTCTAAAAAATACCAATGAAAACTCTCGGCCACTTCTTTACCGCTAATGTGATGGTCTAGTAGTTGGATTTGAATGTCTTTTTGTTGGAGGCGGTATTCTTGAACTTTATCTTGTAAATATTGTGCCTCACCTAAACTCAAATTTAAATCACTAATGAGAATGAGAATTTTTGTCTCACTAGATTGAGCGATAGCATTTAGAATTTCATAAATGCGTGCTAAAACTTCACGCCCATAATTAGCGTTATAACATTGAACTTTGGTAAAAAATTGTTTTGAAATAAGCTGGCATGCATAGCCGTCTAAATCAATGTGTGAAAGATGATAAACTTGCATAATTTTCCTTAAAAATAATTAAAAATTAATATGTATTGTGCCTAGAGCCTCAAAATTAGAGTTGGGGTCTAATTCAGCATGGCTTAGAACAACCACATCAATTCTAGCTTGTTCCATTTGGCTAGAAAGAGCCTTTCTTAGATTTGGCTCTACGATTAGAATAACCGGCGCAACGCCTTTTTGTAAGACTTTCATAGATTCTTCAGAAACAATCTCAATGAGTTTTTGCAATTCGCTCACATTCAATAACAAACTCTTAGAAGAGCCATTTTCACGCAATTTGTTAAGTAAGAATTGCTCAGTATCTGTAGAGAAAGTTAGAAATTTTAAATTTCCATCTTCAGATTTAAAGGTATTAGTAATCACTCTTGATAGTCTTGCTCTAACTTGTTCGGTTAAAATATTCACATCATTTTGAACTTGAGGCGCAATATCAGTAATGGTTTCTAAAATAGTAAGCATATCTTTAATAGGGATTTTTTCATGTAATAGGGCTTGTAAGACTGAGCGAATGGCACCGGTTGGGATTTTCTTACTTTCATCTACAATGGTAGGATAATCTTTAGCCAAGCGCTCCAAGAGTGCTTTAACTTCATCTTTAGTGATAAAGTCTTCAGCATATTTTTTCACTAATTCGCTTGTGTGCGTAGCAATAACTGTGCTAGGGTCAATGATAGTATAGCCTTGAATAATCGCCTCTTCTTTATCCTTGGCATCAATCCATAGAGCATCCATGCCAAAAGCTGGTTCTTTGGTAGGGATTCCCTCAATTTCTTTACTCACAAATCCGGTATTCATAGCTAGAAATTTATCAGGCATTACAGCGCCATCGCCAATGACTATACCTTTAAGCTTGATTTCATAATGCGTTGGGGGAAGTTGCAAATTATCTCTAATTCTAATTTGAGGCATTAAAAAGCCATAATCGCTTGCAATCTTTTTTCTAATACCTCTAATTCTTTCTAATAAATCGCCCCCTTGCTTAATATCAGCTAGACTAATAAGTTGATAACCTAAAGCAAGCTCTAAAAATTCAATTTTTAACACTTCATCAATCGCTTGTTCTTCTTCTCTTTTAATCTCTTCTTGGCTTTTAGGCTTGCTAGTTGTTTGGGCATGGGCTTGTGTTTTGATGCTAGGAGATTTTGGATTAAAATCAACGCCTAACTTTTTGCCTAAATAGTTTTCAAACTTAGTAAGCAAGCCATCTTTTCCTTCTCTACTAATAAGCCAAGCAACAAATAAAAAGAGTGTCCCTACAAATGCTAAAGAAAAACTAGGAAGTCCGGGAATGGTAGCAAAGAGTAATAGTATCGCCCCCACAATCACTAAAGTCTTACTCTTGTTGGTAAGTTGAGTGATAAGTTTGGAGGCAAAGTCTTCTTCTTCGTTTTGTGTGGTGCGAGTAGCGACAATACCGGTAGCTGTGGCAATAATTAAAGCAGGAATTTGTCCTACAAGCCCATCGCCAATGGTTAGGATAGTAAAAGTGCTAGCACTAAAACTCACGCTCATATCTCTTTGAAACACGCCTACCAAAAAGCCCCCAATAATATTAATAAGCGTAATGACAATAGAGGCAATCGCATCACCTTTAACAAATTTGCTCGCACCATCCATTGCGCCATAAAAATCTGCCTCTTGGCTTAAGGCGGTGCGTCGCTTTTTGGCCTCTTTATCATCAATAAGCCCTGAGTTTAAATCTGCATCAATTGCCATTTGTTTTCCGGGCATGGCATCTAAAGCAAATCTAGCTCTTACTTCAGTAACCCTAGTAGAACCATTAGTAACAACTAATAAATTCACTAGCACCAAAATACTAAAAATTATCGCTCCAATGACATAATTCCCGCTAACGGTAAATTCCCCAAACGCTGTGATAATATCACTTACATTATTAGGTCCTTTATAGCCTTGAGTTAAAATCATTCTAGTGGTGGCGACATTTAAGGCTAGACGATACAAGGTTACAATAAGCAGTAAAGTAGGAAAAGCGCTAAAATCTGTAGGTTTATCAATATAAAGCCCAATTAAGATAATCAATACTGATAGAGCGATTGAAATAGTGAGTAAAAAATCTAGTAAAAAAGGCGGTAGTGGCACAATAATAATAGCTAAAATCGCAATCACAAAAACAACTACCGCTAAGTCTTTGGATTGCAAGAAGCGTTTTAGGATAGGAAAGGTTTTTCTAAATGCTGTTTTTGAGCGTTCGCTTGCCATTATTAAATTGATTGCCTTTTAATATTAGATTGGTTTTCTAAAATTTTAATTCAAACTCTGTATTATAGTAAAAGTTCTCTTAAAGGATTGAATAAAAAAGCTAATTTTACGCTATAATATGCGCTTTTAATTTTAACTACCAATTAGGAGGTCATTTATGGCTTTAAATCTGGAGAAAAAGCAAGAAATCATTAAGGCATTCGCTCTTAAAGAGAATGACACTGGTTCTTGTGAAGTTCAAGTAGCGTTATTAAGTGAGAGAATCAAGTATCTAACAGAGCATTTAAAAGCTAATCCAAAAGACCATTCAAGTCGCTTAGGTCTTTTAAAATTAGTGGCTCAAAGACGCAATTTGTTAAAATATATCAAGCGCACTGCGCATGCAAGATATATGGATTTAATCCAAAAACTTGGCATTAAAGACAGATAGTCTTATTCTAAGTTTGATGATGAAAACATTGGTAATTTTGCATTGATAGGGCGTTTAACAACACTTTTAGGTGCAAACCAAGTTTTCACTTCCCTTTTTGCTTTTTTCTTTTTAACTTCTTTCAAAAAACCTTTCGCACAGATTTTAATTGTATTATTAGTAGTTGGCGCACTTTATTACTTTATTAAATTTAGAAAAAAACCTTTTTCTTGCTCTTTGATATTTTTAGAGACTAGACATGTGTTTATATCTTCAATTTTGATGTTTCTAAGCGTATTGCCTAATATGTTTTTGGATAATGGTTTTTTATTTAGTCTGCGTTCGCTCAATATGCCTTTGGTGTATGTATTGGGGGCTTTAGGGATTTTTTGTTTGTTTAATACCTATAAACAAATATCATTAAATCCAAAATGGCTTTTTAAATCCATGCTTATAGCAACTTGCATAAACGCCTTTATAGCTTGCTTGCAAGTCTCATATCATAAAATTTATCATCACAGCTCGTATCGTGCAGACGGATTTAGCACTATTGTGGGGTTTTCAACTTTGAGTGCGATTGCAGGTTTTGGTTGTTTTGCTTATGCTTTAGGGCAAGAAAATTCTAAAGAGCGCTATAAATATTCTTTAGGCATCATCTTAGCTTTTTTAATCGTTTTATTGAATGATACAAGAAGTGCGTTATTAGCTTTTATGGCTACTTTTTTAGCAATAGTAATTTGGGCGTTAATAACAGATAAGAATAAAAAACGCTTATTAGTGCATGTATTGGTCTTATTATGTGTATTTGGGGGAATTTTTGCGCTTAATAAGATGTTGTTTGTAGCTGAGCAATCTATTGATGAAAAAACGCAGTTTCAAAAAGACATTGAACTCTATGAGCAAAAAAATGACCCAAACAGCAGTATAGGCATGCGCTTAGCTAGGTGGAAAGAGGCGATAGAAATTTTTAAAATGTCGCCCTTAATTGGCATGAGCATTAAAACTCGTTGCGATAAACAAGCTGAAATTATTGAGCGTGCTAAATCTTATAGAGACCCTAGCACAGTGGATTGTAAAGAAAAATATGATAATGAGTTTTTTAACACTTTAGCATCTCAAGGATTAGTAGGGATTATAGTGCTTATCTATTTTTTAGGGAGTATTTTTATTCTGTTTTATAAACGCCTTAAAGATAGCTTATTTTCTTATTCGCAAGACTTTTCTTATGTGGCTATCAATTTAATGCTGTTAGGTATGGTTATTTATTATGTAGTGTTATGTATTGGGTTTGACCCTTTTCACTTTTTTATTGAGGGGAGTTTTTTTGTTGCAATGGTGCTTATGGGTGTTCTTATGAGAGCAAGTTCCAAGCGCTAAACCCTTTCTTATATTAAAGGTTAAAAACTAGAACTTATGATATAATGCACTCCTATTACTATCAAGGAGAGAGTATTATGAAAATTTTAGTTATTCAAGGACCTAACTTGAACATGCTAGGGCATAGAGACCCTAGACTTTATGGAATGGTTACCTTAGATCAAATTCATGAAATGATGCAAACTTTTGTTAAGCAAAGCAACCTAGATTTAGAATTAGAATTTTTTCAAACTAATTTTGAAGGTGAAATCATTGATAAAATTCAAGAGAGTGTAGGCAGTGATTATGAGGGTATTATTATCAATCCTGGAGCGTTTAGCCACACTTCTATTGCGATTGCTGATGCGATTATGTTGGCAGGTAAGCCTGTGATTGAGGTGCATTTAACTAACATTCAAGCTAGAGAAGAATTTAGAAAAAATTCTTATACCGGAGCAGCATGTGGGGGCGTGATTATGGGATTTGGGCCACTTGGATACAATATGGCATTAATGGGTATGGTAAATATCTTAGCCGAGATGAAAGCCTTTCAAGAAGCTCAACAAAATAATCCCAATGGACCAGTAAATAACTAATATTTCAAAGAGGCAAAAGATGAGCCAATTGAATCAAGAGAGCAACCAATCGCATTTTACCCTAGATGAAAATGCCATGTTCTTTGAATGTGCCTATAGTTGCGATAATGCTTTGTTTTTGCAACTAGAGGAGCGTGCGTTTTTTATCACTGATTCTCGCTATACCCAAGAGGCTAGAGAAAATATTAAGCCTAAGGATGGCAAGAGTGTTGAGGTAATAGAGACAAGTGATTTGGTATCAAAGGCGCTTGAATTGATTCAAAAAAGCTCTGTTAAAAAACTCTTTTTTGACCCTAATTTTGTCAATTTGCAAACCTATAAGCGTTTGGAATCAGTCATAAATGGCAAAGTTATTTTAGAGGGTATAGTTAATTATCATCGCCAAAAACGCATTATTAAGACTTCGCATGAACTAGAGCTTTTGAAAAAATCTCAAGCCTTGAATGTTGAGGCATTTGATAATTTTGCTAAATATGTGAAGACGATTTTTGGTCAAGAAAAGTCATTGAGCGAGTGTTTTTTACAGCATAAAGTAAAGGATTTTTTGACTAGAGATGGTCTTTATAATCTGAGCTTTGAGCCAATCTTAGCGTTTAATGCCAATGCAAGTAAGCCCCATGCTTTGCCTAGTGCAAAAGATTTTCTTAATAATGAAGATAGCTTTCTTTTGGATATGGGAATTAAGTATGAGCGCTATTGCTCTGATAGGACCCGCACAGCTTTTTTTGATTCTAAGAATTTTAATTTCCAAAAAGAGCAAACCTTTAAAGACAAAGAACACCAAAAGATTTATGACATTGTTAAAAAAGCTCAAGAAAATGCCATTACAAACATTAGGGCAGGCATGACAGGTAAAGAGGCTGATAACTTAGCTAGAAAAGTTATAGAAGAGCAAGGTTATGGCAAGTATTTTACTCATAGCACAGGGCATGGCATTGGATTAGATATTCATGAACTTCCCTTTATTTCCCCACGAAGTGAAACAATACTAGAAGAAGGTATGGTTTTTTCTATAGAGCCCGGAATTTATATTCCCGGGTTTTTTGGGGTGCGCATTGAAGATTTAGTTGTAATTAAAAATTCTAAAGCTGAAGTTATCTAATGCGAGAGATTCTTTTGACCCGTTTTTTTCCAAGTGATTCTAAAGCTAGAGTGCATTTCAAAAATAGGGTTGTGTTAGGACTTGGTGCTAATATGAAAAATCCTTTAAAAACTTTAGAGCAATGCTACTTATGGCTTAAGAATCATAGCGCTATAGGCAAAGTTTTTTCTTCGCCTATTTATCTAAACCCTCCTTTTGGCTATCTCAAACAGGCTCCTTTTTATAATGCGACCCTTGTGCTTAGAACGAGTTTGAATTTGCGTAAATTCTTTGCTTTAGTTTTTTATGTAGAGAGGCGTTTTGGACGCAAGAGAAAGCGTGAGTTTAAAGATGCTCCAAGAACCTTAGATATTGATATTATAGCCTTTAATAAAATTGTTTTAAATCAAGCTTATTTAACTTTGCCTCACCCTAAATGGAGTGAGCGAGAGTCTGTATTAGTGCCTTTAGCGTTGCAACAAGTCCTTGTAAAGAAAGGGGGATTAGGGTGAAATTTTATACTTATAGTGGAGAGACAGCAGCTGAGGCTTTAAAAGTGGCTCAAAGCCATCATGGTGTAGATGCTTTAGTGTTTAAAACACAAGAAATTCGTAAAAAAACGCTTAATTCTGCAGGGCTTTATGAAATTGTTGTGGCAGTTGAGGGAGAGAATGGTGATGATGAGCTCCCCAAAGAGCCTTTAGTTCCAGAAAGCTTATATGAAGATAATGCAAGCGAAGAAGATGTGGTTATGCAACTTTCAAGCACCGTAGAAGAGATGCGTAAACTCGCTGGTGTTTCTAAAACTACCCCTAATCCAAAACCACTCATAAAGATTACTCCTAAAGAAACACAAGATTTTTCTTTAGATAAGATGTTTTTAGAGCCAGAAAGTCCTACAATAAGCAATAGCTTTGCTAATAAGACTTTAAAGAGCGATAATAATGAGCAAGAAAAAGAACATCATCAAGAAATCAAGCGCATCAATACCGAATTGCACAAGATAACTGATAGTTTAAAACTGATTCAAAACATGTTTTGGGACGAGAAAAATCCCGGTGGTAGTCTCATAAATATCCCTCAAGAATTTGCTGAAATCTATAAAATAGCCAAGCAAAGTGGGATGCGTTCAAGCCATTTAGATGAAATTATGCAATTAAGCTTGGAACTCATGCCTTTAAGAATGCGAGAAAATTCTGTTACGGTTAAGCGTTACTTTAGAGAAGTGTTGCGCAAGATGATATTGTGTCGCCCTGAAGATTTGAGTTTAAGAGAAAAGCGCATTTTAATGCTTGTAGGGCCTACGGGTGTGGGTAAGACTACCACTTTGGCAAAACTTGCTGCACGCTATTCTAAGATGTTAGACAAAAAATATAAGGTAGGTATTATCACTTTAGATAATTATCGTATTGGGGCTTTGGAACAATTAAGTTGGTATGCCAATAAGATGAAAATGAGCATAGAAACCGTTATTGATGCTAAAGATTTTGCCAAAGAAATTGAGGCTTTGGAGTATTGTGATTTTATTTTAGTAGATACTACAGGGCATTCGCAATATGACAAACAAAAAATTGCTAGTTTAAAAGAATTTGTAGATGGGGGGTATAATATTGATGTGTCTTTAGTGCTTTCAGTTACCACTAAATACGAAGATATGAAGGATATTTATGATTCTTTTGGGGTTTTAGGGATTGATACTTTGATTTTTACAAAACTAGATGAAAGTAGGGGATTAGGGAATTTATTTTCGCTTGTGCATGAGAGTCAAAAACCTATTAGCTATCTTTCTGTTGGACAAGAAGTGCCTATGGATTTAAAAGTAGCGACCAATGAATACTTAGTAGATTGCATGCTTGATGGCTTTATTAGTCCTAGTAAGGAAAATACATGAGCAATCAAGCGAGTCGTTTAGAAAGTTTTCTTAGCACCAAGACTTCTAGAAGCTTTTTTTCTGATAAGGGTAACACGAAATTTATCGCTATAACAAGTGGTAAGGGCGGAGTTGGGAAATCCAATGTGAGTGCTAATTTGGCTTACTCTTTGTATAAGAAAGGCTATAAGGTAGGGGTTTTTGATGCGGATATTGGTCTAGCTAATTTAGATGTAATTTTTGGGGTAAAAACTCATAAAAATATTTTGCATGCCCTTAAGGGCGAGGCTAAACTCAAAGAGATTGTTTGTGCTATTGAACCGGGGCTTTGTCTTATTCCCGGCGATAGTGGCGAAGAGATTTTAAAATATGTTAGTGGTGTAGATGGTTTAGATAAATTTGTAGATGATGAGGGGATTTTAAGCTCTTTGGATTATATTATCATTGATACGGGAGCTGGAATTGGAGCTACTACGCAAGCATTTTTAAATGCAAGCGATTGTGTGGTAGTTATCACTACGCCTGACCCATCAGCCATTACTGATGCGTATGCGTGCATGAAAATCAACTCCAAAAATAAAGATGAGTTGTTTTTAATGGTAAATATGGTCTCTCAAGATAAAGAAGGTAGAGCAACTTATGACAAACTAGCCAAAGTGGCTAAGAATAATATTCCCTCATTAAGTTTGCATTATTTAGGGGCTTTAGAAAATAGCTCATTACTAAAGCGTTGTATTAGAGAGCGTAAAGTTTTGCGTAAGGTCGCTCCTAATGATTTGTTTTCTCAAGCGATTGACCAAGTGGCATTTATTTTAACTTCTAAGCTTGAAAAAGGTGCTTTAGAAAAGCCAAAAGAAGATTTTAAAAGTTTTTTCAAGCGGTTTTTAAAGTATTTGGGATAGGATTATGAGAATACAGAATTTCATACATTTTTCTATCGTAGTAGGGTTTTTCTTGGGACTAGCGCTTGCTATGCTAAAATTTGACCAACCTGAGACCATTTTGCTTTGGACAATTATTTCTACGCTTGGTTTTTATCTTGTATCGCTTTTATTTGCCTCTATTTTTATCGCTTGCACTGATTTAGATACTTGCTTATTTGATAAGAAAGGCACTGAAGAGCGTTTGACACATTTTAACCACGAGTTTAAAAACCGCGAAAAAGAAGTAACGAGTATTTTGAATTATATTAGAAGTTATAATTTTGATGATGGGCAATAGAATGCAAGACTTTGATAATTTTGAAAACAGCGAGGCTTTAGAAAAGCCTAAAAATGTAGAGAAAATTCTCAATGCTTATGACAAGCAACAACACCACAATCAAGATGAATTAGCCCTGCAGTATTTACCAGCGGTGCGTGCTATGGCATTTCGCTTAAAAGAGCGCTTGCCTAGTTCTATTGATTTTAACGATTTGGTTTCTATTGGCACTGAAGAGTTAATCAAACTAGCAAGGCGTTATGAAAGTGCGCTTAATGACTCTTTTTGGGGCTATGCTAGAATGCGAGTTAATGGGGCAATGCTAGATTATTTGCGCTCTTTAGATGTGGTCTCTCGTTCTAGTAGAAAATTGATTAAAAATATTGATAATGAGACAACTAAATATCTTAATGAGCATGGAATAGAGCCTAATGATGAATATTTAGCGCAAACTTTAGGTGAAGATATTGAAAAAATTAGAGAGGCTAAAGTAGCTTCTGATGTGTATGCACTAGTGCCTATAGATGAGCAATTTAATGCGATTGAGCAAGACCAAATCACTAAAAAAATTGAGACTGAAGAATTATTAGAGCATGTGCAAGCCATTTTAAGCACCATGGGTCAAAGAGAGCAAACTCTTATCCAGCTTTATTATTTTGAAGAGTTGAATTTGAGTGAGATTAAAGAGATTTTAGGCATTACAGAATCACGCATTTCTCAAATTATTAAAGAAGTGATTAAAAAGGTGCGTAAGTCCTTAGGAGCAAATCATGGCTGATATTTTAAGCCAAGAAGAAATTGATGCGCTTTTAGAAGTCGTTGATGAAAATGTAGATATTCAAAATGTCCAAAAAAAGGATATTATCCCCCAACGCAGTGTAACTTTATATGATTTTAAGCGCCCTAATCGTGTGAGTAGAGAGCAACTACGCTCTTTTAGAAGTGTGCATGAAAAAATGGCAAGAAATCTCTCTAGTCAAATTTCTTCTATCATGCGCTCTATTGTAGAAATCCAACTTCATAGCGTTGATCAAATGACTTATGGCGAATTTCTAATGAGCTTACCAAGCCCAACAAGCTTTAATGTTTTTTCTATGAAACCTATGGGAGGAACGGGGGTTTTAGAAATTAATCCTAGCATTGCTTTTCCTATGATTGATAGGTTATTAGGGGGCAAGGGTAGTGCGTATGAGGAAAATAGAGAGTTTAGCGATATTGAATTGAACTTGTTAGATACGATTTTGCGCCAAGTTATGCAGATTTTAAAAGAAGTTTGGGCGCCTGTAGTAGAAATGTTTCCCACTATTGATGCCAAGGAATCTAGTGCGAATGTGGTGCAAATTGTCGCACAAAATGAAATTGCGATTATGGTGGTTTTAGAAATTATTATCGGACATAGTCGTGGCATGATGAATATTTGCTATCCGGTCATTTCCATTGAAAGCATTCTTTCTAAAATGGGGAGTAGGGATTTAATGGTTTCAGAAACCAATTCTAAAAAGAGCCGTAATAAAGAATTGCAAGCCTTATTAAGTGGGGTTAGCGTAGATATGATGGTGTTTTTAGGCTCAGTAGAATTGAGCTTAAAAGAAGTGCTAGATTTAGATGTAGGGGATACGATTCGCTTAAATAAAGTGGCTAATGATGAAGTGAGCGTGCATATCCATAGAAAAAAGCGCTTTTTGGCAAGTGTGGGCTTTCAAGGTTATAGAAAGACGATTCAAATTAAAGAAATTGCCTATAGTGAAAAAGAACATACCAAAGAGATTTTAGAAATGCTAGAAGAACAGCGTAGAGGTAAAGTAGGTGATATTATGAAAGCAGAAGAAGAGTAAGCATGCAAGATTTTATTAAACTTTTTATTCAAGAGATTATTTCCACTTTAGAGGGCTTAGTAGGTAAAGCTCCAAATGTGGAATTAAAAGAAGAAATAGCAAATACAGAAGATGAGGCATGGGGAGCATTAGTGAATGTGCCTTATGCAAGAGTGGTTATTAATGCATCTCAAAAGAGTGATGGCAATATAGAATTTTTGGCATCTGTAGGGCTAGTTACTGCGTTGAGTGATTTAATGCTAGGGGGTGATGGGGCTAGTAAAGAAGAAATGGATAATGATGATTTAGACGCTTTTAAAGAAATGGCATCTAATATTTTTGGTGCATTAGCTACAAGCTTAAAGTCTCAAGAATTACTTCCTAAATTAAATTTCACTACAACCAATGCTGAGATTGCCCAAGAACTTCCTAAAAAAGAGGATTATGCCAAAGCCTATACACTCTCTTTTAATATGGAAGGGCTTGAAGAAAGTAAAGTAATTTTATTAACGACTTCAGCATTTGATAACCAATTAGATGCTACAAGCGCTCCTGCTGAAAGCTCAACTAATGAGGAAAGTAAACAAGAAGAGCCACAAATTCATGAAAGCCATGTATTAGAAGGCACAGAAATTCGCAATATTGGCATGCTTTTAGATGTGAAATTGAATGTTAAAGTGCGTATTGGTCAAAAAAAGATGATTTTAAAAGATGTGGTTTCTATGGATATTGGGAGTGTTGTAGAATTAGACCAATTAGTGAATGACCCTTTAGAGATTTTGGTTGATGATAAGATTATAGCCAAGGGTGAAGTAGTGATTGTAGATGGGAATTTTGGCATACAAATCACTGATATTGGCACAAAAAAAGAGCGTTTAGAGCAATTAAAAGAGCAAGGTTAGTTTAAAATGGCAATTTTTGGAAAATTAAGCTCACTAGGGCATTTATTTAAAAAAACACAAGAATTAGAGATTTTGCATGGGTATTTAAAAGACGCTATGCAAAAAGATAATGAAATTCATCAAAGGGTTTTGAAACTTCCTCAAAATGAAGAATACCAAGTTTCTTTAGGGCATGGCATGATAGCTATAGAACAAAGTTATTGTTTAGAACATGCTAAAGAAAACAATGAGGGGTTTTTTGAAAGCCATCAAAAATATGTAGATTTTCAACTTATAATTAAAGGCATTGAGGGAGCAAAAGTCTTAGATACGAGCCTTATGCAAATTAAAACACCCTATAACGAATCTAAGGATTTAGTGGTTTATGAGCCAAAAAATAGTCTTTCTTTTTTGTGTTTGGAAGAGGGAATGTTAGCAATATTTTTTGATAGCGATGCGCATGCCCTAAGATTTTATGATGAATCTTTTAAGCGTTATGCTATGGAGGCTATTTTTAAGGTAGTCGTTAAAGTGCCTAAGGAATTAATTAAGCTGAAGTTGTAAGAATGAGTATATTGAGTGTTTTTTTAGGAATATTTTTTGGTATTTTAGGAGCATCAGAGGCTTTAGAACTTCCCGGAGTTTATAAAACTCAAGCCTTTTTGAATGCGAAAAGTTCGTATGTAGAGTTTTTTGAATACAAGGGAAAGTTCTATGCTTATGGTATTTCTAATGCTGATGGGTCTAATGCTAGAAAGGATAAGAATAACCCTGACCCTAGATTAAGAAATCGTAGCGATAAGGGTGTAGTGTTTTTGAGCGATTTAACGCAAGTAGGACATAGGTATTATAAAGGTGGCAAAGCTTATAATTTTTATGATGGCAGAACCTATTATGTGAAAGTAGTGCAAAATGATAATGGAGATTTAGAATTTACGCCAAGCTATGATAAGTGGGGATATGTGGGCAAGACTTTTACATGGAAACGCTTAGATAATCAAGAAATCAAATCTTTGAAAATCAAGCGTTTTGATTTGGGTGAAGTGATTCGCACTATTCCTTAAACTCCCCCTTACTTTTCTTCTTCTTGGCAATCCTTGCACCATACAAATAACTTCATATCATGGCTAATAAGCTTAGCTTCATATTTTTTAGCAACCTCATTTTGGCGTTCTTCAATTTCTTGGTCAGCAAATTCAATGATTTTTCCACAATGCAAGCAAATGATATGGTCGTGGTGTTCTTTGGCGGCAATCTCATAACGCCGACCGCTTTTAGAGGTTTCCAAAGTGCAAATAAAGTTTTCTTTTTCTAAGAAATTTAAAATGCGATACACTGAAGAAATGCTTGTATTTTTATCTTTTTGGCGGATACAATGCGTGATTTCTTCGGGACTTAAATGTGTGCCACTGCGATACAATACGCTGACTACTTCTTCTCGTTGCTTAGAATTTTTTAATCCATTCTTTTTAATAGACATTCTTAAGCGTTCTAAAATAGATTCCAAAGTTTCTAATCGTTTCATGGTTAAAATATTTTCCTTTCTAAAAAATCGTATTCTATCAAAATGCTTTATATAGCGAGAATATTATAACACATAACAATGAGATGATGTATAAATAAAACTCATTATTATTTTGATAGCTCTTAAGAATACCACAAAATGTGAAATAATTTCTTATTTTTAGATTTTTTTGTCAGATAGGGTGTAATCTTTAATATTTGTTAGCTATAGAGGTGTTTAATAAATCGCATTTTAATTGATTAGGAATTTTAAGAAAGGGAGTTTATTATGAAAACAATAAGTTATTATAATTTTTTTGTATCGTTATTAGTTCTCTTGCTTGGAGCTTGTGCTAATCCTAAGATAAGCAAAAAGGGGTATTTTAGAAATGTTCCTACTTGACTTGTAGAAGATAGAAGTTCATATATTCTTCAAGCTATAGGCACTTGGAATGTTACACCAAATGTTACTGAGGCTCAGGCTATTGATAGGTCTAGCTTGCGTGCTAAAGAGCGTGTAGCTTATCAAATTACAGAAAAAATTCATACCGTTTATGTAAAATCCAAAGACGACCAGCATAAAAAACATGATTTTACGGTTGTAAGACAAATTGAGGGGGCGATTTTAAAGGGCTTAAAAGACAATATGGAAATGCTAAATAAATGGGTTAATCCCTATAATAACGAAGTTTTTGTTATAGTAAGGGCTAAATCGTATAATGAAGATATTTTGCGTAAGAGTTTGCAGAGAATCCCCTCTCTAGATAAAAAAACCATAGATAACATTTTAAAAGCTATCGCTGAAATCTTTAATGATTCCTTTAGTTATGATGAGGCAAATATCCCTAGAGAAATGTAGGGTTTTTAGCCTTTGATTTTTTCTAACCATTCTTTAAGGGTTTTTTCAAACCCTATCTTTTGAGAATACACAAATTTTAAAGGTCTTTCTAAATAATCTTGCTTGACATAGCCATTATAATCATGGGGGTAGAGATAGTCTTTAGCATGGGGGAGTAGATGTTTTGGCACCGGATAAATTACCCCTGATTTAATCGCATCTAAGGCGCTATTAATGGCGTTATAAGCGGTATTAGATTTAGGCGAACAAGCTAAATAAATCACGCATTGGCTTAAAATAATGCGAGCTTCTGGATAGCCAATTTGTTTGACTGAAAGCAAAGTAGAAGTAGCTAGATTAAGAGCGTTTGGATTGGCATTGCCTATATCTTCGCTTGCAAAAATCACTAAGCGCCTTGCAATAAATTCAGGGTTTTCCCCTCCAGCAATTAGGCGTGCTAGATAATATAAAGAGGCGTTTTCATCACTCCCTCTTAAAGACTTTATAAGAGCGCTTGTAAGGTTATAGTGTGTATCATCGCTTGCACTACCATCATTTAAGCTATGAGGGCGTAAGGATTTTAGAGTTTCTAAAGTGATAGGATTTTCTATCTTAGCGCTCAAATCTAAAAGGTTTAATAGCGCTCTAGCATCGCCAGCACTATTGTTTAAAAGATAATTTTTAGCGCTAGGTTCTATGCTAACTTTTAATAATAGAAGAGCTTTAGAGCAAAGCTCTTCTAATTCAATAGAATTTAAAGGAAATAGTTCAAAAACAAAACTTCTTGAGCGAATGGCATGTGTTAGAGTGTAGCGTGGGTCTTGCGTGCTAGCCCCTAAGACTAGGGCTTGTTCTTTTTCCATAATGGGGAGCAAAAATTCTTGTTGGGTTTTATTCAAGCGGTGGGTTTCATCAATAAAAATAGTGGGCTTTAAAAGGGTATTTTGGTAATTTTTAAGCTTTAAGCGTAAATCATCAAGCTTAAAATCTGTTGCGTTAAAAAAGAGCAAGGGACGCTCTAGGGTATTGGCAATAATTTTGGCTAAACTTGTTTTGCCTACACCCGGAGGACCATAAAAAAAGGCATGGGGGAAATGGCGTTTAATGAGCGCTTGATAAAGGGGGGCGTTTTTTCCTATTAAATGGGTTTGCCCTATAAAATCTTCTAAACTTTTAGGGCTTAATAAATTAGCTAAACTCATTTTTTAAATAAAATCAATTCATAGGTGTTTAAAGGCATGCTTGAATCTTTAACCAAATTAGTGTTTTCTTTAGGGCGTTTGGTGTGTGCGTTTTGGAGTTCATTATTAAGCCTGTCTAATTCTTCTTTTAAGCGTAAAATAATATCCACTCCAGCTAAATTGACGCCCAAATCTCGTGTAAGGCGTAAAATGGTTTTAATCTTATCAATATCTCGCTGAGAATATAGGCGCATTTTCCCATCGGTTCTATTAGGTTCTACTAGCCCCTCTTTTTCATATTGGCGTAAGGTTTGAGGATGCACTTCTAAAATTTTAGCTACCACACTAATGAGATAAAGGGGTTCATCATAATCACACATTTTACTATCCTTATATTTTATAACTCTTTTTCTAACAAGGTTTTAAGCTCATTTGAAAGCTCTTCAACTTTAGGCAAGACTAAACGAGCTTGCAAATATAAGTCCCCTACATGCGCATTTTTTCTATTTTTGACCCCTTGTTCTTTAACACGGAATTTTTGTGCGCCCTTAGTATTTTGTGGGATAGTTAAGGTTAGGGTTTTATGAGGGGCTTGAATCTCAACCTTGCCTCCAAAAAGAGCGGTTTTTAAGGGTAGGTCAAAAGTTTGGATAATATTATCTTTTTCACGCCTATAGATTTCATCTTCTAAAATACAGATTTTTAAGAGTAAGTCCCCTCTGCCTGTGCGCCCCATTTTTCCTTTATTGCGCACTCTAATCTTTTCACCCTCTTCTACACCAATAGGGATTTTGATGCTAAAAGTTTCATTATTGATGCTCACTTCTTTTTTGTTGCCTAAAATGGTATCTAACACAGAAACATTGAGATTAGCAACAATATCTAAATTTTCAGATTCAAAGTTGGAAAAACCAAAATTAGAGAACCCTTGAGAGCCGCCAAAACCTTGAGAAAAACCCCCATGTCCAAAAATAGAACTTAAAATATCGTCTAAATTAGCGCCAGAGCCACGACTTCTAGCAAAATCGCTAAAGTTTTGCCCTCCAAACATATTGTCTCCAAATTGGTCGTATTGCCGACGCTTTTCTTCATCGCTTAAAATTTCATAAGCAGCATTAATTTCTTTAAATTTTTCTTCTGCCTCTTTGGTTTTATTCAAATCAGGGTGGTATTGGCGTGCTAAACGGCGATAAGATTTTTTGATTTCATCTTGACTAGCATTTTCACTAACATTTAAAGTTTGGTATAAGCTTTTACTCATTGTTTTGCCTTACAAAATAATTTTAAAGTGAATGCTATCATAAAACTTTAGTGTAAGTCAATCAAGTTAATTGATAATCATTGCTAATATAGTCTAAAATAAGGGATTTTTTAAGGTTTCAGCACGATTAAATTTAACTTTTATTACAATATATTAATTTTAACTTTTGAGATAGCAAAAACTATCTTAACTTGCTAAACAGAGACTAATATTATAAATGAAATACAATAAAATGCGTTATTTGCTAGTGCTTTTTGGGTTTTCTTTGTTTTTTTTGCCTTTGAGGGCTTTAGATATTAAAGTGAGTCCTTTTGGTCATTTAGGGCTTTTGTATAATCAAGGGGCACAGAAAAATCCCCATAGTTATGTGGGTGTTTTGGCACGACTTGGAGTGGATTTTACTTTAAGTAATACTTGGTCATTTGGGATTGGAGTGATTGGGGCTTGGAATGCCTATAACAGACAGCGCCTAGCTAATGTCTATATTAGCTTGGGTAATTTTTTTGGCAATACTCACAATGTGCAACCTTATCTAAGCGCAGGAGATTTATCAGATATTTATGCCAAGTATTTTTCTAAGCGCTTAAAAGTGGCTTTAGGGCGCTATAACACGGATTTTGTAGATTTTGATTGGATTGGGGGCAATATTCAAGGGGCATCTGTTACTATAGAGCAAAATTCAATGCGTTATTTTGGTATTTTTATGGATAGTATGCTTTATAATGGGCATCAAGTTAATAAAGAGCAGGGAAATCGTATTGCTACTAGCTTAAATACTCTAGCCTCCTATGACCCCGTTTCTAAAAGCTTATATGTAGGTGGCGAAGTCTTTGCTGTAGGAACAGAGTATCAAAAAAGGGGGCTTAAAGCAACTTCTTTTGTTTTAGTGGATACTCGTTTGCCTGTGCTTTCAAAAACGCCTTTAGTGCAGGTGGGAGGAAAAATTGAATACAACACTTCTATAGCCAAGCATTTTACTTCACATACTCTTATACAAGGCATGTATCAATATGGCAATACTGATATAGCTACAAGTGCTAGAAATGCCGGATTATTTATGATAGACCAAACTTTTAAATATAAGATTTTTAATTTTGGAGTGGGTTTTTATATTGTTCCAGCACAAAATAATAAAGGCTATTTATGGACTTTTAGCGATAGAACCAAGTTCTATGGGCGTGGGATTAATGCCCCTAGCGTGCCAGCCATTTATTTTGCTAATTCTACGATTTCTGGCTATGTGTTTGGAGGCTTAAAGACCAAAAAAGTTCGTATAGATGCTATGGTGGCTTTTGGTGATTATCAAGAATATTCTTTAATGAGTAGTTATAAAATTTGGGAGTATCGTAGTCTTGCCTTTGATATGGGTGGGGGGTATGTGTATGCTTATAACTCTAAAGCGACACGAAAAGAGATTGGAAGTAGTTCATTTGTCTTTTTTGGAAAATTTTCGTTTTAAGGCGATTAAGAAAGCGATGGTTTTGGTTTTTTGGTTTTATTGAAAGGAATTTTTTTAGGGCATTTAAATTCAGGTTCCCATAGCTTAATCACGCCATGTTGAATCATTTGGTGCATATTGACTAAACGCATGTTTAAAAGCGCTTTTTCCTTAGCCTCTTCATCGCTTAATTTTTCTTTGTTTTTAAAGGCTTGAATGGTTTGTTCCCACAACTCTGGCTCTTTAGCTTGGTCATTTAGGAAATCTTTATAATTGATTTCTCCAATTCCTCTAACCCCACGAATATTATCCCCCTTATCCCCCACAACACATTGATAATAGGCAAAAAAGCAAGCCTCTTTTTTACTGACATTAAAAAAGGTCTCTGTTTTTAAGTTAAAGTGAGAACCACCATTAGAATAAAGCACATCTTTATCCATACTAGCAATAACATAATGGTTAGGATTTCTTTTTTTATAATAAGAAATCATATCATCTGCCTCATATTCAAAGCAATGTTCGCCTTGGATTTTAGCCCCTTTTTTTAGAGGGTATTTTTCAATCAAAGCAATTTTAAGCGCTTTTAGAAGGGCTCTAAACTCATCATCAAATTTGCGTCGTTTTTTCTTATAATAATCACAGAGTTGGTAGCGAAAACTCTCTCTGCCTCTAGTAATAAAAAAAAGGGTTTTAGAGCAGTTAGTTTTACGCATAATAGAAAGGATTTGGGTGGTAAGAAACACAATGCCCACTTCTTCTAAACTGCTAGAGGCAAATTTTTTAGGCAAACTTTTTTTGGAGAGTAAGCGCCTTACAATATTAGGAATGACACAATCAATATCCAAAAGCAAAGTTTTAGGTTGGCTTTGTTTAGGGCATTTTTTTTTGCGTAGTGCTTGTTTGATAGTCAATCCTTAAGATAAATTTTAAAATTATTAATGTAAAGAGCGATTAGTATTATAACAAGTTATTTCAATTCTTTGTTGTTTTTAAGAAACTTGTTAGGGGGTAATTTACCCCTAAGCCTTTAAAGGATTTTATTTGCGAGGCAAGTTGTATTTACGGCGTTTTTCCCAAAGGCTTTTACGGCTAATGCCAAGCTTATTGGCAAGCTCAGTGTCTGTGCAAGTAGAAGAGAAGTGTCTAATGGCCTCTTTTTCATATTCTTGGAGCGAGAGAAATTGTGAGGCATTAAAGAGGGCTAATGGCTTGTTTTCGCCCTCTATGTTGACAATTTGAGGGAAATCCAAAGGCTCTTTATGAGTATAGGACAACACAATAGGGCAAGAGAGGGCAAGCTCTAAAAGCTTTAATTGTTCATCTTTTTTAAGCTCTTCTAAATGGGTGATGTAATAGGGGCGGTCAAACTTTTCTTTATTTTTATACAATTCTTTGGGAGTAGCATTTTTTAAAGAAAAGAATGCAAATTCTATGTGTTTTGTCTTAGCGTATTGTAATAGGTAGGCATCAGCGAGATTTTGCGAAGTGGCGTGAATTAAAAAGGGCAATTTATAAGGGAAATGCTCTGGCAAAGGTAGTTCGGCATGGATAAAATCTAAGTAACTTTCATAAAAACCAATGCGTGCAGTCATTTCTTGGTAGGCTTTATGGTATTGGATTTTGCGTAAGAGTTCGTCCATTTTAAAAGGTTTTAAAATGTAGTCTCTCGCACCTGCTTGAATAGGCTTGCTGACGCCATCTTCATTCACATGTGAAGCCATCATGATGATAATTTGCTTAGAATTGTAGCGCACAAAATGTTCGCAACGCCCTTGCGTGCATACTTTAGAAGAAACCAAAATCACATCATAAAGTTCTTTGTTTTCTTGAGAAATACTAGAGATAATCTCGCAAGCATGCCCAAAATCATGTAAATTATGACAAATACTCCTAGCTAGGGCTAAGTCATCTTCAATAATTAAAATTTTCATTGACAATTCCTTTATACTATTTGATTTTCAAAATTTTGCCTATAGCGCATGCTAACATGTGCTTGAACCAATAGGCCTTCTTGTTTGCCAATAAAACCCATTTTTTCCATTGTGGTTGCCTTTAAACTAATATGAGATTTTTCTAAGCCTAAAAGATGGCTTAGACTTTCTAAAATCATAGGTTTATAGGGGGTAATTTTAGGAATTTCACTAAAAATGGTTGCCCCCATTTCAAAGAGCTCAAAACCAATGCTTTGAGAAAAATCTAAGACAATTTTTAATAGCGTTGCTGAGTTAGCATTCTTGTAAATAGGGTCATTATCAGGAAACCACTCTCCAATATCTCCTGCTTTAATAGCCCCAAGAATTGCATCAATAATGGCATGTAAAAGTGCATCACCATCACTATGAGCTTTTAATCCAAACGCACAATCTATAACAACCCCCCCTAAAACCATAGGCTTATCTTTTATAAAAGCATGGGTATCAAATCCCATGCCAATAAAAGTATCTTTGGCAGGATTAAAAAAGGACATAAAATATTTTAAGTCATCACTTGTTGTGAGTTTATGCAAATTGCTACTGCCCTCAATATAGCTTACAAGATTAGGATAAGCTTGTAAAATAGCGGTGCTTTCATCTTTGAATGTGCCTTGTCTTAGTGCTTTTTTAAGACTCTCTTTATGGCTAAGCTGAGGAGTTTGAATGAGCTTAATAGCCTCTCTATCCAAAATTTCATTATAGTAAATGGCGCTATCATAGCAAGGCAAATAGGGGGCAACACAGAGATGATTAGTTTCACTAAGGGTTAAAAATAGTTCTTGCAACACTCTTATATCCATTAGGCCTCTAGCAACATCACTTGTTAGCACATAATTACCATTAGCTAGTTTCAGAGCATTTTGAACGGACTCTTGGCGTGTTTGACCACCAATAACAAGCTTGATAGTGGGGTGATGGCGCTTGATGTAATGATAATCTAATTCACTCACAACAAGTAAAACTTCATTAAAGGGCAAGACTTGTTTAAAATCTTCATATACCTTTAGCCATAAGGGAGTATGATTAGAGCGCAACCATTGCTTTTTAATCCCTAGAGTGTGAGAAAAGCGCCTAGACTCCCCAGCAGAAAGTAAAATAACACTTGTTTGCTTAGAAAGGTTTTCAAGTATTTCTTCTGGGTTTGAATAACTTAAGGGGTCTTCTAAGGTTTCTAAAGAAACCCTAAATTCTTCCCCATTAACACGAATCAATGCCATAATATTAGTAACTCATCTTAAGTGAATGCTTTAAAAAGGCGTTTTGAGCGCTGTTTTTTCGCATAGCTTTCACCAAACTATTTAACCACAATCGTGCGATAGCCTTGATTTAAATCAAAAATTAAGAAACGCTTGGGCTTGCCTTTGTATTTGTCTAAGGCGTGGTTGAAATTGCCAACATTTTTAATTTCTACATCTTCAATTCTAGTGATAATATTGCCTTGTCTAAAGCCCGCTTGTTCAGCGGGAGAGTTTTCTTGCACTTGGCTAATAATCACCCCTTGAATTTCATCAGGTAAGCGCATAGATTTTCTTGTTTTTGGGGTTAAATCTTCTATCTTAAGCCCACTTACTTGCCCTTGGGTGCTACCTTGAGTTGAGGTGGTTTCTTTTTTATTGGGATTTTTTCTTTCAGCTAGAATGAGAGTAAAGAAACGCTCTTTTTTGTCCCTAATGACTTTTAAAGTAACCTTTTGATTGGGCAACATAGAGCCGATAAGATTTTTTAACTCGTTGGAATTTTTGACTTTCTTACCATTAACTTCTGTAATTAAATCCCATACTAAAAGCCCCGCTTTTTTAGCTGGAGAGTCCTTTTCTACACTAATGACGACTGCTCCCTCTTTGCCATCATAAGAACTTTGCAAATCATTATTAGCATCTTGTAAGCCAACACCTAAATATCCTCGCTCAATCTTACCGGTTTTAATAAGTTGGCTTACAATATTTTTTACCATATTAGAGGGGATAGCAAAGCCTATGCCGTGATTGCCTCCAGTTTTTGAAATAATGGCAGTATTAATCCCAATCAAACCGCCACGACTATCTATCAATGCGCCTCCAGAATTTCCCGGATTGATAGAGGCATCAGTTTGAATATAGTTCTCATAGTTATTGAGATTGATGCCGCTTTTATTAAGCGCTGAGACAATGCCTTGAGTAACGGTCTCACCCACACCAAAAGGATTACCAATAGCAAAAACTAAATCGCCCACTAAAGTGTCATTAGAATCAGAGAATTTGATTGTAGGTAAATTATCTTTGTTAATACGAATAACTGCTAAATCACTATCTGCATCAGTGCCTACGAGTGAGGCAGAATACTCTTTAGTGCTACCGGGTATTGTAACAGTGATTTTATCTGCCTCATTGATAACATGGTTGTTGGTTACAATGTAGCCATCTTTAGAAATAATTACTCCACTTCCTAAAGCCCTTTCTATTCTATCTTTAGGCACTGCACCTCCCAAATCCCCAAAGAATTGTTGAAAGAATGGGTCGCTAAACATGCCACCACCCATAAAGCTATTTTTAATTTTCTTTTCAGTAGAGATATTTACAACCGCCTTAATAGAATCCTTAATAGAGTCATGGTAGGAATAAATCGTATCATCTTTAGAGGGGATACTCACACGCTCTTTGATTTTTGGCATATCTTGAATCTCAATATTATTGGCATTCAAGTTTAAAGCTAAGACTAGCGAGATAAAAAGGGTCTTTTTCATCATAGGTATTTTCCTTTGGTTCTAATACTAGATTTCAAAATTAAAATCAAAGAGATTATATCAAATCTCTTTGATTTTTCTTGTTTTGCTTGGTTTTTTGTGTGAAATGGTAGCCAATATAACAAATTACAGCAAAAATAAGGGTTAAAATCATTCCAATGCGTTGTTCTTTATCCATAGCTGAACCAATCACTCCAATAATACAACCTGTAATCCCAACAAATTGTAAAAAGGGTAAAAAGGGTGCTTTATAAGGTAAGTCATCTAAGGAATGCCCTGCTTTTAGATATTGCCTACGGAAAGCATATTGTGAGACAGATACGCTTACCCATACAATAATCACCGTGAAACTAATCACATTGATAAACGCCTCTACAATGCTTTCTTTAGCATAAACTTGAGTTAAAAGCCCTATGAGCGAAAAGAAAATAGAAAAATACATAGCATTTATAGGCGTGCCTTGTTTATTGAGCTTAGAAAAGAGCTTAAAAAACATATCTTGTTGTGAAAGTCCATAAATCATTCTGCTTGCTCCATAGAGTCCAGAATTTGCAGTAGAAAACATCGCTGTAATAATAACCGCATTCATAATATCAGCTACATAAGGAATGCCAATCCCTACAAAAGGCAAGTTTATGCGCTCCAAAACGCTTACAAAAGGGCTTTGTGTGATGGTTGAATCATTCATAGGCAAAAAGACTGAAATCACAAACACTGAGCCTAAAAAGAAAAAGACAATACGCCATAAGGTTGCTTTAATCGCTTTTGGCATAACTTCACTAGCGTTTTTGGTCTCTCCTACAGCAACACCTATGACTTCTGTGCCTGTAAAAGCAAAGATAACAGCAAGCATAGCACTAAATACGGCCGTGCTTCCATTAGGGAAAAATCCCTTATCCCCAAAATAAAAATTATTAAAAATAGAGCTAAAACCATTTAAATAAATTTGATAGATAATTCCAATCACACCAATACTAATAAAAGCCACAACAGCAATAACTTTAATAAGACTAAAAACAAATTCGCCTTCAGCAAAAATTTTAACTGAAAAGAAATTTAATAAAAACACTAAAAGAATGCAAATGATAACCCAATAATGAATAGGAATAGTAGGAAACCAGCGTTGCATAAGCATGCCTATTGCGATATACTCTAGCGCAACCGTAATGACCCAACCAAGCCAATACATCCAAAAGACCATATAGCCTGTGCTTGGACCTATAAATTTTGCTGCATAGTCGCCAAAACTTCCTGTGGTAGGATAAAAGCTTGCTAACTCGCCTAAAGAAAGCATGATGCAATAAACCACAAGCCCCCCAAAGCAATAGGCAATCAAAGTCCCTAAAGGACCTGCACTAGCAATATTGCCCCCTGTGCCTACAAAAAGCCCTGTGCCAATTGCTCCTCCAAAAGCAATCATTAAGAGATGGCGCATTTTCATGTCTCTTTTTAGTTTGCCTTGATTTTGTGTAGTAGACTGAGCTATGACTTCTTCTTTTTCCATGCGACACCTCCTAAATAAAAAATAAAAAAGAGATTATAACAAAATCCTAAACTATAACTAAAATGAGTGAAAAAATTAAGAAAAATTAAAGCAAGCTAAGATATTAGCTTTTATAATACTTGATAGCGTAGTCTAAGCCTGAATATAGAGTTGCAAAAACAGCAACAGCAACCAAGATATGCGCATAAGTAAAATTAGCCAGTAGGGAGGCAATAGCTAGAACTTGAAATACGGTTTTATACTTGCCTAATTTGCTTACAGGAATATCCTTTTTTTCATTAGCAGCTAAGACTCTAAGCCCAGAGATGAAAAACTCTCTTCCTAAAATAACAAAAGGAATCCATGCATCCACTTTTCCTAAATGCACCAATCCTAAAAAGGCAGAAAGAATGAGCATTTTATCTGCTAAGGGGTCAAAGACTTCCCCAAAGCGTGATTTTGCCTTATAACTTCTAGCAATATAACCATCTAATAAGTCCGTAAGGGAGGCGATTAAAAAAACAAATGTAGCGAGCGTGTCGGTTTCTTTAGGGCTTAGACTGCTAAAATAGGTATGTGTATTTAAGAGCAAAAATAAGAGAAAGAGTGCTAAGAATATGCGTGAAATAGTTAAAAAATTAGGTAAAAGTTTTAAGAGTCTCATTTTAAGCAAACTTGTGAAAAATGCAAAAACGCACGCCCTAATAAAATTAGAGCTACGCTAATTAAAAGCATTGCAACCATTAAAAAAGCTATGCTAAGAGTTTGTCCCATAAGAACACCTATTAGAGCTAAGAACATAGCAAAGAGGAATAATCTAAAGCCTACAAAAAAATATCTTTCTTTAGTGCAAAGGCTAAGTTCTCTATAGAGTTTATATAAATAGAAAATAGAAAAAGCATTCCCCATTAAAGAAAGCGTATTTTTCTGATTAGGGAGCAAGTAGCCTAGTAAAGAACAAAGCGTTAAAGCTACAAAGCTAAAGGTAAAATATTCAAATAATTGCAAATTGCGACTAAGCTTGGAAAGCTGGTAAAAACCAATTGCCCCCGCTACAAACCCTAAGATACACAATAAAAAAGCCAACAAGAAAAAATAAATAGATGGATGTTGGCTGATAAATAGGGGAGTAATTTGTGAAGTCTTTAACCCACTTAGTGTGATAAACAAAATGCAAGCGATAATAGCACTTAAGGGTGCAAAAAAATAGTAAAGCAAGCATTTCTTGATGAATTGCAACTCTTTACTTTTTTGCAAATGAATGATATTTGTATGATTCAAGAGAAGTCTTTATTTAAAAGTAGTTCCACCATCTACAACAATGGTTTGTCCTGTAAGCCAAGCGCTCTGTTTTTCATCGCATAAGAAATACGCTGCTCCAGCTAAATCTTCAGGATTGCCCATGCGTTTTAAAGGAGATTGCTCTTCTACTTTTTCTTTAATTTCTGCATAATCAGGGAATGCCTTTAAGGCATCAGTATCAATGGGTCCTCCACTAACAGCATTCACTCTAATATTAAATTCACCTAAATCAGTAGCTGCGTATTTAATCATCGTTTCTACAGCATTTTTGGAATTGCCATGCCCAGCATAATTGGGCATATAAACAAGATTGCCTGTAGAGCTTAAGCTTACAATCGCTCCGCCACCAATTTTTTGCATGCGTTTTGCAGCCTCTTGAGCCCCCACAACAAAAGCCAACACCGTTGCAGTATAGATATTATTCAATCCCTTAGGCTTTAAGCGCATAAAAGGAGCAAAGCCCCCTACAACCGAGCGTCCATAAATAATGGCATTGGATATAAAAAAGTCTACTCTATCAAAATCCACATCAATTTGTTTGAAAAGCTCCGTGTATTGCTCAGGCTCTAATACATTAAGAGGGTAAGCCTTTGCTTTAATAGAGTATTTTTGCTCTACTTCTTCTATGATTTTATTAGCCTCTTCAACATTCTTATTGTAAGTAAAAGCAACATTCACGCCATTTTGGGCAAAACGATATAAAATAGCCTTACCAATACCTCTTGTAGCACCACTAATAACAAGTGTTCTGCCTTTCATATGGTTAGTTTGGTTGTTTGGGGTGTGATTCATAAGCTGACCTCATATTGTTGTAAAGTTTTTTCTAAGATTTGCAAACTCTCTTTGCTTGGAGAGACTAAAGGGAGTCTATAGCTAGGAGTTTTAATGAGTCCTGCTAAATACATAGCAGATTTAATGGGAATGGGATTGGTTTCTATAAAAAGCGCTTGGTGTAAATCAAAAAGCTTGTTTTGAATTTCTAAAGCCTCTTGGTATTGCTTGTTTAGGGCATAAGATACCATTTTTGAGATTAAGTCTGGCATTAGATTTCCGGTTACTGAAATTACACCGCTACCACCTGAAAATATAATGGAATGATTGAGCAAATCTTCACCACTAAAAATTTGAAAATCCTTTTCATAGTGGTAGATTTCTACTATTCTTTTTAATGAACCAGATGCCTCTTTAATAGCTTTGATGTTAGGAACTTCTCTATAGAGTTTTAGGGCAGTTGCTACTTCAATGGATACGCCCGTGCGACTTGGCACATCATAGAGCATAATAGGAATTTCAATAGATTGTGCGATAGCTTTATAATGCTCAAATAGTCCTTTTTGGGTGGGGCGATTATAATAAGGGCTTACGCATAAAATCGCATCTGCGCCTATTTTTTGAGCAAACTTTGCTAAGGTTAGAGATTCGCTAGTGGCATTACTGCCTACTCCAGCTAAGACTTTCATGCGTGAGTTTGTGGGCGTGGGGTTATTTTTACAAGTTTCTACAGCAATCTCAATACAACGCATATGTTCTTTATGGCTTAGGGTAGCGGATTCTCCGGTTGTGCCTACAGGAACGCATGCATCCATGCCATACTTTATTTGGCGTTTAATGAGCGCCTCATAGGCTACTTCATCAACACTTAAATCTTCTTTAAAAGGGGTAATGAGTGCACTAGATGAACTAAACTGCATAAAAACTCTCTTTAGGGCTTTAAAAACACAGTCGTTGATTGGCTGTCTTTAAAGTATTCGTTAGCTACACGCACCAAATCACTGATTTTTAATTCTGCAAATTGTTGCTGATAGTTGGTAAGACCTTGAATATCATTTTGCACCAAGTAATCCGCAAAAAGTCCTGCCACATCGCTAGAATTTTCTAGGTTAGAAATGAAATCAGCTTTTTGATTAATCTTTAGCTTGTCTAATTCTTCTTGAGTGATTTGCCCCTTCTTAAGCTTTTCTAAAAGCGCTACAATTTCTTGTTTAAGCGTTTCAGCTTTAATATTGGGATTACCTCCAGCAATAAATAAAAACACACTTTCATCTTGTAGTTGCATATTATTAGAAAAAGCTTGTGAGGCTAGGCGTTTTTTATCCACGAGTTCTTTTTGCAACCAGGAGCTATTGCCCCCGCTTAAAAGAATGCTTATGGCATCTAAAGCCACTTGGTCTTTGTGCTTGAAATTAGGGACTTTATAGCCAAGGGCTATCCATTCTAATTGCACGCCATCTTTATGCACGACAGCCATTCTTGCACCATCTTGCTTAGGCTCTTTTGTATGAGGGGTTGGAATGGCTTTGTTATCAAGATTTTTTAAAGACTCAAAATGTTTTTTGGTGAGTTCAAAGACTTTTTTAGAGTCTATATCGCCCACTACTAACACAATAGCATTTTTAGGCTGATAGTAGAGCGAATGGAAGTGCTTAATATCTTCTAAAGTCCAATTTTGAATATCTTCCATAAAGCCAATGGGTGTCCAATGATAAGAATGATAAATATAAGCAGTATTAAAGAAACGAAAGTAAAGCATACCAATAGGGGAATTATCAGTGCGCCATAATCTTTCTTCGGCGACCACTTGGCGTTCGGGCAAAAACTCATCTTCTTTTAAGTTCAAAGAACCCATAGTTTCAGCAAATAGTTCTAAGGATTTGTCTAGGTTTTCTTGGCTTGTTTTGATAAAATAGCGTGTTACATCAAAGCTTGTAGAGGCGTTGCTGACACCGCCAAAGCGCTTGACAATCTTATCAAACTCACCGGCTTTAAGATTTTTGGTGCTTTTAAAATTCAAATGCTCTAACATGTGAGCGATACCGCTCTTGCCCATAATTTCATTTCTAGAGCCTACCTTATAAAGCACATCAACTTCTATCACACCACTTTTATTGGTTAAGGGCACGCTTACAACTTGTAACCCATTTTTTAGGGTAATGCTCTCATGTTTGGGTAAATAAGATTTTGCGTGCATACTTGCTCCTAACGCTATAAACAAGACAGAACAAAGCCCCAAAAATTTCTTATAAGAACCCAAAAAACTAAAATCATTCATCGCAAATTTGCTCCTATAGCCTCTTTGACGCTAGAAAATCCATCTTTTTGAAGTAATTTTACCAAATCTTTAAGGATATTTTGGCATAAATTTGGCCCTTGATAAATAAAAGCACTATAAATTTGCAATAAACTCGCCCCCATTTTTATTCTTTCATATGCCTCTTTAGCGTCGCTAATCCCTCCTACAGAAATTAAAATGCTCTCTTTAAAAAAGGCTTTAGCTAATTCATTAAAGATTTCACGACTTTTTTTAGTCAAGCATTTTCCGCTTAATCCTCCCACTTCTTTTGGGGCAACTACAAGGCTTTTATCAATCGTGGTGTTAGTAGCAATAATCCCACTTGCTCCTGCTTTAATAGCACTATTTACAATTTCTAACATATTATCTATTTCTAAATCTGGGGCGATTTTTAAAAATAAGGGCTTATGAGTCATTTCTTTAGCCATGCTAAAAAGTTCGCTTACAAACGCTTTGTTTTGCAAATCTCTTAAATTAGGGGTATTTGGTGAAGAAAGATTAAAAGTATAATAATCGCCAATTTTAAGACATTTGTTTAAAACTGCCTTATAATCTTCTAGGGCATTAGCTTGTTCTATATGCTTATTTTTACCCAAATTGATGCCAATAGGCACTCTGTAAGGGGCAAAGCGATTAAAGGCTCTTGCACCCAAAATGGCTCCATAATTATTAAAACCCATCGCATTTTGTAAAGATTCTTCTTCAATATGCCTAAAAAGTCTAGGTTTTTCATTTCCGCTTTGAGCCTCATTAGTTAAAGTGCCTGCCTCTATGTAGCCAAAGCCAAAAGCCTCTAGGGCTTTAAGGAGTTGCACATTCTTATC
The DNA here is from genome assembly GCF_000259255.1 of Helicobacter cetorum MIT 00-7128. NCBI lineage: Bacteria > Pseudomonadati > Campylobacterota > Epsilonproteobacteria > Campylobacterales > Helicobacteraceae > Helicobacter > Helicobacter cetorum. The sequence continues at coordinate 775,708 of NC_017737.1, forward strand.
AAATCCTGCGGCTAATCCTATGGGGTTAGGAAAGTTTAAGCCTAAAATTTCATTGTTTAATATAGGATTGACATAGCCAAACTTAGCATAAGTTAAGGCACGCCAAAAGGGCATTCTAGAAAGCACTCTTAAAGTGCTACAAGCCCTTTCATGTGCTGTTTCTGCATCTAAAGTGAAAAAATATTTCTTCAGTAGGGAATAGAGCATAATAAAAAAATCCTTTTTATTGTCTGAATTTATTTTCTAATTTTATTACAAAACCCTCTAAATTATAAAGTTTTAAGAGGGTGATTTTCAAAATAATCTTGCGAATTTAAAGGGGTGTTTGGGTTTAAGAGCTTTTGATAATTCCCGCTTGAATCCAACTCATAGCGTTTCAAAGTGTCTTGTAGTTGGATTTCTAAAATGCGTAATAATTTATCAGCAATTGCTTGACTTGTAGCTGGAATGAGTAATTCCACACGCCTTTCTAAATTTCTTGGCATTAAGTCCGCACTAGAAAAGTAAATATTAGGTTGCGCATGTTTGAAGTAATAAATTCTAGCATGCTCTAAATATTTACCTACGATTGAATACACTCTAATGTTTTCGCTTAGTCCTTTTATTTGAGGCTTTAAACAACAAATCCCTCTAATGATTAAATCAATTTTAACTCCTTTTTGAGACGCTTTATAAAGCCATTCAATAATCTCGCTATCCACTAGGGCGTTAGCTTTTAAGATGATATGCCCTTCTTTTATGTGAGTGATTTCATCTTGAATGAGTGCAATAATCTTATTTTTAATCTGTTTGGGTGCCATGCTTAGAGTATCTAAAACGCTTTCTGTGGCACTGCTAGTTGAAAGTGAGTGAAAGAGTTTGATAATATCATTAGCGATTTCATTTTTAGCACTAAAAAAACTCACATCGGTATAAATTCTTGCGCTCAAAGGGTTGTAATTGCCCGTGCTTAAATGGGTGAAATGGCATAATTGTCCATCAATTTGTTTGGTAATAACAAGCATTTTAGCATGCACTTTAAGTTTTGGAATGCCATAAATAACTAATGCCCCCGCCTTTTCTAAAGCCTTTGCCCAATGCAAATTACTTTCTTCATCAAAGCGAGCTTTTAATTCTACTAAAACGCTTACTTGAATCTTGCTTGCCGCCTCAATTAAGGCTTTGACAATGGGTGAATGCTTGCCTACACGATAAAGAGTCATTTTAATAGAAAGAGTTGTTGGGTCATTAGTGGCTTGTTCTATCAAATCAATTATGGGTTCAAAACTCTCATAGGGGTGAAAAAGTAATAAATCTTCTTGCTCTATAGCATTAAATAAATCTTCCTCATTGAGTGGGGGTAAGATTTTTGGGATAAAATCGGGTGCTTTTAAGGTTTTAAAATTGGTATGCCCCACTAATTCCCATAAGTCTCCTAAGCCTAGCATAACAGCGCTTTCATATACATGCATTCCAGAGAGTTTGAGCTTGTCATGAAAGTGGGTTTGAAAACTCCTTAAAGATGCTAGTAGGGTATTTAAAAGTTCTTCATTGCCTCGTTGGGTTTGTAAGCGCACGATTTCGCCTTGATTGCGTTTCCTTAAGCTTTCACTCATAAGTTCTGCATAATCATGCGCCTCATCTTCTACAATTTCAATATCTGCATCACAAGTTACTCTAAAAGCCATGCACTCTAAAACTTCATGCCCTAAAAACAAATCTTGTAAGTGCGCCTCTATAATCTCTTCGGCTAATACAAAAAGACCTTTTTCTAATTCAATAAAACGAGTCGTAAAAGTTGGTAATTTAATGAGTGCATAAGAGATATTGTGAGTCTTTTTTTCTTTGATTTTAGCAAAAAGAGCAAAAGTTAGATTGCCTAGAGGGGGGAAATTGTGTGCTGAATCAATTTTAATAGGCAACACCAATGGGTATAATTGCTTTAAAAAATAATCCTTAGCTTTAGTTTTTTGCGTAAGGCTAAGTTTATTATAAGCAACTATGCAAAGCCCTTTTTTAGATAGCAAGGCTTGAATTTTTTGAAATTCTAATTCCATTTCTTCAATTTCAAGCGCTAGGTAGCGTTCTATTTTTTCTAATTGCTCTTCAGGGGTCGTGCCATCAGTGCCCTTAGAAGAAATTTTATGCTCATAGAGTTGCTTAAGTCCAGCCACCCTTATCATATAAAATTCATCTAAATTGGTGCCATAAATGGCTAAAAATTTTAGTCGTTCTAGTAGGGGTAAGCTTTCATCTTTGGCTTCATTTAAAACTCTTGTATTAAAGGCTAACCATGAAAGCTCTCGGTTAAAAAAATGATTCAACGAAAAATCCTTTAAGATAATAATGTTTAAGAATAAAAGTTTTACTTGGTGTGATTATATAATGAAAAGTTAATAATTTAACGATGTTTTTAAAAGCATGGTCGGAGTAGCGGGATTCAAACCCACGACCTCACCCACCCCAAGGGTGCGCGCTAATCAGGCTGCGCCATACTCCGAAACAAAAGACCGATATTATAGCGTAAGTTTGCTTAGTTATTGCTTATTTAAGTAACTTTGTAGCAATAAACAAGTTTTTTTAAGGAATTGTTTTAGGGTATTTTGAGAGTGTTGGACAAATTTAATAAGCTCATTTTCTTCAACATATAATGAAACGATTAAGATACTTTGTAAGATATGAGCGATACTCCCTTCAAATAAAATGCCTAGTGCTGGGTTTTTAGCACTTGTTGTTTGACAAAAATCATTTAAAAAATCCACCCATTCAAACATTTCTTTTTTAGTTTTACATGGCGTATCTAGGTGTATAGAAAAATCGTTTTTAAAATCAAAAAGTTTTTTTTGCCAAGTTTTTAAATCGTTAAAGGGATTATTTGGGTGGCTAAAGGCATTTTTAATGTGAGTGATAGCTTGTTTTTTGCCAAAACTTTTAGGTTTAAAATCATTGTATTTTAAACTTTGAGCGTTTTTGATTTTAGCCCCATAGCTTAAATTATAGACTTTTTTAGGCTTATAATAATTAAGGGCTTCTTCAATCCTTTCTTTAGAGAGTAAAAAGAGTGCATCACTAAAAGTTTGATAATCTTTGAAATTACTTTCTATGCTCATTAAATGCGTCGTAGTGATTTCTTTTTCATTTTCGTAATAGGAATTTTTAGCGTGTTTTTTAAATCCTTTAATATAGGCACAATCTAAAGCACACAAATAGATTTCATCACTTAGTAAAGAAGCTAGAGCTACTCCAGCATTACCCACAAAGGGTGCGCTGAACTCTATATTTAAGGGGCTTACATATGCACATGCACTCCCCCCACGCATAAACAAAAACGCTTCTTTAGCCAAATTAAAGGCTTTAGGATTGAGCATGTTAGCTCCGATTAAGGGGGTGTCTTTTAGGGGGGCTTGTTTTAAAACTTCTTTGAGATAATCTATGCGTTCTACTTCTATTTGAAAATCCACTTTTATGCCATGCTTTTTTAAGGGTTTTAAAGCGGTTCCGCATGAAAAAATGATGAAATTTTGTTCATTTTCTTTTAAAAAGTCTAAGAGTAAATCTAGGCTTGGCCCATTACCTACCACACAAATTGGGGCTTTAATCTTTTTAGGTTTAGTCTTTAGAGTTTTGTATAGGGGTAGGTTTTTAAGCGTGTGATTAAATCCTAGCATTTCATCTTCAAAACTTCCCCACCCCCTTAAGGCTTGCTTGTAATAACTTTGAATACTTTCTTGCATATGAGTGTTAAAAGCACTTTTATAGGGCATGATTTCTAGTTTCAAAAAAGAATGCGTAATAGGGCGTTTCAAAAAGTCTATTTTTAATTCATTAGGATTAAAAAATCCTTGGATAAAGAGTTTAGCCCCATGCTCAATCAACTTTTTATAACACACAAAATAGCAACTGATTTTAAACAAATCTAAATTTTCTTCAAATAAATAAAGCGAATGAAACATATAGCCCTTAGCTTGTAAAATCGCCAAAAACAAACCATCTAACAAACCATAAATCATCATAGGGGGTAAGAATTTTTGTCCTAAAGAGCCGTGTTTATGAGCATGATTTGTTTGTAAGAAGCTTAAGATTTTATGCGTAGCTTTAAGAGTTAGTGGAAGCTTATTGTTATTTTGATTTTGCAAGTAATTTAAAGAAAGGTTGTTATTATCTAATGAATATCTAGGATTATTTAAGGGGCTATGAGCCATATTAAAAGCGATTTCTATCATTTGGTTTTTAGGGTAGCTTAAAGCATTAGTAGGCGTGTGTAAAAGATTAAAGCTATTATTTTCAAATAACAATTGATAGTTTTTAAAAGGCGTGTTTAGGGCGTTAAAAAGATTAGGGTTATAGGATTTAAAAAAGAGTAAATTGTCTGTAAAACGCTTGGAAATTTCTTTTTCCAAAAACGCTGTATCAAAAGATTTTAAGGCTTGTAAAAAATCCACTTTAGTCCTTTTTGCCTCTCTTAGTCTTTTAAAGTTTCATTGCTCTATATCACTAGCTTGTAAGGGAGTGTTAGCTTTTAAAAATTTTGTTGCTTTTTTGCCTAAAATTTCTTTGTAAAATTTGGGGTGTAGGCCAAGATTTGGGCGTAAGGCTTTGATGTTTTCGCTAGTAAAAGCTTCGCCTTTTTGAATATCTTTAATCACAAATAAAGAGCGAGCAAAGATTCTTCGTTTCTCTAAAGTCTCCTTATCAATTTCTAACTCTTCTTTTCCTAGGGCTAAGACGCTTTGTTTGATTTCTTTAACCATGTTTTTAAATTCGTTAAAATCCATGCTAAAGGCACTATCTGGAGTTTGTATAGATTTGTTTAAAATGAAATGCTTTTCTATCATACTCGCACCTAGAGTGGTGGCTAGAATAGGACAAAGTGAGCCGATAGTATGGTCGCTCAAACCAAATTTTACGCCAAATTTTTCGCCTAATTTAACCATGCTTAAAAGATGAGCGTCTTCTAGTTTGCTAGGATAAGCACTCACGCATTTTAAAAGCGTGATGTCAAAATGATTGACTTCTCTACACAAAGTAATGGCGTCTTGTAATTCAGTAAGTGTAGCGATGCCACTAGAAAGAATAATGGGTTTTTGTGTGCGTGCGACTTTTTCAATCAATTCTAAATCGGCAATTTCAAAACTAGCGATTTTATACATAGCACAATCTAAGCTCTCTAAAAGTTCTAAGGCTTTTAAACTAAAAGGTGAGCTAAAAATTCCTAAATCAAGCTTTCTAGCCAACTCAAACAATTCAGCATGCCACTCTAGGGGCGTAGAAGCCTTTTGATACAATTCATACAAGCTTTCTTTATTCCATAAAGTGCCTTGAATGATGAAGGGGTTTTCCTTTAAGGTCATACAATCTGGCGTGTAGGTTTGGAGCTTGACAAAATCTGCACCACTTTCTTTAATGGCACAAATACTTTCTTTAGCAAGATTTAAATCTTGGTTATGATTAGCACTCAACTCAGCAACAATTTTAGGATACTTTAACATTTTCTTATTTTTCCTTAATCAGAACTTCTTTTTCTAAGCGATAGACTTGCGAGCAAGTGAAAGCCAAATTTTCATCATGCGTGGCTAAAACTAACGCCCCTTCTTCTTCTACAATGTAGTTTTGTAGAATGCTAATAACTTGATTAGCGGTAGTGGTATCCAAATTTCCAGTGGGTTCATCAGCGATAATGATTTTTGGTTTTTTAGAGAGCATTCTAGCAATGCTTAGGCGTTGTTGCTGTCCGCCACTTAATTCACCCACGCCTTGTTTGAGAGTGTGGGCTATGCCTAATTTTTCTAAAAGAGTGTGATTAATACTTTGTTTAGACATAATTGAAGCGACTTGTAAATTTTCTAGAGCATTAAACCCTTTAAAAAGATAATGGGCTTGAAACACGATGCCTATTTTGTAGCGTCTTAATTCTAAAAGTTTTTTTGAATTTAAGGCATAAATATCTTCATATTCTAATAAACTAATTATCCCGCTATTTGGTTTTAGCATGGTGGCTAGATGATTTAAAAGAGTGCTTTTGCCACTCCCACTTATGCCTAAAATCGCTAGGCTTTCTTTAGGTTTAATGTGTAAATCCACGCCACTATAAAGGGGTTTTTCAAAGGCGTGAGAGATGTTAGTTGCTCTAATCATAAAGTTTTCCTAAAAAGAATATCGCCTAATAAACTTGGGCTTAGAATGTAAGAAGCTGAAAAATTCGCACTATGTAAAATAATCTTGTGATAACGCCTTGCATAGTGTTTTAAAATCATTCTTTGTAAGGTTGGTTCAATGCTTGGGCTAAACCACGCATTATTGCTCATAATGATAAAAACTTTTGAAGGGCTGTTTAAATAAGCGAGTTTGGAAGTGCCTTCATAGCAAATTAAGGGGCGAAAAGTTAGATTATCTAGCTTAAAATCACTAAAATTTTGACCAGAGCGATACAAATAAGCACTCTCGCCAAAAAAGAGTTTTTCAAGTGGTTTTTTAAGAAATTCTGGCAAGGGAATGCTCTCGCCAAAGGGGGCTAGAATGACCTTGTCAGTAATTTGAACGCTTCTTTTAGAAAATAAAAACGCACTATTATAGAGATTATAACCTTGCGTGCGTAATGTGCCTGTTAAAATAGCAATATTATCGCTCAAATTTTCTAACTCAGCTTTAAAAGCGGAGTTTTCTAGAGTAGTGGGGTAGGCGGTTTCTGGGAATACGATGAGGCTTTTTTTGTGGTTAATAGCAAGCTTTATTTCTTTTAGCATGTTATTTTCAATATCTTTAAGGTAGTTTGAATCAAATTTCAAATTTTGGGGTGTTTTTGTAGAGACCAATTGAATATTATTGGTATTTTCTAAATCACTTATTTTTAAAAAGTTGAAATCAAGAGCAATTATCAAGCATAATATTCCTAAGATTTTGTAGGTTTTAGGTTTTAAGGTGCTAAAGAAAATGCAAGCTATGAATACAAGCCCTAAAGATAATTTGTCATTTTTAAACACACTATAAGCAAAAAAGCTATCTGACACTAACCAATCAAAATTAAACAGGTGGATAAAACTCATACTTAAAAAACTCAAAAGTCTGAAGTAAGGGTTTTCAAAATAGAGCAAAAAATAAAACAACACTCCATAGACTAACGCTACAAGAATGATAACTAATGGTAGTAAAAAGGGAAATTCTGAGTAACGAAAACTTAAGGCACTCCAATAAAAGAGTAATGCCCCTACAAAAAGCCCAAAGAAAAAGGCGTGTTTTTTAGGTGTTTTTAAAAATGCTAACACACTTAATGGGGCTAGTAGGCTATTAAGTGTGATAGAAATATAGGGGTTTAGATTCAATAAATCTAAAAGAGCGTTAGCATACACACTCAAAACAAATAAACATGCTAGTAAAAAAGTGTTTGCATGAAGTAGAATGAAACGCATGGGTTAAATTTTGAAACCTTGAAATTGTTTTGTAAGGTATTATAGCTATAAATTTTATTTTAGAGTGCTTTTTAAACTTGCTTTCTTTAAGATTTTAGAGCTTACAAAGCGCTTGATTAAGGGTAGTTTTTCTTAAGTTGTGTTATTATTCTTAGATTTTAAGCTTTGAAAGAGTGTTAATTTATCAAATTTTGTTAGCTTATTGAATCAAAAAAGTAGGCGTAAGAACGCTATTTTGCAAAAGAAAGGTGTGGCTAGAGTTTTGAACTATATTGATTTAGCGCTGATTGTCGTAGTGGTGGCATTTGGGATTCGTGGTTTTTATCATGGGTTTGTGAATGAAGTCGCTGGAATGCTTGGAATTGTTGTGGGGGTGTATGTAGCATCTCGTTATTCAGTAGTTGTAGGGCAGTTATTTTCAGAGCATTTATATAATTTAAGAAATGAAACCATGACCAATCTTATTGGGTTTTTGCTTGTATTGGCATTGATATGGATACTTTTTTTAGCAATAGGTGTGATATTAAGCAAGATTTTAGTTTTTAGCGGACTAGGTATTATGGATAGGGCATTAGGCTTTATTTTTTCATGCTTAAAGACTTTTTTAGTGCTTTCTTTTATCCTTTATGCACTCTCTAAAATGGATTTGATGAAAAATGCTGATATTTATTTGCAAGAGCATAGCGAAGTTTTCCCTACCATGAAGGGTGTGGCTAGTAAGATTATGCATCTTGATGGCGTTAAACATGTGGAGCAAAACCTTAAAGAAAACCTTGAAGAAATGAGTGATGAGGTTAAAAATAAGGGTAAAGAAACTTTGGATAAAACCTTAGATAAAGGGGTTGAAATCTTAAAGCAAAAGGCCAAAGAATTACCTAAACAAAGTTTGCAAAATTTAGAGCCTTCGCAAGAAACTTTAAATAGCATTGCTGATGCACCGGTTTCTAAAGATAAGATGATAGACCCCAATGACACCACCAATAATGCTCCTAACACCTCAAATCAAACTCAAGTTAAACCCTAAAGGTAAATGATGTTTTCTAATCAATACATTCAACAACGCATAAATAAAGCTAATAGCTTAAGAGAAGAAGGGAAAAACCCTTATAAAAACGGCTTGAAGCGAAGCCTTAAAAACAATGCTTTTTTAGAAAAATACGCTTATGTTAAAGATTTAGAAGAGCCTAAAGACAAAGAAAAATGCGAGAGTATTGTAGGTAGAGTCAAACTCTTGCGTTTAATGGGTAAGGCATGTTTTATTAAGATTGAAGATGAAAGCGCGACTTTACAAGCTTATATTTCACAAAATGAATTAAACGATGAGTTTAAGAGCTTGAAAAAGCATTTAGAAGTGGGCGATATTGTGTTTGTAAAGGGTTTTCCTTTTGCTACAAAAACGGGCGAATTAAGCATTCATGCCCTAGAGTTTCACATTTTAAGCAAAGCCATTGTGCCATTACCGGAGAAGTTTCATGGGCTTAGTGATGTAGAGTTGCGTTACCGTCAGCGATACTTGGATTTAATCGTTAATCCTGAAGTTAAAGAGGTGTTTAAAAAGCGTAGTTTGATTGTCTCAAGCGTGCGTAAATTTTTTGAAACAGAAGGTTTTTTAGAAGTAGAAACCCCTATGATGCACCCAATACCCGGCGGAGCGAATGCAAGACCTTTTGTAACTTATCACAACGCTTTAGAAATTGAAAGGTATTTAAGAATTGCTCCAGAATTGTATCTCAAACGCCTTATTGTAGGGGGTTTTGAAGCGGTGTTTGAAATCAATCGTAATTTTAGAAATGAAGGCATGGACCATAGCCATAACCCCGAATTTACGATGATTGAATTTTATTGGGCGTATCACACTTATGAAGACTTAATTGAATTAAGCAAGAGATTGTTTGATTACTTGCTAAAGACCTTAAATTTAACTTCAAAAATTATCTACAACGACATGGAAGTGGATTTTAATCAAACTTGCGTGATTTCTTATTTGGACGCTTTAGAAAAAATTGGAGGCATTAGTAGAGATATTTTAGAAAAAGAAGACAAGCTTTTAGTTTATTTGTTAGAAAAAGGTATTCAAGTAGAGAATCATCTAACTTATGGCAAATTGCTCGCTGAGGCGTTTGATAATTTTGTAGAGCATAAACTCATTAACCCCACTTTTGTAACAGAGTATCCTATTGAGATTAGCCCACTAGCTAGACGCAATGATAATAATCCTAATATTGCTGATAGGTTTGAATTGTTTATCGCTGGGCGAGAGATTGCTAATGGCTTTAGCGAACTTAATGACCCCTTAGACCAATTAGAGCGTTTTAAGGCTCAAGTGGCTGAAAAAGAAAAGGGCGATGAAGAGGCGCAATATATGGACGAAGATTATGTGTGGGCATTAGCGCATGCAATGCCCCCAACTGCAGGACAAGGCATAGGTATTGATAGATTAGTGATGTTATTAACCGGAGCTAAAAGCATTAAAGATGTGATTTTGTTTCCGGCTATGCGTCCTGTTAAAAATGATTTTAATGTTGAGAGTGAAGAATAATGGCATATTTTTTAGAACAAAGCGATAGCGAGATTTTTGAACTTATTGGCGAAGAATTAAAGCGTCAAAACGAACATTTAGAAATGATAGCAAGCGAGAATTATACCTTTCCTAGTGTTATGGAGGCTATGGGAAGTGTTTTAACCAATAAATACGCCGAAGGCTATCCAAACAAGCGCTACTATGGGGGCTGTGAAGTGGTGGATAAAATAGAAAACCTAGCCATAGAAAGGGCTAAAAAGCTTTTTAATTGTGAGTTTGCTAATGTGCAACCCCATTCAGGCTCACAAGCTAATAACGCTGTCTATCACGCCCTTTTAAAACCTTATGACAAGATTTTAGGCATGGATTTAAGCTGTGGGGGGCATTTAACGCATGGTTCTAAAGTGAGCTTAACCGGTAAGCATTATCAAAGCTTTTCTTATGGCGTAGGTTTAGATGGCTATATTGATTATGAAGAAGTGCTTAAAATTGCTAAAAGTGTTAAGCCCCAAATCATTGTGTGTGGGTTTTCAGCCTATCCAAGAGAGATTGATTTTAAAAAATTCAGAGAAATTGCTGATGAAGTAGGGGCGTTATTACTAGGCGATATAGCCCATGTGGCAGGACTTGTAGTGGCTAATGAGCATAACCACCCTTTTCCTTATTGTCATGTGGTTTCAAGCACCACGCATAAGACTTTAAGAGGGCCTAGAGGGGGGCTTATTTTAACTAATGATGAAGAGATAGCTACTAAGATTGATAGAGCGATTTTTCCGGGAACTCAGGGCGGACCTTTAATGCATGTCATTGCTGCAAAAGCGATAGGGTTTAAAGAGAATTTAAAACCAGAATTTAAAGCTTACGCACAATTAGTAAAATCTAACATGCAAGTTTTAGCTCAAGTTTTAAAAGAAAAAAATCATAAGTTAGTGAGTAATGGCACTTCTAATCATTTGCTTTTAATGGATTTTTTAGACAAACCCTATAGCGGAAAAGACGCTGATAATGCCCTAGGAAATGCCGGAATTACTGTGAATAAAAATACAATCCCGGGTGAAACTCGTAGCCCTTTTGTAACTAGTGGCATAAGAATCGGATCAGCTGCATTAAGTGCAAGGGGCATGGGGGCTAAGGAATTTGAAATCATAGGGAATAAAATATCAGATATTTTAAATGATATTGATAATGTTAGTTTGCAATTACATGTAAAAGAAGAATTAAAGGCTTTAAGTGCACAATTTCCTGTGTATAGCCAACCAATTTTTTAATCAGTAAAAGGAAGTAAAAGTAATGACAGAAATGGAACTCAAACTTATCAAAATAGACACGAGCCACTATTTTGAAAAAAAGCCGGGCTTAGGCGAGAAAATAACTCATATTGGACGCTCTTTTTACAATAAGTTTCAAAGAGTTGATGCTATGCTTACAAGCTCTCTCATTCAAAAGCATTTTAGAAAGGAAATTACTATTGCGCATAATTTAATTTTACGCAATAATAAGGTTGAAAATATCGTGTTTGATTATAATGGTCGCAATCCAGAGCGCTTTTATCATAAGGCGCAGTTGTTGCTCCGTGAAGAAGGCTTTATGAATTTTACCGCTTATAACACTAAGACCCCTGGTCATTTGCATTTGTATGTGCATAAGGGGCATACAGAACTTAGCGAGGGTGAAAGATTGGTTAAAACTTTGTCTATGAAATTAGCTCAAGGCATGCCTAATGAGTGGAAAGTTTTTCCTAATAGGGATATACCAAAAGAGTTTAATATTTTAGCATTGCCTTATGAAGTCTTTGCCAAAGAGCGAGGGAGTTCTTGGGCAAAGCATTTATAATTTAACTAAAACTATAGGAGTTTAGCTATGGCAGATAATGAAAAACTGAATGATATGATGTTAGATGAAGAAACAAGTGGTTCTGGTATCAAAAAGGCGCTATTGATTGTAGCGATTGCTATTATTATTCTAGCGGTGCTTTTAATGGTATTTTGGAAAAGCACTAGAGAGACCCCAAAGGATAATTTCTTGCAAACTGATAGCAGTATGCAAAAAATAGGCAATACTAAAGAGGAAAAAAAGGACGATGAATTTGAGAATTTAAATTTGGATTTTCCTAACCAACAACAAGAAGATAAGTTGGATAAGGTTGCTGATGATGTGAAAAAACAAGAGGGTCATACTCCAAATATTTTCCCTACAGAAACAAGTCCTACAAAAATGGAATCTAAGCCCAAAGCCACTGATAAGAAGTTGGAAAAGTTTGGCAAAGAAACTGATGGGCGTAGCGAATTAGACTTTGTGGAACATAATCATGCTATCAATAAGGCCAAAAAGCATGAAAATAAAGATAAAAAGCAAAAAACCCATGCCAAAGAGATCTCTAAAAAAGAAGTGAAAAAAGAGGCTCACTCTAAACATGCTAAGCAAGAAAAGGTTGTTAAAAAAGAAACAAAAAAAGAAGTGAAAAAAGAAAAAGTAGCTCCTAAGCAACCTAAAGAAGAGAATAAAAGGGCTGAGAAACCTAGTAGTGCAAGCGTGGCTAAGGGTTATTATTTACAAGTAGGGGTTTTTGCCAATACGCCCAATAAATACTTCTTGCAAGAGTTTGAGAAACTCCCGCATGCGATTGAGAAATTAGGCACAAATAAGCGTTATCTCATAGGGCCTTATAAGAGTCGTGAGGAGGCTTTAGAGCAAGTGAGCGAGATTACGGAGAAAATCACTAAGCCTGTTATTGTAGAAGTGCGCTAATTTATCTTATTTTTTAGACTAAGGGGATTTTTTCCTTTAGTTTTACTCATCTTTTTTAAAAATCATTTTATAATGCGTGTTATTGCATGTTGTTAAGGTCTTAAACAGAAAGTTTTTATATAAAGTTACATATCTTTAGCTAAGAGAGATAAAAGAATGGCTAATAACGAGAGAGAGAGAGAGAGAGTAAAAGGGGTTCTAGCTTTGCAAAATAGAACCCCTTTTATTTTAAATATTGCTTATAATAATTTATCAGCAAAAAGTATTTTAGTTTTTATAGCATGTTTTTTTATGCTTGGGTCTTTAGAGATGATGAAAGCGCATCAAAAAGATGGGTTTTTTATAGAGGGGGGCTTTGAAAGCGGGTTGTTGCAAGCTGAAAAACAAGAAGTAAGCTATAAAGAAAGCCATAGTATCGCACCCTTTTCTAATCAAGCATTCACAAAAAATGTTTTATTTGATTTAAATCAACAAGAAAACAATAAGCTTAACACCCCTTATATTTCCACCCAAGAAATTAAGGCTAATTCGCAATCGGTGTTTCCTACAATGCCTAATTGCGACCCCGGTTGCATGCAAGATGGTTTTGATACCAAGCATATGGTGGAGGTTTCGCTTGATGAATACACGCTAAGTGGGCTTATCATTAAAAATTATATGCCCTATAGCCTTAATAATTTAGATTTAGTGGCTATCCCTAAAAATGGGGGTAAGCCTATTATAATAACCACTTTAGAGAGTATAGGGGCATTTTCTTCAGTTACTTTGGATAGCTATTTTGATACCAAGCAATTAAATTTTATTAATCATCGTATTGATTGTGGTGGCGATAATATGGAGGTTTGTCAAAAAAGTATTGTCAAGTTTAATAAAGAGTATGACTTAGAATTAATGCCGTCTTTTTCATCAAGTTATAATACCAAACGAGTGATGGACGCTCTTAAAGAAATCAGTGTTGATATTCATGCGGTGTTTAATGATAAAGCCTTTACAAGCGATACTATCCCTAATACTAAGGAAAGCGTATGGAGCAAAGTAAGCTTGCAAGAAGCCAAAATGTATACTTCTATGATAATAGATTTAGCTTATTTGTTTAGTTCTAAGACTTGGGCAGAAGATATTTTAAACGCTCCCTTTGTTTTTTCTAATTCTTTGCCTATAGGCTTGAATGGTCAAGTAGATTACAAAGAGGCTAAGGCTAAAGGCATTAAGGGGAGCATTATTTCAAAACAAGAAATTATTGATAGCTTTAGGGGGTCTCCCTTAAACAAAGTGTTGTATCTTACTATTCTTAGTCCTAAAGCATGGAATTTTTTAGGTCTTTCTACAACATGGAATATGGGGGTAAAATCTGAAATTCTAAATCCTAAATACAACAAGATTTTAAGCGACCCTAGTCTCATTAATGGCGAGGGTGCAAGAAGTGGGGTAGATGGTTTGGAAGTTTTTTTGCATGAGTATTCGCATACTAGAGGGTGGAATAGTGATTTTGGCACGGGGAATATGACCTATCCTAATGTGCCTAAGAACCCACACCCTACCAAAGAATGCCCTAATGGAGATTATTGCATAAATAATAAGGGGGTATTACCCGGTTATGTAGGTGTGAGCGCAAAAGCTTGGACGACTCTAGCTAAAGAAGATAAAATGCCTGTCATTTTTAGTTCCTCTGGCCCCATTGCCATTAATGAACCTTCTAAACAACCCCAAAAGACTGAATCAAAGCCACAACCAAAACAAACCCACCAAACACAGACAAGACCACAACCCCCTAAGACTGAATCAAAAAATAGTCATCAAGCGCCTATTAAAATCCATTCAACACCCTCTAACCCCTTGAATAAAGAAAATCATCATAAAGACAACAAACCCTTTAAGCCTTTTAGCCCCTCTCATATGCTTAAAGCGATTGCTAGGCAAATTAATAGCTCGCATAATGTGGCTATGGTAGGATTTGATGTTAAAGTAGGTTATCAGCACTATTTTAATGATTTTTTAGGATTGGCTTATTATGGTTTGATTAAATATAATTATTCTCATCTTAATATTTCAAGCGTTTCTCAAGTTGGCTTAGGTGTAGGCACAGATTTATTGATAGATTTTTTCAATTCCTATCAAACAAGCTATCATCGCAATAAGTTTTTAAATTCATTAGGAAGTTTTATAGGCTTTAGAGGGCTTTATAATGGTTATAGCGTGCTAAATCTTTTTGAAAATACAGGGAATTTGGATTTTACAACAGGGATAAACTATCGCTTTAAACACTCTAAATATTCTATTGGTGTGGCTTTACCCTTAATTCAACATGATATTAAGGCTTTTTTTGATAGGAGTAGCATGCAAGGTGAGCTTGTATTAAAAGAGGGGGTTAGTCATTTTAATGTATTTTTAAATTATGGATGGGTGTTTTAACCTCTTATTAGGATTGATAAGGGGGGTTTGATTTTTTAAGCAAGACGCCTTAAAACGCTTGTAATAGTTAGTCGTAGGTTTGATTGATGATAAATCATCAACCAATTAAAAGGACTTAAAAGAGTCCCTTAAGTCCTTGTTGGAGCTTATCTTTAAGCTTGTCATCTTTAAGCAAGTTGTCTAAACCTTTTTTAACATTATCATCTTTCATAATGTCTTTTAAGCCTTTTTGGATAGCTTGCTTGGCTTTTTGTCTTGCCATTTCATTGAGATTGAGAGAGATTTTGGGGTGGTTTATGTCGCCTTTAAGCAAAATGCCAAAAGCTAATTTTAAAATCTCAGCATTCACAAGCATATTCATTTGGTTTTTATTCAAATCTACAAGCCCTTTATTAATGCTTAAATTGGTTAAGCGACTTTTCATATCCACATTAGAAACAAGGCGTTTTTGATTGATTTGGCTAGAGATTTTGACATCTTCATAAACTTCCTTAGTGATGTCAAAATTAGCAAACGCATTGATAAGCTCAGAAAAATGGCTCTTAACAAACTGCCCCTTAATCAAATTCGCATTTAAAACGCCTTGCTCAGTGTTAAGATTATAATTTAAGCTTGCGTTAGCACTAGAGTTGAAAAAGCCCGGATAAGCAAGCATTTCAAGAGTTTTTAACAAAGAAATATGAGAAAGGTTAGCTTTTAACTCATTGTTTAAAAACACAAAATCAAGTTTGCCATCTAATAACGAAGAATTACCGCTAATTTTTAAAAGCTTAGGGTTTTGCTCTACATTACCATTTAGTTTCAAAGAGCCTTTAAGCTTTTGGTTGATAATGCCTTGAAGTTTAGCTAAATTTGGCACTTCTAAAGTATAGGGTGTATTGAGTTGCAAGCTAGAAATATCATACACGCTTTTTAATGCCTCTAAATTAGCTAAAGTGCTAGTGAATTTAGTATCACTTAAAGCCTTGTTATCCTTAAAGTCAGTTTCATTAGTGAAATCAAAACTAACAGGCCCTTTAAGATTAAGTTTAAAATCCTTATTAACTAGCATAGTATTCACTTGCCCTTTATCCATAGAAAGCTTTAAGCTCCCCTCTAAAGGCGCAACATTACTTAAATTCGCCTCTAAAGAGATAGGGGCGTTTGCGTATTGAGGTTGTTTAGCTACAGCAAGTAATTTAGCTAAAGTCATATCTTTTGAAGACACATCAAGTTTTTTAACTTGGTTGTTTTCTAAAATCACTTCATAATCTAGTAAATTATGAGCTAAGTTAATAGTTCCATCAGTTTGAAGTGGTTTATTAGGCTCATTAAAATCGCCCTTAAACTGCCCTTTGATTTCTAAAGCACCTTTTAGGTTTGCGCCTACAATATTCTTAAGCACATCAAGATGAGCGATTAAAATTTGATAATCGCTTGCTAATTCTTGCTTTTTGAGATTAAAAGTAGTTTTTTGAGCATTGATATTAATAACATTGCTTTTAAAATTACTATTGATTAAAGCGTGTTCGCCCTCTAATTTTGCCAAGCTTTCTAGTGAAAAATCAATAGGCATTTTGATGTTTTGCTTATATAATTTATTGATAAGCTCAACATTGAGAGAACCCTTTTCAATAGCTAGGACATTCTGCCCTTTTAAATCGCTCAAATTACGCACATCTAAGTTTGTGTTTATCTCTAAAAGCCCTTTGGCATAAATAGGCTGATTGACTAAATAGAGCAAGTCTTCTAATCTAGCATTTTGCAGATTCAAAGCAATAGTCGCAGGCTTAAAATCATTTAAAAGTGCCTCATAGCTTGTATTAGATTGAGCCACATTAGTAGTGCCCTTAATAACAAGCGCTTTTTTATCTCCCTTGATAGTGCCTTGAGTAGCTATTGCTCCATTTAAAGGATAACTTACAAAAGCTTTTAAAAGATGTAAATTTTTAATATCTACATCGTATTTAAAATCTAAGCTTGGCTTAAAGAGTGAAAAATCCCCTTTAAGCTTGATTTTAGAGCCATCATTAACTTGAGCCTCAAAATCCAAAGAGCTTAATTTTAAGCGCAACTTCTCAATATCTAGTTTGAGCGTTGGCTCGGCTTGATTGACTTTCTTTTCCAAAAATGAGGCGATAATTTTATTCCCACTTTCTGTAAAAAGCACAAAAAGCGCCCCTAAAATAACAACGCCCAAGAGCGAACCTATAACTAGCAACAATTTTTTCAGCATAAATAAAGTTGAAACCTTTCCTTGAATTGGAATAAAATACAAAATGGTATAATACCTAACTTTCGTTCGTTTTAAAAATAATTTAAAAACCATGCTTTGCTAGTTGTAATTTGGGGAGCTTGAGAGCATATAAGGTTATAGAATTTTATGCGATATATGATGTTTAAATTATAGGTTAAAAATAGTATTACTAAAGAGGATATTTTTGATAATTAGTTATTAAAAATATGGCATAATTCGCAAAATATAGCAATAATTGATAAAACAAAGTGCATTTTAGTTGCTTTATTTTTGTAAGAAGATAATTTAAAAGAGGTCAATGTGAAATCGCATCAAATGACTTTTAAAAGCTTGAATCGTGTTCTGTTTTTTATGCCTTTTGTAAGTTTGGGCGTATTAGATGCCTATAGTTATAAGATTGGTGGGAAAGTAGGGTCGTTTTCTAGGATTGCTCTAAATCAATCTGTGATTAATTCTGAAAAAGGCATTTATCCTACCGGAAGTTATGTGAATGTGGTGGGGTCATTAGAGATTGATACCAATTTATTGCCTAAAAATATGGAAAGTCATAAACTAAGCTTAGGAATTGGTGGGGAGCTTGGGGGCATGGCGTA
Source organism: Helicobacter cetorum MIT 00-7128 (assembly GCF_000259255.1). Taxonomy (NCBI): domain Bacteria; kingdom Pseudomonadati; phylum Campylobacterota; class Epsilonproteobacteria; order Campylobacterales; family Helicobacteraceae; genus Helicobacter; species Helicobacter cetorum. The sequence goes on from NC_017737.1 coordinate 793,603, forward strand.
TGATTCTACTAAGAATCTTGTTGATGAATCTAATCCTAAAGCGGGACTTCAGCCAGCAAACTGGTATTATATGGGGCGTTGGGAAGGCTATTTGATGCAATATTCAAAGACTTGGACTAGAGAGCAAAAAGCTAAAAACGCTAGAAATTACATTCTCTATAACGCTTATTTAAGCTATGAATACAAGGATATTTTTGGCATTAAGGCGGGGCGTTATGCCTCAAAGGCAATGTTTTTAAGCGGGTTTAATCAAGGTTTTGAAGTCTTTTTCAAATGGAAACATTTTAAGATAGATTGGTTTAGCACTTACGGAAGAGGCTTAGCTAATGAGCAATATATTAGGGATTTCTATGCCCCAGTTAACTATAAACATAAAGTTAATTATGGTATGCACAATATCAATCTTACTTATGAGAATAAATATATTAAAGTTATGCCATTTTTATGGTTTTATCCTAAAAATTTCAATGCTCCCGGTTTTGAAATCACTAATGATACGAAATCTTATTGGAAATCAGATTGGCGCATTCAAACGACCTTTTATGCGTGGTTTCCTATCTATAGTAACTATATGGCTAAGAGTGTTTATAGGGGTTCTTTAGTGGGGAAAAATACGGCAAGTTTGTTTGTGTTTCAAAAGATTCATTTTCGCTCCTATAATCTTGGTTGGAGTGTGTATAAGAATTTTGGCAATGCAAGTGCGAATCTAGGCTGGAATGGCTCGCCTGTTGATCCCTTTTATGATACTAAAGATGACACCGTGTATGAAGACGCTTATACGAATTTTTATAACGCTAATTCTATAACCATTAATGCTTTTATGGGGGCTAATTATAGAAAGCTCTTTGTAGAGCTATTTGGTAAATTGACCTATTCGCCACGAGCTGATTCGCAAAGCTTAGGCGTTACGCTTAAATACAGCATTAAAAAGTATGTGCATTTAATGCTAAGACTCAATGGCTATCAAATCACTATGCATAAGGGCTATAAAGTGGGTGCGCTTGATAGCCTCTATAATCCTAATTTCGCTCAAACCATCCAAAATAGAAGTTATTTTATGAGCTCTATGAGTTATAGTTTTTAACGCTTTTTATTTAATGATTTAGATTTCATTTTGTTGTAAAAACTTATTTTTTAAGGGGGACTTTTTTAAAGGCTTTGCCTTATTCGCTTATTTTAAAAGTGCGTTTAGCACTTTTAAAAAAGCTCATTGACTCAACATTAGCGTCCTTATCCCCCTTTGGTTTAAAAAGACATCTAGTCTTTTTAAACTCCCCAAACACCCGCTAAGCACTTATAAAGTTATCGCTTGACTAAAGTCAAGCTCTTTTATATTTTTATTATTCATTTTTAATTGGAGCAGAGACTTTTTTTTAAAAAGAAAGTAATTTTTCTTGAGATTATTCCGCTAAAAAATCTCTTAACATTTTTACATTGCTTTAAGTCAATACTTCTGTAGGGATAAAACCGCTTTTCATCAAAAAATGTAAATTTTAGTAACAAAAACCCCCTAAATTTTACAAAAAAAAAAAACGATTGGTAATTAAAAAATGCCTTGTATAATTTAAAACTTTGCATGCTTAATAAAGCTTAAAACTACCTAAAAGGATAAAGGAAAATGAAAAAACTCTCTTTTTTGTTACCACTTAGTGGTCGTAATATGTTAGCAGGTGTGGTGAGTCTTTGCCTCTCACAAACTCTTTATGCAGAAGAAGATGGCTGGTATGCAAGTGCAGGGTATCAAATAGGCGAGAGCGAACAGCAAGTCAAAGGCACTCAAAAATTAGTCGCACCCACCATTAAAGCCTTAGAAGAGCGCATTAAGGCTACGCAAGTGCCTATGGGGGCTGTCCAAGAACAAATCAAAGCCCTAGACAATCAAATCAGTGCCAAGCAAAATGAAATCAATGAAAAGAACAAAAATATCCAAGCCTTGCAAAGCAAAATCAATGATTATCAAAACACCATTGATAGCAAACAACAAGAGATAGCTACTCAGCAAGCCAACATTGATAACATTAAAAATCAAATCAAAGACATTAACACGCAAATTGAAAATCAAAAAGCCCAGATTGCTAGACAAGAAGCCCAAATTAAAAACCAAGAGGCTGAGATAAGCACACAAAAAGCTAAGATTGAAACCCAAAAATCTACAATTGCGACCCAAACTACAGAGCAACAAGCCCAACAACAAAAGCTTGATGCCCTTAATAACAAAATCAGTGGATTGCAAAGTCAAATCAGTCAAAAAGAGCAAGAAATTGCAAAAAATCAGCAAGCTATTGATGGCTTAAACACCCAACTTCAAGGCTTAAAGCAACAAGCCCAAACCACGCAAGCAGAACTTATACAAGCAACAGCTGAAATTTTTAAAAATGTAGCGCCACAATTCTTTGGGCAAGGTCAAAGCTCTATTCAAAACGCCGCCTCAGCCACCCTCACTATGGCACAAAATCTCATTGGTTTTTTAGGAAGTAATGGTAATTCAACCGGTTGGGCTGGAATGGGGCAAGTAGGCTCATCAATATCCATTACTAAGGGGATTGATATTTTGCGAAAATCTGATGTGGTTATCCCGGGTTCTACAGCTAAAGGCGGGCCATTTGCTGGATATGAGGTTACGACTAAAAATGGACAAAATATTATTAGTATTGGCAATCAATCTATCGCTATGCCTGAATTTCAAATTTGCACTTCAGCTGGGCATTGCCAAATTGATAAAACTAATGCGACTTCTACGCACTTAAACACAAGTAGCACTCTTTTAGATACGGTGGTGGCTGCTTTGCAATATCAAGCTGCTTATGCCCCCACTTATGGTTCAATGAAAGAGGAAGTAAAAAATGGAAAAAAAGAGTTAGTTCCATATGATTATGTTACTTCAAGCGCATTGAATGCACCTAATGGCTTTAGCACTCAAGGGGCTACTTTTGCTAATGGCATGACTGAAGAAAAGCTTAAAACCGAGTTGCCAAATTTAATCAATCAAGTGGGTTATGACGCACAGACTGCGCTTAATTCTATTAAGGGTGGGGTTGAAATGCTTAAATTTATGATGGAAGTTGCCAAAGCAGGTGGCATGAGTGAAAGCCAAATCCAAAACATTCTTTTTGGTGGGGGCAGTCAAACAGAGCAACAAACAGCGCAAATAGAGAAAGAATTACAGCCCTATATCACTAAAGGCTTAGAGGCTTTAGCTAAAGAGACTTCTACAAACAATCAAAACAAGCTACTAGAATTAGCCCAACAAATGGTTAGCACCCAAAGTCAAATCAATACTGATAACAGCACAATTGCAGAGAATTTAAATAAGATTATTGCTAACGCTACCGGGGAAAATAACCCCTTTAATGTGCCTAAAAATACGGCTTTTAAACCCGTAACTACCTATACTGATAAACTTACCGGAACATCTTATGATAATTTTGTGAATGCGACTAATAGCGCTAAAACCAAGCTAGAGAGTTTGAAAGGGCAAATTACTAATATCAATTCGCAACAAACGAAATTAGAGGGCGAACAGAGCGCTCAAACACAAGCTCAAGCTAAAGTGGTTCAAGCTAAAAATGAGCTAGATTCCCAACTAACCACCCAACAAGCTGAGCAATCAAAGTTATCTCAACAAACTCAAGCTTTAAATAATAGTATTCAAAAGCTCAATGAAGACAACCAAAACTTAGAGACAAGCAACCAACATCTAGCTAGTCAAAACACCGCATTAGGCGCACAAAACAAGCAATTAGCCCAACAAAACCAAGAACTTGCTAACAAAACCACTATTTTGCAAGGCAACGAACAAACCCAACAAGCCTCTATTCAAAAATTACAAGAAGCTGTAGGAGCGCAGAATAAACTGCAAGCCCAAACCACACAAGAGCAAGACGCAGTCAAACAAGCTAAGGCTGAGGTAGTCTCAGTTCAAAACGAGCTTAAAGCTACTAAAAACGCTCTTATCAATAAAGAAAAGCAAATTTATCAAGTAAGCGCTAAAGACAGACAAGCCATTAGCTTTTTACAAAAAGCGAGTAGGTCAAACTCTATGACTAATAATGGGGCGATGAATGGCTTAGGCTTTAATATGGGGTATAAACAATTCTTTGGCAAAAAGCATAACATTGGGTTGCGCTATTATGGTTTTATGGATTATAACCATACTTATATTAAAAGCGATTTGCTCTCAAGCGCTTCTGATGTTTTCACTTATGGAGTGGGGAGCGATTTCTTGTATAACTTTATCAATAATAAATCTATAGGCTCTTTGTGTAAAAATGCTAAAAAATGCCCTAAGCTTAATATTGGCACATTCACAGGCGTTCAAATCGCTGGAACTACATGGCTATCTAATGTCAATAACTCTTTAAGTTCTTATGGTATTACTAAGCCTAATTTCAGCCATTCTAATTTCCAATTTTTATTCAATCTAGGCTTTCGCTTGAATATGGAAGTCTCTAAACACCAAAGCCATGGTTTTGAAGTGGGCGTAAAAATCCCCACCCTTAATACCAACTACTATTCTAAAGATAATGTGAGTATCACACTACGCCGACTCTATAGCGTGTTTATCAATTATACTTATGGGTTTTAAGAAGATTTCTTCTTATCTCCTTAAGCGTAAGAACTTTAGAAGTTTAAGGCTATTTTTTTAAGATAGCATGTTTTTGATTACATTTAAGCATTGCTATTCTTGAATGCCATTTTAAACAAGTCTCTAAGCTCAGTCTTAAATCCCTATTATAAAATAAAATCAAAGTCTAGCTTTTCAATTTTTGCATCAAAATGACAGACAGGGCTCTTTAAGAGCCTTACACCCCACATTGTTTTTTATTGAGCTTTCATTGTAGTTGAGCTAACTCTAAGCTAAAGATAGAATTTTATTCAGAGCCAGATTTTAACAACGCTACAATTTCTCCGGTAGCTTCATTTGTCTTACTCGCAAGATTACGCACTTCATCAGCCACTACCGCAAAGCCCCTACCATGTTCGCCAGCTCGTGCGGCTTCAATAGCGGCATTTAGGGCTAAGAGATTGGTTTGCTTGGAAATATCATTGATTTGATTGATGATGGTTTGAATGCCAGAGAGATTTTTTTCTAATTTTTGCTGGTATTCTTTTTCCTTTTCTTCAAAAAGGGTGTTGAGCTTAGATTGAGCGTCAATATTAGTTAAAACCCCCACAATGCGTTTGTGTGTAACGCCATTTCTTTCACTTTTAATCCCTTGAATTTGAGTTCTAAAAAGCAATTCTTCATTTTCGCCCTTAGGCTTAATCAATAATTCTAACTCTTTAGGCTCTGTGGGGGCGTTAGGGTGCGCATCATTCACATTTTTTTGGACTTCTCTTAAAATTTTAATGAAATGATTTTGAGTGTTAGCATTCATGGTGGTTAAAAGATTGGTTAAGTTAGTGCTAGTGTCTTTTAAAACTTCTGTGATGAGACGCTGGCTAAAAAAGAGCGCATTATCAGCATGATTGATGTCATCATTAAGAAGCGTGATGTCAAAAATCATGTCTGTAATGAGATTAAAGGCGAGATTAAATCGCTCCATGATATTGTTTAAATGGCTTTCTTGCTTGACTTTTTCATCAATATCATCAAACGAGCCAGAGACAATGAGGGGTTTATTTTGCGCATCTCTTTTAGCCACACAAACAGCATGGAAGTGCTTGTAAGCGCCATCTTTAGTTTGGATGCGATAAAAGAGTTCGCTCATTAATTGCGATGAGCCTAAAAATGCTCCAAAGTCATTCAAAACCTTATTTTTTTCTTCAGGGTGGATGCGATTAGTTAAAGAGCTTAAAACATTAGGAAAATCTTGCTCGTTATTAAAGCCTAATAATTCCCTAAATCTAGGACTCCACACAAACGGAACGCTTTCATTAAAGCCACTTTCTGGCATTATCATATACCATAGCCCCGAGCGGCTCGCTGAAACCATAGTTTGTTCCACTAAGATTTTTTGTTCTAATTCTTTGATTTGAGTTTCATTAGAAGGGGTCATCTCTTCTTTAGCCTTGTGCAAAAGCTGTGTGTGCGCTTTTAAACTACGCTGGATAAAAGAAACGATATTTTTAATGTGGTTATTATCGTAATTAAGGCCGCTTAGCGTGTCATTCAGGCTTTCTAAATGAGATAAGTTATTAAAATCTATGTCTTTACTTAAAAGATGACTTAAAGTTTCTAGGCTTTTAGGGGTCTTATTAAAAAAACTCATGACATTTTCCTTAGTATTTTTTAAAACGACTTATTGTAGCTTGTTTTTTTTTTTTTTTTTTTTTTTTTTGATAGGTTTTGTGAGTTCCTTTTGATTGTGGCGTGTTTTAAAAGGCTTTATTGTATAATTTTAGCTTATAAAAATTGATGATAAGGATAGACTTATGGCTAATACAGAATATGTATTTCAAACTGAAATCAACCAGCTTTTGGAATTGATGATTCACTCTTTGTATTCTAATAAAGAGATTTTTTTAAGAGAGCTTATTTCTAATGCAAGCGATGCTTTGGATAAGCTTAATTATTTAATGCTAACGGATGAGAAATTAAAAGGTTTGAATGTAGTTCCTAGCATTCATTTGAGTTTTGATAGCGAAAAAAAGACCTTGACTATCAAAGATAATGGCATAGGCATGGATAAAAACGACTTAATAGAGCATTTAGGCACGATTGCAAAATCAGGCACTAAAAGTTTCTTAAACGCTTTGAGTGGGGATAAGAAAAAAGATAGTGCGTTAATCGGTCAATTTGGCGTGGGCTTTTATTCAGCGTTTATGGTGGCTAGTAAAATTGTCGTTCAAACTAAGAAAGCTAATAATAAGCAAGCTTATGCATGGATTAGTGATGGTAAGGGTAAGTTTGAAATCAATGAATGCGTTAAAGATGAGCAAGGCACAGAAATCACTCTCTTTTTAAAAGATGAAGAGAGCCATTTTGCTAGTAGGTGGGAGATTGATAGCATTGTTAAGAAGTATTCTGAACACATTCCTTTCCCTATCTTTTTAACCTACACCGATACGAAATTTGAAGGCGAAGGCGACAATAAAAAAGAGATTAAGGAAGAAAAGTGCGAACAAATCAATAAAGCAAGTGCTTTATGGAAAATGAGTAAAAGCGAATTAAAAGAAGAAGATTACAAAGAATTTTACAAATCTTTTTCGCATGATAACAGCGAGCCTTTGAGCTATATCCATAATAAAGTAGAAGGCTCTTTAGAATACACCACGCTTTTTTACATTCCTAGTGTTGCACCCTTTGATATGTATAGAGTGGATTATAAAAGTGGGGTCAAACTCTATGTTAAAAGAGTGTTTATTACTGATGATGACAAAGAATTGTTGCCGTCGTATTTAAGATTTGTTAAAGGCGTGATTGATAGCGAAGATTTACCTTTAAATGTAAGTCGTGAAATCTTACAGCAAAACAAGATTTTAGCTAATATCCGCTCTGCATCAGTTAAAAAGATTTTAAGTGAGATTGAGAGATTAAGCAAGGATAATGAGAATTATCATAAATTCTATGAGCCTTTTGGAAAAGTGTTAAAAGAAGGCTTGTATGGGGATTTTGAAAACAAAGACAAGCTATTAGAATTATTGCGTTTTTACTCTAAGGATAAAGAAAAATTGATTTCTTTAAAAGAATATAAAGAGAATTTAAAAGAAAATCAAAAGAGCATTTACTATCTCTTAGGCGAAAATTTAGATTTGTTAAAAGCGTCTCCACTCCTAGAAAAATACGCTCAAAAAGGCTATGATGTTTTACTATTAAGCGATGAGATTGACGCATTTGTAATGCCAAGTGTGAATGAATATGACAAAATTCCTTTTAAAGACGCCAGCCATAGCGAGAGTTTAAAAGAGCTTGATTTAGAAGAACTAAGCGATGAAGTCAAAGCACAATTTAAAGATTTAATGAGTGCGTTTGAAGAAAATCTTAAAGATGAGATTAAAGGCGTAGAGCTTTCTAACAATCTCACTTCAGCTGTAGCTCTAATAGGGGACGCTGAAAATGCGATGATGGCAAATTTCATGCGTCAAATGGGTCAAAGTGTGCCTGAAAGCAAGAAGACTTTAGAATTAAACCCAAGCCATGCGATTTTACAAAAACTCCTAAAATGCGAAGACAAAGAGCAACTTAATACTTTCATTTGGTTGCTTTATGATGGGGCAAAGCTTTTAGAAAAAGGGGCTTTAAAAGACGCCAAAAGCTTTAATGAACGATTAAATAGCGTTCTATTAAAAGCATTGTAATTTGCTAAAAATTATTTTAAAAAATGCTCTAAAGGGTTTTAAACAAACTCTAATAGGGCGGTATTTAGGGTATTGTAAGGCTAAAATCAAAACCTTAATCGCTAAGAGATTTTATTACCCCCACATTTCTTATAAACACGCCAATCAAAAAAGCGTGTTTGAAAGATTAGAAAGTTTAGATTTTAATGAAATTCAAGCCTATAATAAGTCTTTGTTTGAAAGGCAACTTTGCGGGGGGGGGGGCATTTAGAGAGCCAAGATAAAGAGCGAGATATTTTTCAACCCCTAGTTTTAAACCAAGCACTCCACAAAGGCTATTTTGAATTAGATACAGAAAGCTCTAAAATAGATAGCCCCCTAAACCCATGGGCGTTTATTAGGGTGAAAAATGAAAACACAACTTTAAAAGCGTCCTTACTCTCAATGCTAGGGGCGATTCAAAGGGGTGTTATAGGGTTTAATGATTGCAACAAGGAAGCTACAAAAATCATTTTAGATTTTTGTAAAGCATTCCCCACTTTCATTCCTGTACCTTATCCTTATAGCGTGATTCAAGCTAATCCTAAAGATAGGTGGAATAAAACCTATCAATACTATGATTTCGTGCTAAATTTTATCCCCAAAAATCAGTGGGTTATTAAAATGGATTGCGACCATATTTATGAACCTAAAAAACTTTACAAAAGCTTTTATTCTGTTACTTCAAGCTTAGAAAGACTAGATTATTGCTTAGTGAATTTTATGGTGTTTGATAAGGAGATTAGAATCGCTCATGTTAAAAATGATAGCAATAGTTTTTATGGCTTTAAAGATAGCATAGGAGACCAGAGCTTATTTTATAACTATGGTGTGAGTCATGCTGAATACACTAGCAAAGCTAGTTATGGTATTCGTAGTATAGAGAGCATTGTTTTTGAACATGAGCGAGTGAGTATCAAAGATAAAGAGCTTATGCAATGGCATTTTCCTTACTTCAAAAAGGAGCGTGAGTATTTGCAAACCTTAGAAAACTCCCTAAGTATTGAAGAGTTTAAAACATACCATAAAGATTTAATGAATATTAGAATTGATGAAAAAATGCTTGATAGAAAGGTTTTAGAAAAAATCGTTGCGAGTTTTGAAAATTATCCTTAAATATTTTTTGATAGTTTTTTATAGTTTGTTGTAGAATCAAAAACCAAACGCCCCAAAAGTTGAGAGCAAATCTACTATTTTCTTAAAGGAAACCCCTAAGCTTTTAAGGGCTTAGGGACGCTCTTAGAAATCAGCGTTTCATAGAAACAACAACTAAAAGCTTAAAAAAAGCGAACTCAAAGTATAATTCTTTCCAAGAGCGTTTGCCACTTTTGTGCTTCATGGCATTGCTCCTTTTTTATGTTAGATTTGCCCCATATTCCAACTATGGGGCGTGAAATTATTTTACCCACTGAACCCTTAAACTTTCTCTAACAAACAAACATTATATTTCAGTCAAAACTTAAACTTTACTAAGTAGTCTTAAAAAAAAGCGCAAAATAGGGGATTTTATAAATAAAATCTGCATATTTTAAGCAAGATTGAATCAAACTTCATAGGATTAAAACCAAACGCCCCAAAAGTTGAGAGCAAATCTACTATTTTTTAAAGGAAACCCCTAAGCTTTTAAGGGCTTAGGGACGCTCTTAGAAATCAGCGTTTCATAGAAACAACAACTTTAAGCCCAAAAAAAGCGAACTCAAAGTATAATTCTTTCCAAGAGCGTTTGCCACTTTTGTGCTTCATGGCATTGCTCCTTTTTATGTTAGATTTGCCCCATATTGCAACTATGGGGCGTGAAATTATTTTACCCACTGAACCCTTAAACTTTCTCTATCAAATAATTACTTTTCATCAAAAAATTAAAATTTACTAATAGTCTTAAAAAGAGCATAAAAATAAAAAAGATTTTTAAATCAATGAATTTTTAATCAAAGAGATTTTATCTAGCAAAAAACAAAAATTAAAAAATAAACTTTAAAAAAGAAAAACCCCTAAAAATAGGCGTTAGCCTTTAGTTAATTTGTTTTTTTTTTTTTTTTCAAAATGAAACAATTATTGCACTTTTTGGCATTTTTATCTTGTTTTTATAGGTTGTTTGTGGTATAGTTTGGTCTTATTACAAAGGTTGTATTTGGAAGTTCTAATATTAGGGTTGGTATAATTTTTTAAAAAGCTTTCCTTATTTGATTAAATTTTTAGTTAAAGAATTGAATCTGTCATAAGGTCAACATTTAATTTTTAATTGGCAATTAGACTTCCCAAAATGGTGTCTTTAGATTAGGTTTTGAATAATACGAATAGATGAGGTATTACTTTGTTTAAAAACAAATACAAAAAATGGCGTCATAGCCTTATTTTGAGTTTATTATGTGTAGGTTCGCTTATGGCTGAAGATGATGGGTTTTTTACGGGAATTACTTATCAAACTTCTTTAGCGATTGAGAAAGTGGATAACCCGGGATTAGTAGCAAGTCAAAATGCCTCTAATTATATTAGGGGCAATGCAGCGATTTTATCAAACGCTGCCACCCCTTTGACTTACTATTTAGAGGCTATGGGGCAACAAACCAAGCTTTTAATGAAAATGCTCTGTCCAAGTGCCACTCAAAGGTGTTATCAATACGCCGGAGGTAGTGTAACTAATCCCACTGCTAGTAATCCCGGTAATAACCCTACAAGAGGCAATCACAATGTTGTGTATGAGGATTTAGCAAAGCTTGAAAATGATTTGAATAGTCTTACCCAAGCCATAGGCGCATCTTTTGCCAATAGCTCTACAACTAATAAGGTGCTTGAGATGAATCTCAATGGGCGTGAGGTGCATATTGTCTTACCAGAAAATATGTTTAATGCTATGCAAGCGGTGAATGCAGACATTTATTCAGCTCTAACGGCTTTATGGAATAACCAAACCATTACCAATAAGAGTTTTAGCACACCAAGTGGCGCAACTCCAAGTTTTAGCCAAGCTGTTACAAAACAAATAGGGAGTGCGCTAACTTCAACACAAATGCAAGAGTTTGCTAAAAACGCTCAAGAAATCTTTCAAGCGCTCATGCAAGCAAGCATCATAGGCACGCCTACTTCAGCTAACACTGCAAACCCCGGTTTTGTCTATGGTAGTGGGGCTAATGGAGCTTTGCCAGATAGCATAAAAGACCCTAATGATTATACTAAATACACTTCCCCTAAAATTAATAATGGCACTGCTTATTATGTGGCTAAGGGCTTGATAGAAAGTGGCTTGAGCGCTTCTTCAATCCTTTCTAACATGCAAAGCTTTTCTGAAAAGACAGCGCATTTAACAAGCAATTCATCTTATCAAGATATGGCGCAAGTAGTAGCTTATGGCAAACAGATTTTAAAAGAAAATAATGAGTTTGGGAAATTTATTGGTGGGAAACTTATCGCTCCTTATTTAAGCGAACAAGATGTCAGTAAGGCTCTTGCAAGTCGTGGTAGCACTAGACCCAATTCTACAGAAATCAATAGCACACTATCAAACCCTCAAAGCACGCAAGCTCAAAATCTTATGGCAACAGGGCTTGGAGCAAGCCAAGCGATTGTTAATCAAATCGTAAATACCATGCAAAGTAAGGTCAATAATGCTAAGTCAGTGGGCTTTGCAAGGAATTTTTTACGAAACTCTGCGCAGTCTAACAACATGAATGGCTTTGGAATCAAAATGGGCTATAAGCAATTCTATGGTAAAAAGCGTATGTTTGGTGCGAGATACTATGGCTTTATGGATTATGGCTACGCTCAATTTGGAAATACTGCCACTAGAGTGAATGCGAATCTAGTTACTTATGGTGTGGGTTCAGACTTCCTTTATAATGTCTTCACAAGAAAGAGAGATACCGAATCTACAGATATTGGTCTATTTGCCGGAATGCAATTAGCGGGGCAGACTTGGAGCACTAATTTCTTAAAGCAAGTTGATGGGGATAAGAATAAAGCCAATACGACCTCCTTTCAGTTGCTTTTTGATTTAGGGATTAGAACTAATTTTGCCAAAATTTATAGAACTCATAAATCACGCTTTTCTCAAGGGCTAGAATTTGGGGTTAAAATCCCCGTGTTTTACCATGAGTATTACAAGTCTCAAGGTGTTAGTGCGAAGTATCTAAGGGCGTTTAGTTTCTATGTGGGTTATAACATAGGTTTTTAAAACAACAAAGCTATTTTTAAGAGGATAAAATAATGAAAAAATCTAAACTAGGGAATCTTATTTTTGCAGGCTCGTTGCTTGCACAACAAAGTATTTTGTTAGCCGAAGATAATGGGTGGTATATGAGTGTGGGCTATCAAATTGGGGGGACTCAGCAAAATGTAGACAATAAACAGCTCAAAGAAAATCAAAACACCCTAAATTACATCACACAAACTGCAAGCGCTATGGCAAATCCTAATGGGGGCTTGCTCTCTTTGACTTCATCAGCGGTTGCAAGCGCTCTAGGAGGTGGTCTTGCGACCACGGCTAGTTCGCAGCTGCAAGGCATAGCTCAAATTCTTGGCGATATTCAAGCCCACCGCCATGATTACAACACTAACAGAGAAATTCAAAGTATCCAACAGCAACTCATAGGTCAAAACGGCATTTCTAATCCTATTACCTCGCATTCTGCCAAGCTCTCTGCTAGACTCTTAGGCAATACGGCTAAAAACTTCCAAGAGAGTAGTGCTATCACCACTCAAGTGCTTGATACTATTAACTCTATCACACCCTCTCAAAATTCACAAGAGACTAGAAAGCAACTTCAAAATTCTATTGATGCGATGAACAAACTTTTACAACAAGTTCACACAAGCGTTATCAACGCTCAAGGCACTTCTTATGTGCAAACGCTTTTTAGCGAGCTAGTGAATAATGTCAATCAATTAAGTGGCGGTGCTAAAACATCTGCTATAACAAGCTTAGAAGGCGCTATCAATGCTTATGGAGTGGGATATACTACCAATAATGGTGTTCTTACGCTCAATCCTCTAAACCCTAATGCCACATATTCTAACACTTCTGTTTTAGGAACTACACAAGAAAATAGTAAGCCTAATCAGTCTAGCTCTACAGCTTATAATAACACTCTAGCAATGAATGAGCTTAGTTCTAGTCAATCTGAGTCTTTGCAACTTCTCATACAACGCTTAGAGCCTCTAGCTAATGATAAAGTTAATTCAAATATTGCCCAAGTCGCCCAACAAATCCAAAATGTCGCTTTGCAAACTTTAAGCAACAATGCCTTAAGTGGCACTACCACTGCCCTAAACAATCTCTATAACGCCTTGCAATACCAAGCAAGCGCTCAAACCGTGGATAGTTATCAAAATAGTTATCAATGGACTGATAAACTCTCTAATGGTGAAACCGGTTTTAAAGACCCCGGAAACATTTTGCAAAACACTTCCGGTAAAGGCAATATTGGCACTATCACTAATGCTCTAGGCGAAAATATCACTTCGTATGATTGCTCCACAACTACTTGTAAGCCAACTAAGTCTGCTGATAATAAGATGACCTACACGCCCAATGATTTAAAAACCTTGTCTCAACCTGAGGGTGGTAAAATAGGCATCAATTCATATAATCTTTCAGAGCTGATTTCTCAAGCGTATCAGTCATTACAAACTTCCCAAGCTAATTTAAAAAGCCTTGAAAGTCAATTAAACAAAGTGTTAAATATCACAACAGATAGTAGTGGCAATCCTACTAGCGACAATCTATTAGGAAAAGAGCTTATCCAATTACAAAACCTTGTATCTAGCAAGCAAGATGAGACTAAAAGCATAGAGCAAGCCTTACAAAACTCTATGAAAGAAGTGAGCAACTACCAACAGCAACTTCAAAGTTATATTGCTAGCCAACAAAGTAATATTGAAAATTGGCGCAAACAAATCTATGGGATTAGTGGGAGTGCGTTTGTGGGTAATGGCACAGAATTAAGTGGGGGTAAAAAGGTAGAGGGGTTTGTTGCACCTGTGAGTGGGCAAGATATTTTAGGGTATGGTTGCTTTAAAACTTCTCAAACCCAAAGCGCATGCGCTCTAGGCTTAGGGCAGTTTAACAAGCTCATTAATACCATTGCTCAAACACCCCCAACAAGCTTAGACAGTTCTAGTGCGCAACCTATTTATGATAGTGCGTATTATCAAAAACTCTATAGTGAATTAGGGCTTTCTCAAACTGAAAACGGCAATATGTCTGTAAGTGGAGGAGTCTTAGGGAGTATCATTCAAAATTTAAATAATCAAATTAATAGTGTTTACAATAGTGCTTCTGGCTTTGATGGTAATAGTAGCTTAAATAATCTTTGGAATATAACCTATTATAATACCTTGAAAGATTATAAGGGTGGCACTAATTTTGCAGGTAATTTTACATGCTCTTACCAAGCTAATGGTAATGGCACTTGCACTATTTCTGGAGGGACAACTGCAGATGCGGCATTACCTATGAATCAAGGCGGACCCTCTAAGGAATTAGAGCAAATGAAAAATTCTTCTATAAAAGCCTCACAATACCAAGAAATGCTAAGCATTTTAAAAGATGCGAGTTTAGGGAAATTAGGGACATTGAATAATGGAGTTTATACGCCTACACCTGCAAATAATCTTACAAATGGAGAGGATAAAACAACCCCTCAAGCTCAAAGCGGTGGGTCTCTCACACCTTTGCAAAATATCTATAATGAGGCGATTAAACTACAAGAGTTAGCCAAAGGCAATAAGGGGGTGCAACAAGGTTTAGAGCAATTCTTTAATAACATTAACATGGGCTATAACCCAAGTGGCAGTTATGATACTACGCCAGCTGATTCTGTGCTTTGGGGGAATGGGCAAACTTATGACACCATTAAAGTAACAGCAACAGATTGGAAAGCTAGTGATAGTGTAACACAAGTAAGCGCAAACACTAGTCAGCCTTTTAGAACCATAAGTTCTCAGTGCCATTCATCTAGTGGTTGCACCATACTCATTCCCGGCTATGACAAACCCATTGACTACACCGGAACCATTACAATAGACTATAATCTTAAGAGTGGGGATATGACTTCTCAAAAATATTCTGGCACTCAAAGCGTGCATGTAGGGCCATTGGTATATAGTGGACAAGTGGGGCAAGATGTCTATACCCTAAAAGGGAGCGCACAAGTAGAGATTAAGATTAGTGATAACAATAAAAGTGGTATTCCCACAGAACCTATAACGGTTTCTAAGGGGGAGTTAGTCTTTGGGTGCGCTAATGTGGATTGTAGCACCACAACTTCTAGTGGCACTGCTGATATTACCTATGAAGAACAAAAATCTTATAGTAACACTAATAATCCTCCTGTAAAAAATATTGCAAATGCTTGGAATAATGGCAATGATATGAGTGTTGCCAACATTGCTTATATCCTTAAAAATGGCTTGTGCTTGAATGGCGATAAAGACAATACTTGCACCGGAGGCTTAATCAATGTTTTAAACTCTATTCCTAGTAATGGCGTGAGCGATACCAATGCGATAGTAGATTTATTGATTACTTATATTGAACAAAATGGTGCGTTCCAACAAAATGGTATTAATGGTGTTGATAGTGCTTTGCATTGGGGAGGCAGTCTCTTTAATGGTCTTGTTAGTGCCTTAAAAGATAACTTGCAAACTTTGCAAAATGGACTCAAGCCAGAAACCTTGCTAGAGACTTTACAAGAATTAGCTAAAAATACTAGCACCATTCAAGCGTTCAATCAAAATCTTGATGAGCTTTTGGGTAAGCAAAAATCAACGCAAATTACAAGCACTCTATTACAAGCCTTAGAAAAAGATGCTCAAAAGATTGCTCAAGCTGAGCAAATGGCTACTAGCTATGCCTCACAACCTGTTTTGGGGCAGTATGTCTCTGGCAAAAGCACTCAGCATGGCGTGAGCAATGGCTTTGGCGTGTCATTAGGATACAAGCATTTCTTTGGGAATGCTAGAAAGCTTGGCTTACGCTATTATGGTTTCTTTGATTATGGCTATAGCAAAATGGGTATTGGCAATCAAGAATCTAGTGCGAATGTCCTCGTCTATGGAGCTGGAATGGACTTCTTATGGAATGTGTTTGGAAGAACTTATAATACTAAGGCAGTGAATTTTGGATTCTTTGGAGGAATTCAGCTTGCGGGGACTTCATGGCTTAGCTCGTTGCACAATCAAATTGTTGAAGAATGGGGTAATGCTAAGGATATTAATGGGGCTAACTTCCAATTCTTGTTTAATCTAGGGATTAGAACTAACTTCGCAGAGTTTAAGCGCTATGGTGGAAAACATCGTAATAAAGGAGTGTTATCTCAACAAGGCGTTGAATTTGGCATTAAGATTCCTACCATTAATCAAGTGTATCTAAAAAGTGCGGGCGCAGATGTGAGTTATAGAAGACTTTATGTGTTCTATCTCAACTATGTTAAGGGCTTTTGATTTTATAGCTTTTTTATAGCTTTTTTATAGTCTTGCCTTTAAGGTAAGGCTACTTTTTTATACTTTTTCTTTTATCTTTTTATTAGATTAGTTTTAGCGTTGTTTTTAACTTGAATGCTTAAAGAGCTTTTAAAAATTAAAAAAATGAAGTTTTTAAGAAAATGAAAACATTGCATTAAAGGGGAGTTTAAAAGCTCCCCACAATTTTAATAACAAGGTGTTACTAAAATTGCACACAATAGTGCTATAATAACAATGTATTTCATTGTTAGCTCCTTAAATTGGATTTAGAGAGCCAACGCCTAGAGAAGCTGTTACCTTCTTTAGGCATTAACTTCCCTAGACTCAAATTATAACTAAAAATTTTTTAAAAAATTAATCTTGTCAACCAACTAAATAAATCAAAGATAAAAGAGCTTTTAAAAATTTAAAAATGAAGTTTTTAAGAAAATGAAAACATCGTTATTAACAATAATTAAGAGGGAGTTTTAGCTCCCCCAACAATTTTAATAACAAGGTGTTACTAAAATTGCGCAAATTATTGCTATAATAACAATGTATTTCATGTCTTCTCCTTTCAAAAAGTAAGATTTTTAGGGAGAAAACGCCTAGAGAAGTTGCTACCTTCTTTAGGCATTTAACTTCCCTAGACTCAAATTATAACTAAAAATTTTTTAAAAAATTAATCTTGTTTGTCAACCAACTAAATAAATCAAAGATAAAAGAGCTTTTAAAAATTTAAAAATGAAGTTCTTAAGAAAATGAAAACATCGTAATGTAGGGGGGTTTAACACCCCCCATGAAAATTAATAACAAAAAGTTACTAAAATCATGCATAATAATGCTACAATTACAGCAGTTCTCATACTTACTCCTTTCCAAATTTGGATTAGAGAGTAAATGCCTAGAGAAGTTGCGACCTTCTTTAGGCATTAGCTTCCCTAGACTCAAATTATAACTAAAAAACTTTTTAAAAACTAATCTTGTCAACCAACTAAACAATCAAAAGCAATTTTTAGAGATTTAAAAAATGGAGTTTCTAAGAAAATGAAAACATCGTTATTAACAATAATTAAGAGGGAGTTTTAGCTCCCCCAACAATTTTAATAACAAGGTGTTACTAAAATTGCGCAAATTATTGTTATAATAACAATGTAGTTCATTTTTTCTCCTTTAAAAAATAAATTTTTTAGGGAGAAAATGCCTAGAGAAGTCCTACCTTCTTTAGGCATTTAACTTCCCTAGACTCAAATTATAACTAAAAATTTTTTAAAAAATTAATCTTGTTAAACCAAAAACACAGCCAAAAAGAAATGAAAGCAAAATTAAAAAGCGTTTTGTTAAACAAATTATGCTATAAGAAGTCTTTATTTATCATTTTAAGGAGTAAAATGCTTACGCAAGAAGACATTTTAAACGCATTAAAAAAGATTATCTATCCTAATTTTGAAAAGGATATTGTCAGCTTTGGATTTGTTAAAAACATCACTTTGCATGAAAATAAATTAGGGCTTTTGGTAGAAATTCCTTCAAGTTCTGAAGAAACAAGCGAGATTTTAAGAGAACATATCTCAAAAGCTGTGCAAGAAATCGGTGTTAAGGAAGTGAATTTAGATATTAAAACCCCACCTAAACCACAAGCCCCAAAGCCCACTACCAAAAATCTAGCTAAAAATATTAAGCATGTAGTTATGGTAAGCTCTGGTAAGGGCGGTGTGGGTAAAAGCACAACGAGCGTGAATTTAAGCATTGCTTTAGCGAATTTGGGTAAAAAAGTGGGGTTATTAGACGCTGATGTTTATGGGCCTAATATTCCTAGAATGATGGGCTTACAAAACGCTGATGTTATTACTGACCCAAGCGGTAAAAAACTCATTCCTTTAAAAGCTTTTGGGGTTTCTGTGATGAGTATGGGGCTTTTGTATGATGAAGGGCAGAGTCTCATTTGGCGAGGACCTATGCTTATGCGAGCGATTGAGCAAATGCTAAGCGATATTATTTGGGGGGATTTAGATGTGTTAGTAGTGGATATGCCCCCAGGCACAGGCGATGCACAGCTTACTTTAGCTCAAGCAGTGCCACTAAGTGCAGGAATAACTGTTACTACACCCCAAATTGTGAGTTTAGATGACGCTAAAAGAAGTTTAGATATGTTTAAGAAATTACACATTCCTATTGCCGGTATTGTAGAAAATATGGGAACATTTGTGTGTGAGCATTGTGACAAAGAGAGCGAGATTTTTGGCTCAAATTCTATGAATGAATTACTAGAAACTTATAACACACAAATCTTAGCTGAGCTCCCCCTAGAACCTAAAGTGCGTATTGGTGGGGATAAGGGCGAACCGATTATTATCTCTCATCCTAATAGCGTGAGTGCTAAAATCTTTGAAAAAATGGCACAAAATTTAAACGCCTTTTTAGACAAAGTAGAGCATGAAAAATTAGCTGATAATAAGGATATTCAGCCTACACAAACTCAAGGTTGCTCGCATTAATCTTTTAAGCTAGTATGGGGGGGTGCTAGTGGATTAAAAAATTAATTTAACTCTTTTTAATATTTTTTATTTTATAATATCGCTATCTGTATTGTAGTTTTTAATCTCTCTTATTAGGGCTTTGAATGTATAAGTATTTGGCTGTATTTTTTTGTATTTGTGTGCCATTAATATTAAATGCTATGGATACCAAAACGCTCTCTAAAGTGCAAACCACTAAAAATCGTTTGAAAGCGTTTCCTAATAGCTATGAAGATGAGAGGGTGAAAAATTTCACAGGCAGTCGCACTATTATTTCTAACAAGCAACTTAAAAAAACAGCCAATCAAAGCATTGAAGAGGCTTTGCAAAATGTGCCGGGCGTGCAGATTAGAAATAATACAGGCACTGGGGTTATGCCTAGTATTTCATTGCGTGGGTTTGGGGGCGGAGGTGCTGGGCATTCTAATGCGGGCTTATTTTTAGAAAATGGCGTGCCTATCACCCCAGCTCCGTATTCTAAAATCCAGCTTTCAGTCTTTCCTATTACTTTTCAAATGATTGATAGAATTGATGTGATTAAGGGTGGGGCGAGTGTGCAATATGGGCCTAACACTTTTGGTGGGGTGTTTAATTTCATCACTAAGGCCATACCGACTAAATGGGAAAATCAAGTGAGTGAGCGCATTACCTTTTGGGGTAAGTCTAAAAATGGCGGATTTTATGACCCTAAATCTAAAAACCCCTTGGCTAACAACATGCTTTATAACACTTTTTTAAGAACAGGGGGCATGATAAACAAGCATTTTGGTATCCAAGCGAGTGCGAATTGGATTAAGGGGCAAGGCTTTAGAGACAATTCGCCCACCAATTTGCAAAACTACATGCTAGAAGGCTTGTATCAAATCAATAGTAATAATGTTTTAAAAATGTATTATCAGTATTATAATTCTTTTGCTAAGAACCCCGGCTCTTTAGCCATTAGAGACTATAAAGAAAATCGTTTCCAAAATTTACGCCCTAATAACGCTCTATCAGGTAATTCCAAACGCTATGGCTTAGAGTATAAAAACACTTTTGGAGATAGCGATAAGGTCTATGGGGAGTTTAGTTTCAGCTATTTTACGCATGATATGAGTAGGGATTATGCTTTAGAAAGTAGCTTTATGAGTGTGAATCTAAACCCAAATATCGCCCCCATTTATTCTAAAGACACTAACACGATACTTAATAACGCACGCCGTTATGTAGTGAATGCCTTTGAGCCTAAGCTCAAACTCTCTATCAATAACACACGCTATATCAAGCAAGATTTAGTGATGGGCTTAAGGTTTATGACAGAAGATACTTATGATACGCATGGGTTTAAAACCTCTAAGGGTGTTACTAAAGAAATGGGTTTGCCTACCAAATTATTGAATAATTACACCGCATTTTATCTTTCTGATGAGATGAAATTTTTTAATGATAAGCTGGTTGTTGCCCCCGGATTTCGCTACACCTTTTTAAACTATCATTTTGTAGAAAATAAGGGAAGTAAAAAAACGCATTTTAATCAAATCAATCCTGCTGTCAATATCGCTTACAGACCTCTTAAAGGGCTTAATATCTATGCTAATTATATGCGCTCTTACATTCCCCCACAATATAATCTCAATGGTTGGAACACGCATTATTTTCAAGTCTTTGATGAATTTGAGGCTGGGGCAAGATATGCTTTAAATGACTTGTTAAGTTTTAATGCGAATTATTTTGCTATTTATGCCAATAACTATTATACGGGGCGTTATGCAAGCAGACCTGTAAATGCCCTCTCTCAAGGCGTGGAATTAGAATTGTATCTCAAGCCTATTAGAGGGCTTAATATCCATGCGTCTTACACTTATATAGATGCTAGAATCACGAATAATCGCTACCATGATGGGCAAGATATTAAGAATAAAAGACTTCCTTTCACTAGCCCTAATCAATTCGTATTAGATGCCAGCTATACTTACAAAGGCACGACTTTTGGCTTGAGCAGTTATTTTTATTCTCGTAGTTATAGCGATATTTTAAACCATGTTCAAGAAAAAACAATTATTTTGCACGAGCATAAAAAGGGCGAGTATGCCGGACTTTTTGAAAACCAAACTTATGGGATTTTGCCATGGTATTGGGTATGGAATATTCAAGTCTCTCAAGTCTTATGGGAGAGTGGCAGACAGCAAATCACAGCAAGTTTGCAAGTGAATAATCTCTTTAATATGAAATATTATTTTAGAGGTATTGGCACTTCATGGGGGGGCAGAGAGCCAGCTCCCGGAAGAAGTGTAACCGCATTAGTGAGTTATAATTTTTAAGAGTGATTTATTTTATTTTGTTTTTGAGTAGGTGTTTTTAAGCAATCTATTGCCTAGTTATTGGGGGATTTATACAAGTTCTTTGATAAAATGGTATTATTAGTTTATTGTATCAAGTTTTTAGTTTTTAATGCCATTGTAAGTGATATTGTATTATAATAGGCAATTCAAATTGAAGTTTCAATCTATTTTGAAACTAAAGTTAGGATATTGAGGAACGCAATGATAAGCAATTTAACGAGAAAATTAAGTTTGATGTTGTTAATGGCAGTGGGTGGAGCTAGTGTTTTGGGAGCTATAACCCCTGCAGACTTGCTAAAAAAGGGCGATGAGAGCTTAAAGAATGGGCATTATAAGCAAGCTGTGTCTTTCTATGCTAAGGGTTGTGAGCTAAGAAATGGTGTTAGCTGTGCGAGCTTAGCCTCTATGTATGAAGATGGCGAGGGCGTAGAAAAGAGCTACCCTAAAGCGATTTCTTACTATAAAAAGGGTTGTGAGCTAAGAAATGGTGTTAGCTGTGCGAGCTTAGCCTCTATGTATGAAGATGGCGAGGGCGTAGAAAAGAGCTACCCTCAAGCGATTTCTTACTATAAAAAGGGTTGTGAGCTAAGAAATGGTGTTAGCTGTGCGAGCTTAGCCTCTATGTATGAAGATGGCGAGGGCGTAGAAAAGAGCTACCCTAAAGCGATTTCTTACTATAAAAAGGGTTGTGAGCTAAAGGGTGCTGTAAGTTGTTCTAGCTTAGGGTATATGTATTTTAAGGGTATGGGTGTTGAAAAAGATTACAAACAAGCTTTTGAATTTAGTAAGCAAGCATGCACACTCAAATATGGGTTTGGCTGTCATTTAGTAGGATATATGTATCGTGATGGTAAGGGTATTTCAAAAGACCTTAATCAAGCATTTGTATTCTTTAAAAAAGGTTGTCATTTGAAAAATGCCTCAAGCTGTGCGAGCTTAGGATATATGTATGAGAATGGTGAAGGTGTGGAAAAGAACCATAGACTCGCATTGCCATTTTATGCTAAGGGTTGCCATTTAAAAGATGAGAGCAGTTGCCATAATCTAGGAACGATGTATTATAATGGTAGGGGCGTAGAAAAAGATATTGCTAAGGCAGTTACTTTCTATGAACAAGGGTGCAATCTGGGCTTTAAGGATAGCTGTAAGGCACTACAAGAAATTAAGGCTAAAAAATAACTTTTAATAGAGGAGGGGGAACTTTTTAATAAGAGGGCTTGGGGTTTTAGCAAAAAAACTTTTTTTGGCTCTTATTCTTTTTGAACTTCTTTTCATCGCTTTGTTTTTAATTGGTAATTTAAGTTTTTTAGAGATAGTTTTTTATGCGTGAAATATTTTATTAAAGCTTATCTTAAAATATAGTCTTATTAAAATGGTTTGGGTAATTCTATTTGGTGGTATAGTTATGGCAACAGATAAGCATCTGTATGGGAATTTTTGACAAAAATATGATAAATTGATATTTTTAGGTGCATGAAGATGTTTTGATAATTGATATTTGGCTAAAGTGGTCTTGAAATATTTTATTGCAATAAATATAAGAGCTTTTTAAAAGATATTCTTTGTGTCGTTTGAATTTTTTCTTATTATAAAGTCTTTCCAATCAATACTGATTAGGTTAAGTCGGTATTATTTTGGCATAACCTTGACACTTAAGGATTAATGATAATTTTTAAGATATTTAACAATCTTTATGATGAGCTTGGCTTAATAGTCCAAAAATTTTAAGCATTTCTAGGAATATAAAAGCGTTGGTTTGATTAATGGTTAAAATAGCATGTTCTTTAAGTGTAGCCGTTCTATCTAGTAGTTGTGTGGAAGTTTTTAGTTCTAAAATAGAAAAGCAATAATAGAGCATCGCTTGAGTTTTAGAGCCATATTGTTGCTCTCTTATAACAATTTCGCTTAGTTGATTATCGCTAAAAGAGCAAATAAGCAAAGGATAAGAAATATGCGAGAGTTCAAAATCTAAACCATTAAATTTATGCACTCTCAAACCTTTCTCTTGTGATAATAAAGCAATCTTCTATAAATTGTTCTTGTTTTTCTAAATATGTTAGAGTATTTTCTAAACTTTCTAGGCTAATCAAATTTAATTGTTTGGCATAATAAATAATTTCACTCAATTCATAAAGCGTTTTTCTTTGCCATTAGCTCCTAAAAAATGAAATTTTTCGTCTTTTAAAGTAGTGAGTTCAAATTTCTCTTTATCCTTAATAGGAACATCATAACCGATTTACGCCACTCTATATAGTGCTTTAAGCTAAAAGGGATTTTTCTAGTCGCTGTAGAAATACCATAATCACTAAAAGCATGCCTAATTTTCACACGCACTTTGCCTGAAATGGAAGTTAAAGGAATGGGTATTTCAATCACTTTTTTAGTAGTATCAACTTTAATCAAACTCACAATTATGTCCTTGAAACAATGTTTTAAAATATTCTAAACGCACTCTTTTATCTTTCAAGAAAGTGTCTTTAATCTTTAAAAAAGCAAAATTATCAATTACAATATCTAAATTGCCAAAATAATAAGGGATTTTAGGGGCGATTTCTTTAAAATGATGGATATACTGATAATAAATCAATTTATCTTAACTGTCATACCGCATTTTACTTGGTGCTTTTAAAAAAGTTTTGTTGTGCTTTAAGGCGTTAATCTTGCTATAGGGAAAAAATAGCCTACACACTCACTAACCTTTTTAGCGTTAGGGTAAATATCGTTTGCTATATAATCAAAATCGTTTAAATATAGCGTGGTATTATGGTCGGTTTTAAACATATTGCCCTTGTTGATACAAGGCTATCACAATAGGAAACTCGTTGCTAAAGTGCTTAGAAGAAATAATAAGGGCATCTAAAAGTGTGTAATTATCCTTAAATTGCTTTAATGCCTTAAAATTAGTCTCTTTAATGAGATAAGATAAAGGGTGTAACACGCAAATAAAAGCCGGTTTTAAAACCACAAAAGATTTTAAAAAACTTACCCCTAAATCTCGGGCTTTTAAATCGTTGTCTATTTCAAAATTAAAATTCTTACTTTTAATATCTTGTTTGTTGAAAGAAGTTTTATCATTATAGGGGGGATTACCCACAATAATTAAAGGCTCGTTTTCACTAATGCCATAATTCTCTCTCTTAGGATTAACTAATGCATTACATACTAAGGCATTGCAATTAGGGTCAATATCCGCCCCTATTTTTTTAGAATGATTAAGGCTTAAAAACTCCATACCGCCACAAGCGGTATCTAAAAGAGTGTAATTTTTAATATTTACATGCTTTTTTAAAAGCTTATAAGCACAATCTACCAGATAAGGGGGCGTTTGAAAGCCTTAAAAATTCACGCTCTCTTGTTTGGTTAAATGTTTAGGGGTTGTGATAAATTTTCCTTAAACATCTAGTTGTTTCACATCTTTAGCATGAGCTTGGATAAAGGCTCTTCTAGGCTCTACTTCATCGCCCATACACAGCGAGAACATCGCATCAGTTTTTTCTAAGTCTTGTATTTTTAGTTTTACCAAACTACGATTTTCTTTATGCATAGTTGTTTCCCATAAATCATTAGGATTCATCTCACCTAGTCCCTTATAGCGTTGGATACTTGCTCCCTTTTTAGCGTGATTTTCCACTTCTTCTAAAAACGCCAAAATATCCTTATCTTCTAAGAAATCCAAATTATATGCCATAAGTTTTTGATAAGTATAACTTGCTTCTTCAAACAACACTTCTTTAAAGAGATTGTCGTCCATGTTAAATTCCACTAAGCCCTTAGGGGTTTGCACATGCAAATGCAAACTCTCTTCTGTGGCAAAAGAGCGTAAAACTTGGTAGTTCAAACTCTCTAATTTTTCTAAAATGCTTTTTTCTAAAATTTTAGTATCAAGGGCTAGAGCGTCCTTAGTTTCAATCAAAAAGCGTAAAACTTCTAGCAAATTGTAGCGTTTTTCTAACTCCAAAAGCACATAGCGATAATGACGCACAACCTTTAACAAGCTCATCAAATCATTCTTGCCAATCCCTTCAACACTCACAGAATTAATGCCATGCTCAATTAAAAAATAATCTAAAGCTACGCTATCTTTAAGATAAATTTCTGTCTTGCCTTTCTTGTATTTATAAAGGGGAGCTTGAGCGATATAAACATGCCCATTTTCAATCAGTGGGCGTAAATAACGATAGAAAAAGGTCATCAGCAAAGTTTGGATATGGCTTCCATCTACATCAGCATCAGTCATAATAATGATTTTATGATAACGCAATTTTTCTAAATCAAAACTCTCTTGAATGCCACACCCAAAAGCCGTAATCATGTTTTTGATTTCTTCGGATTTTAGGATTTTTGACAAATGGCTTTTTTCTACATTTAAAATCTTACCTTTTAAGGGTAAAATCGCTTGAAAAACCCTATCTCGCCCTTGTTTCGCACTTCCGCCCGCACTATCACCCTCTACCAAAAAGATTTCACTCTCCATGGGGTCTTTGCTTTGACAATCGGCTAATTTTCCGGGCAAGGTGCCCACACTTAGATTATCTTTTTTCCTTGTAAGCTCTCTTGCTTTCTTGCTCGCTTCTCTAGCTTTAGCGGCTAACAAGGCTTTATTAGCGATGATTTTAGCCTCGTTAGGATTTTCTTCTAAAAATTGATGGATTTTATCATAGACTAGCTTTGAGACTAACGGACGCACATACGAGCTACCAAGCTTTGACTTAGTCTGTCCCTCAAATAAAGGCTCACTCATTTTTAAGCTCACAATAGCCACTAAACCCTCTTTAATATCTTCAGAAACAGGGCGAGATTCCTTAGTTTTAATGTTGTTGTCAATATATTGCAAAATCGCCTTAGACAAGCCCATTTTAAAGCCCGCCTCATGCGTTCCACCTTCAGAAGTTTTAATATTATTCACAAAGCTCAAGGTGTTTTCATTATAGTCATCAGCATACGCTAGAGCGACTTCTATAGAAGTGTGTGTTTCTTCGTCCATGCTTTTAAATGAAATAATAGGGGTAAGCAACTCTTTTTTAGCGCTATCTTTGACAAATTGTTTCAAGCCATCTTCATAGAAATAAGTCTCTTGAAGTTGCGTTTTTTCTTCTTTAAAAGAAATTTTTAGACCATCATTAAGATACGCCATTTCTTTAAAGCGTTTTTGCAAAATGCTCGCTTGAAACTCAATCACTTCCATGACACTTTCATCGGGGAAGAACTCAATGGTAGTGCCACTTTCTTTAGCACTTCTCGTCTTGCCGATGATTTCAAGCTCACTAATAGGAATTCCCTTTTCAAACTCTTGGCGATAGATTTGACCCTCTTTTTTAATGGTCATTACCAAGCGTTTGCTTAGAGCATTCACGACAGAAACGCCCACGCCATGCAAACCGCCTGAAACTTTATAGGTATCATTATCAAATTTACCACCAGCATGCAGAACTGTTAAAACCACGGTGCAAGCAGGGATTTTTTCAGTAGGGTGAATATCAACAGGGATTCCTCGCCCATTATCCTCTACAATACATGAACCTTCATCGGTTAAAGTAATATTGATAGTGTTACAAAAGCCCGCCATGCTTTCATCTACGGCGTTATCCACGACTTCATACACCATGTGGTGTAATCCGCCTACATTGGTATCGCCAATATACATTCCGGGGCGCTTTCTAACCCCCTCTAAGCCTTTTAAAACCTTAATACTATGGCTTTGATATTCTTGCATTAAAAAACCTTTATAGGGTGATTGGCATCATTAAAGTGGAAATTTTAGCACTCAAATGACTTTGTTTTTCATCAAGGGGTTCTTGGAGTAAGAAAGGTGCGCTAGATTCGTTGCAATGCAAAGTAAAATGCGCTGTTCCTAGTGCGTTTAAAGCCTCAAGGAAGAATTTCGCATTCACGCCAAGACTGAAAGTGTTTTCTAAATCTAGGGCATTTTCAAGCTCAATAGAAGTGCTGGCGGTCTCACTATGCTCGGAGTCTAAGGATTCAAACAACACACTATTTGATTCTAAAGTAAGCTTAATGTTAGCGCTTAAAGAACTTGATAGTTTAATGCTTTCTTTAAATTCTTCTTTATCCAAAGTAAAGCTAGAAGTATATTCTTTAGGTAAAATCTTTTGATAGTCTGGGTAATTGCCATCAATAAGTTTAGTAAAAAAGGTGTGTGTGCTATTTTCAATAATGGCTACTATACCATCGCTTTTAAAAGAAAAATCTTCATAAAAAAGTTTTAAGCTTTCTAAAAGGGCACGCTTAGGTAAGATGCAAGAAAAAGTTTGCTCTTGGGATTCTATAGCGTTTTGCTCTAGCTGAGTATAGGATAAGCGCCTTGTATCAGTGCCAACTAAAGCAAGAGTTTGATTAGCTTTGTCAAATTGCATTAAAGCACCGGCTAATTCTTTTTTGTGGCTGTTTTGCTCAATAACAGGCGCAATTTTTTTAAATGCATCAACTAAAAGTGGTGTGCTAATATTCATGCTTACTTTTGGCTCTATGCTAGGAAATTCAGGAAACTCACTCGCATCAAACATAGGGAGCTTAAAAGAGCTCTTATTTTGTTTGATAATTAAAACATCTTCTTTAGTCTCTAAAATAAGGCTGGCGTCTTTTAGGCGTGAAATAATGTCTAAGAATTTCTTCCCATTGATTGTCCCCATACCCTCATCTTCTACAGATTGCACTAAGATATGGCTTTTTAGTCCCATATCCGAATCGCTTGCTTTTAAAAAGAGTTGGTCATTGATAGCTTCTAAATGAATATGA
Organism: Helicobacter cetorum MIT 00-7128; assembly: GCF_000259255.1. NCBI lineage: Bacteria > Pseudomonadati > Campylobacterota > Epsilonproteobacteria > Campylobacterales > Helicobacteraceae > Helicobacter > Helicobacter cetorum. The sequence continues at coordinate 821,897 of NC_017737.1, forward strand.
GAAGTGATAGAAGAGGCATCTTTTTTATCCAAAAAGGCTTGCAATGAGCGTAATGCAATTTCTAAATCGTTTTTATTGGCACTGATTTTCATAATAAGTGTCTTCCTTGAAAATTTTATCTTATATTATAGCATAAAAGGGCTTTGTTAGGGGTTTAGGCGTATTCCTATGCCTAGGCGATTAGAATAGACATCATATTCATAGAGTCCATCACCATAACCATTAAACCACTGCGCATAAATCCCCACATAAGGATTAATGCGATAGGTATAGCCCAAGCGAAACGCTCCATGCCAACGCTTATAGCGCCAATATTGTGTAAAAATATCATAAAGTTGCAATTCAAAATGATGGCGTCCACGCCGATAATCAATTTTAGCGTTGCCATAACCCATATAATCAATTAAATTAGGATTAGATTGATTATATGGGATATAAGGCCAATAGGCAACCATAATTTTTAGCCCTCCCTTTTTCCATACTAAGCGAAATACCGGGCGCTGACCTGCACTCACAGAACGGCATCCCCCCCAACGCACATTTTTTTGTCCGTTATAATCTTTGACTTCAACAGGCTGTCCGGGAAATTGGTTTTCTGGCTTTCCTTGGCTAAAGGGTTGATAGCATGCAGCCCCGCCTACGCCATTAGAGATATGTTGCCAACCTATCCATAGCTCAGCAAAATTCCCAATTTTACCTCCAAAAGGTTCAAAGTTGATAGGATAGACATAGATGAGCTCTGGCATATAATTAACCATACGCATAGGAGCAGATTGTGGGTCATTATAGATTTGAAACCAATTGGTTTGGGTGTAGGCTAAAAACAATGTGCCTTTAGTCCAAAGAAGATGTTTGAAAACGGGCATTTTAAAACTAATTTGGAATTTAAAATCGTTCCTTTGATAGGGGTTGATATTGGGGTGATACCATTCATAAATGGGGGTAAAGCTATGATAAATGGGTAAAAAATAAGTGCCTTGATAATCAATAAGTTCTAAATACCTTTTAGCAAATCTTGCCCAAGATTTTTCTTTAGGAGTTTCTTTTGGGGCAAGATACCAAGCGTTGTCTAAATTATTTTTAGTTCTAATAAGATGTAAATCTTGTTTGCGTAAATAATAATCATAGTCTAAATCAGATTTTTTGCCTTGTAATTGGCAAGCTATGAGAAAAAAACATAAAAATTTTATGCGCATTACAAGTCCTTATTTAAATTGCAATAAAAAAATTGCCAAAATTACAATAGGTGCGATAAAGCGCACGCTAAAATGCCATATTTCAAACAAAGTTTTATTAAGAAAGTGCTTGGTTGCTTGCAAGGACTTACTTTTATTTAAAAGCCAACCAACAAACAAGACAGAAAATAATCCTCCTAATGGCATTAAAAAAGAAGAGGTTAAAAAATCTATCCAAGCAAAGACATTTTTATTAGCAAAACTCAAAGATTTAGCATAGCGCTCATCTATAGAGAAAATGACTAAGACGCCTAAAAGATATACTACCATGCCTAATACTAATGAGGCTTTGGTGCGTGAAAAATTAAAGCGATTGATGAGATAAAGCACTAAAGGTTCTAAAAGCGATACGGTGGAAGTAATCCCAGCAAAAGCAAGAGCTAGAAAGAAAAAAAGCGAAATAATCTGTCCGCTCATTCCCATTTCAGAAAAAATCAAAGGTAAAGATACAAAAACTAGACCCGGCCCTTGAGCTACATCTACATGATGTTCAAATACAAAAGTAAAAATCATTACTCCAGCAATTAAAGAGATTAAAATACCGGGCAAGATAATATAAAGCGAGCTTTTAAGTAAATTTTCTTTTTCAGGTGTGAAAGCGGAATAGGTAATAATAGTGCCTACCCCTAAACTCAAAGAAAAGAACATTTGTCCTAAAGCGTCCATAAACACCTTAAAATCAATTTTTTGAAAATCAAAACTAAATAAATAATGAATAGCTTTGGGTAAGCTTTCTAAAGTTATCGCATAGATTAAAAGCCCTATAAAAATAATAAACAATAAAGGCATAAGCACCATGCTTAATTTTTCAATCCCTTCTTTTATGCCTTTAGAAACAAACCATATTGTAGGGAATAAGCACGCACTAAAGCCAATAATTTGCCAAGTTAAATTATTGTTTTGGAGCAGATTAAATTGTGCTTTGGCTTGTTCTAAATCTTTGGGTAAGTCAAAAGTAACCACAAAGAGATAATAAAGTACCCAACCTAACACCACCGCATAAAAGGATAAGATGAGCGGGCCACCTAAGAGAAAAATAGAAGTGAATTTATAGTATTTTTTGTGCTTTAAATCTAAAGTTTCATAATTAGAAACCACATCTTTTTTACCTAAACTTCCAATAACCATATCCACTAAAAGCATAGCAATGCCTAGACTTAGAGTTAGCACTAAGTATAAAAGCACAAACGCACTCCCTCCATTAGTGCCAACCATATAGGGAAAGCGCCAAATATGCCCTAGTCCTATAGAGCTACCTAAAGTAGCCAAAATAAAGCCTAGTTTAGAGAATTTTCCCATAGCGATTTATAATAGTCTTAAGATAATTTGCTTGCCCAAATAGAAAGCACGATTAGGGGCGTAACATATTTGAGTAGAAAATACCAAGCCTCAAAGAGTTTAGGGCTTAAAAAATGCGCACTAAAAGAGCGCACTTTTTCTTTGCTTAAAACCCAGCCTATAAAAATAAATGACGCAACCCCGCCTAATGGCATAATGATAGTGCTTGAGATGAAATCTAGCCAATCAAAGAGATTTTTTCCAAAAAAACTCAAGGACTCTTTGTAGTCATTATGTAGTGAGAAAATCAAAACTACACCCACAATAAAAATCAGAGCGATTACACCCCAAGTAGCCAAAGAGCGTTTGCACTGATATTTATCAGTAAAATACATAACACTTGGTTCTAATAACGCCACCGTAGAAGTTATTCCAGCAAAGGCAAGAGCTAGTAAAAAAAGCACAGAAACCACAATGCCAATAGTTCCCATTTTGCCAAAAACTACCGGTAAAGAAGTGAATATTAGCCCTGTGCCTTGAGAAATATTAGCCCCATGTTCAAAAACGAAAGTAAAAATCATAAGCCCTGCAACAAGCGAAATAACAATTCCAGAAATAACGACCCAAAGCGTGCTTTTAAGCAAGTCTTGAGTTTTTTCAGTTGAGGCAGCATAAGCAATATTAATCCCTAGCCCAATACTTAATGAAAAGAAAACTTGTCCCAAAGAAGAAGTAAAGACTTGAGGGGTCAAATCGTGTGGCTTGAAATCAAACATAAAATGAAAGGCTTTAGAAAAAGAATCTAAAGTCATCGCATAAAAGAGTAAGCCAAAAAAGGTTGCAAAAAGTAGGGGCATTAAAACTAAATTAAGCTTTTCAATACCCTCTTTAATCCCCCTAGATACAATCAAACCGGTTAAGCCTAATACGCTAAATAGCCCTATGATTTGCAAATTTAGAGATTGCAAAGTGTTGTTGAAAATCTGCTCAGATTCTTGAATGTTTGTAGGTAGATTAAAGCTAATATCCACCAAATAATAGAAAACCCAACCCAAAATAGTGCCATAAAAAGTTAGCACCAATGGGCCAGAGATAAGTAATAAGCCCGCATACTTCCAACGCTTTTTAGGACTTGGGTCTAGCTCTTTAAAAGCTTCTGTGGGGTTTTTTTGCGTGCTTTGACCTAGGAGCATTTCTGCAATAAACATGACCGCACCAATGCTTAAAGATAAGAATAAGAACAAAAGCACAAAAGCGCCTCCGCCACTCACTCCTGCCACATAGGGAAAGCGCCAAATATGTCCCAAACCTATCGCACTCCCTAAAGCTGCCAAAACAAATCCTATTTTTGAAAAATGACCACCCATTTTATATCTTGCTAACTCCCTAGATTTCTAACATTATGTTAAATGTGTTGTTGTTTTTGTTGTTAGTTTTTAAAAAATCCTAAGCGAATGGCAAGTAAATCTACTTAAAAAATCTACTTAAATTAAAGGGATAAATCTAACAAAAATGCCCTAATTATACTACATTTAACTGAGTATTGTATAATTTGGCGCACTCTTTTTTGAGTAAATTTAGGTTGGTTAGGTCATATAGAATAGAAAGGGATTAATGCGTTGTAGGGTATATTATGAAGACACTGATGCTCAAGGCGTAGTTTATCATGCGAATTACTTGAAGTATTGCGAACGAGCAAGGAGTGAAGAATTTTTTAAAAGAGCGTTAGCGCCAGAAAATAGCGAGGGGTTTTTTGTGATTCGCTCTTTAAAAGCGGATTTTTTTACCCCAGCAAGTTTGGGGCAAGTTTTAGAAATAAAAACTCAAGTTAAAGAGCTTAAAAAGGTCTCTGTGGTGCTTTTTCAAGAGATTTATTGCGTGTGTAGTAGTGATTTGAAAGAATTAGAGCCTTTTAAAATTTTTGCTTTAGAGATTAAATTGGGATTTGTGCATCGCATTAAACATAACCCCATACCTATACCTATAACATTTAAGGAATTTTTAGATGAGCTTAGATAATACAGAAAACAATAAGCCAAAGATTGATTATCCATGCCTTTGGGATTATAGAGTCATTATGAACACTAATGATGAGAGTTGGTTACAAAAACTCATAGAAACTTATCAACGCCCTTTCAAATTAGAGCTAAAAAACACTTCTAAGACAGGTAAATTCTATAGCTTTAATGTATCCATTGAAGTTTCAAGCGAACTAGAGCGAGATGAAATTTTTCAAAAAATTTCTAATGAAAAGTATGTTATTCAAGTGCTTTAGTCTTCTAAGACATACTTTTTAAATTTTTCGCCCCTTTCTTTATAGGAAGAAAATTGGTCTAAACTCGCACTACTAGGCGAGAGTAAGCCAACTTCATTCATTTTTAAAACGCTTTTAATTTCTTGCACCGCTTTTTCTAGCTCAAAACAAGCTTTACAAGCGATATTAAATTTTAGTGCTAAGGATTGAATAATCTCTGTGCTTGAGCCTATGGCATAAAGACTCACTTCATAATGTTGAAGTTTTTCAAAAAGGGGGGTTAAATCAACGCCCTTAGTATCACCCCCTACAATCAAATGAATTTTTTGGTTTTTAAAGGTTTGCAGAGCTTGTAAAGTCGCATCAATATTGGTAGCCTTGCTATCATCTACCCACAAACGCTCCTTTTTGTCTCTAAATTCTTCCATTTTATGCAGTCCGATTTTAAAAGTGCTTAATCTTTTAAGGGCGTTTTCTTTATAGTCTTGCCATTTGAAGTTGTTTATTTTTAAAAATTGTTGATAGGCTAGAAGAGCTAAAGAAGCGTCTAATAAAAATGCCCCTTTAAAAGGCAAGGCATTAAAAGGAATTTCTAAATTTTCTAAAATATCTTTGCTCTTATCAAAAAAGATTTTTTGAGCTTGTGATTTTTGGACGATTGTTTGTTCTTTAAATTTTGAAGGAAGTATAGCGAGTGAAGTTTTAGGCATAAGGGTTAAAGGCTTGAGTTTAGCATTCAAGTAATTTTCAAAATTTTGATGCCAAGTTAAATGGTCTGACTCTACATTGATAAGCAAATAAATTAAAGGGTAAGCCTTGTTAGTGTAATGCAGAGAAAAAGAGCTTGTTTCTAAAACCCATAAAGGCGCTTGTTGTTTAAAAAGCTCCATTAAAGGCACTCCGATATTTCCCCCGCTCATTGCTCTAAAATCTTCTAAAAGCATGGTGAGCATTTCAGTAGTTGTGGTCTTACCATTCGTGCCGCTAATACTTATGGTTGTTGGGGTAAAATGATGATTAAACAAGCTATAGATATAATCATATTCGCTCACTAAATGCTTAGCTTTTTTAACTAAAGCATGCGTAAAGCTAATTCCCGGACTCACTATCTCTAGTTCTGAATGATTAGGATTAAATTCACTACTAGGATAGCAAAGAAAATTTTCATTATCTATGCAAGATGAAGTGAATTTGTCATCAAAGAATTGCACTTTGTGATGTTGCTCTTTAAAAAATCTTGCTAGGGCTAGAGTGGTTTTTGCATGCCCAAAAAGTGAAATTTTCATTTTTTAGCGCACCTTCAAGCTTAAAAGAGCGATTAAATTACTTAACATAGAAATTATCCAAAAACGCACAATCACTTTATTTTCTGCCCAACCTTTTTGCTCAAAATGATGATGAATGGGTGCCATTAAAAAAAGGCGTTTTTTACGAGTTTTATAACTTCCTACTTGTAAAATTACGGACAAGGTTTCTACAACAAAAATAGACCCCATTAAAACAAGCAAAATTTCATTGTGCGAAACAATAGCACTATAAGCAATAAACCCTCCTAAGGCTAAGCTTCCGCTATCGCCCATAAACACGCTTGCAGGGTTGCAGTTATACCATAAAAAGCCAAAAAGTGAGCCTATGAGAGCTAAAGAGACTACAAACAATTCTCCCGCATCTACAACTTTTGGATAGAGCAAGTATTTAGAAAATTCAGCATTCCCAGCTACATACACAAAGACTGAAAGACTAAGTAGAGTAAAAATGCTAGGCACAGTGGCTAGACCATCTAGTCCGTCGGTTAAATTCACGGCATTACTTGTAGATAAAAAAACTAACACCCAAAAACTAATGGCTAAGATTATAGGCATTTCAAACAAAGGGTTTTTCAAAAAAGGCAAATACAAAGAAGTATCTAGCCCTTTGAAACTCAAAAGAACAGATACAAAAACTGAAATGATAAAAAGCATACTAAATTTTGTTTTCGCACTCATTCCGGCATTACTTTTTTGACTAATTTTGGTGTAATCATCTCTAAAACCTACAAAGCTAAAGCCCACTAGCACAACTATCCCTAATAAAACATAAAGATTATCCAAAGACGCACACAATAAGCTTGCAATTATCGTGGCAAAGATAAAAACAATGCCCCCCATCGTAGGAGTGTCTCTTTTGTTTTTGTGGCTTGGAACATAGCTAGAAATCGGTTGATTAGCTTTTTTGGCTTTCGCCCATAAAATAAATTTAGGCATTAAAAAAAGCGTTAGAAAAAAGCTAATAAAAAACCCTAGCCCAGCTCTAAAGGTTAGGTATTGAAAAAGATTGATATTAAAATAGCTATACAAGTAGTAGAGCATGAAATTCCTTAATATTATCATCAATAACAAATATTGTTGAATACTGCAGTATGATTGCTTGAAACAAACGAGCATATTTGTTGCAATTCGTTGTTATTTTAACACAAAATGGTTTACTTAAGTTTGCAGTTTTAATAGTATAATGAGATTTATATATCGTTATTTTAGTCTTGGAGTATTATAAAATGGGAAGTTCATTTATGTCTAAGAATCTTAAAAGTATTCTAAGGATATTGATAGCTGTAGGGCTTTCAAGTGTGTTGGTTAGTTGTGCGCTTGATGAGAGCAATAGCACTAAAAAAGCAGAGTCAAAAGAGGCAAAAAAGGCTACTATTGAGCATCATAAGCATGAACAAATGCAAACAAGTGCGGAGCATATCACGCCTTTAAACTTTAATTATCCGGTGCATATTCTTCAAGCCCAAGCAAAGAATCGCTCTGTAGCCATTTTAGCACCCCATATTCAAGTGAGTGATAACTTGAAATCCTATATTGATAAATTTCAAGATGCTTTAGCTAATCAAATTCAAAGCATTTTTGAGAAACGAGGTTACAAGGTTTTACGCTTTAAAGGTAAAAATGCCTTGAACGCACAAGAGAGAAAAGAAGTTTTTTCAGTGTTGGATTTAAAAGGTTGGGTAGGAATTTTAGAAGATTTAAAAATGAATCTTAATGACCCTACAAAACCCAATTTAGATACTCTAGTAGACCAAAGCTCAGGCTCTGTATGGTTTAATTTCTATGAGCCAGAAAGCGGAAGAGTTATCCATGATTTTGGGGTAGAGGTAGGAACTTTTAGGGCTATTACGCATACTTTTTCCTATCAATATACTGATTATGGCGCTACCAATAGGATTGAGCATAATGGTTTAGATAAGAATAAAGAAGATGCAATTCATAAAATTCTTAATAGAATTTATGCAGAAGTGATGAAAAAAGTCGTTGTAGAGCTTACAGAAGAAAATATTTCTAAATATAGGGATGCGATTGATAAGGTTAAGAAATCTTTTGAAGCCTCTCAAAAATAAATAATCCATATTAGATTAAGTAAAACTTTGTTGAGTGCCTCCTATTAAAAGGGGTATCTCTCAAAGAGTGCAAAATTTTGAATATTAGCGATTTTTAAAGTTAAATGAAGTATAATGTTAAATTCATTTTTCTAAAGATAAGGATAAGATTATGGCAAGAAGATGTGCATTAAGTGCTAAAGGTCCTATGGTAGGCAATCATGTAAGTCATGCAAACAACAAAAATAAGCGTCGCTTACTCCCTAACTTACGCTCTATTAGAGTTCAGCTAGATGATGGCACAACAAGACGCATTAGAGTGGCTGCTTCTACGCTAAGAACTATGCGTAAGGGGGCTTAAGCTCTCTTTCTAGCCCCTAATTTTAACTTAAGAATGAGGCTAGAATTTGACACTTCCAACATGACATTGATTTTTAAGTGGGTTTTCTTGAATTTTGGTGTGCATGTTTATTTTGAGACACTTGGGTATGACCTTAAGCACTACAGCTTAGAGATTAAAGAGAAAATTTTTAACCAACAAGCTTTTTTGTTAGGTCTAGTATCCAAGCTTGGTTTGACTTAGGAGTTTGTTTTGTTTAAAAAAATAAGGTCTCTAAGGGCTAAAAAGCGCAAACAAAACAAGCCTGAGATTAATCTCAATTCAGAAATCTATGAACAATTTAAGGTTTTTAGACTCCCATTAGTAATAATCCAAATATTCGTGCTTTTAGGGACTTTGGGTTATTATGCCCTAGAAGACTACACGCTTATGCAAGCATTTTTTCAAACCACTTATACTATGACTGCAACAGGCTTTGGCGCATTAAACGAAAATAAGTTTGGTCCTGTAAGTATTTTCTTAACTTCTATTTTAATGTTTTGTGGGGCAGGAATTATTGCTTTTAGTGTAGCGATTTTAATTAGCGTGGTGAATAAAGGCACATTGACAAGATTAATTAAGGAGAAAGGCATGGTTTATAAAATCGCACGACTTAAAGACCATTATGTCATTTGTTATCATAATGAATACACCATTGAATTAAGCAAGCAATTTCGCTCCGCTCAAATTCCTTTTGTAGTGGTAGATAATGACCCTAATTTTGAAGAAGAGGCGATTAAGCATAAATACCCTTATTATATTGTAGGCGACCCACATACCAATTTAGCAATGTTAAAAACCCACTTAAGTAGCGCTAAGGGGGTGGTAGCATTTTCTAAAATTTTGCCCGTAAATGTTGCCTTAATGGTGAGTGTGCGTTTGTTTGAAAAGGAGTTAAACCGCAAGCCTTATTATATTATTGCAAGCGCTCATAGCGATGAGGGTTTAGAAAAGTTAAAAAAGCTAGGCGCTAATATGGTAGTCTCACCTACAAAGCTTATGGCTCAAAGAGTGAGTGCAATGGCGGTGCGCCCAGATATGGAAAATATTTTGGAGCGTTTTATTTATAAAAAAGACACGCTTTTAGACTTAGAAGAAATTATTGTGCCAAAGTATAGTTGGCTTGTGTTAAGAAAGCTAAGAGAGGCGCATTTTAGAGATGTTACTAAGGCGTTTGTCATTGGAATTATTCAAAAAGATGGCAAGTATATTCCCATGCCAGATGGAGATACGATTATTGCAAGTGAGGCTAAGCTTTTGATGATTGGCACTTCTGAGGGGGTTAAAGCTTGCAAACAACTTATCGCTTGCAAGCAAAAGCCTAAAGAAGTGGATTATGTTTCTTTATAATCCTAAAAGATAATATAGTAAGAAACATTGAATGAATACATGCGTTTAAAAGTCTCTTTGTAGCTATCGTCCCCACTTGTCATATTCAAGTAGGGGGTTGTAGCCATAGGGATTTTAAAGCCTAATTCCAAGCCTGTATAGCGAGAAATTACAGAGCGCACGCCAAAGTGAAACAGCCATTGAAAGACCGTGTTTTTAAGTGCCACGCTATCTTCATAATCCCCTTTCATAAGCTCTTTAGCTTGTTGCTCATTAAGGGCGCTATTCCATACAATATCCCTATTTTTAGCTTTTGGGCTCCAAGTAGTGCCTCCTACAGCCATTCCTGCAAATAATCCCATACTGAATTTATCCAAATTGACAAAATTCAACAATAAATCAATTCCAGCGCCATAAGTATTAATATTCATATTGGAGTTAAGACCATTTTTGCTTAGAAGTCCTTCGGGAAAATGCTGTGTGCCAAAATTGACCTCCGCCCAATCATAAAATCCATAATAGCGTAAGCCTGCCCAGCCACTTTGTCCAAAGAGTTGGTTATATCCCACACCCACGCCAAAGCCTTGAGTGGTTTGCTTTTGGTGGCGATTAAAATCAGTTTGTCCATTGATAATGAGCTTATTGTTGTAATAAGCTTGTCCAACCTCATAAGAGCCTTGCAAGAAAAATCCGCTTTTTTCCGCACTTAGAGCGCTAAAAAGAAAGGCTAGTGAAGATGAAATTTTAATTAAAGTTTTATTCATAAGATATTCCTTATATTTGTAATTGTTGGTCATATTCATTATAGCCAAAAATGATAGGTTTAGATTTGTTAGTTTGCTAAAGCGGGTAGTGTAGTGTAATTTTGATACATATTTTAAAGCTTATTACAAAATCTTAATAATTAACATTAAACTAATTTACTTTGTGTTTAAGGAGTGGTTTTTTTTTTTTTGTATAATAAAAAAAGTTGTTCGTTGAGGATATTTTAATCTTTTTGACATCAACTTGAAGAAATAAGAAAGGCTGAAAAGGGAGAACATTTTAATGAAAAAGTTTTTTATTAAAATGCCAAGATAGTAAAGAAGGAAGGAATATTATTGTCTCCCTTTCCAACCTTTTGAGAGTATAGCATAAAAGATTGTTATTGTTTGTTAAATTTGACACATTTCATTAGTTTGCAAAAAATGCTTTAATCCCTTAGTATTTTAAATGCTGTAAAACAATCCCTAATATTGAAAATCTATGATTTAAAAAATAGATAAATTTTGGTAGAGTTAGGTAGGTTTTAAGCTTAAGGCGCTACAATTTCTTTTTTTAAAAAATTAATATAATTATGAGAGGCTTACAAGTGAAAATTTTTATCTCTTGCCAGTCGTTATTGCGCCAAAAGGCGTTAGAGACTTATTTGAATGATTATCTATCAAGCTTAAAAGATTGTGATTTTATTTTGACAGATAAGTTTATAGACACCAATAAGCCTCTTTGTGTTATAGAAAAATATCTAAGAATGCCTTTTAGTCAAAAAAGTGTTGAAGAAGATGTTAAAAGATTTTATAGATACTTATTGCAAAAAAATATCCTAAGGGCTCATCAAGTCGCAATGCTTGCCATAAGAGAGAATGAAAAAGAGTGCCAAATCCGTGAATTACTAGAGGAGTATACTAAAAAGCTATGTCAAATCATCAAAACCCCCTTGTAAAGAAATTCAAAATTATTGGAGGGGCTTGCAAAGGGTTGTCTTTAAATTTGCCTACAACCTCTAGCACTCGCCCCACTAAAGCAATTGTGCGAGAATCCTTTTTTAACACCTTGCAGACAGAAATTTATGGAGCGCATTTTATAGAAGTGTTTGGAGGCAGTGCCTCTATGGGGTTAGAGGCTCTAAGTAGGGGGGCAGAAAGTGCGTTATTTTTTGAACAAAACAAGAGCGCTTATAAGACTATTTTAGAAAATATCGCCTTAGTAGAAAAGCGTTTGCAATGCTCTAATAGAGCGCATGCAATCTATGATGACACCTTCAAACATTTGCCTAATTTATCCTTAAAAGATAATGGATTGAATATTATTTATTTAGACCCTCCTTTTGAAACAAGTGGTTTTAAGGGGATTTATGAGCAATGTTTTTGTGCGCTTGAAACCTTGCTTAATCGTTCTAATAGAACCAATCTTTTAGTGGTGTTTGAGCATGAGAGTGTGTATAAAATACCTAAAAATCTAGTAACTTTAGCTATAATCAAGCAAAAAAAGTTTGGAAAAACCACTTTGAGTTATTTCCAATAATTAAAACAAAGGATAGGCATGGCAGAGGAAGCTCAAGAGAATACAGAGCAAGCCCCAAAAAAAAGTAAGGCGCTTTTATTTGTGGTAATTGGAAGTGTGGTGGTCATGCTTTTATTGGTGGGCGTGATTGTAATGCTCCTTATGGGGAATAAAGAAGAGGCAAAAGATAAGGACAATAACGCTCCTAGCACCACTAAAGAGGCTAGTGCTAATCCTAAGGCTAATAAAACTCAAGATGCCAAAGAGGGTTCTAATATTCAGCAATATCTAGTGCTTGGCCCTTTGTATGCAATTGATGCGCCCTTTGTGGTGAATCTAGTTTCACAAAATGGCAGGCGCTATCTTAAAACTTCTATTTCATTAGAGCTTAATAATGAGAAATTGCTTAATGAAATTAAGATTAAAGATACAGCCATTAAGGATACGATTATAGAAATCCTATCTTCTAAGAGTGTGGAAGAGGTAGTTACAAATAAAGGAAAAAACAAGCTTAAAGATGAGATTAAAAGCCATTTAAATTCGTTTTTAATTGATGGCTTTATTAAGAATGTGTTTTTTACGGATTTTGTTATTCAGTAATTAAGTGGTAGGTGTGGATATTGTCTCTATCGCAAGGATAGAGAAGAGTTTAAAACGCTTTGAAAGGAAGTTTTTAGAGCGTTTTTTAAACCCAGAAGAAATTGTGCTTTGCAATAATAAACTGCCTACAATTGCAGGCTTTTGGGCATTAAAAGAAGCTTGTTCTAAGGCATTAGGTGTAGGAATCTCTAAGGAATTAGGCTTTTTAGATATTCATATTTCTAAAAGCCCTAGAAATGCCCCCTTAATCACACTTTCTAAAGAAAAAATGAATTATTTTAAAATCCAAAATTTAAGCGCAAGCATTAGCCATGATAATGGGTTTGCCATAGCAGTGGTAGTTGCTACTTATATATCTTAAAAAAGTATTTTTATATTCTCTTGGTTCAAAGAGATTTTAATACTAGCTTTAAGGCTAATGAGTGTGCGTATTTTTAAGGCGATACAATTTCTATGTGTTCTTTCTTTTGACATTTTATAATATATAAAAGATGATAAATTGAACATAATAAATAACAACAAATAAATGATATGCAATAAAAATACACACCCATATAAATTAAAAAATATTATTTAATATAAATACATAACAAATACAGCCAACCATTTTAACACGACAAGCAGAGTTAATGAGAGTTAGTGGGCGTGATTTTATTGGTGTTTTCGGTTTATCCTAATAAATGTAGAGAGCAAGCTAAGAAATAAGTTATAACTAAAATACAACAAAAATGCAAAATAATCCATAAATATATACAACAAATATTATAAAATAATAAAATATGTAATAAATCATTATAAAATAAACCAAGCCATAAATAGAGAGCAAGCGATACGCAATAAAATCATAATAACATACATAGAACAATATACATAATAATACATACAACAAAACTAATCTTAAAAAGGCATGCATAGAAATAAAGGTTTTTAAAAAGATTGTTAGGAATCTAAGGGGGTGGATTATAGTTTAAAAATCATTTAAAGCAAAAGACACCTAGCCAACAAGCTATAACATTAGAAATCATTCTATTAAGTCAACGCATATGAGAGACACTAGCAAGCTTGAGTAAGCCAAGCTTAAGCGCTCTAGGCAATTTAAACGAGTGTTTTTAAAGGCGAAAATTGACGCTAAAAGATTTCATCTTTCTAGTGTAACTGCTTGTGATTAAACGCATTTTTAAAAAATCAAAGCAAGAGCTTTAAAACTAAAAACAAGTCAAACAGCCTTTGAAAAAACACTTGCTTAAAAACTTATATTTGAAAACACTTTTAAAAAAATTTGTTTAAAAATCTTATGTTTAAACACCCTTAAAAATTAAGGCAAGAGCTGTTAAAAACCCAAAGCGAGTTAGCGATAAAAGATTTCATCTTTCTAATATCATTGCTTGTAATTAAACACACTTTTAAAAGCCAAGATAAGAACTTTTAAAAAAACTAAAGTAAGATTTTAAAAACCAAAGCAAATCAAACAGCCTTTGAAAAAAATCTTGCTTAAAATCTTATGATTGAACACACTTAAGAACCAAAGCAAGAGCTTTTAAAAACCAAATTAAGAGAGCTTTTAAAAAACTCTCTTAAAGAACGCTTACTTTAATAAGCAAACACATAATTAGCAAACACGCTATAGAGTCTTCTGTATTCTAGTTTAGCCCCCATAAAATTATAGTAGTTGGTGTTAATAGTAGGGATTTTAACCCCTAGCTCAAAGCCATGTTGATACACATGCGCAATCTTTGCATTCTCTGCTAGATTGAGCCTTAGCCCAAGGTTGAACAAGAATTGGAAATTGGAGGGATTGACATGTGTTTTATAAGGGGTGGTTGGCCATTAAAGACAGGATGATTCTCTAGTATTGCATAATTATTATTAAGCCAAGAAGTTCCGGCTAGTTGAATGCCCGTAAAGACACCAAAAGAAAGCTTGCTTTTAGCTCTATTGACTTTTTTATCGTTAATGAAGTTAAAGAGCAAGTCTGTGCCAAACCCATAGGTCAGCACATTTGAGGCAGAATTAAAAAATCCGCTCTTAATATACGCATAGTTATAGTCAAAGAACCCATAGTATCTCGCACCAAACCATTTTTTCTTCCCAAAAAATTGCTTATAGCCTAGCATGACTCCAAAGCCATTCATCGCCCCATTGTTGATACGAGATTTAATCAAGCCAAGATGTCTAAAGGGGTTCGCACTCATCGCATTGATAGCGTTAGTGAGTGCCATTTGCTTGTTAGCATTGATAGCGTAGGTGTATCCGGGAGAATCGTAGTTGGGTGTTTTGGTGGCGATATCATTGAGGTTGAGCTTGTTATGAGATAGGGCTAAGCCTTGAGAGTTAGCGAGATTCAAAAAATGGTTTAATGCGTTTTTATTGTTGTCTAAGTTTAATATATCTACAGCAACTTGTGCATCATGGGCATTTTGAGCCACATAGTAGTTGATGATGTTTTTTGTAGCGGTTTCATAATTGCTGTAATCATCATTCCATTCAGAGTTTTGGAATGGTATAAATTTTGCAAGCATAAGAAGTTGGTGTTCTTTCTTGATGGCTTGCGCAAACTCTGCTATGTTTGCTTGCGAAAGGTGGGCTCGGTCTTTTTGTAATGTGTCTGCAAGGGTGTTGAGCTCTTGACTTATCTCTAAGTATTGCTTAGTATTATCAATCATTGTTTTAAAAGTTTGAAAATCAGAAGTAGTATCTATTAAAACTCTCTCTTGTTTGGGAACATCATGCCCCCAAGCACTATTGCATGTAGGCCCTTCCCAGACATCATAAGTTATGCAAGCGCTCTGCGAATCGTTATTTGCATCCATTGTCCAAGCTCCATTGCTAACAATAAGATGCTCTAATGCTTGAACTTGGTCTAACCAAGATGATAGAGATGATAGATATGTAGGAGTAGGAGTAGGAGGGCGATGGATGGTAAGATAGGCATGGGCAACTTCATTAGCCATTTTTTGAGATGGAATTTCAGTATTGTCATGGAGATAATATATTTGTTCGTTGAAAGGTGATAGTGGCTGATTAGATTCAATCTTGGCTATAGAGACTGAACAATTTCCATTAGTGTTTTTATTGCCAACAATTCCATCCATACAATAAGCATAGCTACCTATAATATTGAGAAGGGAGTTAAATCGAGCGTTTTCTACCAAATTCCATATAGAAGATTTGCTTTTGTAATCGCTGTTACTCTCGTTAAAAGATAGAAGGCTGTCAATAGCCTTTTGAATCACTTCATTGCTAGAGCCATTGGCAACTTGAGTGTTTAAGGCGTTAAAGCGCACTAAAGTGTTTTGTAAATCTAAAAATCTGTTATTAAGCTTTTGTATCGCACCACTATTTTGAGTGTTTTGCTCCGCCTCGCCAATTTGATACCCCACATTGATAAAAAAGCCATCATCTTCAGCACAGAGATGTTGCGTAAGGGTTAAAAATAAGCATAAGATTAACACAGAGATATTTTTCATCATCACTTCCTTTTGCATTTCTTGAAATTTTTCCAAAGTTAAATGGGGTTAGAAATGGCTTTTTAAAATTTTAAAGATTTATCTATTTAAGTATTAAATAAAAATTTAAATATAAATTAAACAATAAAGTATGTAATAAGATGTAATAAAGTTTTTTTATATATCAATTGTGATTATACCATGAATATGCTTTATATTATGATAAATTTTTTAACAACACTTCAAAATCGTTTCAAAAATCAATCTGAGTTTGTTGGCATCTGTTAGAGCTAATAGTATTAAGCTAATTATAATAATTATTTTTATAATATGGTTATCTAACAATTTGTTAATGAAAGGTTATTATAATGTATTTATCTATGAGAAAAAAAGCTCCTTTTTTGATACCTTTAGGAATGGTTTCTATCATTACTCCTGCAATTCAAGCAAAAGTCAAACACCATGTTTTACAAAAAGTTACAGCAACTGAGCAAAAATATAGTAGCGTAGCGCCTAATTCATGGCAAAGCGAGGAGGTGCGTAATTCCACAAGCTCTCGCACCGTAATTTCTAATAAGCAACTTAAAAAAACCGGTAATTTAAATATTGAGAGTGCTTTGCAAAATGTGCCGGGACTTCAAATTAGAGATGCTACAGGAACAGGAGTGTTACCTAAAATCTCAGTAAGAGGTTTTGGTGGGGGAGGTAACGGGCATAGCAATACGGGCATGATTTTAGTTAATGGAATCCCTATTTATGGTGCGCCGTATTCTAATATTGAACTAGCTATCTTTCCTGTAACCTTTCAATCAGTGGATAGAATTGATGTGATTAAAGGCGGCACAAGCGTTCAATATGGGCCTAACACTTTTGGGGGTGTGATAAATATCATTACTAAAGAAATTCCAAAAGAGTGGGAAAATCAAGCAGCTGAGCGCATTACTTTTTGGGGGCGCTCTTCTAATGGAGGTTTTGTTGATCCTAGTGAAAAGGGTAAGCCCTTAGCCCAAACTTTAGGCAATCAAATGCTTTATAACACTTATGTAAGAACTGCAGGAATGCTAGGCAAGCATGTAGGAATTAGCGCACAAGCTAATTGGATTAATGGGCAAGGCTTTAGGCAAAATAGCCCTACAGGGGTGCAAAACTACATGCTTGATGCGATTTATAAAATCAATCATAGCAATTCTATAAAAGCCTATTACCAATATTATAAATACAACTCTTATCATCCGGGAACTTTGAGCGCACAAGATTATGAGGAAAATCGTTTTACAAATAATAGGCCTGATAATCAAGATGGAGGGCGAGCTAAACGATTTGGGGTTGTGTATCAAAATTATTTTGGCGACTTAGATAAGATAGGGGGAGATTTTAACTTTACTTATTATACGCATGATATGTCAAGAGATTTTGGCTTTTCTAACCAATATAAAAGCGTGTATATGAAAAGTCAAAATCAAGTTTTACCTTTTAAGGGTATAGGCACTACACCAAATAACACAAATAATCCAAATTGTGGTGCATATTCTTATAGCGATACCAATAGTCCTTGTTGGGAATATTATGACAATATACGGCGCTTTGTAGTGAATGCGTTTGAGCCAAAACTTAATCTAGTGGTCAATACCAACAAGGTTAAGCAAACTTTTAAAGTGGGCATGCGCTTTATGACGGAGGATTTATATCGCCGTTCCACTACAAGAAAAAACCCTAGCGAGCCTAGTGGAGGCTTTGATAAGGGAAATTCAGTTAATAACTTCAATAATTATACTTCGGTGTATCTTAGCGATGAAATCAATATCAATAACGGCATGCTTACGATTACTCCCGGAATAAGATATACCTTTTTAAACTATAAGAAAAAAGATGTTGCCCCTTTTAAAACCAATCAAGTGCCTAAAACGATTAAAGAGCATTATAACCAATGGAATCCTGCTGTTAATGTTGGATACAGACCCCTTAAAGAACTTTTATTTTATTTCAATTATCAAAGAAGTTATATTCCACCACAATATAGCAATGTAGGAGGATTTGTAGGCACAAGCACGGATTATTTTCAAATCTTTAATGTTATGGAGGGGGGTGCTCGCTACTATCTTAATGACAAAGCGAGTTTTAATGCCAATTATTTTGTGATTTTTGCGAACCATTATTTTACGGGGCGCTATGGGGATAATAAAGAACCGGTTAATGCAAGAAGTCAAGGTGTGGAACTAGAGCTATATTATAATCCTATTAGGGGGTTAAGTTTCCATGCGGCTTATACTTATATTGACGCTAATATCACAAGCCACACTATGGTAACCAATCCTGCTGACCCTAAGGGAGCTAAAAAGGATATTTTTGGTAAAAAACTGCCTTTTGTAAGCCCTCATCAATTCGTTTTAGACGCAAGCTATACTTATGGCAAGACAACTATTGGTTTAAGTAGCTTTTTTTATAGCCGAGCTTATACTGATGTGTTAAATACAAGAGATTATATTCAATACGCACCTACCATTAAAAACGGGGCTATTACCACTAGAACTGCTGGTATGATGCCATGGTATTGGGTATGGAACTTACAAATTTCTAGCACTTTATGGGAATA
This sequence comes from Helicobacter cetorum MIT 00-7128, assembly GCF_000259255.1. Classification (NCBI taxonomy): domain Bacteria; kingdom Pseudomonadati; phylum Campylobacterota; class Epsilonproteobacteria; order Campylobacterales; family Helicobacteraceae; genus Helicobacter; species Helicobacter cetorum. The sequence continues at coordinate 840,628 of NC_017737.1, forward strand.
TAAGCGCCAAAGCATTCAAGCAAGCTTGCAAATCAATAATATTTTTAACATGAAGTATTGGTTTGGAGGGGTTGGAACTAGCCCTAATGGTAAAGAGGCGGCACCCCCTAGAAGTATCACAGCGTATTTAAGCTATAACTTTTAAAATTATTAATTTGATACGCATTTTTTTAAAAAAGCCATGATAAGTTTGACTAGAAAGTTTCAAATCTCTTTCTAGTTATAGGCGCTTATCATAAAGAAATTAAGCAAAAATAAGCCATAATAAACTACCAATTTGATAAAAAATTTTTTAAAATAGATTTTCTGCAAAAGGATATAAGATACAGCGAAGAAAGTGGACACAAGAAGAATTTTTGGTCGTGTTTAATTTGTATTTAAAGCTACCTTTTGGAAAAATGGATGCTAGAAACTCTCAAGTAATAGAAATCGCTAAGCTTATCAATCGCACCCCATCTGCTGTTGCTATGAGGTTATGCAATTTTGCTTCTGTTGACCCTTATCATCAGCAAAGGGGCATACAAGGCTTAGAGGGTGGTAAAAAACAATGTGAGCCTATTTTTGAAAGATTTATCAATGACAGAGAAAATCTTATGTATGAGAGCGAGAAGATTTTAGCAAATCTTAAGAACGAAAGCTTACTTGATAATAATGAGTTAGAAACCAAAGAGAGCGATTTTTCATCTACTATGAGAGAAAGTCTTATTAAAACACGAGTTAATCAAAATTTATTTAGAAAAATCGTTTTAGCTAATTATGGGGGAAAATGTGCTATCTCAAACATAACTATCCCCAATTTGCTTGTTGCTAGTCATATAGTTCCATGGGCAACAGATGAAAAGAATAGGCTAAATCCAGCAAATGGGATTTGCTTAAACGCTCTTTATGATAGGGCTTATGATAATGGGTTGCTTAGTATTGATTTGAATTATAAGGTTATCTTATCTTCACAGCTAAAAGGCGAATGCCAACAAGAGTATTTTAAAATCTACTTTGCCAATATTGAAAATAAGAAAATCAATTTGCCTGAAAAATTTTTACCCAATAAGACATTTTTAGATTATCATCTAAATCATTGTTTTAAACATTAAGCATAAATTTTATAGAAAATAAATCTTAAAATATTAAGTTATAAAAATCAAAAACCCCTAACCCTTAAAATAAGAATAAGCTAAAAGGGGCCGTATTTTAAAAATAAGTCCACAAACCAACAACCCCCACAAAAGAAAAATAGGGGGTAGGGAAGTTAAGCGTCTAAATACTTAGAATCACTAAAGCTACTTGCTTGAACATTATTAAACGCATTTTCTAGGCTATCAAAGAAATGGGGGTGCAAATTTTGCATGTCTTTTAAGAAATTTTTGGTGGCTAATCGTGCGATGGGGGGCTTATCTGAAGTGGGTTGTTTAGCTGGGCAATTACAATCAGGGGCTACAGGAATATTTTGAGAAGTAACAAAATGAATGCTTGCAGCCTCTCTAACCTTAATTAAAGGGCGAATCACTAATAAGCCATTTTCAGCCCTATAAATAGGGGGCATACTTCTTAAAGTGCCATTATAAGTAAAATTCATAAAAAAGCTCTCCACAGCATCATCTAAATGATGAGCGATAGCGACTTTATTGTAGCCCTCCTCTAAAGCCTTAGAATACAAAGCCCCCCTTCTTAAGCGAGAGCAAAACGAGCAAAACGAGCTTTTTTCACGGCGTTTTTCATTGATAGTAGAGGCAATTTGAGTGTAAATAATCTCATGGGGAATGCCTTGTTCTTCGCATAATTTGCTCAACCATTTTAAATCTTCGCCCAAACCATAATGAATAGTAACGGCTTTAAAATCAAATTTAAAAGGGGCGTGGCGTTGCATTCTAGCTAAAATGCAAGCAAGCATGATAGAATCCTTGCCCCCACTTAATCCTAACAAGACCTTATCGCCCTCTTCTATAAGCTTGTAAGTGGCGTTAGTCTTACCTACGATATGCAAGACTTTTTTAGAAATTTCATAGCGCATGATTTTCCTTAAACATCATTTTCTAAAATCTTGAGCGAGATGAATGATTTCTTCTTCGCTAATTTGATTAGAATTATATTTTACAATGATGATTTCTTCAGCCACATTTACATACCATTCAATGATTTTATCTTCTATTGTTTCAAACTTATCCTCATTATAAGCATCTAAAGGGAAATAAACATTCTTTTGCATAGCTGGATTATGCAATGATAAAAAAAGCAATAATAGCCACATAATACCTAAGGCTACAACAATTAAACTCGTATTAGCAATGCCTAAATGATGATAACTTAGGCCACCCATAATCCCTCCAACAAAGCTCCCCAAATATCCATAAGTTGTGAATTGCCCCAATACTTTGCCCTTTTCATTTGCTCTAGCAAATTTAGAGGCTAGAGATTGCATGATAGGCTCTAAGGTAGCAAAGCCGGTAAAAAAGAGCATAACCCCTATAATAAAAAGCCATAAATGCTTGCCTAAAAAACTAGAATCTGCCAAGAATAGACATAAATAACTTAATATAAAAAATAGCACTCCAGAGAGCATGACACCTTTGGGTCTGTTGTATTTTTCAGCAATAATGCTTGCTGGCCCCATGCTTAAGATTCCAAATAAGGCTCCTGGCACATACACCCAAATTAAAAAACTCTCATGTTTATTAAACTCATTCACTAAGGCTAAGGGAATTAGCACAAAAATAAGCGTCATAAACATTTTTTCAAAAAAGGAGCTTAAGTGTAAGAGGTATAAGGCTTTAGAATTAGGGGTTTGATTTTTTTGAGTCTTAATTTTGTAAGTAATTTTAGGGGTTTCTTTAACCCTTAAGAGAGTTAAAAGGCTCAAAAGAGCTAAAATCGCTGTGAGTAAAAAGAGCCATTTAGCATCGCCAAAGAACGCTACCACGCCCGGTCCTATAGCCATGCTAATTGTAAAGCTCATAAAGATAAACGCCCCCATAAATGCCATAGCTTTGGTGCGCTCTTCTTCTCTAACTAAATCCGCAACCATTGCACTCACCACGCCTCCTAAAGCCCCCATGCCTTGGATTAAGCGTCCAATAACAAGTGTGGTAATATCACTTGCTTGAAAGCATATTAATGAGCCAGCCAAAAACACTAGCAAACAGATAATAACAACAACTTTACGCCCTATTTTATCGCTCAATATACCTATAGGGGTTTGGAATAGAATTTGTGTGAGATACGCCCCACCTACAGCTAAACCTATTAATAAGGGATTGCTTGCATGGAAACTATCCGCATACAAGCTAATCACAGGTAAAACAATAAAAAGCCCTAAAAACCGCAATGATGACACTAACGCCAATGGAAAAATATTCTTAAACATTAGCGTATTCTACAAAAAAAACTTGAATTTTTATCATTAATTTAAAAAAATAGGATTGGCAATTTTAAAAACTTAGGCTTGTTTTATTTTTTAATGAACTATATCAATATTGATTCATTAAAACTTTATATCCATAACTATTTAATGTATAGAGCTTAATTAAGATTGAAAGAAAACAACTGAGATGATAAAAAGACAGAAAAATAAATTTAATAAAATCTTAAGAAACATTTTTGTATAATCAAACTCTTTATTATTGTTGTCAAGGTAGCTCAGCTGGTTTAGAGCGCTGGTCTCATAAGCCGGAGGTCGGGGGTTCAAGTCCCCCTCTTGACACCATTTCCCTTTGTAACTCTTTTTCAAATTTTTTTATTTTTTATCCTAATGAATAGTGTTTTATGAATAAAAATTTTTATTTTAAGTTACAATAACAGAAATCTCTTTTTTCATTTTTAGGGTAATATATGCATCTTTTATGGCATTTTTTAAGCGCTAATGATGTTTATTAGTGCATTAATGAGCGTTGTGGGCATGGCGGTGCTTTTAGGTATCGCTTGGGTTTTTTCTAATAATAAAAAAGCAATTAATTATCGCACGATTATCAGCGCATTTGTTTTGCAAGTAAGTTTGGGGGCGTTGATTTTATATGTGCCAATAGGTAGGGAAATACTTCAAAGTTTAGCCAATGGCATACAGCATGTGATAAATTATGGCTATGAAGGGGTGCGCTTTTTATTTGGTAATTTAGCGCCAAATTCTCAAGGTGAGCAAGGGATAGGGGGCTTTGTCTTTGCGATTAATGTTTTAGCGGTGGTTATCTTTTTTTCTAGCTTGATTTCATTATTGTATTATCTAAAAATCATGCCCTTATTTATCAATCTCATTGGTGGGGCATTACAAAAATGCTTAGGCACTTCTAAAGCAGAAAGCATGAGTGCAGCAGCAAATATCTTTGTAGGACACACTGAGGCTCCTTTGGTAGTTAAACCCTATCTAAACAGCATGAGCAATTCAGAGATTTTTGCGATTATGAGTGCTGGAATGGCAAGTATTGCTGGGCCTGTGTTAGCTGGGTATGCGAGCATGGGCGTTCCTTTGACTTATCTATTAGCCGCCTCATTTATGTCAGCGCCTAGTGGGTTATTGTTTGCCAAAATGATTTATCCCCAAGATGAAAAAACCTCTAATGCGACAGATATTTCTATAGAAAAGCCCGTGAATGTTTTAGAGGCTATTTCTGATGGCGCTACTACAGGATTGAATTTAGCCTTACATATTGGGGCTATGCTTTTAGCCTTTGTAGCCATGTTGGCTCTAATTAATGGGATTTTAGGGGTTTTAGGGGGATTTTTAGGCATAGAGCATTTGTCTTTAGGATTGATTTTAGGCACACTTTTAAAACCCTTAGCCTTTGTTTTAGGGATTCCTTGGAAAGAAGCTGGGGTTGCTGGAGAGATTATAGGGATTAAAATCGCTTTGAATGAATTTATGGGCTATATGCAATTAGTGCCATATTTAAGCGATAACGCTCCCTTAGTGTTGAGTGAAAAAACCAAAGCGATTATTACTTTTGCGTTGTGCGGATTTGCTAATCTAAGCTCAGTTGCTATGCTCATTGGTGGGATTGGGAGCTTAGTGCCTAGTAAAAAAGAAATGATTGCCAAACTGGCTTTAAAAGCGGTGTTTGTAGGCACGCTTTCAAATTTTATGAGCGCAACAATCGCTGGATTATTCATAGGACTAAATGCGAATTAAGCTAAAAGGCAAGTAGGTTAAAAGGAATAGAGATGCAAAAAAGAGTGATTATTTTATTACTAGATTCTTTTGGTATAGGAGCGAGCAAAGACGCTAAAGATTTTGGCGATTATGGGGCGAATACTTTAGGCAATATCGCTAAGGCTTGTTTTAATAACTTGGCTAATTCAAATGAGCGTAATGGGGCTTTGAAATTACCTAATTTAGAGAGTTTGGGTTTAGGATTAAGCGCTTTAAAAGCTACGAATGAATTACCCCTAGGCTTTAATCCTAGCCCTAATTTAAAAGGGGCTTATGCTTATGCACAAGAATTATCTAGTGCAAAAGATACGATTTCTGGGCATTGGGAGATGATGGGCGTGCCGGTTTTGTTTGAATGGGGGTATTTTGAAAACCAAACCAACTCATTCCCTAAAGAACTCTTAGATGAAATCAAAGAAAAAACTAAGATTAAAGGCTATTTAGGGAATTGCCACGCATCAGGAACTGAAATCATTAAGAATTTAGGCGAAAAACATTTAGAAACTCTATACCCTATTTTTTATACTTCAGCGGATTCGGTGTTTCAAATCGCTGTGCATGAAGAAAAATTTGGGCTTGATAATTTATACGCCCTTTGTGAAGAAGTCTTTAAAATCTTAGAGCCTTTAAAAATCGCCAGAGTGATTGCACGACCCTTTTTAGGCAATCATAAGGACAACTTCAAACGTACCCCTAATCGTAAAGACTATGCTATAAAGCCCCATGCACCATTACTTTTTGAAAAATTTATTGAAGAAAAAAATGGCGAAGTCATTAGCATTGGAAAAATCGCTGATATTTATGCCCATGTAGGCATTACTCAAAAATTTAAAGCTAGTAGTTTAATGGAATTGTTTGATGTAACTTTAGAGCAGGTTAAAAACGCTCAAAATAACAGCTTGATTTTTACGAATTTTGTGCATTTTGATAGCGATTATGGGCATAGGCGTGATGTTAGTGGGTATGCAAACGCCCTAGAATGTTTTGATAAACGCTTAAATGAGATTTTAGAAAATCTAAGAGATGATGATTTATTGATTCTTTGTGCTGACCATGGGTGCGACCCCACTTTCAAAGGCACAGACCACACACGAGAGTTCATTCCTATTTTAATGTATCACAAAGATTTAAAACCAGCCTTTTTGGGTAAGAGTGAGACTTTTGCAGATATTGGGCAAAGTATCGCCCACTTTTTAGGATTAAGCCCCTTAGATTATGGCAAAAACTTATTAAATTTTTAAAGGAAACTAAATGACCCCCCATATCAATGCAAAAATTGGCGATTTTCATTCTAAATGTATTTTATGTGGCGACCCCTTAAGAGTGAAATACATTGCAAAAAACTTTTTAGAAGATGCTAAAGAAATAACTAATGTGCGTAACATGCTAGGATTTAGTGGAAAGTATAAGGGTAAGGAAATTTCTTTAATGGGGCATGGCATGGGAATTGCATCATGCACGATTTATGCTACAGAACTTATTCAAACCTATCAAGTTAAAGAGCTTTTAAGGATTGGCACTTGTGGGGCTATCAGTCAAAAAGTAGCCCTAAAAGATATTATTCTAGCAACTGGTGCTTCAACAGATTCTAAAACAAATCGGGTGCGTTTCTTAAACCACGATTTGAGCGCTACACCTAGTTTTGAACTAAGTTTAAAAGCGTATCAAATGGCTCAACAATTAAATATTGATTTAAAAGTGGGTAATGTCTTTACGAGCGATTTTTTCTATTCTTTTGAAACGCATGCCTTTGACTTACTAGCAAAGTATAATCACTTGGGTATTGAAATGGAGGCTGCAGGTTTATATGCTACGGCTATGGAGTTAAACGCTAAGGCTTTATGTTTATGCTCTGTGTCAGACCATTTAATCACACACGAAAAATTAAGCCCTGAAGAAAGAGTGGAGAGCTTTGATAACATGGTAACTCTAGCTTTAGAGATGATGACACATGATAACTAAAGAAAATTTTAAAGAAGCCCTAAAAACCTTAGGCTTTGAAGAAAATAACGAAATTTTGACTAAAACCCTAAATAACGCTACGCTAAAAGTGGATTTTAAAGCCCAAAAACTCATTTATCCTAGCGATTTGATTATCAACGATAAAACCACATGCAATTTTGAAAAGCCTGAAAATTTTGTCGTGTTTGAATGCGTGCATAGGCTCTTAAATCAAGGCTATTTTTCAAAACACTTAGAATTAGAGAGAAAGTGGCAATTAGGGCGTGAGTTAAAAAGCGGTAAAGCAGATATTTGTATCAAAAATAATGAAAATAAAATTATTTGTATCATTGAATGTAAAACCCCAGATAATAAAGAGAGCAAAGAATATTCTAAGGCTAAAAATCTTTTAGAAACTAGCCCACATAATCAATTATTTTCATATTATCAACAAGAAAAATCTAATGAGTTCGAGCAATTTTTAGCCCTTTATACAAGCGAGTTTAAAGAGCATAAAGTCAAAGAGACTTATATTTTAATAGGCGTGAGTAAAAAAGGCTATGAAAAAGCAAGCAGTGCCATTGATGCTTGGAATGTATGGCAAAAGGACTATCATGGCGAACATGCCCCTTTTGGTTTATTTGAAGATAACGCCCCTTATGAAATAGGCAAAAAGAAAGTAACTCTAGATAGTCTAAAACCCATAAACGAAAGCGATTTGAAGTCTAAATACCATGAATTTGCCACCATTTTACGCCAACACAATGTTTCAGGGCGAGAAAACGCTTTTGATAAACTCATCAATTTATTGCTTTGTAAAGTGAGCGATGAGAAAAACAACTCCATAAAGGATAAAGAAAATCAAGAATTGCAATTTTTTTGGAAAGGCTTTACTTTTGATGAACCCTTAAAATTTTGCGATAGATTGCAACAACTTTACCAACAGGGCATGAAAGAATTTCTAAACGAAGACATCACCTACATTAGCGAAGAGCAAATTGAAGAGGCTTTTAAATTATTCAAAAACAAGAAAAACGAGACCAAAGACACCATAAAAGAATATTTCACGCAATTAAAATATTATTCTAGCAACGATTTTGCCTTTATTGATGTGCATAATGAAGAGCTTTTTAAAAAGAATTTTGAAGTGCTTTTAAAAATGGTCAAGCTTTTTCAAAACAATAAACTCCTAGAAAGCCACGAAAACCAGTTTTTAAGCGATTTGTTTGAAGGCTTTTTAGATAATGGCATCAAGCAAAGCGAGGGGCAGTTTTTCACGCCCTTAGTTATTGTCAAATTCATTATCAACTCACTCCCTTATTTAGATAAGCCTAAAGTTTTAGATTACGCATGCGGAGCAGGGCATTTTTTGAACGAATATTATAAAATCAATCCAAAAGCCAGTATTGTAGGCATTGAAAAAGAATACCGCCTAAGTAAAGTCGCCAAAGTCAGTTCCTTTATGTATGGGGCTAATAGTAAGATTATTTATAATGACGCATTGAAAGTTCATAAGGGTTTAAAAGACTTTAATGTTTTAATCGCTAACCCCCCTTATAGTGTCAAAGGGTTTTTAAGCACCTTAAATGAGAGTGAGAGACAAAATTTCAGCCTTTATGCAAATTGTGATGAAAAAAGCCTAGAGAGTATCAACGCTATAGAATGCTTTTTCATAGAAAGAGCTACGCAACTTTTAGAGCATAATGCTTTAGCAGGGATTATCCTACCAAGCTCCATTTTAAGCAAAGACACGCCAATTCTTTATACTAAAACTAGAGAACTCCTTTTAAAGCATTTTAAAATCATCGCCATTACTGAATTAAGCTCAGGCACTTTTGGAAAAACCGGCACCAACACCATAACCCTATTTTTAAAGAAAAAGAGCAACACCCCAAAAGAACACAAGCATTTTGAAAATCTAGTTAATGCATGGCTTGAAGGCGATTTTAAAACTAACGGCGACTTAATAGGGCAAGATTACCTAAACGCCTATTGTGAATACAGAAATTTTAATAAACAAGATTACAAAGCGTTTTTACAAAATGATTTATTAGAGAGCCTAAAAGAAAATGAAAATTTTAAGGACTATACAAAAGCCTTTAATGCCCTTTATAAAGAGCCTAAAACTAAGGAATTTAAAGAATTAAACAAAGAGCAACAACTCGCCCTTAAAGAAAAAGAGCTAATAAAATTCATCAAACTTAAAGAGCAAGACAAAATGCTTTATTTTTGTATGACTTACCACCAACAAGAAAGGGTGCTTATTGTCAAATCCCCTAATAAAAGTGAAGAAGCTAAGAAATTTTTGGGTTATGAATGGAGTAGTAGAAAAGGAAGTGAGGGCATAAAATATTTAAATAGTAATAACACTAATAACGATAATGAAATTTTAGAAAACCAAGAAGAGCTTAAATATGAGGGGCTTAAAAATATCAACACCCCTTTATACAACCCAAACGACCTAGATGACAAAACCAAAATTAACACACTCATAAAAAGCAATTTCAATAATGAAATTTTACAAATCCCAAGCGAGTTAAAAGAATTTGTGCGTTATGCTAACTTAGTGGATTTGCTAGATTTTGAACGCCTAGAGTTTAACAAGGCGTTGAATTTGACCTCTAAAAACAAAGTGGAAATTAAGAGTAAGTATGAATTAGTAAGGTTAGGGGAAGTTGCTAGTATTGACTGGGGAAATACAAAATTAACAAAAGAGATTTACAAAGAAAATGCTAGATATAAAGTTTATAGTGCGAGCGGACAAGACGGAACGATAGATTTTTACGAACACGAGGGGGAGGCGGTTATTTTATCAGCGATAGGGGCAAGGTGTGGTAAATGCTTTTTTGCGACAGATAAATGGACGGCAATTAAAAACACGATTATAATTAAAGCAAAAAAAGATATTTTGATAAGATATTTATTTGAGTATATCAATAATGAAACATTTTGGAATAAATCAGGGTCAGCCCAACCATTTATAAAATTAGGGTCAGCATCGGCACAGAAAATCCCCTTACCACCTTTAGAAATCCAAGAGCAAATCCTTTCGCACTTACAAGAATTAGATATTAAAAGAGAAGTTAGCCAAACAAAAATCAACGCTCTACAACAAGAAATAACCAACATTATCAATAATATCAACGCTCCCTTAAGAAAACTTAGCGAGTTAATTAAAATCAACACTACAAGTATTAACCCCCTTGAAACGCCTAATAAAAAATTTATTTATATAGATATTGACAGTGTAAATAAAGGCACAGGAATAATTGATTATTCAAATATTTTACAAGGCTCAAACGCTCCATCAAGGGCTAGAAGAATAGCCCCTAGCCATAGCGTAATCATTTCTACGGTGAGACCTTACTTAAAAGGTTTTGCTTATATTGAGAAAGAGCAACAAGATTGTATCTTTTCAACAGGTTTTGCTATCCTTGAAAGTAGTGAGTTAATTTTGCCTAAATATTTGTATTTTATGTTTATGTGTCTTAAAGATTTAATGCGTCAAATGGAAAATGCCATGCCAAAATCAAGTTATCCTAGTATCAATAAAAAAGACATTGAAAACTTTACAATCCCTTTACCACCCAAAGAATTGCAACAAGAAATCATCGCTCAAATTGAAATCTTAGAAAAAGAAATTAAGACCTTACAAAATGAACTTAATACCATAGCCCCACAAAAAGAACGCTACCTAAAAGAACAATTAGGATTAGAATAAATCATTCCTAAAAAATTTTATTTTAAGAGATTTTTAAAAAACTAAAAGCGTTTTTAACGCCTTTTATTTCTTAAGGGGGACAGGGTGGTATTTTGCGATAATACCCCCCTTATCCCCCTTAAAATCCCCCAAACCCCCTAATAACGCTTTAAGAAATTATCGCTTGACTTATGTCAAGCTCTTTACTATTTTTTATAAAAAGCTATCGCTTTTTTAGTGAAATTTTTTAAATCTATACTTAAGACAAGGAACACTATTAAAGAACCATTAGGATTAGAATAAAGAAGTTTGAAAGTGGGTTTATGGCATAAGAAGCACCCCCTAAAAATAGGGGGCTAAACTCTATCGCTTGATTTTTAATTAATGTATAATAAGCGATAAGAGCTTTTTCCATGATTTTTATTCATGGTCAGCTCCTTTATGCCATTTAAAATTTACCCCCTAATCCTTTCTTAAAAACTAGGGGGTAAGCCATTTTATCTTAACTTCCTTTTAAAAAAGAAAGCATTTTTAAAAAACTACACTTAAAACTATCAAAAACAAAGAACGCTATTCATAAAATAACCATTAAGATTAGATTAAAAAGCTTTTAAAAATTTTGTTTTAGCCCCCATAAGTTAAGGATAAATCTTTTAAGGAAAACCCCCTAAAGCCTAAAAGGCTTTAAAGGAAACTTTTGAAAAACTTTAAAAGTCATCTTTCTAAAGAAACAACAACTTTAAACCCCAAAAAACAAATTTCAAGGTATAATGTCTTCCAAGAGTTTTTGCCATTTCTTGCTTTCATGGCATACTCCTTAATGGAAATTTATCCCCATAATTGCAACTTATGGGGGCGTTTATTTTACAATAATTTATCTTAAAACTATTCAAAGAATAAACGGCTAAATAATGAGATTTTAAAAACCCTACACCCTACAAAACCAAAAATAGCACCTTGCCAAAAGAGAAAGAACATTATTCATAAAAGAACCATTAGAATTAGATTAAAAGATTTTTTATAGAATTTTTTTAAAAAATCGTGTAGCTAGAAAGGATAAAACCCTTTCTAGCTTTAAACCTTTTAATATAAAGGTTTAAGCAAAATAACACAGATTAGTGCTATAATAAACACGATTTTTAGCATGTTTATCTCCTTAAGTTTATCTTAGGGGGCTAACACGCCTAGAGAAGTTGCGACCTTCTTTAGGCTTTTAACTTCCCTAGAACAAAATTATAACTTAATTTTTATTTTTTAAAAATCCACACTTAAAACTACCAAAAACAAAGAACGCTATTCACAAAAGAATCATTAAGATTAGATTAAAAAGATTTTAAAAAGTTTTGTTTTAACCCCCATAAGTTAAGGATAAATCTTTTTAAGGAAAACCCCTAAGCCCTTAAAAGCTTAGAGGAAACTCTGTGAAAAACTTAAAAAAAGTTATCTTTCTAAAGAAACAATAACTTTAAACCCCAAAAAAGAAATTTCAAGGTATAATGCTTTCCAAGAGTTTTTGCCATGTTTTGTCGCCATGACAAACTCCTTTTGAAAAATTTATCCCCATAATTACGACTTATGGGGGTCTTATTTTACAACAATCTTGCTTAAAACACTCCAAAGAGTAAATGATTAGATAATAAATATAAATTTTTTAATGAGAAAAAGGGCTTTTGATTAGTTAGGCTATTTAAGAAAGCGATAAAAGAAAGAAAAACACGCCTTTAAAAGGCATGCTTTTCTAGGATTAGTTGGTTTCAATTTGGATTTTGCCGTCTTTTAAAAATCCTACTTCCCCTTTAGTGTTCTTTTCTATTTCAATTTCTTTGTGGGAGTTTTTTGTAGAGGTTTCCATTTTATGGTCTTTTTTAATAGGGTGTATTTTCCCACTTGTTAGATAGCCCTCCATGCGCATTTCCTTGCGCTTTAAAGCACCCTCATAACGGCGCTTTTCTCTATCAGTTTTTGGCTCATATTTTGGCATTGCAGAGGGCTTGCCATTTTCTACAGCCACCATAGTGAAATAGCATGAATTAGTGTGCGTTACAACATGGGTTTTAAAATCTTCGCTTAACACTTTAATCCCCACTTCACAAGAAGTATTACCCACATAATTAATACTAGCAAGGAAAGTCAATAAATTGCCCACAGGAATAGGGTGCTTAAAGGTTACACCATCAACACTCAAAGTTACCGTGCCTTTGCCACAATAGCGAGTAGAGCACACATAAGCAACCTTATCTAATAAATTAAGCAATTCCCCCCCATGCATAACATTGCTAAAGTTTGCCATAGTAGGCACTACAAGATAGCTCATCATAAGCTTTGTAGGGTCAGCAGTATCAATTAAACATTGGAAGTGATTATCTTGCGTAGCTTGATTAGTTTCTAAAGAATGAGGCATAAAAGCTCCTTAAATAGTTTTAAAATTTTAAGAATGCTCTTTAAGTTAGGCATTCTAAAAACTATATATTAGTAAAAGTTTAGTAACATTTAGGTGAATTAACTGAGTAATTAAAAAATATTTAAATTTTGGATAGAACAATATGAATCAAGAAAATAGCAACATTGAAAAAAAGGTTGCAGTTATTACAGGGGCTAGTTCTGGGATTGGACTAGAATGCGCCATTTTATTATTAGAAAAGGGGTATAAGGTTTATGCTCTAGCTAGGCATGCGAGTCTTTGCCCTTCTTTAAAGCATGCAATGTGTGAGGCAATAGATATAGATGTGAGCGATTCTAGCGCCTTACAAGAAGTGCTTTCTAAAATCAAATCTCAAGAAATTCATTGCGATGTTTTAATCAATTCTGCGGGCTATGGACTATTTGGGAGCTTAGAGGATACTCCCATGAATGAGATTAAGCGACAATTTGATGTAAACTTTTTTGCTCTTTGTGAGGTAACACACACGCTTTTACCCTTATTAAAAAACAAGCCTTATTCTAAGATTATCAATCTATCTTCTGTAGCAGGGCGCACGCACATGCTCTTTTTGGGTTATTATAATGCAAGCAAGCATGCTTTAGAGGCTTATAGCGATGTGTTACGCAAAGAGCTTATGCCTTTTAAGGTTCAAGTATGTTTGATTGAGCCATGGGCTGTGAGAAGTAATTGGGATTATGTTGCTTTTGATGACAAGAAATTTGAAGAAACAAGCAGTGTTTATGCTAAAGAATTAAATATGGCTAGAGAATTTTATTCTAGCCTATATAAACATGCGCTCTCTACTCAAAAAGTCGCTCAAAAAATCATGTCTTTAATTGCCCAAAAAGAACCTAAACCTCGCTCTTTGCTTGGAATTAGGGCAAAATTCTTGCTGATATTAGAGCAGTTCTTACCTAGCAAATGGCATGATTATTTGTTTAGAAAAGTGGTGCTAAAGGAGGGGGCATGACCAGCACGCTTAGTGCCTTTCAAGTAGGGATAGCGTGCGTGGTTTTAAGTATTTTGGTATTGTTTTTTGGAGGCGAACAACTAAGTTTTAATGAATGGTTGGAAGTTTTTCAAAATATCAAAAACCACTTTTTGCACAATGAAGAACTAAGCTCTTTGAGTATTATTATTTTAGAAATTCGCTTACCACGAGTGCTTTTAGCGCTTTTAGTAGGGGCTAGTTTATCTGGGAGTGGGGTTGTTATGCAAACCATTTTTAGAAACCCATTAGTTGACCCTTTTTTACTAGGTATTTCTAGTGGGGCAATGCTAGGGGTGGCATTAGCGATTGCTATTTTTGAATCTAACATCGCTATTTTGGCGTTTTTAGGAGCAATTCTAGCAAGTTTAGCGGTTTTAGCTCTTAATAGAATTTTAGGTAATTCAGCGCTTTCTTTGGTGCTATCTGGAGTGGTATTAAGCGCTTTTTTAAGCGCCTTAGCAGGGGCGGTGAAATTCTTTGTAATCCCTCAAAAAGCCCAAGCGATTGTAGTATGGCTTTTAGGGAGCTTGTCTTTAAGCAGTTATAAGGATTGCTTGATTGCCTTTATAGGATTAGCATTAGGCTTTATTCCCCTTTTTCTATTAAGATGGCGCATTAATTTATTGAGTTTGAGCGATACGCAAAGTTTAAGCCTAGGGATAAATCCTATAGCCTTACGCACTTTATGTTTAGTGTGTGTGAGCGTGGCAAGTGCGCTTGCAGTAAGTGTCTCTGGCACGATTGGCTGGATTGGCTTAGTAGTCCCGCATGTTGCACGGCTATTTTTTGGAGCGAATTTACAAAAATTGCTTTTAGGCTCTTTATTTATGGGGGCATTTTTCTTGCTTTTAGCTGATGTGGTGGCTAAGATGATTACGCCCTATGATTTGCCCGTAGGTATTGCTACAAGTGTTTTAGGCGCACCCTTTTTCTTATGGCTTTTGTTTAAAACAAGAGGTCTTTAATGGTCTTAGAAGTTAAAAACCTTTCATTTAGATATTCTAAAAAGTTAGTGTTAGATGAGGTTAGTTTCAATGTGCCAAAAAACAGCATTACAAGCATACTAGCCCCTAATGGCTCGGGTAAAACCACGCTTTTAAAATGTCTTTTAGGGCTTTTAAAACCATTAGAAAAAACCGAAATTAAAGCTTGTAATAAAGATATTTTGCCCCTAAAGCCCTATGAAAAGGCAAAACTCATTGCTTATATCCCTCAAGAGGAGCATTATGCTTTTAACTTTAGCGTGCTAGATTTTGTCTTAATGGGAAAGGCAACGCATTTAAGCTTGTTTGCCACACCAAAAGCTAAACATATTAAAGAGGCAACACAAATTTTAGAGCGCTTGAATTTAGCGCACCTAAAAACACAAGGCATTAATGATTTATCCGGTGGTCAAAGGCAAATGGTGCTTTTAGCAAGAAGTTTATTGCAAAGAACGCCATTATTGTTATTAGATGAGCCAACAAGCGCATTAGATTTAAAAAATCAAGCCCTTTTTTTTAATGCGATTAAAGATGAGATGAAAAAGCGAGAATTAAGCGTATTAGTCAATATCCATGACCCTAATTTAGTGGCTAGATATTCCACCCATGTAGTTATGATAAAAAATCAAAAGCTTTTTTTACAAAATAAGACTAAAGAGGCGATGACTTCAAGTAATTTAAGCACGCTTTATGACACCCCCTTAGAGGCGATTTGGCATAATGATAAGCTTGTGGTGTGTGCGTTGTAATTTTAAATTATGCTAATTAAATCCCATGCAAAAAGCATGGGTGTTTTTAGAAACTATAGCGCATACCTAGATTAGAGGCGATACTTCCTCTATCTAAAGTAAAGTTATGCGCATAGATAAGCCCTAAGTTTAAATACACTCCTTTATTTAATTGCAATTCTCCACCTATCATAACTCTTGCGTTAGTATTTAGCGCACTATGACTAGCATTGATAGCAAAATTACTCAAGGATACAGCATTATTAGTGCCAAAGTTTGCAAACCCTTGTAAGATTCCAGCATTAACATACATATAAGAAGTGTTGCCATAGTAGTAGCGTGCCTCTAAATTAGCATTGATGTTAAAGAGATTGCGATTGTTTGCGCCATTACTTAAGGCTAATTGTGTGCTATGGCTTTGAATATTGGTTGTGCCTAAGTTTTGATAACTCACGCCTACGCTTGGTTTTAAGACTAATGCGCTATTAAGAAAAGTAAAATCATAGCCATAACTAGCTTGAGCTATGGTGCTATAAGCCATATAATTATAGCCTTGATTTAAGCCTTGCAATAATGAGTTTTTAAACATCAAACTTTCATTATTATTGCCAATAGCGCCTTGAATATTAAAATCAAATTCGTGTTTATTGGAAAACACACGAGAATATAATCCAAAATTGGTGTTGTTAGTCCAAGAATTAAGAGTGCTTGAGCCACTTTGTGAGCCATAGCCATAACTTCCAAAGCCTCCTACAATCGCTTGCAAGTTTTCGCCCTCAATATAAGTGTCTGCTCCTGCACTTGTGCCATATAAGGAAGTATTGCCTCCATTACTCAAGCTTGCTCCTCCAATAGCATTAGCCCAAATGTTAGCATGGCTTTCATTCTTGGGAGCGAATTTATATAGCACTTCTGCCATAGTTTCTACAGAGCTAAAACGCTTATTTTTGAGCTCTTGTAAGCGTTGTTCAAAAGCGCTTAAATATTTTGTATGACGCCTAGAGAGATTGACTAAGCGAGCGTTTTGTGTCATCGCATTACTTAATTCTAAGGTTTGCAATGCGCTTGTTTTATTTTCTAAATTAGCTACTTGATGATTTAATACAGAAGTAGCCATGCTAAGGTCTTTAATGATAGTATTAGTGCTTGTTTTATCAATCATTTGTCGTGCATAACCGGCGTTGTGAGCGTCAATTAACATCGTTTGCAAGAGATTTCTACCTTGTGCTCCAAAATCTTTCTTGATGGTTTTTATCGCATTAAAACGATTGGCTAATTCAAACACGCTTTCAATTGTGCCAAAAACATTTTGATTAATGGCAACAAGATGTGGGGTAGCATTAGAATTAAGAGTGGCAAAATTAGTGTAGTGAGCGAATTTTTCATTCTCATTATGATGGGGCAAGTTGATAAAATCTTTGCTATCTTTTGCATTAGGTGCGATATGGCTATCTTGCACACTTACAGCAATTTCTTTATGGGTAACCACTTTATCAATAGCAGTATTTCTCCATGCTCTACCCTCAAGATATTTATAAGCGCTTGGGTCGCTAACCATGCGCTTGTTGCCAATAGCCATTCCACAATCTCTAATATCATTTAAATTTTGCACCACACAAATATCCATGCGCTCATGGTTGCTGTTATAAAGAGCTATGCGCTCTTTAAAAGCGCTTTCTTGATTGATGTCGGTATTGACATTGCTAGAAGTATTATCATAATCAATATCTTGTGCTGAAACTAATACATGCTCTACATTTTTAGTGAGCGTGTTGGCATAATTGATTTTAATAAGAGGGTTATAAAAGCCGGTTTGACTATTGATATTGTCATTAAAGTTAAAAGTCGCTCTATTACCCACATTTAAGGTTGCTACACGCCCATCTTGGGTGTTGAGATTCATAATAGCTTGATTATTGGTGAAATTGCCTTGAATATATAAATCCAAATCTTTGCCATAATCCATGTTAGCACCTTTAGCTAGGGTTAGGTTATTAAACATAAGCCCTGTCATGCCCTCAATACTTCCTGGAGCTCCAAAGGTTAGAAGTTTAGTAATGACTACTTCTTTGATTTTCCTAGCATCAAAATAATTCCAACCAGCATGGTAGAATGAACCAATGGTTAGCTTTTCGCCTTTTTTAAACTTGACACCCCCAGAATAAAGTGGGTTGTAGCCTCTTTGTAAGCGCACCACATCAATTACAGATTTTGAGCCTATATCATCGCCAAAGTAAGTGTATTGCCCCTCACTCAAACCATGGCTTGTGGTAACATACAACTCTTTAATATGAAAGTTTTTAACCGCAACATTAGTAGAGGCTGTAGTAAGCTTATCAATATTAACCATACCCACATTGCTAAAATTTAAACTATTAGCACTTGCGCCATTATGAGCATTACTTGCATTAATATCTTTAAAATTTGCAACTTTGGCATCAACTTCTAAATTAACTGAGCTTCCTAAATCAATATTGCTATTAAAAGTAACTATGCCATGATTTGAGTATGTGCCAGCCTTAAAAATAAAGTTTGCGCTTGAACCTACAAAGCCAAAACCATATTTGCCGACTTGATTATTGACCATTAAAGGTCCATTCACGGTGATGTTTCCGGTTTCATTTTCTACTAAAAGGGTGCGTCCGCTTGCTCGGTTATAAATATTTACATCTCCAATATTTAAATTAGCCGCATTAGTGGTAAGAACCGCCTTAAATCCCCCAGCTCTAATAGTGCCATCAGAATCCACATTCAAGCGATTGATATTGACCACCGTATTTTTTGCGCCCGGAAAAGGACCATTGATAACTTGCACGGGTTCAACTTCTACTTTTTGCGAGTTGCTTGAGCTATTAGGGGCATTAATGACTTGAACGCCATTGTTGTTATCATTGTTACTCTTGTCTTTTTTGGCAGTTTTTTCTTGGTTATTTGGGGTGCTTTGAGGAAATTCTTTTTTATAACCTCCTTTTGGAGGGGCTATGACATAAAGTCCTGCGCTTTGCCATAAATCTAGCGTGCCAATATTAGTATCATTATTGGCAACAATACCCGCTTGGGCATTGTTATGATCGCCTATGATAAGATGATTAAAATTCACTTTTCCATTAACTTCTGCAGTATTTATCATGCTCCATGAGGGTGATAAATAGGCTAATGGATATTGCATGCGACCCATCCATACAGCACCCTTAAAATCAACGCTTTTTGAAACTAAGTTAAGCGTTGCTCCATTATAAAGATAGAGTTCAGCCTTGTTGTTGCTCGTAATGCCCTCTTGGCTTTGCAGGGTTAAAACCGTTGCATTTGGTTTTCTTCCAAGCCCATCGCCCACACGATTATTAATCTCTAAAAAATTATCAATTAAGATATTTTTAGCGTTAAAATCCACCCTAGTGGTGCGATTATTAAAGCTTGTAAAAGAATTACCATTAAATTGCCCTAAACGCAGAGTAGCTTTTTGCATATCTACATCTAAATCCCCACCGGTGTAATTGATGAGACCTGAGAGGTTATAGGTGCCTACAGCACTTTTCATATCCACTTCAAGCTTATTCCACTGACCGCCTCTTACCCAATAATGCCAAGCGGCATCCCCAAATGCCCAACCTGATTGGATATCAGCTGATAGAAGAGATTGATATAAATCATATTGCTTGTTAGGATATAGATTAAAGCCTAGACCCGCCTTAATACGCCAAATTTTTTCGGGGACATTGGGGGCTTCACCAGCGTTTTCAGCTTGTTTAATTATCCAGCCAATCAATCCTCCAGCCGATCCTGCTCCAATCCCTGATGCAATCCCTCCAATAATACCCTTTAAAATATCTCCCCAAACGCCATAATTATTATTGATGAGAGGGGCTTGTTGCAAATGCTCTTTGGCATAAGGAGTTATCTCTAAATTCGTTGTGTCATTAGCACTTAATGAAGTGCTTGTTAGTATGCCTGCTAGAGCAAGCGAGACAACAGGGCGACTCATCTTAATAGGGCATTTTAGTATCTGGTTTTTTAACATTATTCTTCCTTCTTATTGTATTTTGTCTATATAAAATAGTGCGACTTAAACTTGAAAATGATGTTTTAATGGCATTTTTTAATATAGTGTTGTAAGCATAATAATTCATCTTAATCAATAAATAAGAAATTAAAAATAAAAAATGTAATTAAAGTTAGAAGTTTATGTAAGAATGCTTAGAAAAAAGCCTAAAAAAGCTTTTCCCAAGTGGTGCCTTGTGGGGTATCTAACAAAGCGATTTTTTGCTTCATTAGCTCTTCTCTTATGCTATCAGCCTTACTAAAATCCTTTTGTTGTTTAGCAAGCTTTCTTTTTTCTATCTTTTTTTCAATTTCTCTTTTTTCATTCTCACTTACGCCTAGTTGAAAATAATCTAGTGGGTTTTTAAGACCAATGCCAAGTAATTCTTCTACAAAATTTAAATTCGCTAAAATTTCGCCCTTTTTGGCTTTGTCTTTGGGGCGATTATTAAGCTCTTCATTAGCAACAGAGAGCATGTTTTCTAAAACGCTTAAAGCTTTAGAGATGTTTAAATCATCTTGCATGCATTCTAAAATTTCTTTTTTAAAGTTTAAGTTAATAGTGCCTTCAAAGCCAAGAGCTCGCTGTTTTAAGCGATAGATTTTATCCAAGCGTTTTTTACTCATCAATAAATCTTCTTCATTAAAATTTAGAGTAGAGCGATAATGCACCCCTAATAGGTAGTTACGCAAAATCTCGCCATCATAGGTTTTTAAAGCGTCTTTGACAAAAAAGCTATTTCCCAAGCTTTTAGACATTTTTTCATTATTGATATTCACAAAGCCATTATGCATCCAGTATTTAGAAAGCTCTATTTCAAACGCACAACGGGTTTGGCTCGCTTCATTTTCATGGTGGGGGAATAACAAATCCGCACCCCCTGCATGAATATCAATTTGATAAGGGGTGTTAGCTTGAGCAAGAGTTTTAAAAATCATGCTAGAGCATTCTATATGCCAACCGGGTCGTCCCTTGCCTAAAGGGCTATCAAAGCCCACATCATTAGCTCCCTTGTAGCTTTTCCATAAAACAAAATCTTGCTCAGAGCGTTTTTCTTCTCTTAAACCTATGCGGCTAAACTCTATGCTACTATTATGCGAACTCAAAGAGCCATAATGCTTGTCCTTGCTGGTATCCAAATAAATATCGCCATTAGCGGCTTTGTAAGCGATATTTTTTTCTAAAAGCGTTTCAATCATTTCAACCATAGCGTCTAAATATTCACTCGCCTTTGGTTCTAAGCTTGGTTTTTTGACATTCAAAGCGTTTAAATCATTCGTATAAGAGTCAATATAAATCGCACTCAATTCTTTAATGCTCTTATTTTCTTTCAAGGCTTTATTGATTATCTTATCATCAATATCTGTGAAGTTTCTAACTAGTGTAACTTCATAATCGCTTAACTCAAGCGTGCGCCTTAGTAAATCAAAAGCAATCGCGCTTCTAGCATGTCCTAAATGAGCGTCATCATACACCGTAGGCCCGCACACATAGATGCTAGCCTTGTTTTTTACTAAAGGCTCAAAAGGGACTTTTTGCTTTAATTTGGTATCATAAATAAACATTTAAAAACCTTGAAAATAATAAATTAAATATAAATGCGTAACTAACGATTTGAATGCTAAGAGCAACAATATTTCTGCACAAGCGAGAAAAATAATCACAAGCCATAATTTCAAACGCTTGATTATACCCAAGAACATTTTAAGACCAAACGCTTTTATGGTTAAAACAAACAAAATAAGTCCGCTCAAACTATTAGAAAGAGCTAGTCCTAAAACCCCTAAAAAGGGCATTAAGCTTAAAGAGCAAACTAAGCCTAAAAGAAGTGTGGTTAAAGAGATTTTAGCCGCTTTTGTTTGCTCTAATTTAGCATAGAGCCATAAAGAAAAGAGCTTAGATAGCCCAAAGGGGAGTAAGCCCAAAAGATAGAGCGAAAAGACTTGTGAAGTAATTAGTGTGTCCTTAGGGCTAAAATGCCCCCTTTCAAATAAAGCTTGCGTGATTTCCTTGCTTAGCATAATGCCCCCAATACTACAAAAAAGTAAGACACTCACTAAGAAAAACCACGCATTTTGTAAGCGTTGCAAGATTAAATGTTGCTCGTTGTTTTTAATCGCAATCGCAATGCTAGGAAAAAGGGCTGTGGATATCGCAATCGCAAATAGGGCTAAGGGTAGTTGGAACACTCTATTTGCATAATACAAATAAGACACACTTCCGCTTGCTAGAAATGAGGCTATCGTAGTGTCTAAAAAGGAGGCGATTTGTGCGGTGGAGTTGCCTAATACGCTAGGAAAAAATTGTTTGAAAAAACTTTTTAAATCCTTTTTAGCTTGATTTAAACGATGTTCTTTTTTGGTTACATTTTTAGTTTTAAAGCTCAAGAACCCTTTAAATAATAAAGTGCATAAGCCTAATTTAACTAGGGGGTAAAAGTGTAAGAGAATTTGAGCCACGCCCCCTAAAAGCACGCCATAGCTCAGATAATATAAGGCTTCTAAATGCGATTTGTCTTTAGAGATAACAAGGGCTAAAATCATGCATAAATTCAATAAGCTTGTGCTATATGCACTTGCAAAAAAGCTGTGCTTGTATTGTAAAAGCGTGCCTAAAAAGGTTGTGATAAACACTAATAAAAGATACCAAAAATTAATCGCTACAATAGGGGTGCATAATTTTAGAGTTTCTTCATCAAAACCATAGGCGAGCAATTTAGTCAGCCACAAGGGGTTTAAGGCTACAAATAAGCACCATAAAAATAAGATGCCACCAAAAAGTAGCCCCACTAGGCTAGCAAAACTTCCTTTAATAGAACTTCGTATAAAGCTTGGTAAAAAACTTTGTGAAAATGAACCTTCAGCAAAAATACGCCTGAATAGATTAGGCAATTTGAAAGCCACAAAGAAAATATCGCTATACACCCCTGCCCCTAGAATGCTAGCCATCATCAAATCTCGTAAAAAGCCTAAAATTCTGGAGCATAAAATCCCTAAGCTGTTGGTTAAAAACAATCTTTTTATCATGTCA
This sequence comes from Helicobacter cetorum MIT 00-7128, assembly GCF_000259255.1. Taxonomy (NCBI): domain Bacteria; kingdom Pseudomonadati; phylum Campylobacterota; class Epsilonproteobacteria; order Campylobacterales; family Helicobacteraceae; genus Helicobacter; species Helicobacter cetorum. The sequence goes on from NC_017737.1 coordinate 863,596, forward strand.
GTTTTAACTATTACCTAATTTTTAGCTAATTTTTGTTAGGATTCACCCTTACTTTTTCATAATTTTGTAGTATACCATTAAGAATTAAAAATGCTTGAAAGAGGAGTTTAAGAGATGAGTTTGGAGCATTTTGCCCCAAAAACCATTGCGCAGTGCAAGGATATAAAAAAAGAGCTGGAAAAAGTCGCTAATGAAAATCAATTAGATATTCAAGAAGTATGGTTTGAGATTTTAAAGACTTCTATTTTTGTTAAACCAAGCGCTAAAGATGAATTTAGCGAGGCTTTGAGTGGGGAGTTACAACAGCTAGAAGAAGATGAATATTATGAAAAAAAGGAGCTCTTGATTTATCAAGCGCATGATATTAGGGTTAAGGCATTACCATTTGAGCGCTTTTTTAAAGTGGAGGTGAGTGCTGAGGCAGACAGCCTAGATATTGTGCTAGATGATTGTTTTATTGTATTAGATAATGAAGAGTATTTTCAAGAAATATTTGGCTATATCAAAGAGTGCATGGCATTTGAGGGGGTTATTATGCGCCAACTCCCAAAAATGTATGAGCGCCTAAAAACCTTATTAAGACAATATAAAGATAAAAAAATCACTTCTAAGCGTTTGAATTTGCAAACTTCATCGCATTTTATTCCTAATGTTGAAGAAAAGCCTGTTTTTTTGTTAGAAGAAGAATACATTCCTACCCATAAAGCTCCTTTAAATGAAGAAGAAAGCGCTCCAAGGGAATGCTACTATGCCTCTAAAGAAAATCAAGTGGTCGCTAGAGTCGCTTACCCTAAGCAAGGGGTTAATGGGCGCAATTTAAAAGGGTTTTATATTGAAGTGCCAAAAGCCCCTAATACACCTACGCCTATAGGCTATGACAAGAACTTTTTTGAAGAGAAAAATCAAGCCGGAGCGCTTATTTATTGCTCTAGGGCCTTACAATATGTCAAAATGGAAAAAGGGCGTTTAGTTGCTAAAAGAGATTTTGAATTTGAGGAAATGAAATCCACTAACACGCCTAATCTTTTAGGGGGTGTAGAAAGTGGCATTACTTTAGAGATTAAGGCTAAAGATGCCTTAAGCGATGCAATAGATTCTAATGTGATTTTAGAGGCTAGCACTATTAATGTAAGGGGGAATGTGGGTAAAGATGTCATTCTTGTAGCTGATGAAATTATGATTGAGGGGCAAGTCCATCATGAAAGTTATATTTATGCTAACAAGGTGCATATAAGCAATCATAAGGGTGTGTGCTATGCCAAAGAATTTGAATGTAAGTATTTAGAGCGTGGGAAAGTCTATGCGGATAATGTCAAAATGCAAGTGAGTGCAGGAAGTGTCATCTATGCCAAGCATATTGAATTAGAAAAACTCAAATCAGATAATAAATTGTATTTTTCAGAACAATGCTTAATAGATGAGGTAGATGGCAATGGTAATCGTTTCATTTTCTATGCTTTTGGAGGGCATGAAAACCAAGAAAAATTAAAAGAGGCAAAAATTTTATTGAATCAATTTGGCTTAAAATCTAAAAAGATTATTTCCCAACACCAAGTATTAAGCCGTTTAGTCCAAAATAACCAAGAGACTATGCAAAAGCTTAAAAACGCCACTGAAGAAATTAGGCGTTCTTTAATGCAACAAGCAAGCGTAAAAGAGGCTTATAATGAATTTATGATAGCTTTAAGGCGTTTAAAGATTTTAAAAGCTCAAATGCTAGAGTTACAAAAACTCCATAACGAATGCTATGCTAAGCTTGTTAGCATTGAAAATAGCATGCCAAAAGCAAGCATTCTTACCAAAAGCCCTTTTAAACAAGAAAATATTGTGATTTATCATCGCAACTACCCTAAAGTAAGCAATTTAACCACCATGCTTAATCACAATGAAAATGTAAATATTGTCTATGAGCCCAAAGAAAATAAAATCAAAAAACTCTTTAAGGGCAATATAGCACCTAGAATGGGAGGTTCTAAGTGATTGTAGGTTTAAAAGGCATTGTAGAAAAAATTTCAGCCCTAGAAGTGCATATGGAAGTGCATGGGGTTATTTATGGGGTGCAAGTTTCTATGCGCACAAGTGCCGCATTAAAACTCAATCAAGAAACACATTTAAAAATCTTGCAAGTGATTAAAGAAGACGCTCATCTTTTATACGGATTTTTAGAAGAGGCAGAAAAAATTCTTTTTGAAAGGCTTTTAAAAATTAATGGGGTAGGGGGGCGAATCGCACTAGCTATTCTTTCAAGCTTTGCGCCTAGTGAATTTGAAAATATTATTGCCTCTAAAGAGGTTAAAGCCCTCCAGCAAGTTCCCGGAATTGGCAAGAAACTTGCTGATAAGATTATGGTAGATTTAATTGGCTTTTTTATTCAAGATGAGACTAAGCCTACTTATAATGAGGCATTTTTGGCTTTAGAGAGTTTAGGGTTTAAAAACACAGAGATTAATAAGGTTTTAAAAACTCTTCAGCCAAATCTTAGCACTGAAATGGCAATCAAAGAGGCTTTACAGCGCTTACGCTCCTAAAAATCCAACAAAAGTATTTTATAAGGAAAGTTTATGCAAATTTTAGGGATAGACCCGGGCAGTAGGAAATGTGGCTATGCGATACTTGATTATACGCCTAGCAAGCTTTCTTTGGTTAGTGCAGGGTTTATTAATATCACTACACGCAGTTTGCAAGAACAAATTTTAGACTTAGTAGAGGCATTAGACCATATCTTAGATACGCATGCGATTAAAGAGGTTGCCATTGAAGACATTTTCTTTGGATACAACCCAAAGAGCGTGATTAAGCTCGCACAATTTAGAGGGGCATTAAGCTTAAAGATTTTAGAAAAAATAGGCAATTTTAGCGAATACACCCCCTTGCAAGTCAAAAAGGCACTCACAGGAAATGGCAAGGCGAGTAAGGAGCAAGTGGCGTTTATGGTTAAGCGTTTGTTGAATATTGCAAGCGAGATTAAGCCTTTAGACATTACTGATGCAATGGCAATTGCTATAACGCATGCACAGCGCTTGAAACTTCAGCGCCAATAACTTGCAAGGTGAAAAACCATAAGTATTAGACTTAGTCTTTTATATTTTATAAATTTTCTTTTGATTTATTTTTATAAAAATATTTTTTAATATTTTTGTATAAAAACTTCAAAGATTTTGCAAACTAAAGAAAATAAAACTATATTATTAGATGTATCTATGGCTAATATTAAAAAATTATAAAATTAAATTAATTGTTTTAGTTTTTATTAATTAAACTTATTGTTACGAATAGAAATATTTAAGGGCATTTTTTATCGCAAAGGGAGTGATTTTGCAAAAGAGCTTGTCGTTGTTTATGCTTAAGAAACTATAATTTCAAGTAAGTAAGTTGGCCGGCAACAATTTACGAAAATGAATTTTAGATTTAAAAGGATAGAAAATGACTCACAAAGATTTCAAACAAACTAGCCCTTTTGGTGCTCCAATTGGCGATGATAACAATGTATTTACGGCTGGTCCTAGAGGTCCTGTTCTTTTACAAAGCACTTGGTTTTTAGAAAAATTAGCGGCTTTTGATAGAGAGAGAATCCCAGAAAGAGTGGTGCATGCCAAAGGAAGTGGCGCTTATGGCACATTCACAGTAACTAAAGATATTACCAAATACACTAAAGCAAAGATTTTTTCTAAAGTAGGCAAGAAAACTGAATGCTTTTTTAGATTTTCTACCGTAGCTGGTGAGAGAGGAAGTGCGGATGCTGTAAGAGACCCTAGAGGTTTTGCAATGAAGTATTATACTGAAGAGGGTAACTGGGATTTAGTAGGAAATAACACGCCAATCTTTTTTATCCGTGATGCAATTAAATTCCCTGATTTTATCCACACTCAAAAGAGAGACCCTCAAACTAACTTGCCTAATGGCACTATGGTATGGGATTTTTGGAGCAATGTGCCTGAGAGCTTACACCAAGTAACATGGCTTATGGGTGATAGAGGTATTCCTAAGACTTTCCGTCATATGGATGGTTTTGGTAGCCATACTTTTAGCCTAATTAATGCGAAAAATGAGCGCTTTTGGGTGAAGTTCCACTTTAAAACCATGCAAGGCATTAAATGCCTAACTAGCGAAGAGGCAGCTAAAATCAGAATGCATGATATGGATTCGCACCAACGAGATTTATTTGAGGCGATTGAGAGAAAAGAGTTTCCTAAATGGCGCATGAGCATTCAAGTAATGCCAGAAGCAGATGCCAAAAAATATCGTTTCCACCCATTTGATGTTACTAAGACTTGGAGTCAAAAGGATTATCCATTAATGGAAGTGGGCATTGTAGAGTTAAACAAAAATCCAGAAAACTACTTCGCTGAAGTAGAGCAAGCAGCGTTTAACCCCGCTAATATTGTTCCCGGAATTGGTTATAGTCCAGATAGAATGCTACAAGGACGCTTATTTTCTTATGGAGATACCCAACGCTATCGCTTAGGAATCAACCATTCTCAATTACCGGTTAATAAGCCTCGCTGTCCATTCCACTCTACCACTAGAGATGGCTTTATGCAAAATGGTCATTATGGCTCTTTGAAAAACTATACTCCTAGCTCACTACCGGGTTATAAGGAAGATAAGAATGCTAGAGAGCCTAAGCTCAACTTAAGCTATCTTGAAAAAGAGTATGAAGTATGGAATTGGGATTATAGAGCTGAAGATAGCGACTATTATACCCAAGCAGGTGATTTATATCGCTTGATGAAAGCTGATGAAAAAGAAAGATTGTATAACAATATTGCGGGTTCTATGATGGGTGTTCCTAAAGAAATTATTGAAAAACAAATGGAGCATTTCAAAAAAGCTGACCCAGCTTATGCAGAAGGCGTTAAAAAAGCCCTTGAAAAGCATGCAAAAATGATGAAAGACATGAAAAAAATGTAAGCCATTCTTTAAAATACCTTTTTGAGCGAAGACTTAAAAAGGTATTGATACCTTAGAATTTGGATTTTTGAAACTTGCTAGTTTTTGTTATTTTTAAGGCTTGTGAGAGTCTTTTAGCACTAAACGAATTATATAAATAAGATTAAATTATAAAAGAGATAGTTATGAAACGAAGAGATTTTATTAAAACGACTGCCTTAAGTGCTACGGGTGTTGTTCTTGGGGCGCAACTTTTGCAGGCTAAAACAAAGGCAAATAGTAGCACAAAATATCAGCTAGAGGCGCATTATAGCATTGATTTTAACTCTGCTGAAAAGACCTCACTATTTATCCCTATGCCAAGCGTTATAGCAAGTAATGTGAAGTTAGAGGGGAACTATAGTGCTTATAAGAGTAAATTAGTTGAGGGCTTGCCATATTTGCAAGTAGATTTTGAAAAAAGCACTGCTAAAAAGCAAGCTAAACTCAGCTATGAAGTTTCTCATATGCAATTAAGCGAGCGTTTGTTTGAGCAAGAAGAGTTTGCAAAACTTGGGCGCTATGAAAGAGAAGATTTAAGTGTGCAAAATATTGCTAAGCAACTTAAGGGAATGAATGCCAAAGAAAGCGTGCGCAATATTTATGCGTTTGTTAAGCATGAGATGCCAAAAAGACAAAAGACCTTAGAGGGAAAACAAAATTTATCTAAAAGAGAGAGCTTGCCTTGGTTTGCAGAGATTTCACAAGAGAGTATGTTTGTATCCTTATGCCATGCTTGTGGGATTAGTGGTGCTGAAGTGCAAGGTTTAAAATTGGGTAAAAATAAGGTTGCAAAAAGCTCTTCTATGGTGGAAGTGTATCTTAAAGATTCATTTTTAGCTTTTGATTTCAAAGATAATCATAATGAGGTTTTTATCCCATTAAATCGCCATAAAGATGTGCAATTAGACTCTGCATTATTACCTACTTTTGGTGAGGCGTTTGCGCTTGTAGATGGTAGGAATCTAAACAACTATGAGCCTAGCTTATTTGAAAAGAGAATGCAATATAACACCATTTAATGTTTTTAGATTAAGATTACTTGTAGGCAACATGCCCTTTTTAAGGGTGTGTTAGAATATTCAAAAGGAATATTTAATGCAAGATTTTTTAAAGAAAATAAGCAAGGAATACAAAACTAAGCTCTTTTTGATTTATTGGCTTAGGTGGATGCTAAGTGCAGTGGTGATGTTACCTTTTATGCAAGTATTTGATTATTTTAATTTTCCATTATGGCTTAATCTTTTCTTAGGGCAAACTATTGGAGCGCTTATTTTTTTTAAACTTGATAAGCTGATTTTTTCTAAAAAAGAAAATTCAAAATAGTTTGATTGAGATAGATTTTCTTTCAATTTTTTAAGTAGGCAGTTTTTAATCAAACTGAGAAAGCGTCTATTTGATTAAAAATTATTTTTTACTTTATTCTAAAAAGTTTTGAGTTGTTTTTAGCCTCTTAATAACTCTGTTAAACATTATAGTATTGATATTTTGATACTTTGGTCTTGCAGTATTAATGGTGCAAGCTGTAAAAAATAAGTGTTTTTAAAACAAACTAGAGAAAACTTATTTTTTCAACAAAAAGCTTTAGCTCTACTCTTTATTAAGCAAGGATAATTTCTTTTAATCGTATAAAGCTCATTATTAAATAAAATTCTTCATAAAAAAGCTAGAGAGTGATGACCTTATAATAACTCTTTTTGTGTTTTAATATGTTTTTGTTACATAAGAAATTATTGGATTAGTTTTTGGCATTTGGCATATGAATATTAGGGGATTTTAATAGGGGTGTATAGAATTTACTATAAAAACTTGTTTTTAGTTCAAATAAAATTTAAGAGTCTATTAAAAACATAGCGTTGTTTTTAATGGGGCTAACTACTAAGGAATAAGGTTTTATGCAAAAACAAAAAGAGAAAGTTTTTTTAAATCAAAAACTTAATTATCCTTACAATAAAAAAGGTTTAAACATTGATATTTTGTAAAATAGAATTGAATTTTAATGAGAAAACTAGGGTAAGGGGTTAAAAATAAGTTTAGTGTGTAGAGTAAAGTATAAAATGAGGTTTTAACTAGGGTTTGTTCTATGGCCCGTGCGAATAAAATAACTAGCCTTATAAAGACTAGGTTGCTTAAAGGCTTTAAATCAAGCCTTTTTTAGAAATTCTGATTTTAGTGCTAGGCTTTGTCCCTCAACCTTGCAATCTACATTGTGGTCGCTATCTACAAGCTTGATATTTTTAATTTTTGTGCCTTTTTTCAATACAAGCGATGAGCCCTTAACTTTCAAATCCTTAATAAGAATCACCGAATCGCCATTTTGCAAGATATTGTTGTTGCTATCTTTGACAATAAAATCTTCATCATTAGAAGTATCGCTTTCGCTCCATTCATGCGCACAGCTAGGGCAAACTAATTGCGTGCCGTCATGGTAGGTGTATTCATCTTTGCACTTAGGGCATGGGGGGAAATCTTGCATGATTTTTTCCTTAAATAATTTTTGATTATTGTAATGTGTTAGGGCTTAAAATGAAATTTAAAAAACTCCATTAAGGAGTTAAAAATAATTTCTGTTAAAAAATATTTTTTTCAATAGCTCTTTAGGGCTTGTTAGATAAAAATCTTTGTTCAATGATTATTCCTCTTGATTTGGCAAAGTTTCATCTTTTAAAAATTCAATGAGTTTTTCAAGCTCAGTATTTTTTGAAGTAAAGTTAAAAATATTTTCAAAATTTTTATCATAAATAATGTTATTAGACTTATTTTTGAGTTTTTTGCAATCAAAAATCTCACAATAAACATAAAGCCATTTCTTTTTAAAATCTTTTTCTGTATTTTCATATATGGATTGATTGTTTTTGGCTACCTCAAAATAAAAATCACGAAATAATTTTTGAAAATCTGCATGAACCGCTATACTTTGCAAAAATGTTTCTATTTCATCTTCAAAACAAAAGATTATGTCTTCAATACTCTTATTTTTATTTTGTAGTTGTCGGTCTAATTTTTGTTTTGCATTCTCGTTTAAAATGTTTATATATCTTTTGATAATACCCTCTTTACAATTATCTGTCCCTTTCTTATCGGCATCAACGATAAAATAAACTTCTCTACCCTCATTAGTCTCGCGCTCTATTATTTCAATGGTATTTTTTTGTTCTAATTTTGCAATTTCAAATACATTGATATTATTAATATCTATTTTTAAATAATAATGCAAAATACTTTTTATAATAATAACATCACTATTACCTTCTACAAAGTAGGTTTTTTTAGTAATTTCTGTATTCATAGCTTTGTTTGTTTCTTAAGAATTTCTTAGTTCTATATTGTTTTCAAGCATTATTTTTGACAACCCATAATCATATCTATTAGCTCTAATCTGATTGTCCCTATTAAATAATTTAAAAATACTCACTTCATTTTGTAGGGTTTCTAGTGCGGATTCTAAAAATTCTTGATTGTGTGTAGTGACAAAAATCTGCACCTGATATTTTTGACTTAACTCCATAATAGCCTTAAGGAATACTTGCATATTTTTATGGTGTAAGCCATTTTCTATTTCATCAACAAAGATGTATTTAATTTTGTTATTAATGATAATACATGCTAATGTCATGAACTTAATGAAACCTAATCCAAACATATTTACACGATATTTTTTCTTATCTTTAAGCTTTAAAAATACAACTCCACCGATTTCTTCTATTCCCATGATATTGTTATCAAATTTTTTAAGACATTCAATCACTTCTTCTTTTTTGTCTCTTAAAAGCGGTCTTAAAAAATCTAACACATTAATGTTTAAACTAGCAGGGATAAATGTGGAACGATTAGGATATATTTGATTGAGTTTAAGGTCAGGCTGAATGATATTTTGTAGATTTGGCAACAAGACATTTTCAATTTTATTTTCTTGTATGGATAGATTAAAGGGAAGTATTTTTTCAAAAGGTTCAAAAAATTCTTTCTTGCTTTGAAAGGCAAATTTTAAATGTATTTGTTTTTCAAAGTTGGGCATAAACTCATTGTTTAAATTTAGGGCATTGAAATTATCAAGGACTAAGTTTGTGCTATCGTTATAAGTGATTTTTAAGTTGATTGTATCATTATCAAATTCTGTATTTAAATGTAACGGTTGTGTTGTATCAAGGTGGCTGAAAAAATCTTGAATGCTTGTGCTATCTATCCTTGTAAGGCGTATATTTGCTAGTTGGATAAGATTATGTATAGGGTTACCAAAGCTATTAATGCAAATTGCCTCCAAAACACTTGTTTTACCGACATTATTTTCGCCAGAAAAGAGATTAAAACTTGTAAAACCTTTGATAGTGAGGTCTTTGAGTGCTTTGTAGTTCTTTATTTCTATGCTTTTTATCATTTTGATATTTCCTAATTAGTGTGAGTTGTAATTCTTTTAGGATTGTAGTATATTTTTTGTTTGGTTTGTGTTAATGATATAGTTAAGAAAAGATAATATTAGGTAATTATCTTGTCTTAACTTGTTGTTTTAAAAGCAAGGGGAGTAAAAAGTCTCTAAGTATGGTTAGGGTTTTTGTTGCTTGCATGTTAGACACAAGTAAATTGATGATATTTTCGCATATTTTTGAATATTGTTTGACTATTTTATGGTTGAAAGGAATTTGAATTTTTAAAGTATCAATAGGGCTTAAATTTTTTTGAGATGAGCCTATGGCATTTCTTTGTAGTAGGGTTGAAAATTGGGAGCTTTTTATCAAAGAGTAATAAAAAGGGTTTAACTCTTTTTCTTTTGGTAAAACCACGCCGACACGCTGATTTAAAATGCAATTTTTTGAATACACTAAGGCACAGCGTCCTACATGCCCTGTTAGTGTGATTAAAATATTAGTTGGCTCTAATAGGCAATATTTAGGGAGCTTTTTGGGTAAAAATGCAAGGTTGGTTGTAACGCTTAAATCAATCAATGAGTGTTGGACATTTTTATTTGTGATTAGAATATAATCATTCTTATTATCGCTATATGTGTTTGATTGAAAAGAATAACCACTGAAAATATCTACTAATTCCCCTAGCGTTTTAACTTCAAAGTGTTCGGGGATAAGGCGGTTTAATTCTTTAGAAAATTTCATTTTTCCGCCGTTAGTTTGGTAAGGCTTGTTATTTTCATCTAAAAAATCAAAACGCACGAAGTATTGCTCATAAAGAAGTTCTAAGATTTTATGTAAAAGCGTGTTGATTTTATGGTTGTTCTCTATTTTTTGGTCTAAGATAGAAAGCGTGTGGGCTATTTTTTGTTGTGTTTCTAGTGGATAGAGTTTAATTTTTACATTAAGAAAATCTAAGGGCGTGATAGAAGGATAACTAGAAGTTCCACATTCTGCAATGCGTTGTAAGTAATGAATAATTTCATCTTGTGTAATATAATAATATAAAAATTAGGGTCTAATTTTTCTAAATCTATAATATCTATTACTATAAAAGCGGTAGAAACTAAAAAATTTTTTGGAATTTCTTTTATAATTCCAAAGTGGCGTTGATTGGGTCTTACGCTAGAATAGATAATACTATTAATAGAACATTTGCATTTAGCTCTTGATGGTAACTTTTCTTTTGCTAAATCAATCTCTAAAAAAGCGTTTATTTTGTTATTAGTAATGTTATCAGTGTCTAAATAATAAACTTTTTTGTAATTATCTTTTTTAGTGTAGTTGTTTTGATTGATGGCGATTATTAAGTTATTTTTTAAATCTAAAAGTTTAATCATAATTAAGATTTCCTAAAGTCTCTAAAATCTCTTGTTGTAAGTTATGGCTTTCATCAAAAAGGCTTGTTAGTTCGCTTGAATATTCTTGCATTAAATCTTCAAATTCTGCTTGGCTTAAAGGCTCAGTAGAATCTTCTATAGTGAAATACTGCCCGGGGTTTAGAGAATAATTTTTTTCTATAATTTCATCAAAAGAGACTAAAGCGCAAAAATCAGCTTTTGGGGTTTTATGATTAAAAGTTTCTAAAATCAAGTTTATATCATTTTCTCTTAGACGAGTTTTCTTATTCTTATTTTCAGTATATTCTTCGCCTAGTTTGGAAGCGTCCATTAAGATGACCTTATCCTTGATAGGGGCTTTTGAAAAAAGGATAATGCTTACATTAGTGCCAGTGTTTGCAAAGACTTGAGCTGGCATACAAATCACACCATAAACTAGTTGATTATTGACTAAATGCTTGATAATCTTATTTTCTACCCCACTTTTAGCGCTGATAAACCCGGTTGGCACTACAATAGCCCCCTTACCCTTTTCATTGAGCATGTTCAAGCAATGCTGGAAAAAGAGCGTATAAATGGGCATTTTGCTTTTATCTTTGTTAGGGATTTTGGGAACACCTAAGAAAAAATCTTGTGTATTAGTAGAAATCTCTTTATGTTCGTTAGAAAAATCTAGTTTGAAAGGGGGGTTACTCACAATGTAATCAAACTTTTCTTTGGAATGATAGGGGTTAGTTAAAGTGTTGCCCTCAATGGCGTTTTTTAAAGAGTGGGTTAAATCGTTTAAAATAAGGTTGAGTTTAAGCATTTTTAAGGATTTTTGCGAAATATCTTGGGCATAAAGGGTGCAAGAATCAGTGCCTATTTGGTGGGCTAACGCCATTAAAAGCGTGCCTGTGCCAGCACTTGGGTCATAAATCTTTTTATTTTGTGTGGGGCAGGGGATTAAAAGCTTTGCCATAATGCTTGCAATGCTTAAGGGGGTGTAGTATTCGGCGTATTTACCCCCGCCGGCGTTATTGTAATCTTTGAGTAAGTATTCAAAAATAGGGGCGAAAAAATCATAGCCTTGTTTTTCTTGCAGGTTTAAAAAAGCCTCTTTAAAATTAAAACCTTTGAGTTTGTCTAATAAAGCTCTTATAAAATTAGCTCTTTTAGTCTCTTCATTAATGTATTGTGAAATGCTTTCAAATAAAGCGATAGTCGTTCTATCGGTGCTTATGGTGTTAAAAAGCTTTGCGTTGGTGCTAGAGATACTACTAAAAATATTATCTAATTGAATGTGTAAGTCATTATCATTAAAATGTTCTTCATAAAGATTGTTTAAAAGCTCGTTATAAGAGAGTTGTGGGAGCTTTTTATCTCTTAGGGTTAAGAAAAAATCTTCTTTTTCTTCAGCATTAAAATCTTTATAATCTTTGATTTCTTTATTGGGATATTCTTGTTTGAAAAGGAATTCAAATTTATCGCATAAGAATTTGTATAAAAAACATTGTGTGATAATCTTGTATTCGTTGCCATCATTCCCTAAACCAAAGCTCGCACAAGTTACTTTCAAATCATCAATAAGCTTGAAAGTGTGGGTTTTAATCTGTTGTAATTTGTCATTAGGCATTTAAATTTCCTTGATAATTTTGTGTGAGTTCGTTAAAAAGAGTTTGAATGATGAAGTCTTTTTTTTCTTGTAGTTCATTGAAATTGGGGTTTTGTTTGAAAGCGTCTCTTAATTCTACTTTTATGGCATCTTTTAGGGTGCTTTCTTCATTTAGGATTTCTTGTCGTCTAGAAATGCGTTTATCAAGAGCTGTTTTTAGAGTGTTTAAAAGCGTGAAAATATCTATTTGATTAGAAATATTTTGTTCCATAAGGCGTTTATGCACGATTACATATGATTTATTCTTGTATTTATTAAATAAGTTAGCGTTTTTCTGCTTGGTCTTTTCTAGTTGCTTGTCTAAAGTGGTGCAACGCCTAGAAACTTCATTAAAATTATCGCTATTTAGGCGTGTTTTAAATAATTCTATAAACTGATTACAGATTTTTTGAATTTCTTTATCTTCTTTATCGGTAATCTTTTCTAAACTCTCTTTAAGTTTCTTGTATTTTGCTGTGATTTCTTCTCTTTCTTTAAAATGCAACTCTTTGCTATCTTTAAACTCTATTTTGAAGTCTAAAAGAGTGATTAAGTCTTCTAAAGCGATTAAATCGTTTGGGCTTTTAGGTTTATTGATGTTGGTTAAAGCATAAAGTTGTTTAGCCTTTGAGCTTAACATAGAAGAAATTTTATTGAGTTTTTGACTATCAATTTTATCTTTTAATTGAAGGATTTTTTCATCATTAGAAGTGCGTATTAGGTTGTAGCTAGTTTTAAGCGTGTTAATAGCATGTGAAATTTCTTGCAATTCTTTAATATCACTAACATTATTAATGGCGCTAGTCATGTCTTCTATATCATTAAGGGGGTAGTCAAAAAGGGCGTTATAAGCATCTTTAATGTCTTGTTTTAAAATCTCAAGACTCACAAAAATTTCTTTAATATTAGAATTATCTTGATTAAAGTCTTTTAATTCTTGCAAGTAATCATTCGTTGTTTTTTCAAAATTTTCTTCAATGCCTGCAAAATCTATAATGTAGCCAAAGGGCATATCTTTATAAGGGCGATTCACTCTTGCTAGGGCTTGTAATAGATTATGAGCGTCTAATTTTCTATGGATATATAGGCGTTTAAGACTTGGCAAATCAAAGCCAGTTAAAAGCATGTTAAACACAAAAACCATATCTATATCTTTATATTTAAAGGCATCAATTTTTTCTTTGACTTCTATTTCGTAATATAAAATAAGGCTAGATTTTAGCTTGTTTAGAATTTGTAGGTTAGGGTTTTCTTGTAAGACTTTTTGTTGGATTTCATCAAAAAGAATATCAGCTAATTTGGCTTGTTCGCTTGAACAACAAACAACCATTGCCTTTAAATTTTCATCATTGTGTAATTGTCTAAAAGTTAGAAAGTCTTTGATGAGATAAGATAGCAATTCTTCAACATATTGTTTGTTTTTGAAAATATCTTCTTTTTTAATCTCTTTGTTATCAATAATTATGCTTTCATCTAGGGCGTGATAGACTTGTTGTAATTTTTCTTTATAGCTGGTTTCAATGCTTTCTAGCATAAGTTTTAGCGTGTGTTTATCATTGATAGATTGCGAATAAGAGTAAGTATGCAAGTAGTTGCCAAAAGTGTTTTTAGTGGCTCTATCTTGCGTGTTTTGTTCTAATAGGGGTGTTCCTGTGAGAGCGATTTTAATGGCTTGTTTGTCGCATTCTATCAAATTAGCATAAAAGCATCCTTTGGGGTTATAGCTTCTATGGGCTTCATCTATAATGAATACTCGTTGTAAGTTGTGGTCATCTTGGATAAAAACTTGTAATTCTTGTTTGGTAGTGTCTTCAGAAGTGCCTTCAAATCGTTGGATATTCACAACAATGATTTCATTATTCCCTTGAGTGCCACTAAAAATATTAGGGCTTTGTAATTCTTTGCTTAACTCTTTTTTATTGCTTGGGGTATGCACTTCAAGCCCTCTTTTTTTTAAACTCGCTTGTGGCTTGTTCTAATAAATCTAATCTATCTACAATAAAATAAAATTTGGTCTTTTTATTTAGGGAGATAAAAAAGTCTTTGATAATTTTAGTTAAATGATAAGTTAAAGCCGTTTTTCCACTTCCTTGTGTGTGCCAAATAACGCCTTTTAGGGGGATTTTATTATTTGAACTAGCTTGATAATGCTTTTTTAATTCTTCTAAAACATTCAAGCTTGCAAACATTTGTGCATAACGCCAAATGTGTTTTTGAAAATGCGATTTTTCTTGTAAAAAACTAATGCCATATTTTAAGATAAAGCATGATCTATCAATAGAACAAAACGAAGTTAAAAAAGAGTTTGTGGGGGTGCTTTTATCTTGTGTGCAATGAGTATCTGTGCTAGGGAGTTTAAATTCTTTTAAGATACTTTTTTGAATGTTTTCAAGCGATTTTGAATCTTGGGTTTTTCTGGGGGGGGGGGGTAGTATTACTTGCTAAAGATTCTTCTTCAAAAAAGCGTTGAAAAATAGGCGAATAAGAAGTGCTATAAAATACGCCTTGATTAAAATTGTTATTGCTATAAGCTAAATTATCGCTAAATATCCAAATTTGTGTGAGATTATAAAACATTCTATTAGTAGAATTTGAATAGCGTTTAATGTGGCGTTCTTTTTCATCTTGAATATTTTTTTGTGCTAAAGGCTGTTTGACTTCTATGCACACTAAAGGTAAGCCATTGATAAAAAGGGTTATATCAGGTCTTAAAGATTTATAACTTAGTTCAGTCATCATCTCATAAATATTATTTGTAGGGTTATCAAAATCTATGATTTTATACTCGCTTGTTAACAAGTATTCATAAAAACTCTTGCCTAAATCATCGTTATTTAAATACTTTTTGATGTCCTTAAGCACTTCTTTAGTGCTTTTAGTAGGGTTAGGGTTTAATTGATTAAAGGCTTTTTCAAAACTATCTGTTAATATGTTTGTGCTTTCATCTAGTATGTAACTATCATTTTTAGAAATAAAATGATAACCAAGCGTAGCTAAATGCATTAAAGCTGGAACTTGAACCCTTGTTGTTTCATTGCATAGCATTTCTTAGTAGTGCTCCCTTTTTAATTGTGGTTATTATAGTATAAATTTTCTTATGTGATTTGTTTCTGAAAATAGGTCTAGTGATGTTAGAAACGATAGAATGCAAAAAAGATTATCATAACAAAGAATAATAAAAGGTTTTTGGAGATAACTTATGCGTGAGATTATTGGTGCTTATTATTTATGGGTGTTGAGTTTTCATATTATAGGTTTTGTGCTATGGTCTGCAATGTTACTTATCTTACCACGATTGTTTTCTATCCATAAAGAAAGTTTGAACAATCAAGAATTGTGTGTTATTTTAGAGAAATTAGAGCTATTTATTTATCGTTATATAGGGAGTTTGGGGGTTATTTTGGTTTTTATTATGGGGGGATTGCTTTTATACCTTAATCCTAGTTTGTTAAACGAGCGATTTTTCCAAGCAAAGCTTGTAGCAGTAGGTCTATTGACTTACTATAGCCACACTCTAGGTTATTATAGAAAAAGAATTTATAAAGTTAATGCACGATTCTTTAAAGCATATCATTTGGTAGCTTTAGCTTTAATTGGCTTGATTGTCTCTTATATCTTGCTCAAAAATGTTTCTGTAATTTTTAGTGTTGGTGTGCTAGGTCTTATGGGGCTATTGATAGCTGGCATTTATTATAAAAATAAGCCCCACAAGTAGGGGCTTATTGAGTTTTTACTTTCGCTTTTCTTGTGGTTCTTTTTGTAGCTCTTTTTGCAACCACTCTAAAAGTTTGTAAAAATTTTCTTTAGTCTCTTTTTCTATTAAATGAGGATTTAAAAGCACATCATTTTTTAAAGCGCTTGTATAGGCGATGTGTCCGGAATTGCGTTTGTTTTCCAAGTCAAATCTCTGATAATCAGACTTGCTGAAAACGCCCTCAATGTCTTTTGAAAGTTTTTCATTGTTGAACTTGATAGACTTGCAATCTGTAAGTTTCAAAAGTTTGAGCTTATTTTCTAATTTTTCATTAATTTCTTCGCATAGCTGACCCTTGTCATCACCATCTACTAATAGTGTTGTATTGGGTTCTTCTTTGTCTAGGATTTTTAACTTTTTTTCCATCTCTTCTTTCCATATTTTCTTTTGCTCTTCATTACTAAGATTGCCCTTTCCTAGCCCATTAATGGGTAAAAACACCATGCTTAGAGACTTCTCTTTTTCTTTTTCATAGAGCAATTTAAACGCACTTAGATAATTGTAATCACTAATGCCTTCTACAAACACACATTTTGAGCCGATTAAATGGCGTTTTTCTACACCCAAAGCCTTTTTGATATGTTTTAAGGAGTCGCTATCATTTGGACTGACAGATGAAAAATAATTGATACTCACATTACGCAAATTTTCATCTAAGCTTAAAATCCTTAATTCATCTAAATGGTCTGCATCCACCAAAAAGGGGTCATGCGTGCTGATAACAAAGGTAACCCCCTTTTCTTGCCCCAACTTTTTTAAAAAATTGCGATACTCTATGCGTGTAGGCACAGAGAGATTAGAGCCAGTCTCATCCATTAAAACAATAGAATTGGGTGCTATTTTAGGGCTACACAAAAGATTAAAAAACAAATCAAAATACCACCTAAACCCCTCGCTTTGGTGGTCTAATTCTAAAACTTCCTCTCCACCTTTCTTGTTTCGCTTAAATAGTGAGAGTGAGACTTTTTGGCTATCTAGCTTAAAATCAAATTCATAATACAAATCTTCATTTTTATTTTGAAAATACATTTGGTTGAAATGCTTAGAAATTTCTTCATTAATAAGCTTTTCATACTTTCTCCCCGCTTGATTTAAATAAGCTTCTGATTTATCCTTAGCTTTAATATAAGCGTTCTTTATTTCTTCAAAAGCATTTTTATTGACAGCATTAAACAAGAGATTAAAAAACTTGCTTTTGGTCAAATCATCTGGCGTTGTCATCAAATCTTTGGAGCTAAAACTTGTTGTAGGTTTGTAATAAATGACTTGAGCAAGTTTAGAATGCAAGAAATACTCAATTTTATTCAAAGGATAATCTTCTAAAATATTCTCTATACTCTCATAATCCACATGCGAACTTAAGATAGGCTCTTTTAAATTGATTGTAGGGAAAGTTGGGGGATTTATTCTATTCCAATTACTACGATTGATTTGGTCGGTATATTCGTTTGCAAGTTGCTTGAATTGTTCTAAATTCTCTTGCATGCCTTTTAGTGTTGTGCCTTCATCACAAATAGTTTCTATTAAAGGTTGCAAGCTATCTGCATTATTCAAATATCTTCTAAGCTCTTTTTGAATTTTTTCTAACTCTTGCTTTAATCTTGTCTTGAAAGTAGTCAAATCTTTTTTAAATTGTTCTTTTATGTCATTAGATTTCTCATTATCTTGATAACGCAAAATTTCATTAAAGAGCTTTAATAAACTATCTGCATTGCTAGTGCGATTGAGTTTGTTTTTAAAGTCTTCTTGAATGCTTGTTTCTGGGTCTAAATTATTAAGCACTTTAAAACAAACGCTTTTAAGTTGTTCAGTTTCTGGAGCTAAAGAATACGAAATTTTATCATGTTCAATCTCTATACTTGCTTTATTTTCACTCTTTTCATCTTTCCCAATTTTTTCTTCTATACACAACCCTAAATGTGTGATTGTATCTTCAAAGCCTAAATAATTAGGGGTGCAATTTTCTTTAAACTCATCTAAATGCTCACTAAAACACCCTAGGGCTTTCAACAAATTGCTCTTACCGGTATTATTCTCACCTATAATAAGAACCAAACCACCTAATTTATCACTGCTAAATGAATTGTTAAGATACAACCTTTCGCATTTTTCTTGTCCGTCCTTAACGCCAATATTCCTAAAATTCTTAATCTCTAAAAAGCGTGTGGTTACTTCTTTGGGCGTTACACTTTCATGGTTACTTGCGGGGGGGGGGGGTAACTTGGCTGTTTTTTGTTGTGTTGCTCATATTCCTATCCTTTTTTAAAATTAAAATAGCTATTATAGTATTACAAAGTTAAATAATATTAAATTTAAGCTTTGTTTATAAAACAATATGGATTAAGCAAAATATTTTATATTTTAAAAACTTTATGGAATTTTTATCATCAATATTTTGCTTTAATGAGAGATTTTATCAGTTATTTTCAATCATAAAAAGGATAATTCCCCCACTAATTAAATCTTAATAGTGGGTTTTAGAGCGGATAGAGACGCTATTTTTTTCATAGGTTTCTAAGGGCTGTTTTTGGATTTTATTATCTAATTGTTGCATAAGCTCGCTAAAAGCACTATTCATCAAGGCATGGGTTTTGTCATTTAGGTTGCTCTTACCTTTCATAAAAGAGCTCATCCAACTTAGCGTGCCATTAAAAGCTTGGTGTTTATAGGCATAAGACTCTTTGTCTAAATTATCAGCTTTAATTTCAAATGCTTGTAAAGTGGTGTTGCTTAATGGCTCTAAGAAAGTGCCTTCAATACTACCCACTAGAGACATTTTGCCCTCTTCAGTCCTTAAGCCTAATGAGCCAATGAAACTTAATCTCGCACCGCCACTATCTTCATATGAAATATTTTTAGCAATATCTAGCTCGCCATTGAGTATTAATTCAAAAGCGCTTTTTTGCTTTTGTTCATAGCTAATACTCTCTTGTTTGCTGACTTCTATAACGCTATAGCCTTGATTTTCTAATAAACGCTTGATGTTTTCTTTTAGCTTGGCATTAAATTCTTGGCTCTCTTTACCATCGCCTTTAAAACGCACCTTGTTTAATAAAATCACCGATTTGTGTAGTTGTGGCTCTGTTTTAGTGGGGCTTTTATAGGCGAAGTTTATGGGGGTATTGTGGCTTACTTCTATTTTAGGAGCGCATGCTATAAAAATAACACTTAAAAAAAGAGACTCTATGAAAATAAACTTTTTCATCAACATTCCTTAGATTTTAAAGCATTTGTTCGTATTCTAGTATAAGAGCACTAATTAAAATCTAACAAACGATAACTTTAATCTAAGGGGGAATAGCTTATTTAAAAAATAGGGGATTGATTAACACGCTTTTTAAACTTTGAGATAGGGGAAATGCGTGTTAAATATTTATGAAAACGATTTAATAAGCTTGCTCATATTTATTCCTTCATTCTTCACTATCTTAAGCTATGAGCATTGATAGAATTATTAACTAGAATTTTAAACCATTGTTTAATCAATCTTTAATATTGCTAAAAACGCCTCTTGGGGGAGCTCTACCTTACCAATAGCTTTCATGCGTTTCTTACCTTCTTTTTGCTTTTCTAAGAGCTTTCTTTTTCGTGTAATATCGCCTCCATAGCACTTAGCTGTTACATTCTTACCGACGGATTTTACAGTCTCTCTTGCGATGACTTTATTACCTACACTGGCTTGAATGGCGACTTCAAAAAGCTGGCGTGGGATGAGCTCTTTCATCGCCTCTACTAAAGCACGCCCTTTTTCATACGCCTTGTTTTTATCTACTATAATAGAAAGTGCGTCCACAATATCGCCCGCCACTCTCACATCAAGCTTGACTAAATTACCTTCTCTATTTTCTATAGGCTCATAATCAAAGCTCGCATATCCTTTAGTGCAAGATTTGAGCTTGTCATAAAAATCCATAACAATTTCATTGCTAGGCAACGAATAAGTGAGCATGACACGAGATTGGTTTAAATATTCCATTTTTTCTTGAATGCCACGCTTATTATTTAATAAATGCATTAAATTACCTAAAAACTCGCTAGGGGTAATAATAGTCGCTCGAACATAAGGCTCTTTGATACAAGCGATATTGTTTTCAGGGGGTAATTCGCTAGGGTTTTGGACATATTTCACATCGCCGTCGGTTAAATGCACTTCATACACCACAGTGGGAGCGGTGGCTATTAAGTTAAGGCTAAATTCTCTCTCTAATCTCTCTTTAATCACTTCCATATGGAGTAAACCTAAAAACCCTACCCTAAAGCCAAAGCCTAGTGCAACGGAGCTTTCAGGCTCAAAATTCAAAGCGCAATCATTGAGCTGGAGTTTGAGTAACGCTTCTCTTAAATCTTCAAATCTATCGGTTTCTATAGGATAAAGCCCTGCAAAGACAAAGGGTTTAGCTGGCATAAAACCTTCAATAGGCTCAGTAGTGGGGGTTTTAGCGTCTGTTAAAGTATCACCCACAGCAATATCCGTAACACTCTTTAGCCCTAAACTTACAATGCCAATTTCCCCACACTCTAAACTTTGAGTAGGAATTTTTTTCAAAGGATTTGGGTAGTAGAGCCCTAAAACGCCGTGTTTTTTACCCGTTCCCATTACTAAAATTTCTTGCTCGGTGCTGATATTGCCATCTATTACACGCACCAAAGCTAATGCCCCTAAATAATTATCAAACCATGAATCATAAATGAGCGCTTTTAAAGGGGCATTAGGATTGCCACTAGGAGCTGGAATGGTAGTGATAATTTTTTCTAATAAGTCCTTAATGCCAAGCTTAGTTTTAGCGCTCACTTCATTAGCATTAGCACAATCAATCCCAATCGTATCTTCAATATCCTGTTTGACTTCTAAAACATTTGCATTAGGTAAATCAATCTTATTAATCACGGGTAAAATTTCTAAATCATTATCTAAAGCGATATAGACATTTGCAATCGTTTGTGCTTCTACGCCTTGAGTAGCGTCCACGACTAATAGCACCCCTTCGCATGAACACAAAGAGCGAGACACTTCATAGCTAAAATCCACATGCCCTGGAGTGTCAATGAGATTTAGCACATAATCTTCTCCATTAAGCGTGTAATTCAAACGCACACTTTGGGCTTTTATGGTAATGCCCCTTTCTTTTTCAATATCCATAGTGTCCATGACTTGACTAGTCATTTCTCTGTTGCTAATAGCGTTGCATTCACTAATTAAGCAATCCGCTAAGGTGCTTTTGCCATGGTCAATATGAGCGATAATAGAAAAATTGCGGATATTTTTCATGGGGGTTTGTGGCGGGATTTGCGAGATTTGTTTCATTCTATGTGTCCTAAATCTTTTAAAATAGCGTTAGTTAAACTCTCTGTGTCTAAGCCTAAGGATTTTTCTACTAAGGCGGTGTTTCCATGCATGATGAATTCATCAGTGATTTCAAAGCTTTTGATAGGTTTTAAAATGTTTTGTTCACTCAAAAATTCTAAAATCGCACTAGCCACTCCCCCAAGCTTGTAATTATCGCTAAAAATATAAAGCTTTTTATAGGGGGCAATCATTGAACTTAGATTTTTATCTAAGGGCTTAAGAAACCTTAAATCTAACAGAGCGCATTCTATGTTTTTCTCTTTTAAAGCAAGCTGGACTAAATGCGCCCTTCCTACGCCATTACCATAGCCTATGAGTAGAATTTCGCCTTCTTTTTTTAATAATTCACTTTGCCCCAAAACAAATTCACTAGGCTTAAAAACATTGTCTTTCAACACAAATGCCCCCCTTGGATAGCGGAACGCACAAGGACTTGTTTGGTAATCGCTCGCAAAAACAACGGCGTTTTTTAAAGTCTCATTATCTCGTGGGGCAAAAATGACCATATTAGGAATGGAGCGCAAATACGCTACATCTAAAAGCCCTTGGTGGGTCTCGCCATCTTCACCCACAATGCCCGCTCTGTCAATGGCGAGTTTAATAGGTAGGCTAGAAATGCACGCATCATGGACAATTTGGTCATAGGCTCGTTGTAAAAAAGTGGAATAGATAGTTACAAAGGGCTTAAAACCTTCTTTAGCCATAGCACTACTAGAAGTTAGGGCATGTTGTTCAGCAATGGCTACATCAAAAAAGCGTGAAGGATAAGCTTGAATGAGTTTGTCTAAGCCTGTGCCACTAGGCATTGCAGCGGTTACGCCTACAATTTTTTCATCTTTTTTGGCTAATTCTAAAAGGGTGTTAGAATACACTTCAGTGGGCGATAAAATGGCACTCTTAGACTTCTTAGACAAACCGGTATCTAAATCAAAAGGCCCTACGCCATGCCATTTTTCATATTTTCCCTCAGCCTTTTCATAGCCCTTACCCTTTAAGGTTTGCGCATGGATTAACACAGGCTCTTTAAGCTCTTTGGCTAATTTTAAGGTTTCAACAATAGCGTTTAAATCATGCCCATTAATAGGTCCTATATAATTGATACCTAATTCTTCAAAAAACACGCCCGGCGTTATAAGTTTAAAAGATTCTTCAAAGCGACTCGCCAAGTAATTCACACTCTCAGGTAAGGTGTTTAAGATTTTTTTGACTTTAGAGCGAAAGGATTGATAAAAAGGGCCTTTCATCAACTGGCTAAGGGCTTTTGATAAGGCTCCAATAGGCGTGCTGATACTCATTTCATTATCATTGAGAATGATTATCATAGGATATTTTCTATCGCCTAGCTCATTTAGTGCCTCATAAAAAAGCCCCGCACTGATACTTCCATCACCAAGTAAGGCTATAGGAATACCACTTTCTTGCTTTAAATGAAAGGCTTTAGCCACTCCCACGCCTACAGAAACAGATGTAGAGCTATGCCCCGCAATAAAGTAATCGCACTCGCTCTCACTGGGTCTAGTAAAACCACTCAAACCTTCAAATTGTCTCAAAGTGCTAAATTCTTCAAAGCGATTGGTTAAAAGCTTGTGAGCGTAAGCTTGATGAGAAGTGTCAAAAATAAAGGGGTTTTTTTGACAATCAAACATCGCATGCATGCCAACAATTAGTTCTACTGCTCCTAAAGATGAGCTTAAATGCCCTCCATTTGCACTCACCACTTCTAAAATACGCTTTCGTAATGTTGCGCACACTTCTTGCAAATTTTCAATATTGCTAGGGTCTAAGTCAAAAGTTTGCTTATTTTGCAAAATCACACCTTAAAATTATCCAAAACACTTTCTTTGAGCGTCTTGTAGCGATTCATTAAGTTTCCATCAACGCTCCCATTAGAGCTATCAATCACAACGCCCCCCTTAGCAATAGCGTCATTACTCTCTAGCTTGATTTTGGAGGCATTTTGCAAATGTTCGTTTAAATAGGGGTAATCTAAAGGATTAACTTTTAAATGAATGTTAGTCGCATCAATGACATTCTTTAATAATTCTTCGGCTAGAGCTAGGGCTACTTTTTGGCTATTATCTTCTACTTCTTTAACAATCACTTCTTTAGCAATATCTATAGCAATCGCACTTAGTTCTTTTTCTAAAGCGCTTAAATGCTCTTCAGAGCTTTTCATTTTTTCATGTAAGGAAGTGATAGCATGCAAGAGTTGGTTTTTTTCTTCATTAATGCTGTTGATAAGCTCATTGCGTGCTTTTTCTTCGCCTTCTTTAAAGCCGATTTTATAGCCATCATTCTTAGCGCTTTCTATCAAGGCTTTGCTCTCTTCTTGAGCCTTTTCAAATTGCATTTGTAGATTAACTACATGGCTAGAGAGCTCATCAGTTTTTTTCAATAAGCATTCTATCAAGTCATTTTCTATTGCCTTTTGCTCAACTTTTTCTTTTTTAATAGGCGAATCTTGCACAAAGTTGGGTTGTTGTGGGGTATTTGAATGAAAATTTGCCATATTTTTAAATTCATATTTTTGAATATCATGTTTGTCTAGGCGGTCTTTATGAATTAAATTTTCTTGACTATTCAATTACATCTCCATCTTCACCGGTTTGGATTAATCCTTTTTCTTGCAAGTTCTGCACAATTTCTATAATCTTTCTTTGGGCTACATCTACATCTTTGATTTTGACTGCCCCTAAGTATTGCATTTCTTCTACAAATTGTTCTGCGGCTCTGCTACTCATATTAGCCAAGAATTTATCACGCAATTCTTGAGTAGAGGTTTTAAGCGCTAAAGAAAGGTCTTTCTTATCCGCTACTTTTAGGATTTCACGGATTGCAAAATTATCTAGTTTCACAATGTCTTCAAAAGTAAACATCATTTCTTTAATATCACTAGCAAGCTTATTATCTACATTTTCAATACGAGCCAAAGTGGTTTTGGCACTCTTTTGCCCTAGGCGGTTAAAGATTTCAGCCACCGCTCTTAAGCCACCCACTTCAATCTTATAGCTAGTGAGTGATTCTAGTTTGTTTTCTAGCACGGTAGAAACACGCTTGACTACTTGAGGCGAAATATCGCCTAAACTTGCCATTCTAATAGAAACTTCAGCTTTCATCTCATCAGGAAAGTAGCTCAAAGTTTCAGCTGCATTAGAGGCCTCCATGTGCGCTAAGATTAAAGCAATGGTTTGAGGGTGTTCATTAACGATAAAGTCTGCTAATTGTTGGGGTTTGATTTTGCTTAAATAAGAGAAGTTTTTTTGACTTTGCAAACTTCTAGCAAGCTTATCCATAACCTTTCGTGCTTCTTCATTGCCTAAGGTTCTAGTTAAAAGCTCTCTAGCGTATTCTAAACCACCGGTATTGATGTATTGATTAGATTGAAAAATAGCAAAAAACTCTTCTAAGACTGCCGCACCAATTTGTTTGTCAGTGCCATTTAATTGCACGATTTGCTTAGAAATTTCTGTGATTGAATCAATATCTAAATGTCTTAAAATCTCGCCTGTTGTGTCTTCGCCCACTTGAATGAGTAAGATAGCGATTTTTTCACTCATAGAAAGTTCGTCTAATTGAGCCTTTTGTTTAGGTGTGAGTTTAACTGCCATTTTTTAGCCTTTTGCTCCCTCAGAGCCGATTTCGTCCTTGATGAGTAGCTTAAATAAGGTAGCGATTTCATCAGGGCGCTCTTTGAGTGTTCCTTTGATTTTTTCCAACATAATTTCGTATCTTACTTCATCTTCGCTAAAGCCTCCATTAAGCCCAAGCTGGTCTTCTACTTTTTTTCTCAAATCACCAAACTTATTCAGCTCATCTTCTTCTTCGTCAATATCTTCAAACATAGATTTGACTTCATTATCTTCATCAGGAATCACTTCCAGCATGCGTTCGCTGAAAGGCACAATAACTTTCTTATAGAATACAAAGAGCACGATAGCTACAAGAATGTATTTAATTAAAGGCGTGAAAGGCCCTAAGATTTTTTGGGCTTTATTAGCGATTTTTTCAGCTAAGGTGGCGTTATTGATTGTTGGCACATAAGGGTTAAATTCAAAATTACTCACCGTTACATCATCGCCTCTATTTTGGCTATAGCCAATAGCTTGTTTGACAAGGGCGTTGATTTTTTTTATAGCCTCATCGCTTAAAGGAACATATTCTAAAGAAGTAACATCATCTTTGGTAACACTTCTATATTTGCCATCAACAACTACTGCAGCATTCAAGCGCACTAAAGTGCCAAATTCACCCTTAATTTCACTGATAGTTTTACCCACTTCATAATTAGTGGTGTTTTGAGATTTTTCGTATTTTTCTTGCTCCTTATTGTCTTTGAGACCTTGCACAGGACCAATATTGCTCACAACGCCGGGAACTCCACCAACTTGTTTTTTAGGAGCGCCTTCTTTTTTCTCTTCTAAATTTTGCTCGCTTCTCACCACATTATTAGGGTCAAAAGTCTCTTTAGTGCTTTTCTTTTGGCTAAAATCAAATTCTGCATTCACTCTTGCTACGACTTTATCCTTGCCCCCTACAATAGGCGAAAGGATATTCATAATCTTACTTTCTAAAATGTTTTCAAAATTTTGTTTATAGTGGAGTTGTTCTAAGGCTAACTCTCTAGAATTATCTAAAGTATCACCCTCACCTAGTGGTTCGCCATTTTCATTCACAATTTTGACATTTTCTACAACAAGCTTTGGCACAGAGGCAGCAATCAAATTTTTAATCCCTAGAATTTGAGTAGGAAGAAGTCTCATGCTAGGTTTCATTTTTAGCATAACAGAGGCCGTTGGGGGCGTTTCTTTAGAGACAAATACGCTATCTTTAGGCACAGCAATATGCACATTAGCTTTAGAAATAGGATTTAAGCTTTCAATGGTGCGTGAGAGTTCGCCCTCAATCGCACGAATGAGTTTGATATTTTGGTCAAAATCAGTTGCCCCAAAGTCTTTAGTGTCAAAAATTTCAAAACCTACTTTACTTGTGCGGGGGATTCCTTGTGAGCTTAAAGCAATTCTTTCTTCATAAATCTTGTCCCTAGGAATAAGAATGGTATCGTCTTTAGGGATTTGATAGGGGATTTGATTTTGTTGGAGATGTTGTAAAATGAGGGCATTATCGCTTGCATCCATTCCCTCAAAAAGCACTCCATAATCACCAGAATACTTTTTTTCATGCACAGGATAGACCAACAAAAAAACAATTAATGCCATGCCCAAAACGCTTGTAGCAATAATGGCAATTTTTTGTTTTTTATTGAGCTTAGCAAATAAATCAATAAATTGCTGTAATAACGCCTTTAAGTCCAATGCCTAAAAATCCTCTCCTAAAATAATCAATCAATGTGTATAAAAATTTATACTCACAAACTCCAACTCTTACTTAAATATTAAAATTT
This sequence comes from Helicobacter cetorum MIT 00-7128, assembly GCF_000259255.1. Taxonomy (NCBI): domain Bacteria; kingdom Pseudomonadati; phylum Campylobacterota; class Epsilonproteobacteria; order Campylobacterales; family Helicobacteraceae; genus Helicobacter; species Helicobacter cetorum. The sequence goes on from NC_017737.1 coordinate 890,403, forward strand.
CTTAAATACGCCCAAATAAGCTCCCACAGAAAAACTTGCACACAAAGCACCTAAACAAAAGCCCCCTAAAACATCGCTAGGATAATGCACTCCTAAATAAATGCGTGCTAATCCCATTAAGAGAACCAAACCAAGCAAGCTGTAAGTGAGAGCATTTCTAATCTTTTGATGAGAAATAAAATGGGGCAACAATAAAATAATTAGCCCATAAAAAATGGCTGAAGAAAGCGAATGCCCGCTAGGAAAGCTATAGCCATGCGGATTTGAAAGCCATTCACTAGGATTGGGTCTATCACGCATAATAAGGATTTTTAAATATTTTCCAATCGCAACAGCTAATATTACGCTTAGTAGAAACCATACGCCAAGCACTAAATTCTTGCGATAAAGAGCTAAGAATATTCCTACTAACAAACTTAAAGGCAAAATGAGCTTTGAAGAACCCAAAAAGGTAGCGTAATTGACGATTTGAGCTAAAGTAGGATTAGAATCAAAAGGGTGTGAGCGCACCACATTAAAAATCGCATTATCAAAAGGGCTTACATGATTAAAATGAACAAGACAAGTGATAATGCCAAAAAGTCCTAGAAAAATCGCACCCAAAATCAAGAGTAGCTTAACTTGAGTGTAAAATAGAGGCTTTTCTAACTCTTTAGAAAGATTGCTTGTTGGCGTGTTATTCGTTGGCATGGCTATTTGGTATTCCTCAATTTATCAAGTCAATTTTGCAATCTTGATTTTTTAAATCAAACTTTCTCAAAAATTTATAAAAAATAAGAGCTTTATATTTTAGTAAAAAAAAGCTGATAATAAACTAAAAAACAAAAAACCTTATCCTATAAAAGATTTTTGAAAGCATAATGAGATTTTATCGTTTTTCAAGGCTTTTTAACCCTTTTTAGACTACAATTTGAAATACAAAAACAAAAGGACTAATAATAACAATGGATAGAGCCAAATTTATATTCGTTACAGGGGGTGTGTTAAGCTCTCTAGGAAAGGGTATTTCTTCATCTTCAATTGCGACTTTGTTGCAACATTGCAACTATCAAGTTTCTATTTTAAAGATTGACCCTTACATCAATATTGACCCGGGCACTATGAGCCCTTTAGAGCATGGCGAAGTGTTTGTAACAAGCGATGGGGCAGAAACAGATTTGGATATTGGGCATTATGAGCGTTTTTTAAATAAAAATCTCACTCGTTTGAATAATTTTACTACCGGTCAGATTTTTTCAAGCGTGATAGACAATGAAAGAAAGGGCAAGTATTTAGGCAAAACGATTCAAATAGTGCCTCATGTTACTGATGAAATCAAACAACGCATTAAAAATGTCGCTAAGGGCTGTGATTTTTTAATCGTTGAAGTAGGCGGAACCGTGGGCGATATGGAGGGCATGTTTTATTTAGAAGCTATTAGACAGCTTAAATTGGAATTAGGAAGTGAAAGAGTGATTAATGTGCATGTAACCTTAATCCCTTATATCCAAACCACTAATGAATTAAAAACTAAGCCCACGCAACATTCCGTCCAAGAATTACGCCGACTTGGAGTTACACCTCAAATTATCTTAGCTCGCTCGCCTAAGCCATTAGATAAAGAGTTGAAAAAGAAAATCGCTTTAAGTTGTGATGTAGAACAAGACAGCGTGATTGTTGCCACTGATGCTAAAAGCATTTATGCATGCCCGATTCATTTTTTACAAGAAGGTATCCTTACCCCCATTGCTAGACGCTTTAATCTAAATAAACTGCACCCCAAAATGGCAGCATGGAATACTCTAGTAGAAAAGATTATCGCACCCAAACACAAAGTAAAAATCGGTTTTGTAGGCAAGTATCTAAGTTTAAAAGAATCTTATAAATCTTTAATTGAAGCCCTAACGCACGCAGGAGCGCATTTAGATACGCATGTAGAGATTAAATGGCTAGATAGTGAAGATTTTAATGATGAGACCCATTTAGATGAAATTGATGCGATTTTAGTTCCCGGAGGCTTTGGCGAGAGAGGTATTGAAGGCAAAATGTGCGCTATTAAAAGGGCTAGATTAGAGAAATTGCCTTTCTTAGGCATTTGTCTAGGCATGCAATTAGCTATTATTGAGTTTAGTCGCCATGTTTTAGGCCTAAAAGAGGCTAATTCTACCGAGTTTGACAAAAATTGTAAAACACCTATTGTGTATTTGATTGAGGATTTTATTGACCAAAATAACCACAAGCAAGTGCGCACTTACAATTCGCCCTTAGGTGGCACTATGCGACTAGGTGAATATGAATGCAAGATTGCGCCAAATAGTAAGCTAGAAAATGCGTATAAAAAATCTTGTGTTAAAGAGCGTCATCGCCACCGCTATGAAGTGAATCCTATTTATCGCAATGAGTGGGAATCTCAAGGCTTAAAGGTGGTAGGCATAGGGGCTAATAATTTAATAGAGGCGGTTGAATTAGAAGACCACCCTTTCTTTGTGGGCGTGCAGTTCCACCCAGAATTTACTTCTAGGTTGCAAAGCCCTAACCCTATTATTTTAGATTTCATTAAACATGCCCTCAATAAATCTTAATTAAATTAAGAAATGAAACAAAAGCTTAGGACTCAAATTAAAGAGCAAGTGGAGTCTATTGCCTATGATAAAGGCTTTCCCTCGCCCTTTTTATTCAAAGATTTAAAAAAGGGTGCCTCTAAAATTATAGAGGCTATGCAAACTAACACTGAAATTTTAGTCGTGGGGGATTATGATGTAGATGGTGTGGTTAGCACAGCGATTATGGCAAAATTTTTTGAGGCTTTAGGTTATAAGCATGCTCGTTTTATTATTCCTAATCGCTTTGTTGATGGCTATGGTATTTCTAAGGCTTTTTTGCAAAAGCATTCAGCACCTATAATCATCACCGTGGATAATGGTATTTCGGCATTTGAGGCGAGCGATTATTGCAATGAATTAGGTTATACGCTTATTATTACAGACCATCATTGTTTGCATGATAATGAAGTGCCTAACGCTTATGCAGTGATTAACCCTCAGCAAGAGACATGCAATTTTCCGCAAAAAGAAGTTTGTGGAGCGTTGGTGGCATTCTATTTGTGTTATGGGATTCACAAACTTTTAAACCAACAAAAGAATAAAACAAGCGAACTCTTATGTTTAGCCGGAGTGGCTACGATTGCTGATATGATGCCTTTGACCTTTTTTAATCGCTTTTTAGTCTCTAAGACATTATATTTTTTGCAACAACAACCAATAGGCTCTATGGGGTTTTTGCGAGAAAGAGAAGTTTTTAGAAAGCGCTCTTTAAAAGCGAGTGATATTTCTTTTAATATCGCTCCTTTACTCAATTCTGCAGGACGCATGCAAGACCCCAAGCTCGCCTTAGATTTTTTAAACGCTAAAGAAGAAGACCAACGACAAGCTTTTTATCAGCAACTAAAAGCATGCAATTTAGAGCGAAAGGCTATTCAGCAACAAGTTTTTGAAGAGGCTTTAGAATGTGCTTTAAGGGGAGAGAAGGTTACGATTGCTTTTAAAGAGAGTTGGCATGAGGGGGTTTTAGGGATTGTAGCCTCTCGTTTAGTGGAGGCCACTCAAAAGCCAAGCCTTGTATTAGGGCTTAAAAATGGGGTTTTTAAAGGTAGTGGGCGTAGTTTTCAAGGGCTTGATTTAATTCAAGCATTAAGCAGTGTGGCACATCTCTTGCTAGGTTATGGGGGGCATAGAAAAGCTTGTGGACTTAGTTTAGAACAAGAGAAAATCACACAAGTTTTTGAGGCGTTAGAAAAGCACGCATGGCAAACAGAAAGCGTTTGTGCTATTACTATAGAGCCTTTAAGATTGCAACTCAAAGATATTGATGAAGAATTGTTGGAAATTTTAGAATATGGCGAGCCTTATGGACAAGAAAATCCTGAGCCTTTGTTTATCATTAGAGATGTAGAGGTTATAGAGGAGCGCATAATAAAAGAAACGCATCAAACTATGCGCTTAAGAGATAATGAGAATATTAGGGGGGCGATTTATTTTTGCGCAGAGCGCTTTGTAAAGGTGGGCGAAAGAATAAGTGCGCTTTTTAGCGTGGAATTAGATGAATACACTAACGAGCCTAAAATATTTATTAAAAGTCTATTATAGTGCCTTTTATAGAAGAAGAATTTAAGATTAGTGAGCCCAAGAAAGCACTTTTTGTGGTGCGTGATATTTTAAACTGCTCTTTAAAAGAGGCGCAACGCCATATTGACAAGCAACGATTAAGGGTTGATAATAAGGTTGTTAAAAAATCTCAAATCATTCAAGGCATGGTTAGCTTAACTTATTTTAAGCCTGTAAATAATACTCAAGAGCTTGTTTTTGAGACTAAGGATTTTGGCGTGTTTAATAAAAGCGCTCAAGTCTATACCCACCCTAAGGGCTATTTTTACCATAAGAGTTTGCTAGATTGCATTCAAGCAAGCTTTGGTAGGGGGGCGCACCCTGCTCATAGACTAGATTATGAAACAAGTGGTTTGGTATTAGTAGGTAAGAATTTGCAACATACCAAAGCCTTAAAAGCGCTTTTTATGCAACAAAAAGTTAAAAAAACTTATTTAGCTTTAGTGCATGGCAAGCTTATACAATCATTGCGTATTGATGAGCCTATCTTAGTGCCTCAAACTATCCAAGAGGATTTACGCATTCGCTCTTGTATCTCTCCTTTAGGCAAGCTTGCAATCACGCTTGTTGAGCCACTAAGCTATAACGCTTTACTAGATATTAGCCTAATTAGAGTAACCCCACTTACCGGGCGCACGCACCAAATCCGCTTGCATTTAAGCTATGTGGGGCATAGGATTATAGGCGAGGGGCTTTATGGGGTGAGTGATGAAAATGCGAGAGAGTATTTAAAATTAAAGCGTGAAAATCAAGCGCCCTTACTTATGCTCCATGCAATTAGCTTGGAGTTTAATTTTAAAAATGCAAATTATAAAATCGTTTCACAAATTCCTAAGCGTTTTTTATCTTTTTTATGAATAATTTTAACTTTTAGCTTATTTTAAGTTTCAAAAAGCTGGGTGCATTATACCAAAAGTTTTCTAAATGCAAATAAATGTTTCAAATTCCCTTACTATTATAATCGTGGAAATAAAATTCCTTATATTTAATAAATTAAGGGAAAGAAAGGTTTACCTTTCTTTCTAAGCCTATTAAAAAATATTATTAGTAAATATCATGTCATGAGTGGGGATTTCTTTTTTAAAAACTATTAAGTTATGTAAGTAGGAATTTCTAAACAAAGAAAGCTCTCAATTAAAAAAGGACAAGTTCATTAAAGGGGCTGTAGGAATAGTGTCATTTTTAGTTAAGGGCTAGGTTTAGTTGATTAGAACTAGCAAGAATAAAAAACACCACTTCTTAATCCTATTGAGTATTTTTAAGAAAATTTTAAGTTTTAAAAATTTTTGAGTGCCACTTAAGAAAAATTTAAGCTCTAAAAGGCGTTTTAAAGCGTTTTTATTTTAAATTGATAGTCTGTCTTATCCTATGGCTTTATTTTGATTGTAGGGTATTTTTAGAGTGATTTATTTTGATATTGCTTGAATGAACTAGATTGCAAAAAAAAGAAAACATAATGAACCCCCCCAATAAAAGCAATTCATTATATTTTTGAGCTACTTAGCATTTCCCTCAACAACAGTGCAAGCTTTTAAAACAACCCCCATGTAATTAGTTAAGGTTTGTTGCACGACCATATCTTTTAAACTGCTACCACCATTTTTTAGAGCATCTTTGATAGCATCTTGAATGCTGTTATCTTTGCCCACAGGGATAAAACCTAATACTTTCCAACTGCAAGATTTACCTACCGCACTAAAGCTACTTTTTGTTTGCGCATTAGCTACATAACCATAACCATTCCCAAAATAACTGCCACAACCACTCAGCAAGAAAGCCATTGCGCCAGCTGTTACTCCTAGTTTAAACAAAGTTTTAAACATGTCATTCCCTTATGTAAATATAAAAAATAATATTGTATTTTACAAGAATTAAAATTAAGTAAAAATTAATAATAGTAATTTAGAACATATCTTTGCCATTATCCTTTGATTTTCTTTGGGTATAGGGGTTAAAAAGAGAGTGGCTTTTATCTTGCAATACCTCTTTAATGCTTGGTGCAGTCTTATTTTGGAATGAGATATTGTTGTTTATGGCTTGTCCTTTTTCTAGCTCCTTGTTTTGCTCTTTGTTGTGTGTAGAATTGTTTTCTATAACTCCCAAAGATTTAGCAACTAAAATTTCTTTTTGCATAAAATTCAAACTTCTCACTTTTCTTTGAATAAGTTTGTCTAATTTGTTGTCTTCTTCAAGGTTTTGGCTGTTGTGATTGGCGCAAAAGTCATTCAGTTTATTATGGAATGCCGAGCTCTGCTTATTGTGCAAATCTTTTAGTTCTTTTTCTAGCTCTTGATACCTTGTGATTAAGAATAAAGCTCTCTGCTTAATAAGGGCTAATAGTTCTTGTTCCCTTTGTTTAAGAGTGTTGAATAGTGGAGTAAAATCATCGTTATTTGGTGTGTTTTGCTTAGGCTCTTCTTTGGGTAAATCATTTGTAGATAAAACTTGTAGCATTTTTTGTGTTTGTTTGGTGTAATTGAGCTGTTTTTTTAAGGCGAATAGATTGGCTTTTAAATTCAAAGATTGAAAATCCAAATACTCGTTAACAACAAGAGTGCTTTCTTTAATTTTAAGGCTATCCTCTTTGACTTCATTTGTTAAGGCGTTTAGATTTCTTACTAGGGGAGTAGAATAGTGGTGTTTGCCCAAACTAGAAAGAGATTGCAACAACGCTTTTTTCTTTTCTAACACACTAAAATTTTGCACAACATAGCTAAAGGTATCTTTAAAATCTAATGTTTTAAACATCTTGTCTCTAATGTCTTTAATCTTTTTTATCGTTAAGGTGTGTTGCTCTAGTAATTTTAAGTTTTTGTTGTATTGTGTTTTTGAAGTTGGGGTCTCTAATATTTCTAATTGTTGTTCTAAATTTTCTTTTTGTTGTTTAAGGGGTATTAGGGCTTGATTGAAGTTTTTAAAAGCCATGTCAAAAAAACTATGAGCGTTTAGCGGAGTTTCTTTTTGTTTGGTTTTTAGCTCTTGGATTTCTTGTTCAATATTGAGCAAATGCTTTTCAACATTGGGGACATTAGAATAGTCTAATTCCGCCCTAGAATTAGTGAATAAAAAATCTTTAAAGTCTTCTCTTAAATCATCAAAAAATTCTTTGCATTCAACTTTGCTTTTAAAATGGAGTTTCTTGCCTGTGAGTTTATTGGTTTTATTTAAAACAACATGCACATGGGGCTTGTTTTGGTGGGAGTGTGTTTGGATAATGAAAGGGTAGTCATAGCCTAAATGATTGATTAAGGTTTGATAGACAGAATATTGTAAAATGTTGAGATTTTTTTCGGTAATAGGTTCATCTATACTAAAAACTAAGTGCATTGCCATATTCTTAGAATTATGTTTTTTAGTGATTAAAAAATCTTGCTCCCACTCGTTTAAGGTCTCATCTAAATTAACTTCTTGATAAAACTCGTTTAAAACAAATTCTTCATCTTTGACAACATATTCCCCAGCGTTTCTAGTATGCTCTATGCTAAGGTTGCCAATATTTTTAATGACAACTTGTTTTTGAGTAGATTTGAAAGGCTTAGTATTGTTTTTAATATGATTGTTGGCTACTCTTAGAGCGTAGCGTAATCTTTGGGTATAAGTAGTTCTAGGTCTTAAAACTTTTTTAGGCTTAATTTCTTCAAATTTAAAAAGGGGTTCTTCATCTTCTAAAATGCTGTTATTTTTGGTTGCCACCATTCTAGTTTTTCCCCTTATTAAAAATAGTGTTTTTAAAGTCAAATTGCTTTATTTTTAGGCACTTCTAAAAGTTTTGACTTTATTATGCTTGAAAATCTTTAAAAGCGACTTAATCAAAAAAGTGCAGGATAACCCCCCTCATATATACGAGTGGAGCTTTTAGACCCTAGCGAGTAGCTTAGTAGGGGGATTAAACAAAAACTTAAAAAATGATAAAATACTTCTTTAAAAAAATTTACATTTTTGGTCTGTTTATCTCTATAAGTTTTATTTTAGAATGGCTATGGATAATTCTACTAAGAAAGAGCTAAGAAAACCATATAAGAGATAGCTAAAAAATCTATTCAAAAAAGAGTGTAAAATTCATTGTAAAAAATAGCGTTAAATCTTCTTGAATTAGCACTTTTCATTCCATTACAAAAAGAGCTTATAACCCTTTTTAAAATACAAAATAATGCACTATAAAAAGTAGCTTAAAATCTTTGCAAGAACAACAAGGATAGCCTTACAAAAAAGAGCGTTAACATAACAAAAATTAGCTTTAATGCAAAAATAAAAAATAGCAAGAAATCTCAATAAGGATAGCCCACATTCCTTAGAGAAATAGCTTAAAATCTACTAAAATAAGAGCTTAAAAATCTAAAAGTAAAGATAATATTTAATCCCTTTAAAGATAGTTATAAATTCTTATCATTAAGTGAACTTTAAAATAGAATAATCTAGAATTGCTTTGTTTAATTTCATTTTTAAAAGGATTTTTATGAAAGTCAAAACCCTTTCTCTCTCTCTCTCTCTCTTAAGTAGCTTGATATTTTTTGTAAATTGCGCCACTAAGGTGGGGAAATAAAAATGCCAAAACCAGTTTATGTGGTTAATGATACCACTTTGTTGATTGTAAATATTTTTAAGCTTAGTCTTTTTTTAATGCCCTTTGTTTTTATTTATTGGATTTATAGTGGCATTACTGATTGGTGGCACAAGAAAGAGTTTGTGTCTCAAGTGGAAAAATGTTTGAAGTTAGATTATAGCTCTAGTTTGGATATGCAAAACATTCAAAATAGGGAATGTTTAAAGGCTCTAATCAATAGTGCTATGCCTAGAGAGAAATTACCTATACTTATTTCTCCAACTTATGAAACTTATGAAAAAGTGAAGTCAAATAAAGTGAAGACTTTGAATAATGAAAAAGGTTTTAACTTATTTGACAACAACCTTGATATAGAAATTCTTAAAGAGAATTTTAAAGATAAGTCTCAAAGGGATATTGCACTTAAAAATTGTATGCCTAAAATGCAAGAAAGCTTGGATAAACAAAGTGATTACTCTTTATTAAAAAGACGTTTGCAAGCACAATGTGTTAAAGCGATATGGGATTTAGATAAAACTTACGCACCTAAAATTATAGCCCTAGAAGATAAGCAAGAAAAGGCTTTAGAACTTCAAAAAGAAAAAGAAATGAAACATGCTAAAGGCTTAGAAATTGGAGCGTGTTTAGAGTTATATGATAAAAGTTTAAGCGAAAAAGGAAATATCTATGATGCTTTAAGTAAGGAAGATGAAGAAAAATGTGATAGTGTTTTAAAAAACAACCAAGTTTTACACTATGCCTATGATAAGAAAGTCTATGATGAGCAACTTTCTGTGTTGAAAAATCAAGACTCTAAAGTTTTTGATAATATTCTAAAAAATTGCTTAGATGAGTTTGCTCATGCCTTAAAAAACAATCTTGATACACTAGATAAAAATCTATCTAATAACGCAGTATGTAAGGGGGCTTTCTCTATTGCTAAAATACCTTTTTAGCAATAGGGGTTTTGTATTTTTTCACTTTTTTCAAAGTTCAAAACCCAACCAAATCTTAGCAAAAATGAACACACACAAAGGGAATACGCTCTCTCTCTGCTTATTAAAAAAATCTTTGAGTTTTTGCATGCTATTTATTCTTGGAAAACTCTTTGATATTTCAAAAAAGTTGGGTTTTTAAGCATTTTTCTAGCAATCTTTAAAGATTTAGGGGGTGTTAGAATAAGGGTGTAGTTATTATCCTTATTGTTTAAATAAAAAAATATGCCTATAATACTTTTTTGGCTTTCTAAATGTGTAAATTCTTGATGAATAGGAACATACATGCCAGATTCTATCCCTAGATTTTTTAATAAATCTTCTATAGCTCTTTTTCTTATTTTGACAATCTTTTCATAATCAGTCAAGCTTTTAAAATCCACGCTTAAAGCAAAAGTTTTATCTTTTAGTTTGATAAATTTCATGGGTGCTTCTTCCATATCTACTTACATCTTCTATACTGCCATAGTTTCATTTCTTTTAATCTTTCTAGGACTTTGGATGTGGTATCTATAAAGTTTTCTTTGAACTCCAAATAAAGATTATCAAAAGGCATAACTTCTTCTCTTAAATCTTTCTCTATCCATTTCCTTTTTGCTATGTCTTTGGATAAATCCTGCTTAATTTTTTCATCGTATTTAATCTCAATATAAAGAGACTTCTTATCACTTTCTTTTAGCTCTATGTCTTTAATATCTTCTTTGGTTAAAGGCACGCCATAGCGATTGAAAATGACTAGGAATTTTCTAAGCTCATAGAAATTCTGATTTTTCTCATAAATTAATAGCGATAAGTTTTTACCATTATTTAAACACTCTAAAATCTCATTTTGGTAATGATATACTAAGTAGAGCAAGCAAGTTTCTCGTGTGCCACCTGAAGTATTAAGATTATCGTTTCTATTCCTATGAGTAATGGTTAGCATTTCTTCATACTTAACTAATGGGGAGCAATAATCTATTAAAATTTTATTCAAATCAGAAACCGAGCAAATCTGGGGGTATTCTAAAAAATTGTTATAAAGTCTCTTTGCAAGGAATTTATCATTACTTGTTTTTAAAAACTCATCACGCAAATGAGCTTCATCTTCATAATCAAAGCATTTATGGAGCATAAAACGCACCAGCTTTTCGGTGTCGCTAGGGTTAGGATTGTGGCTAAAAACCATTTGTTGTGGGACAACTTCAAAATCTTTGGGAATTGTTTTTTCAATATCAATAGGACAAAGTAAATTCATAAGCTCCACTTCAAACCTTACCATAGCCCAGTCAAGCTGGGCGGTCTCAAAAGCATGGGGTTTTGAAGTTTCATATTCAAACACTTCCGCACAAAGAGTGTCAATGATTGTGATTTTTTGCTCCAAAGAGCTATTAGATAATGACAAATTTAAATCATCTGTGAAATGACTTGTCGGCGTGTTCTTTTTAAAATGAACCACATTTTCTACAAAAAAGTATCTTGTTTTCATTAATTTACTCCTTAGTTCTTATTTCTTGAATTTTATTTTCTATAAGCACTAAATTTGCTTGTCAAAAATTTTTTGGTGCAGTTTTTGACAAACTGCCGAATTTTGTTTTTCTTTTGCCATATCATAAGAATTAGCCACAAAACTCATAGCAACAAATATTGTAAGTCCCATAAAAAACGCTTTCACTTTTCGTGCCATTATTGTATTAATCGTATCTTGTTGAACAACACTAATAACAACATGAACACAAACTATTATAGAAATTGCCTCAAAAAATAGATAAGCAATTTCAAACCCAAGAAAAGAACACCCATTATTTTCTTGTTGATATAAAGAATTTGCAATATAGATAAACAAGCTAAGAATAAAAGGCATTGCCTTTTGACCTATATCCATTGTCCAACCTTGTTGCTCTTGTATGTCTGTGTTGTTAGTATCCATAGTAACTTCCTTTCTTAGAATTTTTGAGAAATATACAAGGGGCATTGTATTTCTGGCTCTTCAATGTTAGGCTTTGTAATGTAGAAACCATAAACAATTTCTTCTAGCTTGTTTTTGTCTAGCTCTAAGATATTGAATAGGTTTTCTGCAACCACATCAAAGATTTTTGCTTGGTGTTTGCTAAAGAGCTGTAAGACTTCCATATGAAAAAAGACATGCCAAATTTTAGGGTTGTCTTTATTTTGAGCTACTTTGTAAAAATACCCCCCTTTATATCTCATAAAATCTTTATCTACAAGATTAGCTCTGTATATCCTATGGATAAACACATCAAACAAGGTTAAGCCGATACAATCTTTATCATCTTCATTATGGACTATCTTAACTTCAGCTCTTGCTGGCTTAATCTCAATATTATTCAAATCGTTTGCCTTAAGCAAGTAGTTAATATTCATGGTTGTCTCCTTAAACTCTTTTTAATATGCCTAGTTCTTGCCAAGTCTTTTAGATGCTCTCTTTTACTCTCTTGATATAAAACTACTATTACAGCATAAAGAAAAATTAAGGGGGAGAAAATCATAGCAAGAATAAACCTTACATTAGAGATAATGCGAGAAAGTAAGGGCTTTTTAGAAAAAAAGCGAATGCTTTTAATAGGTTTAGTAAAAACATAACTAGGCATTATGTCATTTAATTCTTCTTTCAAGTCTTCTAAAACGCTCTCACTATGCATTTGATAAAAGAGTTCTAAAGTGTGGCTGTGTTTGCGTTTTAAGGTGTTTTCTAAGCGATAATTCTTTATTTTATAGCCTAAAATATCGCTAAATTCAAAATTAGGATTAATGTGGTGTTTGTTGAATGCTCTCCTAACGACAATGTAGAGTTGCTCTCTTAAAAAAGTGTTATAAATGCTTGACATGTTTTGTTGCTCCTTACTTTATTTTTTTGTCTTTTTAATTTTTTCACCAAATATCACCAATCGTCACTATACCCCTCCCTAGACAAAAACCAAGCTATATAAACCTTCATCGGTAAAATAAATATCAAATACAATGGCGCTAATACATTGTTTATTAGGTTATATATTATTTATTCTGTTCTCACACTAACTCCTTATGCCTTATTTCTTGAATTTCATGTTCTATTTCTTTAAGCTGGATTTGCAATTCAATTTTTCTTTGTTCTAGGCTTTTTAATCTAGGGTCAGAACTTAAAAAGTCGTATCGTGGTTTTTTTCTTGTGGCATAGCCTTTTCTAAGTCTGAAATAATTCGTTTCAATTTGAACGCCCTTAATTTGTTCAATATAGCTTTTAGCTTTACTATGCAACCTATAACCAGAAAGATTTTCAAAGACTTCTTTGTAACCTAATATTTCTAAAGCCTCTATTGCATAAGACATTCTCAAAGTATTTCTAAAAGTTGTAGCATGATTTGCTGATTTTCTTAATTCATTCAAATATTTTTCATCTACTCTATTTCTAAAAGTCATGCCATTATGCACACGACTGCTAGTAGCTATGCCTGTAAAAACCTTTTCAAAAATCAAATCATTTTCATAAAACCCATCTAAAAATTCATGGATTTCTTCAATGTTCTTTAATAAGAATATGTGAGAGCCTTTTAGAACCACCAATCTATCCACAATAGAAATATCCTTTTTTCTTAAAGAATTTAAATGTTGCTTATTAAACATGGTTAGAGAGAGTTTGTAATACACTCTCTAAAAGTGTAGCTTGAGATAAAAGAGTGTTGATTAGATAAGGCGTTACTTTTAATCTAAGGACTTCATTGATGTATTTCATATTCATAATCAATGAATTCCCACCATGATGTATTTCAATATTAGAAATAACTTCTAATTCGGCTTTGGTTAGTTCTTCTTTCATGTTTTTGCTCCCTTTTTAGTTGTTTTATTACAATTTTTTTATAAGTTCTGACAACCTTTCTTTCAATGTGCTTTTTTTGCGTCTCAAATGTTCTTCTATGGCCTCTTGAACAAATGAGCTCTTATTCTCATTGAATATGCCAAACTCTTTGAGATAATCTTCTAAATCTCGCATGGTCTTTACAGATAAAGAAATAGTGAAATTTTTCTTTTCATCTTTTTGCTTGGTGTTTTTGTCGGTAGAGTTGTATTGTTCATCAAATTTTTGCTCTAACTCGTGTAAATCTTTTGCATTATTTTCTTTCAAATGCTTGGTATTCTTAAAATTCATCATTGTTCCTTCATCTCTAAATTTAAATAGTTCTCTAGCTCTTTATAAAAGAACTCCCACTCCTTTTTAGCTTTGCTATTACCATATTCCATAACTCCAAAGCCTTCTGAAACAGAACGCATGTAGGCTATCCTTTCGCTTAATATACTATCCATTAAGAACACACTTTCATTTGTATTGTTTTCTTTGATAAAGTCAATGAGAGCCTTTTTCTCTTTGAGTTTTGGAATAGTAGGAATGCGGTTCATTACAATATAGACTTTTAAATTTTCATTGAGCGCTTGAATATTGCTTACTCTTTCTAGCATTTCTAGTAGCACCGCTATGTCTAGTTGGCTAGGTGTGGTAGGAATTAGCACAATATCGCTTAATAGCATGGCTTTTTGACTCTCTTTGCTATTTTCACCTTTGGTGTCTATTAAAACATACTCATACTTTTTAACCATTTGCGATAGAGTGTCGGTAATGTTGCTTGTGCGATTAAGATTAAAAAGCGTGAATTGTGGCAAATTAGTCCCACTCCTAATATCAGCAAATACCTCTAAACTTTTTTGATTATCAGTATCTAGGGCTACCACATCTTTTTGATTCAATAAAAGCTGTATGGCTAAATTTAGACACAAAGTGCTTTTGCCAGAGCCTCCTTTTTCGTTTGCAATGGTTATGGTCATAAAAGCCTCCTTAGTTTAGTTTTTTAAACCCATCTGTTTAAAAAGAATGAGATTTTTGGCATTATCCCCATTATTTAAGCGTTCTGTATAGTGTTTAGAAATCTCATCAAAACACTCATCAATATTTAACCCTTTAAAATTAGGGTTTGTCTTGAATAGATAGCTCAATAGAATATTTAGACAATGATTAACTTCGCTATCACAAAAATTATGCCTGTTAGTGTCAAAATCTAGGTGCATTTTATAAGCCCTCCTGCTCCATAAGCTCTATCATTCTTTTGCCATACGCACTATTTCCTGTTTTTAAAAAAGTGCGTGATAATCTATCAATTTCTTTACGCACCTCTTTGGCTCTTTGCTCTAGGTGTAAAAATGCTTGTTGTTGGTTCTTTTGATAGTCTTTATCTATATCGTTATAATAAGTCTTGTATTGCTCTTTAACGCTTTCTAAAAAAGCTTTTGGCTCTAGCGGAGTATTATGCTTTGTGAGATAGAGATAATCTAGTAAAAACTCTATGCTTTCAAAAACTTCTTTTCTTTTAAAATCTAGCGTAATAGGTTTAGTATTTAAATCAATAATCATATTCTTACTCCAATATAAAGTTCAATGAATTATAGCATATAATGGAATTATTGTTGTTAATTTATAATAGAATTATTGAAATTTATTCATAATTATTGAGAGATAATCACAATATATCATAATAGAATATAAAATTGTTATTCTATTATGATGTAAATTATTGTAATTAGGTTCAATATTTCAGAATAGGTTGGCTACGACTCTTCCATAATCGCTATTAGTGTGGATATAGATTTTGGTAGTTTCTAAATTGGAATGACCCAAAGCATTTTGCGTAAGGATTAAATCTTTAGTTTCTCCATATATGTAGCTCCCAAAGGAATGCCTTAACATATGCAACCCAACGCCTTTAAAATGACTAAGCAATCCAATCTCTTTTAAGGTTTTGTTTAGAAAATGTCTTATGGTAGCCCCCTTAAAAGGTTCATTGGCAGTAGTTTTTCTATTTCTAGTTTTAGAATTGAGCCATTCTTTCAAAAAGGGTTCTATAAGTTCCTTTTTAATTAAAGTAATTCTTTCTTTATTGCCTTTACCTCTAATAGAAAAAATATAGTTACAATCATCACTTTGAATATTATCAAGTTTAAGATTTTTAATCTCAATGGTGCGCAACCCACTATATGCCACAATTAAAGCTATAAGCCGACTTCTTTTTTCAAAATCTTTTTTACAAGGAAGACTTTTTAGATAGTCTATATAGTTAAAAAATTGTTCTTTGGGTAAAAATTTAGGCAAATTCTTATGCTTTCCTAATGCTACTTTTAATGTGAAATCAAAATTCATTTTCTTGTGTTTGTCTAAAAATTTAAAAAAAGTTCCCATATTGATTTTGAAGTTCATCATAGAAGAAGATTTGTAAGTTATGCTCAAGGTGTATAGAAAGTTTATCACATGGCTTTCTTGTAGCAAGCGTAGCTCTTTGACCTTTATCTCTTTGCGGTTATTCTTGATGTAATTAAAAAAGTGGGTTAAAACACCTAAATTGAGCATAGATTTACAACCTAGATTAACAAGTTTATTTCTAATTTCATTTAACTCCTCTATGCTTTTTGCCTCTTTAATTTTTGCTTGAATACTTTGGTATTGTTGCAGGTCTTTTACATTATATTTTGAAAAACATTTGGACTTAAAGTCCGCATACTCCTTAATAGCTTGTAGTAACTCTTTTAATAAAATCATTAAAACTCCTTATAATATAATAGTTCTATTAATTACAATTCTATTGTATTGTAAATAGAACTATTTTGTTAATACTATTATAGATTTAATAAAAATAAGCTGTCATGCAGTATGTAAGCATTGTGTTTGGAATTAAGTTTTTTAATCTAATGAAAGTGGTAGTGCAAAAGAAAGTGTTCTTAGAAAGAGACTGAAATTTAAGTAAGCCCCACTTTAGAAAGTGAGTGCAATTAGATATTTATTAGATTGTGAGATGTGATTCTTGGGAAGATTGCTTATTGGTGGGTGCAAATCTGTTATATGGCGCAGATACAATAGTTTTTTTATTTTGCTCTATTGCATTATCTGTTTCTAAGCACACTTCATTATTAGCATTATCTATTTTCTTAATTTCTTGTTCTTTGTTTTTAAGCTTATTTTCCTCTTGCTCCTTACTCTCACCCCCTAAACTCGCTTTCTTTTCAGCCTCCAAATTCTTTAACACTTCTTTAGACTTAGGGTTAAATACTGGCTTATACTCTCTGTCTTTACCCATTTTGGCTAAATCATCTATTAAGGTTCTATGGTCTAGTTTTAAAGCTTGTAAGTATTCTAAGCGTGGGTATTCTTCTTTTTGCTCTACTAATCTAGTGTATTTAGCGATATTTTCTTTGGTGTTTGTAATGGAATTTTCTAACTCTTTGATTTTCTCAGGGAGTTTTGTAATGGCATTGTCTAGCCTTTTTAAAAAGCCATCAAATTTAATCTCACCACAGAAATTATAAGAAGTGGCAAACACATTTTGATTTTTAAACACTAAATTCTCAGGGGTATAAGCAACCTTTAAATTATCCTTAGGACTAAGACTAAACTCTACTTGATACTTAGATTTAAAAGCACTCACTACAAAGCCCTTGTATTCTAAGACTTTATGCTCTTCATCTTCTTTATAAAACAAATTAACCATATCTGTAATAAACTGTTCTCTAATTTCATCTAGCATAATCTTGTTTTGTTCGGCTACTTGCTTGTTTTGTTTTTTGAGCTTTTTATGTTCTAGCTCTTCTTTCATGGTGGCATTTTCTTTTAAAGGCTCTACTTCCTTAACTTTAATTAGTTCGTAATCTTTGCTCGTTTCATTTCTTAAATCATAGAGTTTAATCTCTGTATTAGTGGGGATAATTACAGAGTTTTTTAACACTTCTAAGTCTTTTAATTCCTTATGTAAAAAATCTAGTTTAGAAGTATTGTTTTTCAAGCTCTCTTCATTGAAATAATACTCTTTATTAAAGGCTTTATATTTAGCCTCTTCGCTCTTAATAATTTGTCTAAGCTTGACTTCTTCAATGATTAAGGGATTACCAGTAGCCTCTGCTTTCATCTCACTCGCATTGCTACTTCCCATATTAAAGTCTTCTAATTCATTTAAGCCTAATTTATGGGCATTCCTAAATTGCTCTATGCCTTTAGATTTGGTCTCTATGATTTGCCACATTCTACTATCATAAGTTTTTTCAGTCGCATAGCGATAGATTTTCATGCTAAAGTTTTCAGGGTCTGCTTGATGTAAGAGATTACCTTGTCTAATCCCACGCCCCTCCATTTGCAACAACTCATCTGGTCGCCACGGACAATCTAATTCATGCATAGCCACTAATCTTTCTTGCACATTAGTGCCTACGCCCATTTTAGCTGGACTGCCTAGTAAAACCCTAACTTCGCCACGATTAACTCGTTTAAACAAATCTTGCTTTTGTTCTTCGCTTTTTGCATCATGGATAAAGGCGATTTCATTTTGGGGGATACCCATTTTGACTAAGTGCCTTAACACATCACTATAGACATCAAACTTACAATTCTTGGCTAGTTCTTCATCTAAATCAACACTCTTAGCCTTTTTCTCATCAAGCTCGTTTTCTAACTCTTTCTTGCTAGGAGTTATAAGTTTGCCATTTTCATCGTATTGCGAAAGGCTTTCTAGCAATTCTTGGGTTTCATCTATAGCTTTTTTGTTTTCTAGTTCGTTAGTGTTTTCTAAGAGATTAAGATACTTCTCATAATCCTTAGTATTCTCGCTTATGTCATGCAAGAGTTCATTTTCAAAATCATCTATGGAGTTTTCTTCTCTA
This sequence comes from Helicobacter cetorum MIT 00-7128, assembly GCF_000259255.1. Lineage (NCBI taxonomy): Bacteria > Pseudomonadati > Campylobacterota > Epsilonproteobacteria > Campylobacterales > Helicobacteraceae > Helicobacter > Helicobacter cetorum. Next base: position 908,750 of record NC_017737.1, read on the forward strand.
TACTCATTCAAACTCATTTCAAGGGGGAAAGTTCCAGCTTTAATTTGTTTGATATTGTCTAGGTGCATTTTAATGAAGTCATTTACAAAGTTGCTCTCTAAGTTAACCCCACTCCCATATCTATCACTAAATTGCTTTTGAATTTTTTCTTTAATCTCATTTAACGCTCCCAAAGAATAATCTACTTCTTCTAGACTCACTTTTTGAGAATGCACTTTAGGGGTAGATAGCCCTATAAAGCCAAGCTGTGTGCCTTTGACTTCATTAGTTTCTATATAGTTTTGATAGATATTTTCTGCCATAGCATAGCTTTTAGAAAACTCTTTTTCTACTTTAGCGCTTGGGTCAATCAATCTGTAATCTAAAGCCACTTTTCGTGCGTCTGTAGTGCATGAAAGGATATTGTCTTCGCCTTTTTTGTTTTTCTTGCCCTCGCATTTTTGCATTCTATCAATGATTGAGCCTTCGTTGTATTTGCCATTCTCATCAGCAATACCGATATATTGTGCGACTTCTTCACTTCTTGGCACAACCACATTGATAGGTTTTCCTCCATAAACCTTTGGCACAAAGTTAGGGTTATGCTTTAAAATATCATCGTTAGAGACAATATCAGCAAAAGCTCTATACATCGTGCTTAAACCTTGCACATCGCTAAACTTAGAAAAGCGGTTCACCATTTTGTAGCTTTGAGCTGAAGTGTCTAATTCAAAATCACTCACCACTTCCCCATAAGTCTTAGCCCAGTCATCAAAGTAATCTAATCCCCTTTCTTTTAAAATCTCAGGGGTTAAATAGCGTTGCAAGTGATACATTTCACTTAAGGAGTTAGCAATCGGTGTGCCTGTTAAAAACATCATCTTTTTATTGTTTTTATGCAAGTAGCGAGTTTTAATAAATAAGTCTCTAGCACGATTACTTCCTTGTTGATTACCAAGCCCTGCAATTTTTTCCATAGAAGTTTCAAAGGCTAGGTTTTTAAACAAATGCGCCTCATCAACAATTAAGTTGTCAATCCCCATTTGGCTAATATCAATGTGAGAGCCTTGCTTTTCTAAAATCTTGTCGTATTTATCATTGATTTTGTCTAGCTTGTTTTTATGTGCTTTTTCATTAGGTTTTTTAAACTCTTTCTTATTGGCTAAGTATTGTTTTTCTAGTCTTCTAAAGTTTTCTTCAGCTTTATTTAATTCTTCCTCCCTTAATTCTTCTACAATTTCTCTAGGATTAGACAATAATTCTAAATGACTATGAGCGATAATCACAGCGTCATAATTGTTATTAGCAATTTGGTTGTATAAAAGCTCTCTTTCATTTTCTGTAATGTCTTTACTATCTACCACTAAGACATTCGCATTAGGATAGGCTCTATAAAACTCATCGCCCCATTGTTTAGTCAAATGGTTTGGCACAGCAATGAGAGTTTTATTGACTAGCCCCATGCGTTTTTGCTCCATACAACTTGCAATGGCACACAAGGTCTTACCAGCGCCAACTTGGTGGTCTAAACACACCGCTCTATCTTGGATAGTTCTAAACACCGCATTCTTTTGGTGGGGTCTTAAAGTAATGTTAGAATTAAAGCCCTCTAATTCTAAATGCGTGCCATCATAGGTTTTTAAAACGGAGTTATTAAAAGTGTCATTATAGATTTGTTCTAAATGCGTTCGGCGCTCATAATCTTTGTAAATCCAGTCTTGAAAGGCTTCTTTTAATTCTTCTGCCTTACTTCTAGCAACATTGCTTAATTCTTCATCGGTTACTTGAATGGTCTTTTTAGGCTCTGTAGGATGGGGCTTCTCGTATTTAACACTCAAATCCTTATTGTTTAAGACTTTAGCTAATAGATGACTAAAAGGCACTTTATAATAAGAAGTATGGACTTTATCTCTTATGCCAAAGAGTTCATCTAATCCATTATTAAAACCATTTACTACTACTCTAAAAGTCCCTTGAAAATGATAGATGTTAATGTCTTTTTTTATGTTTTCTATTTGAGCGTCATTCATTTTGTAGCCATATTGCTTTTCATAATGATTGCTTGCTAATTCAACTAAAAACTCTTCTAAATATTTGGTAGGTATCCAAGGACTATTGATATTAGCCATAATCTCAGTAGCCTTTAAATCTTTAGGGATAATGCGTTCTAGGTCTTTTAAATTATTCTCTAGCCCTTCAACACCCCTTTCTATTGCCTCTTTGACTTCCTTTAATTGCTTTTTGACATTACCGCTTAGATAGTCATTGGCTAGAATGTAATCACCATTATCGCTATGGTCTTTATAGATAAGCTTTTGCTCTAATAACTCGTTTATGGTGGCCTCTAAGCTTTGGGTTTTAAAATTATCTCTTATGAAATGCAAGTCTAGTCTGCCCTTTTGATTTAGACTTGCTATCAAAGCCTCTTTAGCATTAGTGATAGAAAATTCTTTTTTAGGGTTTAAAGTCCTTTCAAAAAAGATTTGAGCCTTTTTAGCACTTGGTTTTCTTGGGGAAATGTTTTGAGCTTTGGCAGACTTAAGAGTGATTTCTTTTTCAAAGTCTTTTTCTAGTCCTAAGACTTTTGCCCCATACAAATCTTGTCTAATGTCTTTGCGGTTTTTATTTTCATTGAGATAGCCAAATTTTTTGACAAACCCCTCATAAACAGCATTGAGTTTAGCTCTCTTATTTTCTAGCTCTAAATCAGAACTTAGGGGGTTTAATTCGGCATTCGTTAAATCATTTAAAGCAACTTTTAATTTCAAATACTCAACAATCCTTTTTTCTTGGGTTTTGCCAGCAATTTTAGTTGGGGCTAAAAAAATAGCGTTTTCATTGTTTTGTTCTAGTTTGTAATAGCGATTATCAAATTTGACTAATTCGCCTACTTCTAAATCTTTGATGAGCCTTGAGACTTCTTTATAGCGTTCATCGTTTCTATCAATAATAAGAGCGTTAGTTTTTATGGTTTTCTTGTGGTATTGATAGACATTCTTAGGCAAGTTTTTAATGATTTTACTAATGGCGTTAGATAAATCTAAGTCTTTATTTTCTAAAACTTGTAACTCGTATTTGTAAATCCGTTTGCCATTAACTTCTTCACTATAGCGAGTTTTTTCTAAACTGAGATTACCTAGAATGTTTTGTGGGTGGTTAGTAAAGTATTCATTTAAGGTTTGTTCGTTTAAATCAATCTTATTTTCGCCAACTTTATCAATGAAATCTTTTATAGTTTGGTAGTCTTCTTCGCTATATCCAAAAGTAGAAGTGTCAATATTATAAAAGTCGCTCTGTTCGTTTTGTGGTTTTAAATTGAAATAATTAGCAAGAATATTGATAATATTTAGTTTGGCTCTATCAACCAAATTATCAAGCTTATTTTCTTGTAAAATTTCTATAGCTTTTGCATGGTAATTGTTTAAAGCTTTAATCAAATCTTCATAATAAAGCTTAGAGTGAGTGAAATCTTGATTGATTTCACTATTCACGCCCTTTTTAAAAAACACAATATCGCTTGTTACTTCTGCCCCTGTGCCTTTAAACACGCTATTAGGTAATCTTATCGCTCCTAAAAAGGTGGCTTGCTTGGCGATGTGTTCTCTCATTTTAGAATTTTTAGCGTCTAAAAACCAAGAACTCACCACAAACGCCCCTATACCATCCTCTTTTAATTCCTTGATAGCTTTGCCTAAGAAGTAATTATGGATACTTGCCCCACTTAATTCCATGTCATTAGAGCTATAAATTTTATGCTGTCCATAAGGGGGGTTACCGATAAAGGCATCATAATCTTGGTAAAAATCATAGTTTTGTAAGGCTTTGTTTTCTATTCTCTGATTAGGATAGAGAAATTGAGAAATCCCAGCACTAATGGGGTCTAATTCTGTGCCTACAAAGTGGTAGTTTTTATCACTTGGGGCATAAGCTAAAAACTTGCCTGTCCCACAGCTAGGTTCAAAGATTTCTTTTTTATTGTCATCATTATTAAACCCTAATTGCTCTAAACCTGCATAAATGCTATCAATGACTAATTTAGGAGTATAGTAAGCGTCTCTTGTGCTTAACAAGGCTTTTTCAAATTCTTGTTTAGTCAAAAGAGTTTTTAATTCTTGGTGTTCTTTAGGATTTTCTTGTTTAAAGTAGCTCTCAAGTCCGCCCCAACCACTAAACTGAGCTAAAATTTCTTTCTCTTCTTTAGTGGCATAGTAGTGCAAATCAGAGTTAATGTCCTGTAAGGCTTTTTCTCTAATTTGCAATTCTTTTAATAACTCAATGGCTTTGATGTTTGCCTTATAACGACTGACTTTTCCATTAATCAAAATTTCTTCGTTAGGTTTAAAATCAAGCTTAGGATTTTCTTGGACTTGTTGTGGAGTTTGCTCTTCTTTAGCATTTTCTGTGGCTTGTGGCTCTGTGCCATTTTTTTGCGTAATAGTTTCTTGAAACACTGCATTAAGCAATTCATTCTCGTTTTTAAAATTAGGAATTTCAGGGGGAGCTGGGTTGTAATTTTTAAGCAAACTCTCAAAAAGTGGAGTAGTTTGTAATCGGCTAGTTTGTGAGAGTTCTTGTGCGTTTGGCTCTTGTATAAAATTAGAGATTTCTTGGTTGCTATTTTCTGCAATAGGCTCTATAGTCTGTAGTTCTTGTGCGTTTGTCTTTGATGATAAAACTTCTGCGTTGGCAGAAAAGATAGCCTCACTTAGATTGACATAAGAGCTTAAATCTAATTCTTCATTAAAAAGGCGCTTAACATCTTTTAGTGTGTTTTCTGTTGTTCTAGGACCGATAACTAAATTATCGTATCTATCAGTGTTTTTTCTTAGATTGGCAATCTCTTTAGAAATGCTATTTTCAGTCAGTATAATCGTATCTTTCTTTTTAATATTCTCATAGACTTTTTGCTTAATTTCAGCTTTTAAGAGAATGTCATAAAATTCGCTTATTATCCCATAGTAATAACTACCACTATCAAGCTTTTCTTTTATATCCAAATAGAGTGGGTTCTCTAATGGTGAAAAAATAAAAGGGGTTTTCAAAGCCTCTTTTTTATCTAAAGTTGAAATGGTTTTATCATAGATAAGTCTTTGCTCATGTTCTTTTTGCATTTGAATGACTTCTTGCAAAAGCATTTTTTCATTATCGCTAAATTCAATATCTTTGAAATCTTGCTTTTTAAGATAAAAAGGCAAATCTTGCACTTTTGCTACAATTCTTGTATATCTCGCACTTTCAAGCCCATCTAAATCACTTAAACTTTCTTGCATAATATAAAAAAGTTCTTCTAACTTATTATCAGTATCTATTTTGAGACTATCTACTAATTCCTTTTTTTCTATGCTTTGAATTAAGAGTTCTAGCTTTTCACTCATGGTATAAAGTCTAAGATTAGAGATTTCTTGCTCATTTTGTTTTTCTAGGATAGGCTCTTGCTCTTGTGTTTTTTGAGAGCTTTCTAAATCTTTTAAAGTTCCCTCTAAAAGATTTTCAAATAAACCTATCACTTCTTTAGAGCTTATTTTCTCGCCCCATTCATCAATAAAAGTTTTAGTAGTAGGGTTTTCTAAGAGTTGTTTGCCTAAATGATGAGCGCTTAAAGTAGGGTTGGTTGAGATAGCTTGTATGAGCCTCTCTCTAAAATTAGGCTCACTCGCTATAGTGTTGTTTTTAATGCTGTGGAGTAAGCCTTGTAGGTTGTCTAAATTTGCCTGAAGTCTTGTTTTTTTATCCCTGCTTTCTCTAGCACTTTCCAATCCTCTTTCCACGCTTGGCTCTCTGTAATTCTGCTTATTAGTAGATAGTGATACTGATTGATTTGAGCCTCTTTGAGTAGCTCCATATCTGTCATCCCTTGCGCTCTCTTGATTTGAGATTGCATGCTGTCTAGGACTTCTAGTTCCATCTTGGTTTGATTCTCTATCGCTGTTGATATGCTCCCTAGAACTTCGTTCTCCATTGATTTCATCGTTTGTGGGAAATAATGCACCCATCTCTCTAGGATTAGATAGGCGTAGTAATCCAAGTCCCTCTTCTCTGTCATCTGCTCCATGAGATACCATATCGTTGCGTTGACCTGATTGACTAGGTTCTTGTTGCGATAAGGGTGGTGTTCTTCTCTCATCTTGGGATAAATCCCTCTCTTCTCTGCCTCCAACATCATTTTGATGTCCGCTTGTTTCTTCTCTTCTTTCAGTCTCATTTCCTCCTGTGCTGGTTCTATGACCATTTCTAGCCAAGTGGTCATTCTCCACATGCTGTCTAGGGGGTGTTCCCCTGGAAACAAGTCTTGGGTCGCTAGACTGAAGAATTCTTTCGCTTGTTGTTTCTCTAGGCTCATTATGTAGGGCAAGGTCTTTGTTTTGAATGTTTTGTTTGGGTATCTTCTCTTGAATGCGTTCGCCCATTTCCTTTTGAGTGCGTTCTTGCGTCTCTCTGGGTATCCGTATGGTATGTAAGTCTCTATGAACTTCTGCTCCATCTCGCTCAATCCTTGCATCATTGTTGTTTGCATTTTGCTCTCCTAAATTTTGTTGTTCTAATTCTAAACTAGCATTACTTAAACTTGGATTATTATTATCATTATTTTCAGTAATACTATTGTTAATAGATTGATTAGGCTCTATTGTATTATCAATAGTTTTATTATCCATAAGGCTATTTTCACTAATTAAATCCCCCACAATAACGCTAAGGCTTTGTGTGATTAAGGCATTAAATTCCTTGTTGTTATAGTAGAGATTTTCAAAATCCATACTCATATCTTTTTTAAAGTCATTTAACACCATCTCAGTAATGTCTATATTTCTCTTAAAGGTGTTGATAATGGCGTTATTAGATACAATGGCATTAAGCTTTTGATTAAACTCTTCTTTTAGAGTTTCTTTGTTTGGCTCATTGTTAATTAAATCTTGTAGTTGCTCTAAGGGGGTTTTACTAGCTTTGAATGGCTGGTTTAATGGATTATTTAAATCTATTAAATCTATGCCAAACTCTTTGTGAAACTTAGCACAAAACTCTCTCATAAGCGTTTCTAGTTTGTCTAGTTTAGTTTCTAGGCTCTGATGATACGCTCCATTCAAACGCACCGCATTTTTAAACTCATAGTATTCTTGCATAGTAGGAATGGTTATGATGTCTTTTGGGGTAGCTGGGTTGAGATTATCAGCCCCCATTACATCAAAATTGATTTCATAGAAATGATTTAAAAAAGGATTGTTTAAAGCACTTGCTTTTGCCTTTAGGGGTCTAAGTGAGCTTTCATCTCTTAAAGTATTTCTGTCTATTAAAAGGCTATTAAAATTACGCTTGCAAATATCAATATCCCATAACAAATCTTCTAAATTTTTAACAAACTCATTGCTTGTAGAAGGTGTGCCTAATTCCTTAGCTAGAAACTCTTTCATAGCACCATTAGGTTGATTGAGTATAGAAAGGCTATCTCTAGTTTGCAAGTTTTCTAAGCTTTGGTTGTAATGCTCTTTGAGTTTAGAAATCTCTTGGCGTTTTTTCTCTTGCTCTAGTAGGTTATTTTTAGCGTTTTGAATGCCTTTAGCCATTTGAGTGAGCTTAAACTCGCTTAAATTCTCTGGGTTCTCAAACATTTCCTTATAGAGATTATCCGCTTGAGTTTTGTAATCAACGCTGTAAAATTCTTTTTCTACTTGGTCTAATTCTTCAATAGCTGTTTTAATCTCATTTATCATAGGATTTGGGGGAGTAGAAAGCGTATTTTCTTGTGGGGTAGTGTTTTCAATAGGTCTGTTTAACTCTTGGGATAATTGGTAATTTTCTCTTACTTTTTCTTGGACACTATAAGCAATATCCATAAGCGTGTCATTAGGATTGATTTCATTATCAACAAACTGATTGATAGTTTCATTAGGAAATAAATCTAAAACATTATCAAAAACCTCAAATTCGGTGTTCGCTATTACATAAGGCTCTTTTTGAGCGTGATTTAATTCTAAAAATCTTAAATCTTTAGTATTTTTATCTATCTTTTCTAAGGCATTTGCGACTTTGTTTAACATGCTTTCTACATGTTCTAAAGACATGTTTTCATTCTTGATGTAGTGTTCAAGGGTTTTTTTAATAATGCCAACCATTCTGTCTTCTAAATCAGAAAGTCTTATATAGTTAAAGTCTTGGGTAGTTTGATAAAGGCTTGTTTGATAAACAAAAGGCATTACATTGTAACCTTCTGTTGAGTATTTATAAGGTTTATTTTGTTGGTAAGTTTCTTTTGCCTTTTGTAATTCTTGCTTACTAATCCCAAAAATCTCTAAATCACTAAAAAGACTTTGAGTAGATAGGGTTGGGTTGGGATTGTTTTGTTCTTTGAGAGTATTCTCAATAGAATGGTTAGTATGGTTTAACTCTGCATTATTTAGAGTATCATTATTCAATCCTAAGGTGTTTTCATTGGCATTTTCAAATGCTTGATAAAGGTCAAACTCCCTTAAATCTTCAAGGGTTTTTTGAATTTCTAGCTGGGCTAAAACGCTTTCTAAATGCCCTAAAGACAAGTCTTTGTTTGAAACATAGAGCATAAAGGCATTATCTAAAAGTTGTAGAATTTCTGCGCCATTATCTTTAGGGGCGTTGTTGTATAAAGTAGAGTTAATACTAAGTTTGATGAGTTCGCTTTGGTATTTTTCTTTCATTTGAGAAAACTTAAATCCTAAAGGATATTTTGCCTCTATCTCTTCATCACTCCTAGCAAAAAGCATAGCGTTTTGCTCTGCTTTTAAGTTTTTATAATCACTAAAAGTAGGGTTATTTTCTGTAGCATAGCGCTCTTTTAAATCTTGTAAGGCTTTTAAGTCAATAAAGTATGTTTCTAAAAGAGTTTGTTCTTTTGTTCTAGAATTTTCAAGGTCATTATTTTTGCTCTCCTTAGCTTGAATGATTGTTTCATTCAAGCTGATAAAATCATTGTAACGCTCTTTGTAAGCTTTTTCAAAATTGTCTATATCTCTTAGAATGTCTTCAAACGGCTTAATCTCTCTTTCTTTGATATTCCATTTGTCCCATTGACTACGCCCTTTGACATAAACCTTTTGATAGTATTCTTGTAACTCCATTTTAGCCTTAGATACTTCTTCTAAGCTTAGAAGTTTGCGTGGCGTTTTTCCATAAAAATCTTTCATCAATGAATAATCTAAATCATCTTGCATAGTCTCTTGTTCTTCTTTAGTCCAGCCTAAGATATGATTATTATGAGAGATAAACTCTTCAATTCTAGTGGCATTTTCAATGCTAAGGTTATTTTCTTTAGCAATAGAATTTCGTAGCAATTTGTATATTTTCCAAGAGAAACTAGGATAGGGTTCATGTTTATCTAGCCACGCACCATAACGAGTTGTTCTAGCATTATCTTCAATATTTCTTACAAAATCTTGCACTTTTTGAGCTAATTCAAATTCTAATGTTTTAATAGGGGTGTTAGGATTTTGAGTAGAGAGAATAGTATTAGAAGTGCTGGGTTCTAATATATCATTACTCATAGCATTGTCATTACCTTGAGTTTCAAAGGGCAATTTGTTACAGAGCTTAAAATACTCTTTGCTAGACATAGGGGGGACTATCTCTTTTACTAATTCATAATTGCTTGTTCTTTCTACTTCTGTGTAAACATCAGCAATATGGTCGTATTCTTTGGTGATTTCATTGCCATTTTCTAAGACTTTCTTGTGTGTTTCATAGTGGTGGGTTAGCTCTACTTCTAAACCTTGTTCTTTTAAATCTTCTAAGCTGTTTGTATAGGTTAGTCTTTCAGTTTCTTTGTCATTAAGTGCTTGATTAGTTTTTGTATCAATAAGCTTGTAGTTTTTAGTTACACGCTTTTTAAACCCCTCATTATTGATTTCATAATAGCGTGAGCTGTCTTTTACTTCACCATTAGCAAAGAAACTAACCTCTTCTGTGCTATTGTCATCATATTGGCGTTGTTCAGAGCTTAGATACTCCGCCCATTCAATAGGGTTTCTGTTAATCATGCTTAGCGTGTTGCTTTTAAACTTCACTTGATAATTAAGTGGCTCTTGTTCTTTGCTAGGCAATGTTGTGGTTGGCTCTAGTGTAATGTCAGTATTTTCTTGTTTATAGGGGCTAGTATTGATGACATCGCCATCATCTAAGATACTGAATAAGTTGGGTTGTTCTCTTAATTCGTTTAACTTCTTTTTACTAGGTTTATATGCCATTACCATATCCTTAATATTTAAAATAGTCTTAAATATTGTAGGATTTTTCAAAAATTAAACAATACCCATAACTCATCGGCTGTAAGCTCGTAATTTAGGGTTCTGTAGCGTTTGGTTTATGGGTCTTGTTTAAAAAAGTTAATTAGGTTAAACTTTATGTAAGGAAAATCTGGTGAAAGGACTAATGCTATGAAAAAATTAACTCTTTTTTCTTGTCTTTCTATGAGTGTTGTTAGTGCTATGGGAATTACTTGGGTCTATAATCCTACTTCTAATATCAAACAGGCACAAATGCTAACGAGCATGTCTAAAAGGATTGACCAAGGCACAGTGATGATTAAAAAATACACCACTATGATTGAAAAAGCCCAAGCTACTATCAATCAATTAAATCGTGTCAATAGTGTGTTAAATCAGACTCAATCCTTTTTGACTGGGAGCGCTATCAATATCGCAAATCCCATGCAAGTGATTGAAAACACCAAATACATCTTGGAAAATATGCAACAAAATGCTGAAAACATTAAAGAGAGTGTGTCTCAATACAACGCTAAACAAGCCTTACAAGGCAGGTATTTAGCTAGTCAATGCCCTTGGTTAGATTATTCTAAGGTTGTGGCTAAGGCTAAGAATTTGCCCTTTGTTAAAACAGGCAAGCAAAATACCGCAGTTTTTAAGAGTGCGAGAAATTTTGCGGATAGTTTGTCTTATAATCTAACTAGTCAAACTGATAGCATGATGGGGACTTTAAGTGGTAGGGCGTATGCCTTAGAGATTTGCAAACAAAATAAGAACCAACAACTAGCCTTGCAAATTAGAGAGCAAGAAATCCAAGCCAAGACCGCCCTTTTAAACAATGATTTGCAAGCTTACCAACAATATAAAGCCATTCAAGCAAAACTTTCCGCTCAACTAGAAGCCAATATCCAAGCCGAACTTTTTGCAAGAAGTGTGCCTTTAATCAACAGACAAATCCAGCAGTTAGAAAGCTTAGGGGTAGAGGATATGAAATATCAAGGCAAATTTTGTAAAAAGATAGTGGGCGATAATGGTAAGACTACATGTTATCCTATGAAATATAGTGTAGAAAGGCTTAATAGTGAATTGCTTAATTATAAGGCAGAATTAGCCAAAGAACTTCAAAAAGCAGGCACAAACAAGAGCACACAAGCTCAAGTCTATGCCAACATGAAACAAAAATTTGAAATGCTTACCATTGACTATATCAAGGACATTGCAAGCAATCTCACTTTTTTAAATGAAACGATGAGCTTAATTTCTAGCATGTTGGCTAGAGACTATCAAGAGCAACATGGCTATGTGAATAATGTTAAGCCCGTAACAGAACAGAACGCACAAATGCAGAGATTAAACAATCAGTTGAGTCAAGCCTATCAAGCAAGCCTTAATCAATATGGTTTCCCTAATTCTAAAGCTCAAAGTAGCTCTAGCAGTGCTAGTAATAGCTCTAAATTGAAGATTGAATAAGAAAGTTTAGAAAGTTTGTAGTATAATAGTAAGCGTAACCCATTGAGTTGGGCGAGAGCTTACCTTTAAGGTTAAGTTACCCTACCTTGTAGTAGGGAGTATTTTCTTATATGATTTCTTCTTTTATTCTTTCTTTTAGACTTTTTAAAACTTCACTTGATACTTCAGCGAGTTTGTTGCGCCTACGCCTAATATCAAACACTCTTATTTGGTGCAATAAAGCAATTTGCTCTGTATGGTTGCTGTCTATAAAAGAATAATGATAAAGGCGTGCTTTTTTATGTGTTTTACTGCTTAAGGGAATACCTAGAAAAAGAGATTTAGAAATTTTTCTCACTACTAAGACAGGTCTTACAAAGTCGTTAGACTTTCCATAGACTTCATAACCTATGTTATAGCCAATGCTAACCCAATAAATACTCCCAGCCACTATAGTGCGTCTAGGGGGCTTAGTATTGATTTGTTTCTTTTGTTCGTTCCATTTGTCAAAGGGTGTATTCATACCAATTATTCCCAATCTCTATGGGGGGCTGAAAATCTTTCAACTGAGATTTTAGGTTTGAGCATGTTAGAGGCTTTTGAAATACCCTCTTGGGCTAGATGAGAGACTCCGCCTGTAGCAACACCTAACGCACTATTACCCACTGCACCTACCACACCTTTTGCAACGCCCATTGCACCACCTTGCCCTCCACTTGCATTCACATAACCTCTCTTAGCCATACCAGCAACCGCTGCTCCTACCATACCACCAGTTTGAACGATATTAGAAATCATATTGCCTGCATCAGCTATTGTGCCTTGTGTGCCAAAGATAGCGTTAATAACATCTGGGATTTTTTTGGCAAGTAAAATTAAAATGATTGTAAGAATAATGGCAAAAACACAATGCATAAGGATACTAGCAATGTTGGCATGATTATTGTTAACGAACGCAGTTAAATCTAAATTCCCCAAAGCATAATCAATTCCTACCATATTAAAACTTGACACTACCATAATCAACGGCATGTAAAAAGTCAAAGACACTAATTTTTTTACATAAGTCCAAGCAAAACCTCTTGTTTGTTGGAAAAAGACTAAGGGGATAAACAGCACATAGAAAAGCTTGTAAATAGTATATTCTAGGAAACTAATCACAATGTAAAGCATGATAAAAACAAAAAGTGCAACATTGGCAATCAAATATGAACCAATAAATAAAAAACAAATTAAGGGTTTTAAGATATTGTTAATACCAATTTTTATATCCCACATCTTATCAACTATTTGAGAAAAACTTTCCCATGTTTTTTGAATATTCCTTTCTACAATAAAACTTCTATTCTTTAAACTGCTATTAATATTGCCAATATAACCATTAATCTTTCTATCAGCTTTTTGAACAATAGAACTAACCATATTTGCTGGAGTTTCAATTAAAGTAAAAAATTCTTGTTGTGATTGTGTTGGGTTTCTAATGCTCCAATTATAAAATATTAAATATCCTAAAAAGACAGCAATCATAACTAAGTGTTTGCGTTCAACTAAATCTTGATTTTTTACCCTATTGACAATATATAAGACAATAAGAAAGGCAAAAAGACTATTCATGGCGGTATGAACCATACCGCCCAATTCTTTTGAAAAAGTTTCAAGAAGAGTATTAAAAAAAGTTTCTACTTCGCCTATAAAGGCTTTATACCAATTTACATCATTTGCTAGTGGTGTAGATTGAACCCCTAATGGATTACTGCTATCCATGTTTTACTTCTCTTGTGGGACAAAAATAGCGCTTTTGCATTTTATATTATCATCTTTAAGCATAATGCCACTTGATAAAAGATTGTCTGCAATTTGTTTGTAACAGGTGCTGAGAGTATTCTTTCTCAAGGTAGCATCTTTTTTAAAGCTTTCATAATAACTCAGCTCTTTGTCCTTTTCAATTTCTGTTTTTAAATCGTTTTTTAAATCTTGAAGTGCTAATTCATCGTTTTTTAGGTCATAACTATGCTTTAAGATTTCTTCTTGGTCTTTTATGTCTTGTTTGATAGACTTTATTTTTCTTTGTTGTTCTTTAATCTTGTATTTGTAATTTTCTAAATCAATATTTTCGCCATTATAATAATTGCCATAAACATAATCAGCCAATGAAACCAACAAAGCGCATCGTTTATCGCTTTTTAAACCATCATCACCATTCTTAGCTAGGTTTTCGCTCATTTTGGCATAGCAAGGGGCAATTCTTTTGTTAAGCTCAATTACATAACTACGACTACTGCTATTAAAACCTCGCACGCTGTTTTTTATCATCTCTTTGTCTTTTTCGCTGAAAGGTTGTCCTAAAGTGAGTTGTTTATCTAGGTCTGCAAAAAATGCTTTTTTCTTTGTCAATTCTGCTTTTTGAGCTGTAGCGATTTGTGCATTCTCACAATTGCTTTGATAATTAGGGTGTGCCTTGACATAAGCAATTGCTTTTTCTGGGTTCATTTTGTCTAGCATAGCATCAACATTTTTGCACTCCGCAATAGTCTTTTCCCTTTCCTTATCATTTTTTACAAAATAATCCACGCTTTTAGCACTTTCAGCATAGCTCACACCCATTAGACCTACTAAACACAACGAAATGAATTTCAAACGCATTAAATATCCTTTATCACTAATTTTACATTGATTTTCTAAAGTCTTATTTTAGTATAATCTAGCTAATAATGTAGCAAATAGCAGATAAGGGAGTAGAAGAAAAAAGGATTTTTTATGACTATCAAAATCTATAAGAATAAGCAAATGTTTGGGGAGATTGTGGGGGACAATCTCTACTTACTCAATACGCAAGGTGTTTTAGAACTAAATAACAATGCTTGGTATTTATTTGAAGAGCTTTTGCCTGAGGGCATAGATTTAAAGATTATGCGCAAGCGTTTTAGAACAAGCGATAAAGAAATGCTTACTCTTTTAACCAACACTATCGGTGATTTTAGTTTTAATTGCATTAAAGATGAAATTATTCTTTCTCATATAAATACTTCTACTCTTAAATTCCCTACCATTTTAGATTACTCCCTAAATATTGAAAAAGAAAAGCTTGAGATTAAAGAGGATACGATTTTAGAAACAAATATCCCCACACAAAAACTATCCATTAGCGGACACCAACATAAATTGCAAGTCCTACTAAAAGATAAGACCATTACAGAAGGTTATTCTAACTTTATTTTAAAACCTGCGAATGTTGGAGTTTGCTCCATATTGAGCATCAATGAGCATATGCACATGTGCTTTATGAAAGAATTTGGTTTTGAAGTGCCTTTTAACGCCCTGATATATGATGAAAGATTGCAAGATTATCATTATGTAATTCAAAGATTTGATATAGATAATAAGGGGGAAAAATACGCTCAAATAAGTTTAAATACACTTATGCAACATAGAAACAATCAAAAATATCAAGGCTCTATGGAAAATATCTCAAAATTTTTAGCCAACAAATTAAATGAAAAGCAAAAACTAGATTTTTTAAGCTATGTTTATGCGAATGTATTATTAAATAATGGAGATTTGCATAAAAAAAATATTTCTTTCAAACAAAACTTGGATTTAACCCCTGCTTATGATGTGATTAATTGTGCTTTGCTTAATAAGGGTTTTGATAGAAATGCGAGTTGTTTGAGCGTTAAGGGCAAGCTTAATGGTATCAATATCAATAGTTTTAAGGATAGCATTACTAATCTTGGGCTTGATGTTGCAAAAACTTTTGAAAAATTGCAGAGTTTATATGCAATATATAAAGAAAAATATCCTTTGTATATCCAAACTTTTGCTGAACATTTTGATAATGCTAAAATGAAAAATATCATGATAGAAACTTTTTGTAAAAATATTAAAGCCCAAGAAAATATAAAAATCAATGACAAGTTAAAAGAGCGATTTGGCTTTAAAGAGCCTAGCGTTCAACCGATTTTGCCAGCAAATAAGCCTACCAATGCACCTATCCTTAATAACAGATATCGCACAACCAACCCCAAATACCCCTATAACAACCGATTTGCCAACAATAAAAACAAAGGGAGCAGAGATGATGATAGGTTTGGTTTGTAGGCAATTATCTAATTACATTTCCATTCCGCCATTGCTTTTACTATTCTTTTGGTATTTGTTGTATGGCGTGTTGTTTGGGTATCTTGGCGTGTTAGAGTGATTAGTTAAAGGCGTATTGTCATTCTTGTTGTGGCTTAAATCAAGTTTGTTTTCTAGTTTATTTTCTATCACTTTAATGATTTCTAAACTTCTTTGTTGGATAAATTTTTCTCCAGACTTTAGCCACTCTTCAGGTAAATTGTATTTTTCATGGCGTTTAAAGGTAAAATTAGAGAGCTTGCTTAGATTTTTGATGTGGCGTTGTTGTCCAAATAAAGAGGCTTGTTGCTTAAAAGAAAAGTCTAACTGACTCCTACTTGTGCTATTTTTTAAATCAAAAACTTGCAACATTTCATTGAGCTGGTTATAACAAATAATGTTAAAAAAAGAAAATCCATTATCAAAAATAGGGGCAGGTTTTACTAGCTTATTGGTATCATTATCTATGAGCATACCATAATTACCTAGATGTCTGTCGGTATTACAAATGAGAGCATCAAATAATAATAAATCATCTAATTTATCAGGGTTATAAATGGTTTTAATCTTTTCAATTAAGCTAAAACCATCGCTAATTAAATCTTCTCTGTCTAAACAATAATATATTGGCAAGTAGCCATATTGTTCATCGGTAAAAATTTCACAAGAACTCACTAATTGCTTGTGAAATTGTTTTAAATCATAAGTGATATGTTCAAACTCTAAAGCTTGTGCGATTTGAGCCATATAAAATTCAGCATAAGCCTCTTTGCCACCATTAGCATATTCTTGGGTTTGCCCTTTTAATAGTTCAATTTTATTGTTCTCTTTATTTCTATGCCAACATTTTTTAAGCATTCCATTAGTGGTGAGTTCAGGGCTAGTAATAAGACCCTTAATGGTTGTAGAATAACCTGTGAAAGCTACTAAAGCTAAAGTTTCATTAAAAGAGTTGGTATAAAGATTGTAATCTTGCCATTGATAATTGTTATCGCTTGGGATTATCCAAAAAGTATCATTTAGAGATAGGGCTAATGTTATATCTACATAAGACATAAAATTTGATTCATCTAAGCATAAAGAATTAACAATGTCTTCTACAAAGGCTCTGTTTTTGGGGATTTTTCGTTGTTTTATCCATTTTTCTAAGCTTTTTTCTAAACGCATTTCTTTGTCTAAAGATAATGGCAATAAATCTTGTCTAATAACTTGAATATTGTTTAAGCCATAAGATACCGCCTTAATGTTATTACTCAAGTGTGTTTTTTCTACTAGCTCAAATTTTAGCACCTCTACATCTTTATTCTTTAAAACATATTGCTTATTCATTGTTTTCTCTTTGGCTCAAATTTTAATTATTATACTCAAACCTATCTAACCTTAACTCACCTTTCTTAATCCCTTAAACACTTCTTCATTAGGTTTTAAAGGGATGTTTAAACATTTAAGCAATCTTTTGTTTTTGAAATAATAGTTGGCTTTGAGCTTTAAAGGCGTTGCATAATGCCCACTTACTAGAATAATCACTTCATCTTTGTTGATATTCATAATATCTTGCACAGAGACTAATTCATAACCCTCTTCAGAATAAGAGCTTGTGCCACCAAAAATCACTTGATTTTTCTCAGTAGAGCGATTTCGTTTTTCTCGTGTGTATTTGCCTATTTCTTCGCTAAGCTGTTTAGCGTAATCTAAGTCATTCATTTTAAAAACTACTCTATAAGCTACTGTGTTATTAACAATTCTAGCGTCTTCTTTGCTATAGTATTTTTCTATGAGCGCATTAGATTGCGTGATAAACATAATTACTACGCCATAACTCCTACTTAATGCTGGCATTTCTAATAAAAAAGGAAGTTTTCCAAATCTCACAAACTCATCTAAAATGAAATACACTCTTTCATTAAATTTTTTGCTTTCTCTTAGTAAGAGATTTTTACCTATGCTTTCTAAAAGAACTCTAATTAAGGGGGCTAGAATATCAATGTCAGTTTGAGCAATTTTAATATAAAGGCTGATATTTTTACGCCTTAAATCTTCATATTCAAAGCTCATAGAAGAAGTGGCTTCTTTGATAGGATAGCTAGTGAATACTTGTGTGAATTTTGAATACATATTTCTAATGCTTGCAAATTCTTTTTCGTTAGAATTAGCCCATTTATTCGCCTCATTTCTAACAATAGGATCTAACATGCCCTCTTCCACTATAATGTTACCTTTTTTATCTCTTTGTAATCTATTGACTGTGCCATCATAATTTCTTGGGTCATTGACATCTAAATAGACTTGTTCGCTTACTTGCCTATACCATAAATTCTCTGGGTTAGCTTGTGTGTTTAAGATAGGATTTCCACTGCTATCTCTTTCTAGCATAGGCTCATTATTGTCATCTAATATAAAATTACCATCTTGGTCAACTTTATGGATATAAAGTTCTCTATAATAAGGGCTTTTAGGGTGGATTAAGGGAACAAAGTTTTGAATAGGCGCAAAAGCCAAATCAAACAAAAAGCTTTCTTGCTTAACGCATAAATCATAAAGAGCATAAAAGGCAAATAAGTTTCCAGCCTGCTCCCTCCAATAAGAATCGCCCTCTTTGCCATCAATGCTGGTAAAAATAGTTTTACTGACTTCTTCTGCCAATCTTCTTTTTCTGTCAAAATTTAGTTTTTCTACAATGCGCTTATCAAAAGGGTTGAATTTTAAGGAATTGTCATCGCCTAGTGGATTAAAAATATAAATTTCATTGCCTAAGACTTGCTGTCTATAACCAGCTGTTAAATCGCATAATTCTCCCTTAATATCTAGCACCACTACGGAGCTTTTTAAAGTTAGCAAATTAGGAATAGCTACTGCGGCAGTTTTACCACTTCCAGGTGGTGCAATGATTAAGGTGGATAAAGGCGTATCATAATAGACTGGTTTGTTGTTGTGCAAACCCACCACTACGCCTTGTTTGAAATTTAAATCCATAGGGTGTTCTACACTAACGCCTAGAGTTAAAATACCACAAAGTGCTTGGCTTAGATTTTTATAGTAGCTATTATGGAAAGTTTGAATACCTTTAAAACCTTTATTAAAACCTTTATAAAGAATGTTAGAGCTTTTTTTAAGGGTGTTTTTTGTCATGTGTTTTTCCTTTTAAGAGAGAGTTTACTTTTAAGATTTTTAAGCGTTTGTGGGGCTTGTTTGATGCCATAATACACCCCTTTAATCCCCTTAAACACCCCCATAACACAATCTTTAATGATAATAATCAATTGACACGCAAATACTAGACAAGATAGTCCTAAAAATAAGGGTAAGAAAGGTAATCTCAAAATAAAACTAAAAAGAGATTTGACAAACTTTAAGGGGCTATAAGCTAGTTTTTCTATCTCTCTTACACTCGCCCACTTTGCTTTTCCATGCGAAGTGAGGGTGTTATCACTAGAAAGCAAGTAAATGCTTATTGTTAAGGGCATTAGAGCAAAAACAAAGGCTTTATACACTTCAAATTTAAAGCTTGTAAAATGCGAAAGATTAGAAAGTATGAGTTGGCTAAATTGATAGGTTTGGGTGAAATTTTTTAAATCAAATCCTAAAAATAGGCTATACATAAAGATTAAGGGAGCTAAAATGAGAGAGATTGAAATAAAATATGGTTTGTATTGCAACATTTTAATCCTTAAATAGCGTGCCTATTTTGCTTATTATTTAAGTTTTCATTAAAGGCAACAAGCTGTTTTTTAAAGTTAAAAGGTAGGGGCATGAGCCTATCAATTTGATTGAGAGCTTTAAGAGTTTGTTGCTTAAAGGCACTATTGCAAGGTTTTTGTAAAATGCCTATCTTGGCGTTAATGGCTGTTTTAAAATTTTCTTCATTAAGGGTTTTGGTATTTAAGAGTTTGCTAAGTCTTAAATCATTAGAAAAAGATTGACTAAAAGGCGTGTGAATTGTTGGAGGCTTTCTAGTAACATTTAGGGCGTATTTAGTAAGGGGGATTGAAAGCTCATTAGTAGTGCTTAGAATTATCTTAGTATCCTTAGGTATGTTGTAAAAAAGTGAATCTAAAAATGGCTTAGTGGTCTCTAAAAAATCACTTTGAAAAACACTCACAACTAGGCTGTTTTTAGGGTCTAGTTCTTTATGTAATTGCATAAAGCTTAAAGCGTTAGTGGGGTCATCAGCAATGATAATTTGCTTAATGTGTTCTAATTTAGTGGTAGGGTTTTTGAGAATGCTTATGTTTTTAATTTTTGTATGATTTAAGGTGCTTATTTCTTGCATAGCGATTTTATTGTCCTTTGCATTAAACAAAGCCACGCAAACTTCCTTGTTTTCATCTAGCCTAAAGCTTTGTTTATAATTTTCTAGCAAATCAGCATCTAGGTTATTGAAGTAGGGGTGGTTATTTTCTAAGGGGTTCAAGGCATTGAAAGTATCTGTGATTTCATCATACTTACTTTCTATAAAAATAGAAGTGTTGGCAAGTAAATCTAGGGCTTTACTAGGTTCATTTAAGGCTTGTTTGAATGCCAATTTAAAGGGTTTTAGAGAATGGATTGTTTCTAAGACTTCTAAGGCTGTTTGGGTTTTTTCTTGGTTTTGTAAGTCAATGAGTGCGTTTTTTATAAATGCGCTCACACTCTTTAAATTGACTTCCTTATTTTCTATAATATGAGCTAGTTTCAAATCATCATTACAATCTTTTGAAAAAGGTGTATAGATAGTGGGGAATTGTTGTAAAAGGGCATATAAAATACCCTCGCATTTTTCTTTATATCCCTTACCCTTAATATCATTATCAAAGGCTAAGATGATATTAAAACTCTCTTGTGGCTTGCTAACAGGCTTTGGCTTTCTGTATTCTCTAGTTTTTTCTACTTGCTTGTTGTAGATAGGCATATTTTTTTCTTTTTGATAATTTTTGATGGTGTCGGTGTAGGTTTCTACTACCACGCTATTAAAATCATCACTAGCTTTGCCTTGCTTGACTAGCTCTTGCCATTGTTCTTCTTCTCTTAAATAGCTTTTATATGCTCCTTGTTGTCTGCTATGTAATTGCTTAAAAAAGCTTTGAAAAAAGAGTTCTAATTTTTGTTCGTTAAATTGTCCTGCGGTGCTAATTAAAACGCTTTCTTTAGGCTCTAAGCCTTGTAACTCTAAATAAGCCAGACTATCAAAGATATTTTCGCTTAAAATGATATTTTTAACTAAGCTCAAGTCTTTAGGCATTAAGACTTCTATACCTTTACTTCCTTGTGCGATAGATTTTAAGGGTTTGTCTCTTATGTTGCCCTCTTTATCTGTAGTTAAGGGGGTATTTAAGCGTTTGTTAATGCCACATTGATGAATGGGTATGACATTAAGCTTTTTATCTTCAAAAGCTAAGTAGGTTGCAAGGATTAGATTATTAAAGCTATCAGTCTTTAAATGCTCTTTATAAGGTTCTAATAAGCTTGTATCAATCTCACGCTTTTTAATGAGTGTGGCATTTTCTAAATCATAGGGTTTAAGGGCATTAAATTCATCTCTTATCTTTTGAATTTCTTCGTTGTTCTCATTAGAATTATCCCTTGCTTTGAGATTATCTTGTTTGTTAAGATAATCTTCTAACTTCCCAGCGATTAAGTCTTCAATTTTAAGGTTTCTATCCTTACAAAAAGTGATGATATTACCGACCTTGTCTGTATGGGTTTCTTTGTAGGTATAGCTAATGGAGCCATCTTTATTTTGATTTTTAAAGATGACTAAACTTCCCTCTTCATTTTCATGCTTTAAAACAGGATTATTCTTACTTGTCTTGTCCTTGTTATAAACATAGCCATTATCTAATAAAATCTCATGTAAGGGCAAGGCAGTGAGATTAGGGATATAACTCATAATCTAGCTTTCTAGTCTTTTAATCTCTTTAAGCCAAGTTTGTTCAAATTTTTCTATTAAAGCATGCGTTTCTTGTGGGTTATTCATGTTATGAGAAAGATTACTAAAAAACTCCGCCACCTTGTTGTTGCAATCTACATGACTAGCTATTTGGTGCATACCTAAAAAAGATTGCTTGATAGTGTTTAATCTAATTTGTAAGATTTGTTGTTCGGCATTCATTTTTAGCTCCTTTTAATTAGGTTGTGGAATAATGTAATTACCATTTCCATTGCAAGCATAATTGCTATTAGTGGTGGTGTAAGCATGTCCATGACTAGAGGCACTGCCACTCCAAATACTATAGCTTAGACAAGTCCCCTCATTTGGCTTATAGTTGTTTGCCATAAATTGCACATAAGGCGCACTATTTAAAAAGGTGCTGTCTTTATAATAGCCCTGTTGAGCCTCCACACTTGCCATAAAATCATCGCTAAGATTTAGGCTATTACTTGTAATAATAGGGTTTCTATCCACCACTGTGATAGTTTTAGTAATTACATAGTAGGTGTTCTCTGTCGCACCAATTTGAAGGGGGCGTTGGTATTTGGTGGTGTATTGTGTGATAGTTGTTTGATAAGTGCTTTGCCAATTGGCATAATAGGTGTTTTGGCTATAAGCTGTCCAATATTTATACCAACAACTCCAAGTGCCACAAACTTTATGGCTATCTGTAGTTGAGCCTATATAAGAGGCTTGCAAAGAGAAAGAGCCTTTTGTGTTAGTGTTAGATAAAACCTTAGTCATTGTAGGCTCTTCTATATAAGGCTCAACAATAGCCCCTTGTTTAATGCCAGCATTAAAATTACACCCTGTAACATCTTCATA
This sequence comes from Helicobacter cetorum MIT 00-7128, assembly GCF_000259255.1. Taxonomy (NCBI): domain Bacteria; kingdom Pseudomonadati; phylum Campylobacterota; class Epsilonproteobacteria; order Campylobacterales; family Helicobacteraceae; genus Helicobacter; species Helicobacter cetorum. The sequence goes on from NC_017737.1 coordinate 931,253, forward strand.
TTGTCCTGTGAGTTTATTAAGACTTTTTAAGATAGTGCGTCTTCTAGCTTGCAAATGCTCATCATCATATTCCCAAGGTCCACAACCAAATTGTTGGTATTGAGAAGTTAATAAGGGGTTAGTTACCCCACGATTTAAATAGACTTTTTTCCCAGTTTTTGGATTGATGTAGTATTGGTCTACTAGGGGCGTGGAAGTATGGGTCTTATTGTTATTTTCATAGCCTATGATTTGATTGACTACATTAGCGTATTCAGTGCAACCTAATGCAGTGTGTATCATGCCATCTTCGCCTCTAAATTGGATTTGAGCCATAAATTGTTCGCTCACTCCCATGCCATAACCCAAATCTTTAACCACTTGCAATTTACACTCTGAAGAGTTGTAATACATAGGAAATTCATATTGAGCACCCCTTAAATTAACGCAACCCCCTATGTTTTTACTTTGATTATCTGCATTCACAAAATAAAATTGCGTTTGTTTGATAGCCACCATTTTTTCGTAGTTATAACTATAAGAGCAAGCCGTATCATTTCTTAAAGCCATCATCTCTTGGCAAGAGCCATTCTTTTCTACAATGCTTAAAGAAATTTCATTTTCGCCTGTATAAACAGGGGCTTTACAAAATTCATTAGACCAAGTGGTAGGGCTATTATTAGAGGCTAGTGGGTTATCATTAGTCCCACTACCCCCTCCTTCTCCATAAGGTAAAGGCATAGGATACATGCCATTTCCCATGCCTCCTATTGTGCCACCCCCATAAACTCCGCCACTACCCATACTGCCACTACCTAAACCACTACTATTATCATTAAAGCTATTATTAGAATAGCCTCCAACCCCAGCATTAGCTCCACCACTAGCGCCAGAGCCACTAGTTCCACCAACGCCACCATAAGCAGAGCCTCCATACGCTCCACTAGTTCCACCACTAGAAGAACTAGTCGCTCTTCTATTGCCTACTCCACCACTTCCTTTTTGTTGGTAAGCCTCTAATGAAATGCCTAAAATTTGGGCGATTTCTTGTTGGTTTTCTCCAGCTAGAATGAGTTTAGAGCCTTTTCTTAGTCTTTTATTATTTTTTATTTCTTTAATCGCACTAGCCACAGAGCTTAAAGTATAGGTTTGGTCATCTTTAATGATTTTAGAAACATTGAAAGCGACATTTTTTTGTCTGCTATCTAGCTTGTAAGAGCCAATGGTTTTAATGGGTAAAACCTTATGTTCAAAAATGAGATAACCTTTTAAAATACCTTCTTTTGTTTTATTGAGATTGATTTCTTTATCAGTGATTATCACTAAGGCATTAGCTTGGGTGATAAAAAATGACAGACCCAACATAAGAGCAAGAAAACATTTTAAAACATTAAACATGGTTAAAATCCTTTATAACTATCATCGTTAGCTTTTTATTTTAAAAGGGAAGTGTTGGAGACTTCCCTTCATCATTGTAAAATTATTCATCAATAGTGGAAAAAATAAAATTAACTATTTTTTACATGTCTCTACCTCCTATGTTATGGTTGTTAGTTTGGTATGCGGGTTGTCTATTTGTCTGAGCATAAGAATTAAGCGATTTTATTTGCGTGGTCTTTGTGGGTTCTTGGTTTAAGGAATATGTTTGTAAAGGCTTTTGCTTATCGCTTAAGATAGAGTTTGCCCACTCTAATTCCTCCTTACTTGCATTAAAGCCACCAAAACCACCAATAGCATTATTTTCGTTACCCTTAATCTCTTGTGTAACTTGTTTTTCTAGGCTTGTGTCATTTAAAAAAGCGTCCTTATTTTTTCCTAGAATTTGCTTGTCCAAAGCATTGTTTGAAAATTGCTCTATTAGATTGAGTTTTTCTTCATAAGTTACTTTTTCAATGTAACTTGGGAGTTTATTGTTGTGTTCTAAATGGAGCTTTATCACACTTCTTAAGGGGTCAGCCTGTAAGAGCTTAGGATTATCTAAAGCTTTTAGTAATCCTTGTTCTATCATATCCTTATGTTCTTTAAAAAGTTTGCTTGGGTCTTTATGATAGAGCAAAAATAAGACCTGCATTTCTTTGGTATTCATGCCTTTTTCGCAATGTGCTAAAAAGGACTTGATGAAATCCTTTTTGTTTAAAGATTGGTTTTTATTATTCTCGGCTTGTTTGTCAAAAAAATTCAATAAGGACTTAATGCTTTTTACATGCCCATCTGCATGCCAAAGAGAGTCTGCTGTAACTTCTTTAGCTTTAGGGCTTTCTTCTTCAATTTGTGATACATTCTTTGTGTGAGTTGTGGTGTTTTCTGTCTTGTTAGAAAGCTCTTGTGCTTGTGCAATGCCTATTTCTTCGTATCTTTCAATTTGGCTTTGTTCGTAGTTTTCATACATTTTACTTTCAGCGTCTAAGTCAGCTTGGGTCATGCCTTGAAAAACTTCTTTTTCGTGATAATCTTTTTCAAGCTGTGCTTGTTCTGCATACTCTTTGAATTGATTTACAAAGTTTTCATTACCTTTAAATTTACCATTAGATAAACATTCATCTATTTGCGAGATAAAGAATTTTTGTTCATCTTCTGTCATGTTTGAGACATACTCTAAAAAACTTTCTTTGAAGTCTTTTATTGTTTGGATATTGTTTTCAAGAATTCCACTAGCAATTTTTTCATTAAAAGCGAGCAAATGTTTAGACCATTCGTAATTTGCGTAACTTATATCGCTATAAATATTATGTAGATAACGAGAATTAGTAATAACTTCTAATGTTTCCATATTTAAGCTATAGTCTTTGTCTTTGGCTAGTTTTTCTAATTCTTGTTCCAAAAAATATTTGCAACTTGATGGAACACCTATAGTCTTATTGTTATAGTCTACATTTTGATAATAAATATCTAGCTCATCAGGGGTTAATTCATCTAAATCATCACTAGGTTCATAGTTTTTTAATATCTCTTTAAAATAATATAACTCTTCACGATATTCTTTCTCGTTTTTAGAAACAGATTGTGGAATACCCATCATATCATTTTTTAATTTTTCAAGGGCAATCTCGGCAATCTCACTTTGTTCTTCTTTTAAGTCTTTTAATTCTTCTTGCAAGACATTTTCAAAAGAATAGGATGGTTCTAAATCTTCAAGACTTTCAACAAAGAGCTTTGAAAAATTATCTAAATTAGCATTATTCTCTAATTCAGCCAAGCTATTGGCTTGGGAAAGCTCGTTCATAAACTTGTTGTAATACGCAAAGCTTTGCGTATTACCTCCAAAGAAGTTATAAATATCTAAGAAATTCTTTTTGAAATCAAACCAAGCGTTTCTAGCCTTTGTTATCATATGATTACCCTCATTTTCTTTTACTTGTTTTTAATGCCCAAAGTCTCTTTGGTTGTTGTTTTGATTTTTTGAATACGCATAAGAGCGAGATGGTTGGGCATTTCTTTGATTTTGATAATTAGCCTGTGTGTAATTACCTTGTTTAGCACCCTTTTGTTGGTAATTGCTCTGTTGGTTTTGATAGTTATACCCTTGTTTTTGTGGGGTATTTTGCCTGTAGAGTTGTTGTTGCGATGCTTGGTAATTAGGATTATAACCTTGTTGTTGGGCTACATTTGGCTGGTATGATTGGGCATTTCTTTGATTTTGATAATTAGCCTGTGTGTAATTACCTTGATTACGCCCTTGTTGTTGGTAATGGTTTTGATTGGCATAATTGGCTTGTTGGTTTTGCTCTTTGGTAGGCACAACATAATTCTTGCCATTGTTTTTAGCCACAATGTAGTCTTTGATTTTTTGGCTTATCCCCTCATAAAGCTTGTTTTGTAAATCTTGAAAAATGGGGGATTTAATATTGTTTTCCTTATCAAACAGCATAGCCCTTTTGTCATAATTAGGGTTTAAGGGCTTAATTTTATTTCTGTCTAAACTTTGAAACACCTCCACATTGTAAAGATACTTAAACTCTAAGACAGGTTCAATGTCTATAGTTTGAGTTTTAATCTTGTAATAAGGCTCGTTGGTTTGTGGATTAATAGCTAGATTTCCCTTTTTATCTAAGATAGGCTCTAATTCAAATTGAAACATTGGATTTCCATTGCTATCTACTCTTTGATTGCCTTGATAATCTAAATAGGGTATCCTATTACCTTGATTATCTAGGGCAAATACTGGTATTTCTTCTTTGGTTTTCACCACAGGAATTTTAGCTCTAGGAATACTCTTATTATTAAAAATAAAATCAAGCTCTCTTTCATCAGCACCTAATTTTTTAGCATCAGCAAGACTAATCCATGCACTGCTTTGATAGTTTCCTTGAGCTTGCTTGATGTCTAAAATCAAGTCATTAAGACCATTAAATGCCACGCCATTAAGGGCGTTATGTGCATGAGGCTTTGCTTTTTGGTTTTGATTAAAGGGAGCATATTTTCCTTTAATCGCACTCGCTATTTCAATGACAAGATTATCAATAAAAGCTTCTTTTTGTTGCTCTAATAAAGAGGGGTTATAAGGTTTCATTTGGCTACTCCTTATTTATTTCATAGAATCAAAAAGAGTTGGCTCTTCTTTTTGTGTGTTATCAAGCAAGCTTTCGCTTGTTTTTACTTCTTCTTCAAAACCATATTCTAAAAGCTCTTTGGCTTGTTCTAAGCTCAAAGCTTGTGAGCTTTCTTCTTCAAAATTCTCTAACATAATGCTGTCCTTTATTTAAAGATATTCAAATATTGTAGGATTTTTTGAAATTTAAACAATACCCATAACTCATCGGCTGTAAGCTCGTAATTTAGGGTTCTGTAGCGTTTGGTTTATGGGTCTTGTTTACTTTTTAATTTTTAAATCTAGCCTTGTAGGCTTGTTGCTTGTATTTGTCAATAAACTCAGAACAAATCTTGTAGTTCTTTTCTAAGTCTTTGGGTAGTTTAAGATTTAGCAGATTTGCAATGTCTTTAGCGTATTGCAGTTGTTTTTCATTGGGCGGATAAGCTTGATAAGTTTTGGCTGTGTTTTCAGAATTATTTTCTCTTTTTATCCCCTTATACAAAGAGCTGATTTCATCGCCTAGCTTTTCTTTAATAAGCTCCATAAACTCTACATAGCCCACTTCCCCCATTGCAATCTTATCTAGCACTTCTTCATTTTGCTTGGTAAAATCAACATTTAAGATAAACATGCTCTTGGTATCTTTGTTAAAAAACTCTACAATGCCTTTGCCTAATGCGGTGGGTTCTATCACTCTTTTGTTGCCATTGATTTGAATGTGTCCTTTTGAAATAAGTTCAGGCAAGTAGCTCGCATAAGTGCTAGGGCGACCTATGCCATTTTTTTCCATAACTTCAATAAAATCACTCTCTAAATAGGGCTTAGGGCTAGTTTTAAGAATGTCTTTAATAAAGAGCTCTTTTAAAGGGTGTAGAGTATTGGGGCTAAAATCTTTCAAGTTTAAGCTGAGTTCTTTTTCTTCTTCCTCTTGGTCTTCTGGCTTGTTTTTATCCAACTCTAAAATCTCTAAAAAGCCTTTGAATTTTAGATTTTTAAAACTGCATTTAAAATCATGCATTTTGATTTTAAAATGCATGCTCACGCTTTCATAAAGAGCATTTTTACTTTGAGAGGCAAGGGTGTTAATAAAAATGAGTTGGTATAACCCTATGGCTTTACTATCAGTAATGTTATGCTCGTTACACACCTGATGGATATTTTCAAAAGCATGAGGGTGCGTAATTCTTATAGCCTCATGAGCTTCTGCTTGGCTATTTTTACCAGCTTTATATTCTCTGTATTCATACACGCTAGGGTAGAGCTTTTCAAAAAAGTTTTTATGCTCTTGTAAATATTCCTTGCTTAGTGCCTCACTATCGGTGCGGATATAGGTAATTAGTCCAGCCTCAAAAAGATTTTGGGCTAAGTTTTGTATGGTTTTAGTGTCTAATTTTAAGTTTTTAGAGGCACTTTTTAGTAGTTTTGAAGTAGTGAAAGGTTTGGGAGGCGAACTTTCTGTATCTTTGGTTTCAATGTTATTGAGTAGAACTTTGTCCCCTAAGCCTTGCTTCAAATCATCTAAAAAACTTTGGGCTTGCTCTTTATTGTCAAATTTAAATTCTTTATTGTCTTTAATGTGTTTTAAAATGACCTCGTTATTATTGAGTAAGACTTTAGCTTGGATTTGATAGCTCATCTTATCTTTAATGTCTAGTTTTTCAAAATTTTCTATCTCTAAGGCTCTTTTAACAATCAAATACAAAGCTGGGGTTTTGACTCGCCCTGCACTTTGTGGGTATTGGTTCAAGCCTTTGGCTAAGTAGGGGGAGAGCGTATAGCCCATATACATGTCTGCTACTCTTCTAGCTAAAAAGCTGTCATAAAATTTCATGTTAGATTGAGAGAAAAGCAAGGCAGTTTTTAAGCCCTTGTTAATCCCACTTTCTGTAATTTCGTGAAACTCTGCTCTATAAATCTCTTTGGCTAAGTTTTTAATGAGTTGATAAAACATATAGCCTATGGCATAGCCCTCTCTATCAGGGTCAGTAGCTATATAGACTACCTTATTTTTGCATTCATTGATAATCCTATTGATAGATTGTTTTTTATCTGTGCTTTTATAATCAAACATAGGATTAAAACTTTTTTCTACTTCAATGTGCTTTAAATCCATAAAATGCCCACAAGTAGCAAAGACCTTTGCTCTTGTAATTTCTTGGATTTTTTTAATTTTATTAGGGCTTTCAATAATAATGACGCTGTTGTTCATCTTTACTCCTTAATTTTATTTTCAGTAATTATTTTTCCTAATTCAATTGCAGAATTAGTGATTAGATTTTCTAAATTCCTACAATTTTGGTATTCTTTAAAGTTTAATATCACTACAAAAACCGCCTATTTTCTCTTTCTCTACGCTTATTTTCTTTTTCTAGCTCTTCTGCTTCAATTTCAGTAGACACATCACACCAAACTTTTATAAAAAGAAGTCCTAAAACAGCGAATATAATAGAAAACCATGATGGAGCAAAAGTTGCAAATAAAACAAAAAAAGAGAGACCTATAACGAAACAAATAGAATATAGATACATTTGTTATTACCTTTGAATAATCTCATCAAAGCTCAACATTTCCATTTGAATTAAAAAGTTTTGTTGCTCTTGGTATTGGTGTTCTTGCAAGATTTCCTTGTAGTTATCAATGTCATTGTAAAAATACTCTTCACCTAGCTCTCGTTTTTCATAGTGATAGAAAATTTTTCTCATAGAGTGCATAAGCCTTTGTAGAATAACAAGCATTTTGGAAATGCTATCAAAGGCATTTTCCTTTTCAAAATACACTTCTACAAAGAGCTTAGGGTCTGTATAGTTTTTATAGCTCTCTAATTCCTCTCTAAAGCGTTTGTTAAAATCATCTTTCTCTAATTCTTTCTCTAGTCCAATAAGCGTTTCAATGCGATGTTTGTTAGACAAGTCGCTGTCTTTACCTAGCAATACATCAAAGACAAATGAAATAGTTTTTTCATTCTTGTGGGTCATAGTCTCAAGAACTAGCTCAACGATATTGCCCTCTTTAATAAGTTTTTCTCGCATGTTTTCACTCATAGGACAATCTATTTTTTTAACTTTTTGGATATTTAATTCGCCTTTTTTCTTTAAAGCGTATTCCACAGGGTGCATTCCATGAATGCTACTATCTTGCCCTATGGATTTAGGGGTTAGCAAAATACAATCGCTAGTTGTAACAAATCCATCATAAACGATATATTTAGTCCAATAGTATGTCTCATCAGCCCACCATTCTCTAGCCCATTTGCCGTTGTCGGCAAAGATAACTTCTTTGATACTCTCTTTCATTACCTTAACTCCTTAATTGATTTTTGTTCTAAAATTTCTAATCTCTTTTTGCACTCACTTACATCATCAAGCAAACTTTCTAATAGTTCGCTATGTCTATTTATAAAATTTTCTTGAGATTGCTTGGTGCAATTTAAGGCTTTATACAAGTAGATAGAATTAACAATATAAAGCCCTAAGAATAGAAAAAATCCTAATTCAAACATTGTTTTAACTCCTTATCCATTTTGGTTCTTTTTAAGCCCACAATATTCGCAATAGTTTTCAAATTCATCAAAAGTGTTCTTAAGATTGTCCCACTCACTTTTAAGTTCCTTGAAATCCCTATTTAAAAAGTGCAAATCAACGATAGATTTGATTACAAAGAGTATGTAAAAGAAAATTATCCAATTCATCTTGTTAGCCCTTGCAAACATAAATGCTTTTCTAATTTCATATTATGTTCCATTAAGAGCCAAAAAAACTCATAGGTAATCGTGTAAGTCTTACCTAAGCTTTCAAAGTCTTGTTTTAGTTTTTGATTAGGCTTAGTATCTTTCTTGTCTAGTAAGAGTTTCATAATAGAGCAAAGCGAATGATTAAAACTCTCTTGCTCTTCCTTATTGAATGTTTTTAATAGGTTTTCAAGTTCGCACTGAAACCTAAAATTTATAACACATTGATTTTGTTTCATTATTACCCCTTAATTCAATTTAGCTATGCACTACTTCTATTAAATATTCAGAAGTCTTGAGAATGACTTCTCTATTTTGTTCTGTAGCAATCCTTTTATACAGATTTTCAAATTTATGTCTTATTCTGTATTTTGGAGATAATTCAATAGGGCGTTTTGTTTCTAGGTCTTGTTTAAAATTTTCTATAAAATCTGTATTTTTAAATGTTTTTAGAATGGCAGGGGATAAAATATTATATACCAAATGCGTAAAATCTACATCTTGTAGTTCTACTCTACACCACCCTGATTTGCGCCATTTGTTATTTTCAATAACAAATCTAATGCCAAAAAGAAAATTGTATTGAAATAGTATCTTATTGAAAAGATAGAAATCTCTCTTAGTTTCTAGTTGATTAGGTATTATCAAGTTGGCAAACTTGTCTTTAGTTTTTATTTGTTTGTATGTTTCTAGTAGCTTTTGCATTCTTAGTCCTTAAAAAATATCATCGTAGTCTTCAAGGGGTATCAATGGAGTGGTGCTAGTTAAAAATAAGCCACCATCTATTCCAACTAAATAATTTGTCGTATCCATAATGATTTGAGCGTTATTGCCATCTGCTAAAATTTCTTCGCAAAGCTTACTCAATACTTCTGTTAAGTCCCTTTTTCTCAATTCACTAAACTCTAATAGAGAATTTTCTTGCTTGGCTTTAGTAAAGGAACTTAAAAAATCCTTTTCATCTTTTAAAGTTTGACAAATAGCTTTTTCAAGTAATGTAAAAATTAAATGATTGAAATCAATTTTTTCTAAGGGAACTAAAAGCTGTTTATATGGCTCTAATTTAGAAAATATATTCCTGCTAAACTCCGCCATTAACGAGTGTTTGGAAAACATAATTTTAGTTATTATGCCTTTATTTAAGATTTCTTCATTGACTTCAGGGGGTCTTTGATAATTGGGGCGTTTCCAAATTGGAGGGTATTTTTCTAAAAATTCATATTTTTTTATCATCTTTTACTCCTATTTAAATTTTGCTAAGCGTTTCACTAGCTTGACTACTCGCATAACAAGGCGTAAATCACGCCACTTAATGCCATTCAAAAAGCTAAAGAGTTTGTTAGAGTTCTTTCTCATCTTCTGCCCCTTGATTGAGTTGGTTAAGATTGGTTATAGCCTTTGCTTTCTTTGAGTAGTATTCAATTCTATAGGTGTAGCGCCTTTTATCGCTGTTGTTTAGGCTCAGTGATTTTAAGAGCTTTAAATTGAGTATTTTTAGTTGGATATTGTCGCAAAGATTGTTGCTCAACACTTCAAGCAAATGTTTTAAAAACACTTTATCTACAATATCTTTGTCGGCTATGCGGTTATAATTAAGATGATAGGCAATTTGGTTTAAATTGCTAAAAGTGGCATTAAGTCTTGTATATAATTCTTTATTTTGCTCTATGAGATGGTGCATTTTTTGAAAGCTATGATTATTGGCATTTGCAATGAGTTTTTCTAAAACAATTGTCATGTTGGTTTGGTTGTTTTTGGCTAGTTTTTTTAAGTTTTCTATGGTGTCCTTATCAAAAACAAAACTCATGCGTTTAGCCCCATTTTTAATTTTACAAGTCCTATTCAATCGTGGTGTTTTTTGCATATTTATTCCCTATTGAGAGCAAGTCTCAATTCCTTTTTAACATCTAAGACATCTTCAATAATTCTTTCATTTCCCTTTTTAACAATTTGGATAATAAAATCCATTCCAGCAATGAAAAAATCTAAAAGTGTGCTAGTGTCAATATCCTTACCAGCATTCATTTTGACATTCATGCCAATGGCATTAAAGGCTTCTGCAACGCTATTGGCGTGTAAGGTGCTTATCATTCCACTATGACCAGTGTTTGAAAGCCTTAAAAAGAGTGCGGTATTTCTTGTATCAATCTCGCCTAATAGCACTCTTTCAGGACTCATTCTCATAGCAGAGTTTAGGGCGTTTTCATAGGTAAAATTAGAATCTTCATTTTTACCCACTACAACATTGACTTGATTAGGATTTTCTAGGTGTAATTCTGGACTATCTTCAACGGTGATAACTCTTTGAGTAATAGGGATTTCTTCAATCAAGCTATTTACAAAGCTTGTCTTACCACTAGCTGTGCCACCACTCACTAAAATATTTTTACCAAGTCTCACTAAGTTTAAAATAAAGGCGTAATCAATCCCTTTTTCTTGGCATTTTTGCCCTAAAACAAACGCATTGATTTTAAACTTAAAATTGCTTGGCACACGAATACAAATAGAAATGCTATTATTGGCTGTAACGCTTGGGTGCAAGGCATTGACCCTATATCGTGTAAAAGGGATAGAACAGGCTAAATGAGGGAAGTTGTGATTAAAGAATAAATTCCTATGTGTAGCTAATTGTTCGCAAAAATTCATTAAAAATTTCTCATCAAAGGCTTTGTTTTCAAGCAATTCATAACTAGAACCCCTAACAAGATAAAACTTGTAGGGTTCATTAAAAATTATCTCATTGATGTCTAGTTCTAAATAGGGTCTTAACTTAGAAATTAGAACCTCTAAGATTGCTGAAATTGCCATTTTACTGCTCTTTAAAAAGCTCATCTTCTAATTTTAAGAACTGCGATTTTAAATTCTCAAAATTTTTAACCGCCTTGATAATTTTTTGCTTTAAAGCGCAATATTGCTTTAATTTCTTTTCATCAATGGTGATTTTTTTGTTATTTAAAAAACTCAAATCAATGTTGCTCTCTTGCATTAAATTGTTCTCTGTTAAGTGGTTTTCGTTCATAATGTAACTCCTTGTCTAAAATTAAAATTCATTGTCATCATCGCTTAACTCCTCATCTGAAATTTTTGGCTTGTTTTCTTTGAAAAAGACCGCTAAAACTTCATTATGCTTAGGAATAGGGAAGAAAATATCTGTGTTAGGGCTAATGAATATCCTGCTCCCTTCTTTAATGATGATGACAGCCTTAATTTGAGAGAATTGACTCATTATATTGTTAATGATATTGTTTAAATTCATGCCACTTTGTTGCATAAGTCGCATCATCATATAATCTCCAAAATAGTTATTTGCACCACTTCTTTGTTTTTTCCCCATATTTTCTGTAATGCCAGCTGTCATGCCAATGAGTAAGCCATTAGAAAGCGTTGAAAATAAAAAAGGCATGCCAAATTTAGTGAAATATTTGTTGTGGGCTTTACCAATTAGTCCGTTATAACCCTTAACATCGCTCCCCTTACTATCGCTTAGTATGATATTGACGCCTTGAGGCGTGATAATTCTATTCCACACAACTTCTAAGCGGTATTGCCCCATTTTGCTACTAGAGTTGTAGTAGCCTATGACCCTAGAGCCTTTAGGGATTAGCACGGCTCTTCCCATAGAGGCATAAACATCACTTTCTACTTGAGCTACAATCTTATTGCCTCCAATTGCAGAACTAATTGGGGTTACTAGCGTAGCTGGTATATTTCTATCAGCCGTAATGGTGCGTAAAAGTTTGTTTTCGTGGCTTGCTTTGTCTTTTCTCTCAAAGTTTTCAAAGCTATCTGTGCCATATTCAATTTCTCTGTTATTTTTATCCGCACTTGTCCCATAAGCATTATTCACATCGCTACTATTAAAGCGTTGGCTAAGAAGTGATAGTCTCATCTTAGTTGCAGGGCTTGCCTTAGAGTAATCAAAATTAGGGCTATTAAAATCATTGTTGTTGGGTTGTTGTTTGTCTTTGGATTGGTTGTTTAAAGAGTTATTTTCTTTAGAATGATTGAAGAAATCAATATTTTTTAAGCTATTTAAATAAGCTCCAATATCAAAATTAGATGTTTGTTTATTCTCGCTTGTAGGTGTAGTAGAAGGGGTGCTATTGGCATTTGTTGGGTTAGATGGTATGTTAGGATTATTAGTATTGTTAGCATTATTGTTTGAAATATTAGTGTTAGCTACTTTTTGTTTCTCTTTGTCTTCAGAGTTTTGGTAGATATAATCAGGGATAGGGAATTTACTCTTAAATTGCTCTAGTTCCTCATCAATCACTTCTTGTTTGGCAATATAACCGATTAAAACAATCACAGGAAAAATGCTTAAAACCCACACTTCCTTGCGTTTTAACAACCCCTTAATATTCATTGTTTTGCCTTTGTTTTAAGTGGATTAGTTTTTGAAGGGTTATTTTTTTCTTGAATAGTTTTTTTCTTTTCAATAGGTGGGCATAGTGTGGGGCAGTGCTTGATACCTTTTTTAGTCTTATAAAGCGTTTTTTGGGTAGGTTTTTCTATTTGTTTAGTGATTTTAGGTTTGGGATTGGACACATAATCTTTGATTTTTTGAACTTCCTTTTGTCTTTCTAGTTTAGGATTGACTTGGGGAATTTGAGAAAGGAAGTCTTTGTTGTCTAGTCTTTGTTGCGTGCGTAAATTAGATTTGAGATATTTAATGTATTGTTCGTATTTGAGTTTATGCACACAAACATATTCATCTCCAAGTCTTAGCGTCCATTTATCACTCACATCTTCAGCAATAATGTAATTACCAACAATTTTAGAATTGATAGGGCTATCATATTTATCCACTACTTTATAAGGATAGGGGAATTTAAAGACGGACAAATCCCTATTGAATTTAAAATAAGTGTATTTACCATCATCAAAAATCTCAAAGGCTTGAATATCCTTGCTAGGTTTTAAAGGGCGTTTATAAAACCATAAACTCCACCAAGTTCGTTTGCTTTTAGGCTTTTGGATATAGCCACGACTAATTTTTGATTTTTCTATATAGATATGATTGACTTCATCGCCAATTTTAATGAACTTGCCATCATCAATTTCCTTGCTAGAATAATCAATCTTTTTAAAACTATCATTAGTAAAAAGAGTGTTGGTTTTAATGCCACTTTCTTTTTCTTTTTTCTTGTTTTTATCGCCTACATCAATAGTGCCTATTTTTCTATTGCTAGATACAAATACGCTTAATAGGGGGTTCTTTTTGCTTGTAAAAGTGGTAGAAAAGATGTAAAAAGTATAAACCTTACCGCTAGAGCCAATCACAGTTAAATTGCTATCTACTCCAATAAGCAAAGGCTTGATGATTAAAACATTATTGAGAGCGTATTGCTCATTGTTAGGATAAGAGACTTCAAATCCTGTGGGATCTCCTAAGCTCACATAAATGATGTTATCTTCATCAAAGATGAAAGTGGTTGTCATAGCATATCTTAATCTAATTCTATAAGTATCCCCTGCGTTATAAAGAATGTTTAAATGATTGTCTTGTAAAAGTCTGTCTTTGTCAAAAAATGAATTTTGGATAGCATGCAAATCCATCATTTTTTTAGCTTGCTCTATGTCTTCATCTTCTTTGAACTTGTTTTCATCAATGCCACTTGCACTTAATGCTTTAACGCTATCATCATTTGGTATAGGGGCTTGTTGAGAAGAGCTATCAAAGACATTAGGTGAAGGCGTGGTATTACGCATAGGATTTGGTAAATTATTAGGTTCAGAACTAGGGCTACTAGGAAATGTAGTGGGCGTATTTGGTTGCTCTAAGGTATTATTAGGTTCATTTGCGTTTAAAGCAAGGAATAAGAAAGCTATAGAATAGGTTTTCAAGTTCATTCTTGTGCCTTATTAAAAGGGTTGGGTAGGCTAGGCTGATTATTGGGTAATGAGGGGGTAGAATGGTTGGTGTTTTCTTGCTTAGGCAAAGAACTAGGATTACTTGTGCCTTTTGTATCTTTTTCTTCTGGAATATTTAAAGAGTTACTAACTTCATTGTTATCTTGCTTATACCCATAATCATTGACTTGGTTTGTTTCATTATTGTCTTTATAATGGATTTTAGATTGATTTGAGTTGGGGTTTTCTACTTGATTTTCTTTGTCTAGTTCTTTAATCACTGCAATTTCAGTAACACTATACCCATAAACTTGAAAGCCTGTGGGGTTTTTAGGCATAGAGATAAAGTCAATTTCAATAGGCTCAAAAGTATAACCCACAATTATTCTATAGCGTTTAATACTTTTAACAATACCTGTATCATAAAGCGTAACTTCTACATCAGCATTGGCATAGCCCTTTTTAATTAGTGCGATATTAACGATTTTGACATTTCTAGTTAATTTTTCATTCGTGTAGATACTATTTTCATGGGCGACTAAATTTTCAAAAGTTTGCCATACTTCATTAGAACTTTGCTCCCTTACTATCTCTTGGCGTTCTTTATCATCAATCCTATTGATAAGTTCTCTATTTAAAATATAAGCTCCTAGAAGTTGTCTTACCAATGCTTTATTAGCAGTAATAGAGGAATTTGCTTTTTGGATAAGAGCAAAATTCTCAGTTGAGTTAGCAAAGGTAACTAAATAGGGGTCTTTTTCTTTTAGTGGCAATAAGAAAATAATTAGAATAATAAGAGTTAGCGTGGTTAAAAAGAAAAAGGAGGCAATCAAAATCAAATAGTCGCCTATCTTTCTTTCTACTTTTAAAATCGTGTTGGCATCTCTTACGCTTTCAAAAATCATAGGGGTTTCAAAAGTTTGTTTGACTTTTTTATTTAAAATAACCTTTGAAAGAACTTTTTGTATTAAGTTTTGTTTTTCTAGCTCTAAATTTTCTTGGTTTATTGCGTTCTCTTCCTTCGGAATTTCATTATTATTGTCTATAGAAGAGTCTGCATTATTGTTAATAGCATTATTAAATAATGAATTGTTATCAATAGAATGATTATATTCTTGGCTATTATCAATAGAATTGTTTTCAATGTTCTTGGTCAAAGGTTCTCTATTGTCCTGAGTAGAACTATTAATGTGGGAATAAAATGGTGTATTTATGGGTGTGTTAGGCTCTTCTTCAAGTCTTAAGGGTTTGGCAACATCTACGCCATAAGTTCCCCATTTATTCATTGATTGTTGCATATGACTATTTGTCCCTTAAATTACTTCTGTAACAGGCTCTAAAGGTTCTACAAGCATAAACACACACAAGCTATTGTCTTTTAGACTAAACACTATGACATGGTCAAAAAATTTAACTTCTTCATCATGTTCATTGACCTTATTTAAAAGTTTGAAGATTAGCTCCGCTAGACTATCAAGCATTTTTACGCTATTAAACATGTGGCTTTTGTTATGCAAGTTGTTAGTAATATCTTTGATGACTTGATTATTTTCATCTAAAGCCTCGCATTTTAAAGACACAAGGTATAAATCTTGCTTTCTTGTTTGAGTTTCAAAGAAAATATCAATCACTGCTTTTTCAAGGTTTCCAATACCATAGGCATCTCTACAACCATCTGCTCTATCACTATACATACCCCTTAGTGTTTTAGGATAGAAAGCTAAGTATTTATCATCATATAAATCTTGAGAATTGCTTTTGATAAGGTCAATAAATTCTTGAACCTTAGTGGCATTGTCTAGATTAAGGCAATCAAAATCTTTGGTATTAACCCTTAAGGATTTAAGGGGGTTTGTAACCTCTAAGATGACTTGTTCTTTTTCATTCATATTTAACTCCTTTGTTGTGGTTTTTAATAAAAACTCTTATTTCCTTGTCAAAATTACATGCACAAGGGCTTTTAAACATCTCGTATCGTTTGTTGCTCGTGCAACCTGCAAAAGCAAATAGGATAGTCAGCAGTGCCACATAAAAAGGCTTATTCATAAGCTAAAAACCTCTCTTTGTAGTTATTGGGGTATTGTTGTTTTAGTTCTAAAAGTTTTGCTACACTTGGAGCTGAAGAGCTAAGGATTTTTAGGTATTTTCCAAGCTTAGACAAATTCACATCTAAGATATTAGAAGTGCCATCAAGCTTGTTTTTAACTAAGACCTTATAGTTACTAGGGCTAGTTAAGAAGGCTTTTTCACTAGGGGTTAAGTTTATGCCATAGCTTTCTAATTTGTCTAAGTTGCTTGTTGGGAATAAGACAATATGTGCCATATTATCTACCATACTTCTTGCATTAGACATGCCATCAAGTTGGTTAATGTCTTGAAAAGCAAGAGCCAAAACCCCATTAACCTTTCTAGCTTGTGTTAAAGTGAGATTGATTTTATCCATCATCACTTCATTTTCAATATAACTTCTTGCCTCATCAATAAAAATGAAAAAGCCCTTAGCGTGTTTTTTAGCCTCATAAATCATAGTATGGAATAGTATAAGAGCAATGAGTGAGGCATTTTTAGCGTTTTGCACAATGCTATCCATATTGATAGCTGTGAGTTGTTGGCTAAATTTTAAGCTACTTTCTAATTGATTGAATAAGGGATTATCCATAGCCCTATCTAATTGCATAGAAATCGTTTCGTTACTCGTTTTCACAACGCTATCTTTTAAGTCTTTTAATCCAAATTTAGTTCCTGTATCATAGAGATTGTGATATAAATCATTCACGCATTTTTCTATGGCTTTGATATTTTCTATATCACCTTGTTTGTTTTCATCTAAGCCGATTAAATAACTTGCCCAAGAGCTTAAAAAGGTAATATTCTCACTAGATTTTTCTAAGCTAAAAGGATTGAGAGCAAAATTTTCTGAGTCGTTGTATTCAGCGTTTAAAAACTCACTCATTATACGCATGCCATTAAGTCTGTCTAAGGCTAGAATGTTAATGTTGTATTTAAAGCAATTAAGAATTAAAAAGCTCATTAGAGTGGTTTTACCTGCCCCTGTGCCTCCTAAAATCATTGTATGCCCTAAGACCATATCCGTGTCTTTTAACACTTCTTGAGCGTGGAAGTTAAATAAAAAGAGTGATTGAGATTGGGTTTTAAACATTGTTAGAGGCATTCTACCCCAAGAGTTTCTATCTCTTCCATTATGCTCTTTGTCAAACATAAGCATAGTGGCAACATTATCAGAGCTTTGCAATCTCTTTCTAGCGTTTAAATTGTTTCTGTTAGGAAAGAAACTAAAAAAGATAGGTTTTAGATTGATAGTTTCATGGATAGCAATAAGTCCATGATTTTTAAAAGTATTGACAACTTCTAAGCTTTTTTTGTCTAATTCTTGCTTATTGGTAGCCTTTAAAAGCACCATTAAAGACACATACTCTATTAAAACTCTATCCGTTTTTACTAGGTTGTTTAAATTTTCAATAGTAGGCTTAATAATCTCATTAGCCCTTTTTCTTTTTTCTTCAATTTTGCTTGTTGCCTTGTCCTTGTTTAGGGCATCTATGCTAATGATAATGTCAAAATCACTTTTAAAGCTTAAAATAGTGGATAATGGCACAGAAGTGATTTCATCAGTATCATACGCTTTAATAGAAATAAAGCGATTACAAGTCGTATGCCCATTATATTCTTGGATAAAGTAATCTTTATGAAAATGCACATTAGAGGCAATATAACTATCTCTTAGTAAGCCATTATGCACCTTAAAGGGCAGATATACCCCATTGATATACTCGCCATAAAACCTTAAAATTTCAATGCTTGGCATTTGCTTGGGTTTTAGAGGGCTTAAAACTTGCAAAAAGGAATTGACAATAGATTGCAAAAGCGTTTCTTTATTGATAAAGGTTAGCTTTTTGCTAGATTTAATGGTTGCAAATTCGGTTGTATTACTCTCTTTGTTGATTTCTTGTTTTTCATTGGTCTTGCTATCAGCTGAATTATTGGTTGTTTCTTCTTTGACTTCTTCTTTATCTTCAGCTATGGTCTCAGTAGAGCTGTCTTTGATTTCAGAGTTTGTGTTGTTAGTATTTTCATTAGATCTGGTGCTAGTCTTTACTTCTTTAATGCTTTCTTCTTGCTTGTTTTCTTGTTCTTTGATTGAAGTTGTCCATTCTTGCTTTTTTCTTTCTAAAAAGCCTTTTAGATAGGTATCTTTGGTTTCAAAGATTAAATAATAGCTATTGGTATAAACTTCCTCATTGCTTTCCCATAGATTGATAATGGTTTTAGCGTAGTGGTTTTTGATATGTTCGTATTGCTGATTAAAGTGCGCTTTTCTTCGCTTGGCTATGATTTTCATTTCTACATCACTAGAAATGAGATTAAAAGCTACAACCCTTTCATTAAAGAGTTTGGCAATTTGTTCATCATTCAAATCGGCATAGCTAATTCCCTCTAAGGCTATCATACCGACTAGATTTCCCTTTTTAGTAAGGATAAAATCATCATTGTAAAGCCCTAAAATATTGTTTTCTTCTGCCATAGAATAATGCTTGGGTAATGCACCAAAAAACATTGAAGAGGCTTTGTTCTTTAAAAACTCAACAAAATTCATAGGGTTTTTTCCTTTAGAAAGCTAGAGTTTAATAAAGGAGTGGCTAAGATTATTTTTGAAACCATTAAAATGTCTTTGGTAGAAATCTTAAGCATAGTAATCCTCAATATCGCTTTCTAGGGTAAAAATCCCAAAAAGAATGTCTGTTATATCTTCATCAAAGAATTCAGCGATATAAAAACTAATGAACATGGTTACAAATACAATCAAAGCATAAAGGGTTGAATACGCCATAGTTACACAGCCTAACATAGCTGAAAGTATCCAAGACATAAAGTTTAAACCCATAATCTTTTCTTTTTTAGAAAGCTCTCTAATGTTTGTAGAGCGCAATACCACAAATTGATAATCTGCTTTAGCCATTTACACATAAATCCAACTAGCAATTGTGCGAGCATTCAATAAGCCAATCAAACCAGCCAAAATAGACCCCCACATCCAAATAAACTCTTTCCATCTTTCATGGTTTTTAATCAAATAACCAAACATAAACACAATAATAATAGCTACTACTGAGCGTGCTTCACCACTTTGCAAGAATTGAAAAAATCTGTTGGTAAAATTTTGTATGCCTTGAGCGTATAAAGTGTTTAATCCTAATAGTGAAAATAAAAACAATCTTGCTTTTAAACTTAAGCTATTAACTTTATTGTTAATGCCTTTAATTTGATTTTTAAAGTGTTTTAAACTCTCTAACATTATCGTTTCCTTTGTTTTTTGTTAACTAAGCCACACTCAAGTCCTTATGTGGATTAGTTTTTAAGGCGTTGATTAGAGAGACCCTAAAATTCTTGTTGATAATATTTTGGTGGAAGTGGCATTTCAAACTAGGGAGCGCCTTACTCGTTAGATACTCATAAGATACTGGGATACAGACTTGATTATTATTTTTTTGTTTGAGTTTGACATACAGCTCTTTGCTGTTTGACAATTCTTTTTTAGAACTATAATCTTCTAATACCCATTCGCCCTCAAAATCGTTGAGTTTAAATGTGCTTGCTTGTTGTTGTCTGATAAAATGGGTTAATCTAAGCTGGGCTTCTTTATAGAAACGATTAGGCAGGATTTCTTTATTGTATTCATCTACTTTTGGTGGGTATAGTGCTTCTATCTTGGTGTAATCTAACATAGTAATTGACACAAGGTCATGCTTTAAGTAGCTAAATTTAATAAAACCCTGTTCTTGTAAGATGTTAAGCCAATTACGCACGGTTCTTTGAGTTACATCAAATTCGTATGATTTATCCTGCTTGTTAATATAGAAAGTATCGCTATTAAGGCACTTTTGCTTAGTTTTGCCCCTTAATACTTCTACAAACTTATTTCTTAGAGCGGTATAGAAAGTATAAAGCTTAGAATGCTTGTCTTTGGCAAAATAGGCTTGTAAATCTTTGTTTTCTAAGAAAAACTCGGCATTAAAAACTGATATATCCAACATAATCAAGTCTCCACTATTTGAGATAGCCGAAACTTAAAGGTTACTGAAAGGGCAAATTATATGAAAAAAGCTTAAAAAGGAAAAAGATTATTAAAAATTGGGTAAAATGGCTTTTTCTAAGATTTAGGGTTGGCTTAATAAGGTCTTAAGAAAGTTTGAGATACATTTATTCATTCTTGAACCAAGCAGTAAATAAAGGATAAATCATGGGGTTAGGACGCTAATCATTTTAGGGGTTTTTTTGGGTATTGTGCATGCAGAAGAGATTAGAGGGATTAGGTTATTTTATTCAAATCCTTTGGTGTCATCTGTGAGCGATGGGATTATTACTATTCCTATTCATAAGCGTGTGTTTGCCTCGGCGATGAAATCGCTTTTTGGAGAGGGGATTTTTATTAAACCAAGCAAGTTTGAGCTAGATAAAAATCTCCCCGCACCCTTAGAACACCACCATTCTTTTGAAAAAAGGTATGATAAGGTCGTTAATGGGTGCTTAAAATATGTGCATATCAAATTGCCAGAGGGTGCACCGAGCAATTTCAAAGGTGGGGCTTATAGCGCTACTGTAACCTTGGCTTTTTAGTAGCTTAGGTTCTTTTTGAGATTGTTTAAGATGTTTTTATGACTTTTAAGTTGGCTCATTTTCAAATCAGATAATTTTAATGGCTTTTATGTCAAAATGGCTTTTTAATATAGATTTTTAAGGATTATTTTGTTCCAACCATTATTAGATGCATATATAGAAAGTTGTGCGATTGATAAAGTTTCTCATAAACCTTTATTGAATATTGCTGTAGCAAATTGGGCAGATTTTTTTGCGGATTTATTTGATTCTTATAAAAAAGCCAAAGAGGAAGAAGATAAGCATTTTAGGGGGTCTGTGTTATATTTTGTTTTGAGCTGGCATTATAATATCACTAAGGATGCCAATAAGCCTATAGACTTGGTTATTGGCACTCCTAATGGGCATACTAGAAAGATTTTTTCTTACAAAGAAACAAAGCGTTTGTTTTATACTATAGAAAATCAAGCGCCCGATTTTAATCTTTTTGATTATGCTATAGGTTTTGATGAATTAGAATTTAATAATCGTTATTTGCGCTTGCCTCTCTACTTTGATACCTTGCACCGACTTGCAGAGCTTTGTGCTAATGATAGCACTTCGCCTTATAAACTCAAATCTAATAACCCTTACTTTCAAAATAAACCTACAAATCATTTTAAAACAAATCACCCCAATTTATGCTCTGTGGTAAATGAAGAAATTGACCCCTTTAAAAGAGAATTTACGAGTTTTGTGGCAAGCCATAAGGGCTGTTTAGTGCGAGAAAACTTCCATGATGCTTTAAGTTCTGTAGGTGCGATTGCGGGGGGGGGGGGTAAATAATACCTTAGGCTATAGGGTCAAAAACAAGCTAGAATTTTTAAGTCAATACAAATTCAATCTGTGTTTTGAAAATGCTAAAGGCTATGGCTATGTAACAGAAAAAATCATGGACGCTTATTTCAGCCATACTATTCCAATCTATTGGGGGAGTCCTAGTGTAGCTAAAGAATTTAATCCTAAGAGTTTTGTGAATGTGCATGATTTTAAGGATTTTGATGAGGCGATTGACTATGTGAGATATTTACACACACATGAAAATGCGTATTTAGACATGCTGTATGCAAATCCTTTAAACTCTGTTAATGGTAAGCCTTGCTTTTATCAAAACTTAAGTTTAAAAAAAATCGCCCATTTTTTTAAAACAATGATAGAAAGCGATGAAATCTATCATAATAATCCTTTTATTTTACAGCGTGATTTATATGAGCCATTATTATTTGCAGAAACCAAGTCTTATAAAATTTTTCATAAAATTTATGAGAAAGCATTGCCACTAATACGCATTCTTAAATCTCTTAAAAAATAAAAGATTAGCTAAAAGATTATGGCATTTTTTGTTTTTTGCATAGCGTTGATTAAAACGCCTTTTAAGATGTTTTAAAGCGATTTAAAAACTATTTTTAAGACTTAGAAAATCAATCAAAGAAGTTTGAGAGAATAGGCTCTTAAAACTCTTTTTTTTGGATTAACATTTTTAAGGGAGTGCAAGCGTTTTATCTTAGAGAGTCAAAATCCATTGCAAAATGTTTTTAAGCTTTTTTAAAATGGTTCTAAAAATCTAATCATTGGATTTTTTAGCTTATGCTCTTATTTTTACTATAAGCCCATAAAACTTTTGGGGCGGTAATAAAAACTATAAAACGAAGTTAAAAATAGGCTTTTAAACAATGGCTTGTTAAGATTTATGGCAACACAATTCCAAAAATATTAAACAATCAAACTTGGTTAAAAAACAAAGGATTGATAACGCTCGCTTAAAAAATGCTACAAAAAACTTATTTTTAGTTCATGCTCTCACACTTCTTAGCGTGTCCCATTAAAGTAGATAATTGAGAATGATATTTAAAACTTTTTTAAAATTTTGAAATATTGATTTCTTGGCGTATTCTATTAAAATAGATATTTTAGAGTGATAGTTAAACTTTCTAAATTTTGAAACATTGATTTTTAGTATTTATTTTAAGGGATAGTTATTCTTAGATAAGTTTTTTTCTCAATTCTAGTAAACTCTAGTTTCAGCTAAATATTCAAGCGTTAGCTCATCAGTCTTAATTTTTAGGCTTTTTAAGGCTTGTTTTTAAGCTTTTTAAGATAATTCACTATGGCTACCAAGCCTTACTAAAATAAGCTCATCATCTTTCACTAGATAGACAAGTAAAATGTCAGTTTTTATATGACACTCTCTAAAAGGTTTCCATGCCCCTTTTAATTCGTGGTCTTTAAATTGTGGTTTTTTAGTGGTTCTTTCTTTCTTAAAGTAGTAATAACTTCATTCAAAACGCTATCATCAAAACCATTTTTAATCAACTTTTTTAAATCCTTTTTATAAAAGCTGTGGTGCTTAATTTTTTAGTATTCACTTCCTTTTTTTACTTCATCGCTAAATTGGGAGTAATTTTCAATGATTTCTACATTTTTACCCATTAAAATATCTCTCATAGCTTGCTGTGTTTTAAGGTTTGGGTTTTCATGCCCCTTGCAACAATCGGTAGCCTTTTTTTGATTAAGAGTAAGGTTGATTTCTTGTAAAAGTTTGGTGAGTTCATCTAGTTTGTCATTCAAGCTAGGGTCTTTTGTTCTAATTCTATGGAGACCATTTTTTTTAAAATCCATAAGGTTATTTTGTATCTTTTGGAGTTCTTGCTCTGTCTTATCAATCAAATGAGAAAGTCGCTTAGGTAATCTTGTATTTGGCATGGTTAAACCCTTTCTTTATTCTTTAAAGATAAATTTTATACTAAGGTTTTATGATGGCAAAATTTAAATTACTTTATTGGCAGAAAAACCAACAATAGAGATTTAATAGTAAAAATATAAAAGAGCTTGACTTTAGTCAAGCGATAACTTTATAAGCCTTGCGGGTGTTTGGGGGTTGTTAAGGGGGATAAGGACACAATGAAGAGTGTCCTAAGTCCCCCTTAAATAAGCGCTTTTAGCGCTTATAAAATTGATATAGTCTTAACAAGCAAGGCGTAAGCCTTTTAAAAAACAAGTTTTTGCAATCAAAAGAGATTTAACGATACACAGAGTAATTATAGTCTCCCCCAAAGAAAAAAGAATTTTTTTGGGGTTTTTAGAAAGCAATAGCTAGAGTTAATTAGAACGCATACCCATAAACCCAATATACAGAATAAGGGCGATAGTATTTCACTTCTGTGCCACCACTACTATAATAGGTGTTATAGATAGTAGGGATTTGAACCCCAATTTCAATAGAGTGTTGGTTATGCTTTTTCATATCTTTTTTTAAAATACCAAAATTCATACGCATGCCCACATCAAAGAGGAATTGGAATTTGGTCGCAGTAGGCTTATGAACGAGCTGAGAATTTTTAGCTAAACTTGTGATATAGCTATCTCCAGCAAGCTGAATCCCTGTAAAGAATCCTGCATCAATACTCCTAGAACCAAACGAACGAGAGAACACATTATAGAGTGCGTCTGTTCCTACACCATAGGTGAGTAGATTCACTTGATTATAAGTAGGGCCATTACCCACACCTGCTCCATTATAAGAGAAGAATCCATAGTATCTTAGACCAAACGCCTTTTTCTTACCAAAGAATTGTTTGTAACCAATCTTAGTGTAAAATCCGCTCATGGAGTTAGTCTGCTTGCTATTGCCGGCGGCAAATTGCGCTAAATAGGGGTTATTGATAATAGCGTTGTTTAAGCGCTGGAGCTTATCAATCGTATTTTGGACATTAGTGGTGTAAGAGGGGAGTTGCTTGCTAGTAGCCTCAACATTCTTTTTAGCGTTTGATTCTTGAATCTTATTAGGATCAATCTCTGCATCTTTAATGGCATCTAAAGTCTTTTGCGAAGAATCAATGATATTTTGAACAAGCTTAGTAAAATCCTTTTGGGGCAATTCATTGCCCGCATTAGCGGAGTTGAAAAGCTGTAATTGCAAAATATTATTGATAAAGGTGTTATTAACATCTTTAACCTTATCGGTTTGAGACATAACATAAGGTAAATTACCATCCTGACCACTCGTATAGCCATTTTGTGCTTGCCATTGATTGATGAAGTCTACATAAGTTACAAAAGAATTGATGTAGCTCGTCTCTTTGGCTAGAGTAGGGTAGTTGGTCTTATAGGCGTTATGTGACAGAGCCTCTAACGCATCTATGATGGTATTTACTTGTTGGGTATATTGTTGATAAGGTGTGTTATCTGACCATATAACACCCTTAGTTCCAGGTTGATACCTTAAGTAGGCTGCAGGAACGGTTTGGATATAGTTTGCCATCATATTTCCTAGCAAAGCGACAATATTGCCCCCTTCATTATTGCCGGGCAAATTATTGGTTGTTTCCGCATTTAGCTCGCTCGCTAAGTTTATGGCTCTAATCTTGCCAGGATTCTTCACACTCTGCACTACTTGACCTAATTCATAACCAAAGGTCATAAAGCCTCCATCTTCTTCAGCATTTAAGGGGCTTAGAGATAAAGAAAGCACTAAGCTTAAAGGGGCTAAAAATTTGATATTGTTTTTAAAATGTTTCACAGAATTTTCCTTGTTAAACTTTGTTGTTGTTATTTTCATCTTTCTTTTCCCCTTTCTTAGAATGAATACCCATAAGACCAATACACGCTATAAGGACGGAAGTATCTCACTGTAGTTCCAGCAGACTTATAATAGGTGTTATAGATAGTAGGCACTTGAACACCAATTTCAACAGTGTGTTGGCGATGACGCTTAGTCTTTTGACCTAATTTACCAAAGTTCATACGAAAGCCTAAGTCAAAGAGGAATTGAAAATGCGTGCTATTAATATCTTTCTTATTGACATATTGGCTATTTTTCAAAGAAGAGTTAAAGGTCTCTCCTGCTAATTGAATCCCACCAAAAACACCCATATTCACAGACTTGTTTTGATAAGACCTTTCAAAGATGTTATAAAGCACATCAGTGCCTACCCCATAAGTGTATAGACCTACAGAATTAGAAGTCTCTCTAAAGCCAACACTTGCTCCATTATAAGAGAAGAATCCATAGTATCTTAAACCGATATTACGCTTTTTACCAAAGAATTGTTTGTAACCCCATTTGGTATAAAAGCCATTCATAATGTTAGTTTGTCGGCTATTACCAGAGCGAAATTGTGGGAGATAGGGGCTTGCTTTAACTTCGTTATTGAGATTTTGAAGTTTAGTGATAGTGTTTTCAACATTGGCTAAGGCACTTGGTAAATTGGTGGCAACTTGATTATTGCTACTACCACTTCCTTTTAAAGACTCATCATAAGCTTGTTGGAGTAGCCCTTGAGCTTGCTTGGATATATCAATGACTTATTGCACAAGCTTTGTTAATTCGGCGGCGCTTGGGTTAGAGCCAGAAACTAAAGCATCTAAGCTTGCTAGAGCTGTAGCGCTTTCTAAAACGCTACCACTAATTTTAGACATGCCCTTAGTTTGAGTGGTTAGAGATTGTGCTACTTGTGTGGTCATGCCTGTGATTTGTTGGGTAAGGGTTTGTAAGGCTGTTTCTGTCATATTAGCTGTTTCTTTGTTACCACTAGATATGGTAGGGGCGCAAGTACTATCGGGAGTGATGCAATATTTTTTTTCTAATTCTAATGTTTTTGTTGTAATTTGATTGTTGTTTTGATAACTTTGATAATTACCAAGTTGACTGCCATCAAGAACGCCATTAAGATTTTGTAAAAAGAGTGGTAAAGATTGGAAATAAGCGATTTGATTGATAAGCTGGGGGTAGGTGGTAATGCCCGGTTGGGTTACGCTTAGAATCCTGCTCACTAAAGAATTGGGGTTAGAGGCATTAAGCATGTTTTGAACAGAATTGATGAAAGGCACTTTAGCGGGGTCATTGCCTTGTGGATTCATATGTGGATTTAGAGTATTCCAAAAAAATACGGGTAGTTCAACCATTTTTTGAGGGCTAGTATAGTTCCTATAATTTTGCAAAAAAGAATTTAAGTAGGTGCTAAAAGCATTGCCTAAGCTTCCTACTACATTGCCCCCTATATCTTGACCGGCAACATTTAGGGTAACTCCAGAATTGAGCTGTTGCATCAAATAATCTGCCTTGGCTTTGCCCGGGTTTTTGACATCTTGCATCACTTGCCCTAATTCATAACCAACGGTGAAAAAGCCTCCATCATCTTCTGCGTAAGCTAGACTAACACAGCAGATGAAACTTAAAAACAGCGTTTTATTTTTGTGTAGCATAAAATTCCTTTAAAATCGTTAATTTTTAATAACTTCATAAACATTCAACAACACATATGTGTATGTGTATGTGTATGTGTATGTGTATGTGTATGTGTTAAAAGTTTGACCTAATTATAGCAGATTTAAGACAATAGGCATTGCATATCAACTTAATGTGGTAAAATTTGTTCTTTTAGGTAACTTTTTTACACAAGCTTAGATTATCTCTGCAAGATAAGGGCGTGAGTAGGGGTTGGGCATGATGATTTTTCTAAGCCTTTGTAATAGCAGGATTGCATGATAGCTTTAATTAAGGTTTGCTTCTTGAAAATATCATCGCACAAATGAGCTTTGACTAGCTCTCTTAAACTTTTGAAGTTTTTCTTTAAGTCTCTGTGAATTTGTTTGGTTATATTTGATTATTAGTTATATTTGACTATTGGTAATGATTTGGCTATAATACGCCTACATTCAAGGGCTAACGGAAGCCCACTTTTTTCTTATAGATTACTTAGTTTCTCTAAACCTTTATTCCCAATGCTTCTGATTAAGTCATCTAAAAACAAAGCAATTTTGTTTGGCATAATCCCTACAATAACCCCATCAATTTCATTAGTTACATTTGACTATTGGTAATGATTTGGCTATAATACGCCTACATTCAATGGGCTAACCGAAGCCCAATCTTTTCTATATCTGTAGGTTACTTAAATCTTCCAAGTCTTTGTTTCCAATACTCTTAATCAAATCATCTAAAAATAAAGAAATTTTACTAGGCTCTATGCTTATATTCATAGGCATTTTTGTCTTATCATTGTCTTTTAATCCAGTGAAATAAGTCGTAATGCGTGGGCGGTTGTTTGGCTTGATTTTTAATAAATTTTCCCAATGATACGCACGATTTCTAATTGTCCATAGCAAGTTTAGGGCGATATGAACCTTTGAAGCACTAGACAATGGATTTTTCTTATTGTTGATAAGTAGCGCACTTTTATTATTGGAGTAATAGGATTTGAAATTAATATGCTTTAAATCTAATACTATTCCCTCTAATTTATAAAAAAAGATAAGCTTAATTACTGCTCCTAAAGACATTTTAGATAAGATTAGAGAATGCGTGATTTCTTTTTTCTTTTCTTCTAATTCATTGATTAAAGGGATTAAAGAGTTTTCATTAAACACCCACTCATTCCCCTTAATTTGAGTTAGGCAATAATCTAATGCGTTACGCAAATAAATCTCTAAATTAGAGATTTTAGGCGTGATTAGGCTAATGAGTTTTAAATTTTCCTTGTATTGCTCTAGGTTGTCATAAGTCTCTAGCCTGTCTTTGGATAGAATGAGCGTAATATCATTTTTAAAGTTTTGTAAATCGTGCATGGTGTTTCTTAAATGGATTGTTAAACTAACGCAAACAAAAATTGGCTACAAAAAAGATTGTTATGACTCATTATTGTGGAGCAAGGGATTAGAAATGACATGCTGGCTTTTATCTTTCCAAAAACAAATCTTTTTCTTGGATTTCATTTTCTTCGCTTAAAATCGCCGCCCTTTCTACTACGCCTAAAAGCTCTCGCACATTTCCATGCCACGAATATTTTAAAAGGCATTTAATAGCGTTCTTTGAAAAAGATTTTTGCCCTAGATTATAAGCATTACACACTTCTTTAAGCTTAATTTCAGCAATGGGTAAAATCTCTTCTACTCTCTCTCTTAAAGGGGGGATGGCGATAGGCACAATTTGTAAGCGGAAAAACAAATCTTCTCTAAACTCTTTTAAGGCGATTTTTTCTTTCATGTTAGCATTGGTGGCTGAAATGAAACGCACATCAATTTTTATGCTCTTATTATCGCCAAGTCGTGTAACTTCTTTTTCTTGAATGACTCTTAAAAGCTTGCTTTGTAATTGAATAGGCATTTCAGCGATTTCATCTAAGAATAGCGTGCCTTTATTGGCACTCTCAAAAAGCCCCATTTTAGGGGTGGTAGCGTCAGTGAAAGCCCCTTTTTGATACCCAAAAAGCTCGCTTTCTAATAAATGCTCTGGAATTGCAGACATATTAATTGCCATAAAGGGTTCTTTAGAGCGGCTAGAATTTTGATGGATAAAATGAGCAAAGACTTCCTTGCCTACGCCACTTTCGCCTAATAACATGACATTAGCATCAGTGCTTGCGACCTTTAAAGCTTGGCGTTTGACTTCTTCTAGGGCAGGGGAAGTGGCTAAAAAGCTGTGTTTTTGAGCGGGAGTCTTTTTTAGGGGTTTCTCTAGGGGGTGCTTTTTTTGAAATTCTAAAACCTTTTTGGTGCGGTATATGGATTCTAAAAGCAATTCGGGTTTGAAGGGTTTTTGGAAAAAGTCTTTCACGCCTAAGCGGATAGAATCAATGGCTTTATTTAAGGTTGCATTGCCGGTGATGACAATGGATTCATACTTGCCCTCTAAAAGGCGTAAAAATTCTAAGCCATCCATATGGGGCATGTTAATATCGGTGATGATTAAATCAAAGCTTTCATCTAATTTGGCTAGGGCGTCTTTGGGGTTTTTGAAACTCACAATTTCTAAGTCATCTTGGAGTTCAAAAAAAAGCTCTAGGCTTTTACGCATGTTGATATCATCTTCTACAATGGCGATTTTCATTCTTCTTCCTTTCTAAAAATATCTAAAGACAGCACATTTCCCGCTAGGCTCGCTCTAACGCTTAGGGCTTTGAGATTGAGTATGCTTGTGGTGGTGGTGCCATTTTTATAGCTATTGTCATAATGCGTGATAGCGACTTGGCTTTTTAAAAGACAATCTATGATTTGCTCTTTTTCTTTTTTTAGGGCTCTTTCTAAGAGTGAATTTTCTAATCGGGCTTGAAGGTGGGGGTCTTTGGAATTAATTGTAGGTAAATTATGAGCTATGATTAAGCAATGATAGTCTAAGACATAGGGGGCTGTTTTAATACGGCTTGCTATGGGTTTAGAAATAGAATATTCTTCGCCCACAGCCACAGAATCTATAATCTTTAAACGATACGAGATTAAAAATTCTTGGTTTTCTAGGGGGCTAAGAGCTTTTAAAAAAGCCCCTAGCAAATAAAAGAGTAAAAAGAAACGCATTAGTCAAACAAGCTTTGAGAATCTGAAGTTTCAGTAATCTCATTATCTTCTTCTTTAGGGCAAGAATTGACATACACGACCTTATCAGCGGTGTCTATGAGTTTCACCCCACTAGCATTTCTTCCGGTCTCTCTAATATCTTTGATAGAAACCCTAATCATTTTCGCGCTTGCAGTGAGTATCATTAAATCTAGGTTCTCATCATCTACGCTAATAATACCCACTAAATTGCCGCTCTTTTTAGTGAGTTTCATACCAATCACACCCTTACCCCCACGAGATTGCTCTCTATAAGACTCCGCTAAGGTTTGCTTACCTAGTCCGTTTTCACTCACGCTTAAAAGCTTGTTATTATCATCACAAACAACAACTGCACCCACAACAAAATCATTTTCAGCAAGTCTTATGCCCCTAACCCCACGACTCACTCGCCCGATTTCTCTCACATCTTCTAAAGGGAATTTAATAAAAGTGCCAGAATGTGAAGCGATAAGTAAATGCTTGGAGTTTTTATCCACAATTTTTGCGGTTACTAACTCATCATCTTCATCTAAATTAATCGCTTTGATACCACTATAACTTCTATTACTACCAAACTCGCTTAAATTCGTGCGTTTTACGACACCATTTTTAGTGAAAAAGGCTAAAGAGCGTTCATCGCTAAAATCTTTGGTGCTTAAAGTTGCCATAATCTTTTCATCTGGAGCTAATGAGATTAAATTAACTATGGCTTTACCCATAGCGGTTCTGCTAGCTTCTGGGATTTTATAGACTTTCAAATGATACAACTGACCTTTATTAGTGATAAAGAGCAAGATATCATGCGTGTTAGCCACAAAAAAGCTCTCAATAAAATCATCTTCATAAGTGCTACCAGATAGCTTGCCCTTACCGCCACGATTTTGTCTCTCATAGACTTTTAAATCCACTCTTTTAACATAGCCTTTATGGCTCATACTCACCACCATAGGCTCATTAGCGATTAAATCTTCTATATCAATATTTTCATAGGATTCTTGAATTTCGGTGCGTCTTTTAGAAGAAAACTGCTCTTTGACTTCTAAAAGCTCTGTTTTTACGACTTCATTTAGGCGGGCTTCACTCTTTAAAATGCCGTTTAAATCTTCAATCAGCTCTAGTAAATTCTGATATTCTTCTTTGATTTTATCTCTCTCAAGTCCGGTTAAGCGTTGCAAACGCATTTCCAATATGGCTTTGCTTTGAATTTCGCTCAAACTAAAACGCTCCATTAAAGCGTTTTTAGCCACTTCGGGGCTAACACTAGTTTTAATGAGTTGCACGATTTCATCAATATTGTCTAGGGCAATCAAATAACCTTCTAAAATATGAGCTCGTGCTTTGGCCTTTTCTAATTCAAATATGGTGCGTCTGATAACTATGGTTTTTCTATGGCTTAAGAAAAGGTGTAAGAGTTCTAAAAGTGTGAAAATCTTAGGCTCTTTATTGTAAATAGCGAGTAGGATAATGCTAAAAGTGGTCTCCATTGTGGTGAGTTTGTAGAGATGGTTTAAGACAATTTCACTCATCGCATCTCTTTTTAACTCAATCACCACTCTAATGCCTTCTCTATCAGATTCATCACGCACTTCAGAAATGCCTTCAATTTGTTTGTCTCGCACTAAATCGCTGATTTGTTCTACTAATTTAGCTTTATTGGTTTGATAGGGCATTTCATCTAAAACAATGATGTCTTTATTTTTAGTCTTTTCCACATGCACTTTGGCTCTAACTTTCACACGCCCACGCCCTGTTTTATAGGCTTCAATAATACCCGCCTTGCCATAGATGATTCCGCCGGTAGGAAAGTCTGGCCCTTCAACAAATTCTAAAATTTCATTCAATTCAGCGTTAGGGTTTTCTAACACATGCACTAAAGCGTCTATGATTTCATCAATTCTATGCGGTGGTATAGAAGTAGCCATACCTACTGCAATACCATTAGCCCCATTGACTAAGAGATTAGGCAGACGGCTTGGTAAAATATCAGGCTCTTTTAAGGTATCATCATAGTTAGGCACAAAATCTATGGTGTCTTTGTCAATATCTCTTAAAATTTCTTCACTCGCTTTGGTCATGCGAGCCTCGGTATAACGCATAGCAGCGGCATTATCGCCATCAATAGAGCCAAAGTTTCCTTGCCCATCGACTAATTCTAAACGCATAGAAAAATCTTGTGCCATTCTAACTAGGGCATCATAAACAGCAATATCGCCATGGGGGTGGTATTTACCGATAACATCACCCACAATCCTAGCACTCTTTTTGTAAGCGACTTTAGAAGTGAGACCTAGCTCGTTCATCGCATATAAAATACGCCTATGAACAGGCTTTAAGCCATCTCTAGCATCAGGTAAGGCACGCCCAATGATAACACTCATAGAATAAGCTAAATAACTCTCTTCAATAGAAGAATCAATTCCTACTTCTATAATATTTTTGTCTTTCTCAATCAAGCTATCTTGCATGTTTCTCCCTAAAATTTAATTACTTTGATAGAGCGCAAAAAAGATAACGCCCCCAAATAAAAGCCCAAAAAATTAGCCCTATGAGCTGAGCTGAACTAGCAATATCCTTAGCCTTTTTAGCTAGGGGGTGAAATTCTGTGCCGGTATAATCTACAGCCTTTTCAATGGAACTATTTAATAATTCAATAACCACGGATAAAAAGCAAGGCAAAATCAATAGCCCCCATTCTAAAAAATCCTTGGTAATATAGCTTGCTAGAATAATACAAATTAGAGCTAGAATCAATACTTGTCTAAAAGCACTCTCTTCTACCCATGCACACTTAAGCCCATCTTTAGAGTAAAAAAAGGCTTTAATAATGCGTTTAATCCCTTTTGCTTTAGGGGGTTTTATAGGGGGGGTTGTATTCATCAAATTACTTCACACTGAATTGATAGGATTTAAAAAGATTTTGACTAAGACTTTCTAACATGGCGTTAAAACTAAGCTTAGTGGTGTCTTTAACTTGAGCATCAAGGATAATCTCAGAGCGTTCATTTTTAGCCATAGATACAAGCGCTTTTAAGAAGTCTTGATAAAAAACATTGTCTTTAGCATTAAAAAGGGTTATAAAATGCTTTTCCAAAAAGAGTAAGGCGCTATCATAGGGGATATTAGGCGTTTGAATAGGGCGCAAGCTAAAATAAGGCGAAAAAGATGACAAGCTTTCTTTATTTTGGTTATAAAAAGGCTCTAAAATACTTTTGAGATGTTTAGATTCTAAAGAAAGCCCCAAATGATAGAGCGAAAAGCGTAAATTTTCTTCTAAATTGCCTAATGCCTCGCTATCTTTAGAGGAAAGCGTTTCTAGGACATTTCTAAGGGATAGGTCATTTTGCGTAGTAACTTTAGTGTCTTGAGAAAAGCTATAAGCAAGGACTTTTTCTTTGTTGGTTAAATGGCATTTTAAATGGCTATCTAGGGTTTTAGCATCTAGGGCGCTAAATTGTAAGGAGCAATTTAAAAATTCAGGCTTGATTTGACCTAAGAGGGTGTTTAAATTTTTCAAAGGAATATGGGCTAAATCTTGTGCTATCAAGCGCTCTAAAATAGGGGATTTTGCTTGAGATTTGATAGAAAGGGTTAGAGTGCTTTTATCCATAGATTCTAGCCCCAAAACTAAGTTCTTAAAATTAAGCAATTCTAAAGATTTTGAATCTAAAAGGCTAAGGTCTTTAGAAGTGCATGAGATTTTAAAAAGTCCTTGACAAGCAAAGGGGGTAAAGCGCACGCTTGCTTGGTTTTCTAAGGCATTATTAATGTGAGTGTTTAAGAACTTTTTAACGGAAATACTTGTAAAAACAATAAAACCACCTAAAAGCACGCAAACTAAAGCGCCAATGATTAGAATCCAACGCATAAACTTTTTAGTCAAAAATCCCCTTTTTAAAAACAAAAAATCGCTCTAATTGTAGCACAAAATTATTTAAAATTAGTAACGCTATTTTTGAGAGCTTAAAAAGCAAAATTAAGCTCTAAAGTGCCAATTTGGTGGTGTTTGGGCTGGGATTGGAAAGTTTTGCTAATATCTGTAATTGTGAAAGCTACTCTAAAGCCTCGCCACATCATAGCCGCTCCTACTTCGCTACTATAAACAAAGTATTCTAAATTAGCAATGCCCCTAGTCTCTGGGCTATTGCCTTGAATGAAGACATTAAAAGGTTGGAAGCGTCCAAAAGCTCCTACAAAAAAATAGAGCGAAAACCTATCGCTATAAGGCATTCCACCATCAAAGGCGGTATTAACCTTATTCACACCATAATCTGCATCTAGGTTGTATCCAAATCTAAAAAGAGAGCCTAATTGGAAATAATCTCTTGCATTGCCTAATTCTACATTAAGCCCGGGCATTAGCTCCATAGAGAAAAGGCGTGAGGTATAAAGAGGGACTTTTTTAAGCAATTGGTAGTGGAATTCAAAAATAAATTCTTGCTTAATTTGTGTATCCCAGCCAAGAAATTGGGGGTCTTGTCCCCATTTGTGGATAAGCTCTTGAGTGCGCTGTGCTAATGAGCCTCTGCCGGTTGTGCCTAAAGAGAGTGTGAATAATTCCATAAAAGTTTTATGGCGGTTATAAACATTGAGATTCACTCTTAAATAGCCCCCATAAGGGTGGTTATGGTGTAAGTCTTGTAGTTTTCTATTATTGAGTGAGGGGGTATACATATCTTGGGCTAGAGAAAGACCAAAGCGAGTAACTCTAGGGCTTTTATTGAAAAATCCAAGATATGAAGTCCATTTCATGTATTTATTTTTAGAAAAATCAAATTCTTTGGTAGAAAAGCCTATTTGAGTGCCAGCGGTATAGTATTCATCAATATAGGGGTTAATATAGCCATCATTTTCAGTTAATAAATTAATGGAGTAGCGCTTAGAGGGCGTTAGGGTGTTGGTATTATCAATATCTTTAAGAGTATTGTTAGGGTGTTTAGCCCAAGCTATCGTGCTAATAACTAAGAAAAAAATAATTTTAAATCGCAAAAAAATCCTTTTAATTAAAATGATGATTAAGGCGCTAAAACCCACTATTATAAAGCGCTTTAGCAAGTTTGAAAGAAAGAGAGACTTTGTTATTTGGTGTTTGAAACATAAGCCCTTGTTCTTTGGAAACTACTTGCCCTAAAAACAGCGTTTCAATCGCATAATTTTTAGCTAAAGCAAGAAATTCTGCTTGTTTTTCTTTAGAAACTTCTAAAATCACAGCGCTTGTATTTTCGCTAAAAAGTTGGGCATTATCTTTAACTTCAATTTTAACGCCTTTATTACCTAAAAATGCCATTTTGCTTAAGCCTATACTTAAGCCCCCCTTGCCTAAATTTTTAGAAGATACAACTAATTGCTTAATAATAGCATTTTCTAAAAATTCCCATAAAGTTTTTTCAAGCTCTAAATTGATTTTTAAAACTTCCCCCTCTAAAGAATTGCCAAAAATCTTTTGAGTGAGACTGCCTACAAAATTTATAGTGCTATCGCCCACTAAAAAAAGAGCGTTATTTTCTTGTTTTAAAGCAGAACTTATAGGATAGTCATGCTTAATTAAGCCTACAGCTACAATGCTTGGTGTAGGATAGATATTGTGGTTTAAAGTTTGGTTATAAAAAGAGACATTGCCACTTACTATAGGGGTTTTTAAGATTTCACAAGCCTCTTTAAGCCCCTCAATACTTTCTTTAAATTGCCACATCACTTCTAAATCATTAGGGTTGCCAAAATTCAAGCAATCGCTAATGCCTAATATTCTAGCCCCTCTTAAAACACCATCTCGAGCTACTTTAGCTAGAGTGAGCTTAGCGCCTTCTTTTGGGTCTAAATAACATAAATCTTCTAAGCACCCTATGCTTATACTTAGTTTTACGCCATTTTCTTCTACTTGAATAATGCTTGCATCACAATTTCCATTGCCTAAAATAGTATTTAATAAGATGGTGTCATCATATTGCTCATAAATCGCTCTTTTATCCACCACTTCTATAGCGCTTAATAAGGTCTCATAGATTTTTTGCAAAGAAATATTAGGAAGTGTAAAACTAGGCTTATTTTTAAGCTCTTGGTAATAGGGGGGTTCTTTAAAAGGGCGTTTTAAAGGTGGTATGTTTAAGCATTGGGTGGGCATGTTAGCAAGCAATTGATTATGATAAAAAAGCTTAATGTTAGGCTCTTTTATAACATGTCCTATAACACAAGCCTCTAAATCCCATTTTTTAAAAATCTCTAAAATTTCTTTGATTTTATCTTTTGAGACACAAAGGAGCATGCGTTCTTGAGATTCGCTTAACATAATTTCTAGGGGGGTTAATTTTTTTGTAGTTGGCACATTATCAAGGTGTAGTTCTATGCCACTTTTTCCTTTTAGTGCCATTTCAAATGAGGCATTAGCAAGCCCTGCAGCACCCATATCTTGAATGCCTATAATGAGATTTTTATCAAAAGATTCTAAGCATGCCTCTAAAAGTAATTTTTCGCTAAAAGGGTCGCCAATTTGAATGCTTAAATGGGCATTTTTAGAATCTTCATCAAAGCGATTACTACTCATAAGCGCCCCTAAAATGCCATCAGTTCCAGTCTTGCTCCCTACATAAATAATGGCATTGCCCTCGCCTATAGCTTGGCTATAAAAAATCTTTTCTTTTTTGACAATGCCTAAACAAAACGCATTCACTAAAATATTATTTTCATAGCAAGCATTAAAATTCGTTTCGCCATTTAAAGTAGGCACACCCATGCAATTGCTATAAGAACTAATTCCTTGTGCTACGCCCTCAATTAAATGGCGCTGATAAGCACTTATTTTGGGGCGTGCTTTTCCAAAGCGTAAGAAATTGAGATTAGCAACTAATCTAGCCCCCATAGCAAAAATATCACGCATAATTCCCCCAATTGCTGTTGCAGAGCCAGCTACTGGCTCAATAAAGCTTGGGTGGTTATGCGATTCAATCTTAAAGACTGCTCCATAGCCTTTGGTAATATCTACAATGCCTGCATTTTCGCCCGGCCCTTGAATGACTTCTTTAGTGGGCGAAAAAAGAGTTTCTAAAAAAATTTTGCTAGATTTATAACTGCAATGCTCACTTAAAAGCGCTCCTAAAATTTCAAGTTCTAAAAAATTTGGCACACGCTTTAAGGATTTTTGGATATGGTTATATTCTTCATAACTTAGTTGGTATTGTGTGAGAAGTTTTTCTAAATCATTGTGCATTCAAACTAGCTCTGTAGATATTTCTTTTTCTAAGGCATTTATAAACACACTAGAATAAGACATATTTTTAGGAAGTTTTTCTAAAAAATCTTGCAACATTTCTATATATTGCTCTTTTGAAAGAGCGCCTTTTAGCACTTCGTATTTTAAAAAAAGCCAATAGGTATTTAAGACATCACTTTGACAATAACTATCAATGGTGCTCTTTTTTTCAACTTCATTTAAAGTGGTGTTATAATAGATTGCATGCACTAAATCCCCACTCATATCAAACTTACCCGGAATGTTTGTCATAGCACAAATGCCATTTAAGTTTAAGCCCCTAACTGAGCCATAATGACTCAAGCTATCCATTAAGTCCAAATGGAACTGCTCGCTATAGCGTGAGCGATAATTCTCCCATTTATTTTCTTGATTATAAAACGCATCTAAAGTTAGATTATATTTAAGGGCTTTTAAAGTGAGTAGGGGTATATCAAAGCCTCTTCCATTAAAGCTTACAAGGCGTGGTTTTTTAGAGTTGAAATAATGAAAAAAGTCTTCTAAAAGCTCTTTTTCGCTTACAAAATTTTCTTTATCCTTGCCAAAATTCCCTACTTTGATAAACTTCCCATAATCATCGCCTATAACGGCTGAAATAGAGATAACCTCATGTAAATAAAGGGGCAAAAACTCGCTCCCACTTTTTTCTTTTTGCTTTTCAAAACTCAATTCACAAATCTTTAAAGCGTTTTCTTCTTCTATAGAAAAAGCTTGTTTGCATAAGTCAATATTAGGGATAGTTTCTATATCAAATACGCACAACATGACACATTCTCCTATTTAATGGGGTGTTCTTTTATGATTATTATAATAATTAGTCTTATATTGCTATAATGTCGCT
Source organism: Helicobacter cetorum MIT 00-7128 (assembly GCF_000259255.1). NCBI lineage: Bacteria > Pseudomonadati > Campylobacterota > Epsilonproteobacteria > Campylobacterales > Helicobacteraceae > Helicobacter > Helicobacter cetorum. Next base: position 969,393 of record NC_017737.1, read on the forward strand.
TTGATTAAAAAACTATATAACAAAAAAGATTAAAAACAACTCAAATTGGTTGGAGTTTAGAATGGAAGAAATTGTTGTTGCGCTTGTGGGACAGCCTAATGTAGGGAAGTCTTCTCTTATCAATGCACTAAGTGATGCGCATTTGAAAGTGGGGAATTTTGCTGGAGTTACGGTGGAAAAAATGGAGGTAAGCCTAACTTATGGTAATCATAAAATCACTATTATTGATTTGCCCGGAACCTATGCGCTTAATGATTTTACTACTGAAGAAAAAATCACTAAAGATTTTTTAGAAAATGAAAAATATGATTTAATTGTCAATGTAGTGGATTCTACGAATTTAGAGCGCAATTTGGCTTTAAGCGCACAATTATTAGAGACTAATAAAAAAATGCTTGTGGCATTAAATATGTGGGACGAGGCTAAAAAAGAGGGGCTTGAAATTGATACTAACAGACTTTCTAAAGAGCTAGGGTTAGTATGTGTGCCTATAAGTGTGCGCTCTAAAGAGACTAGCTTAAATACCACAAGCTTGTTGCAACAAATTGTAGCGCTCTATTTACAAAAAGATATTAATCATTATCCATTAAAGCTTAAAGAGCAAACTTTAAATGATTGCTTAGAATACGCTAGTATTGCTAAAAGAATCACAGATTTAGTGCTTAAAAACACTCATAAAAACAAGAGTTTTGAACGCACTTATAAGATTGATAAGATTTTAATGCATGAGCGTTATGGTATTTTGATTTTCTTGGGGTTTATGCTAATCATTTTTTCTTTGAGCTTTTTAATAGGGGGGGCGTTGCAAGAAGTGGTGGAAGTTGGGTTTAATTTTTTAACTGATAGTATCAAAGAGCATGTGGCTAATGAAGATTTAGCGTCTTTAATAGGCGATGGGATTATTGGGGGAGTGGGGGCTACGGTTTCGTTCTTACCCTTAATCGTGGTGTTATATTTTGGGATTTCTTTACTAGAGACTACGGGCTATATGAGTAGGGTGGCGTTTTTACTAGACGGGATATTGCATAAATTTGGCTTGCATGGAAAGAGCTTTATCCCTTTAATTACAGGTTTTGGTTGCTCTGTGCCAGCTTACATGGCAACAAGAACTTTACAAAATCATAATGAACGCTTAATCACGCTTTTTGTGATTGGTTTTATGAGTTGTTCTGCAAGACTTCCTATTTATGTGTTGTTTGTTGGCTCATTCTTTGCGCCTAGTTATGCAGGATTTGTGTTGTTTTGCATTTATGTTTTAGGGGCAATTGTCGCACTAATTATGGCAAAGCTATTAAAACTAAGCGTGTTTAAAGGACAAACTGAATCTTTTATTATGGAAATGCCAAAATACCGCTTTCCTAGTGCTAGAATGGTTTATTTTAGTATCTATACCAAATCGCTTTCTTATCTCAAAAAAGCTGGGACTTATATTTTAATGGGAGCGATTTTAATTTGGTTTATGTCTCAATACCCTAAAAATGATGTGGCTATGAAAACTTATAAACAAGAAAGCTTGTTAGTCAAAAAAGATACTAGCCTTTCACAAGAAGTTAAAGAAGAAAAATTAAAAGAATTAAAAGCAGAGCTAGATAAAAAGAATTTAGAAAATAGTCTTGTAGGAAGAATAGGGGTGCATTTAGAAAAAGTCTTTAGCCCTATGGAGTTTGATTGGCGTTTGAGCGTATCACTTGTTACCGGATTTATGGCTAAAGAAGTGGTAGTCTCTACTCTTGGGGTGTTATTTTCTTTAGAAGATGAAGATGAAAAATCTAGTGCCTTTAGAGAGATAATAAGAAAAGATGTGAGCGTGCCTAGCGGGATTGCTTTTATCGTGTTTGTGATGTTTTACATTCCTTGTTTTGCGGCTACGATTACTTTTGGCAGAGAGGCTGGAGGGATAAAGTTTGTGGCGTATTTATTTGTGTTTACAACAATAGTTGCGTATGTGTTTTCACTCATAGCTTTTTATGCTACCAAGCTTTTTAGTTAAAATAATCAATTAGCTCACTTTAAAAATGTTTTTACATTTTCAAAGGAGCTTAAAATATTTGTAAAAACTTGTTAATATCACTTTGATTAGTAATAGGTTTTTTATGTAAAAAATAATACTTACCGCTCAAAGAATTTTTAAGGTAGAAATAATAATAATTATCATAGAATTGCGCTGTTTTTTGTAAAAATGATTATCATAAAAGGCAGTAAATGAAAAAGGTTATTATTGTAGCTTTTATCTTTGCTAGTGATTTGTATGCTATAAAAACGCATAGATTAGGCAAGGTTGAAACTTCTGGTGTTGCACAAAATGAGGAGGCGCCTTTAAATTGGAAAAGCAAAGAGGTTAGAAATTATATGGGTTCTCGCACGATTATTTCTCATAAGCAACTAACCCAAACCGCCAATCAAAGCATTGAAGAGGCTTTGCAAAATGTGCCGGGTGTGCATATTAGAAATGCTACAGGTATTGGAGCGGTGCCTAGCTTTTCAATAAGAGGTTTTGGAGGTGGTGGACCGGGTCGTAACAATACGGGCATGGTTTTGGTTAATGGTATTCCTGTCTACATCGCCCCTTATGCTGATATTAGCATGCCAATTTTTCCTGTAACCTTTCAATCTGTGGATAGAATTAGTGTAACCAAAGGTGGGGAGAGTGTGCAATATGGGCCTAACGCATTTGGTGGGGTCATAAATATTATTACTAAAGGTATTCCGCATAAATGGGTTAATCAAGTAAGCGAACGCACGACCTTTTGGGGTAAGGCTAAAAATGGTGGTTTTGTGAATAAGGACGCCAAAAATATCAATAAAAGCTTAGGCAATAACATGCTTTTTGATACCTATCTAAGAACAGCAGGCATGATAAACAAGCATTTTGGGGTGCAAATCCAAGCTAACTGGATTAAAGGACAAGGCTTTAGATACAATAGCCCTACAAGCATTCAAAACTACATGCTAGATTTGCTCTACCAAATCAATGATAACAATAAAATCACTGCTTTTTTTCAATACTATAATTTTTTTATGACAAATCCGGGTTCTTTAGGAGAAGAGGCTTATGAAGAAAATCGTTTTCAAAACAATCGCCCTAATAATGCCAATAGTGGACGAGCAAAACGATGGGGAGTGGTGTATCATAACTTTTTTGGCGATACGGATAAAATAGGGGGGAATTTTACTTTTAGCTACTATGGGCATGATATGGCAAGGGATATAAAAATGGATTCTAATTATTTGAATGTCAATGATGGCGCTTTTAAAGGTCCAATTTATACTGACCAAAATTATCCGGGATTTTCTATATGGAATTACCCTAGGCGTTATATAATGAATGCGTTTGAGCCTAATTTAAACTTGGTTGTAAATACTGATAAAATCAAGCAAACCTTTAATGTGGGTATGCGCTTTATGACTATGGATATGCAGTTTAAGGCTCTTCAAAGCAGTTGTAATTATTCCAATAAAATGTGTCATATGTCCCCGCCTAGCTTTTTGACAAGTCCTAATAGCAACCTAGAAATGTTTAACAACTATACAGCAGTATGGTTAAGCGATAAAATAGAGTTTTTTAAAGGCAAATTAGTCTTTACGCCCGGGGTGCGCTACACTTTCTTAAACTATGATAGCAAGAAACCTATTAAGGGGGCTTGGACTAATAAAAGACAAAAGCAAAATGAATGGAGTCCTGCCTTTAATATTAGCTATAAGCCTATGGAAAATTGGATATGGTATGCGAATTATCGCCGCAGTTTTATCCCCCCACAACATAAAACAATAGGGATTTTTAGGACTAATTACAATCAGATTTTTGATGAAGTTGAGGTGGGTCAGCGCTATAGCTATAAGGATAAATTAAGTTTTAATGCAAACTATTTTGTGATTTTTGCTAATCGCTATTATGCGGGTGGGTATAGTCATCAGCCTGTGAATGCTAGAAGTCAAGGTGTGGAATTAGAATTGTATTATACGCCTATTAGGGGCTTACAATTTCATATGGCTTATACTTATATAGATGCAAGGATTACCTCTAGGGCTAAGGATAAGGGGGTGTATTTTAAGGGGATTGTCAATCACCCTTTTGATATTTATAACAAGCGTTTGCCCTATGTAAGCCCCAATCAATTCATCTTTGATATGATGTATACTTACAAGCAAACGACTTTTGGCTTGAGCAGTTATTTTTATAGCCGTTCGTATAGTTCTATCCTAAATCAAGTTGCGAATGACACGGTGTGTAGCGAAAAAATTGGGGAGTCAGTTGGGTTACCATATGGTTGTAATTCAGTGGGGCTATTGCCATGGTATTGGGTGTGGAATATTCAAGTTAGCTCAGTGTTATGGCAAAGTGGTAGGCATAAAATCACCGGAAGTTTGCAAGTGAATAATCTTTTTAATATGAAGTATTATTTTAGAGGGATTGGCACAAGCCCTACAGGTAGAGAGCCAGCACCCGGAAGAAGTGTTACAGCGTATTTAAACTATGAATTTTAAGCTTATTTCCCTTTAAATATTTGCTCCTTTAAAACTCTTTTTCATTGATTAAACAACATTTTTGATGAAACAAGAGTTTTTAAAAAGCTTTATAAATACATACTTTTTATAAGGCTTGATTGCTTAAAAACTAATTTTTATCAAAATCAAAGGTTTTTAATATTAAAATACTTCTTTTTTGTAAAATCACATTAAACACAAGGAATAAAAATGCGTTGTCATTCAATTACCCCCCCCCCCACTATATCTAACCTATTCTAAAACACCCTCTTACACTTTCACACGACTTTTTAAGCAAAGTGCTTTATGTTTGTTGTTAGCCCAATCGCTTGGTTATGCCTTAGATGATTCTCAAATCCAAGAGATAGTTAATAAAAGAGTGCAAGAAGAGCTTTTAAAACAGCAAAAAGAAGAGCAGGCTCAAAAAGAAAAACTAGATAAAGCCAAAGAGCAAGAGCTCATTGAAAAGAAAGTTCAAGAAGCCCTTTTAAAAAAGAAAGAAGAACAACAAAAAGAGGCATTAGTTATAAAAGCTGAAAAAGAACAACTTGAAAAAGAACAACAAGAAAAGGCGCTTATAGAGGCAAAAGTCAAAGAAGAGTTAAAAAAGAAAAAGCTCGCCAAAACTAAAAAGCCTAAACACCATTCAAATTATAATGCAATCAATAATGATTTAGCTGATAAGAGCGCCTTTTTTGCCGGTTTGGGCTATATGGGTATGGCTGGAGGTTGGAATGGCATAATGAGTGCTAATAGCCCTTCTTTGAAAAAAGCTCATGCCACTTTAAATGGTTTTGATGTCAAGCTTGGCTATCAATATATCAGCAAGAGACACCCTCATATTGGTTTGAGAGCGGGGTTTATGTATGCGTTTAGGGGAGGGACTTATTCGCAAGATTATTCAGTGCAAAAACAAATACCAGATTTTATTTTTAATCCTTATTCTACGCCCCATATGGTATTTGGTGGCATGACTACTGAAAATCAATCAATGACCTCCACTTTAAATGCCATTATGAATACCTATAGCTTTTTTATGGATTTTTTGAATGATTTCTATCAAAGTTCAAAATTATTTTTGGGTTGGTATCTTGGATTTGGGATAGGCGGAGAGAGCGTGAGCTTATCAAACATTAATCCATCAATGACCCAAGCAGGTTTGAGTGCCATTAATGCGGTGCAGTTTCAAGGCTATGGTGCGTTGGGGCTAAGGGGAGGGACAAAGCACCACACTTTTGAAGTAGGGGTCTCTATCCATGGCGATGCGGGTGGCTGTAGTCATATCTACACTGAAATTGCAAGCTATACAATAGCAACTTGCAACGAAAAAGACCCAATAGGTGCAAAGAATTTTTCAAAATCACCCAATGTCTCAAGCCCTAGCGGTATTTTTGGGAGTTATGTAACTTGGAGTGCTAATTATATTTATCGGTTCTAAATCTTTTAAGCTTGGTTTTTAGCCAAGCTCTTTTTGCTTTTTACCAAACCATAATTAAAGGAAATTGATGAAAATTCAAATTGCTACTACTATATTATTGCCAATATTTTTGTGTTTGAGCTTTGTTAATGCAGAAACTTACGAAGAAATGAAAGAACGCATTACTAAAGAGGTGCTCCAAGAAATCGCTCAAAAGAAAGACCAAGAAAAGGCTAAAGAAAAAGCCTTGCATGACAAAATTATGCAAGAAGAATTAAAAAAAGAGATTTATAGAGAGGAGTTAGAAAAAGATAATCATAGCAAAACACATCTTATAGATAACTCTCAAACTAAACCAAATTCTAGCCATTCGCAGTATGAAAGGATTTTTAATACCAAAGAAATTCTTGATTACAATATTATGAAAAAGCCAAATAGTAACACCAGCACAAATACAACCACAAATGCAACTAGCCAACAGCCTCATTCTAGTTCTAATCAATCTCAGCCTGTCAAACAAAGTCAAAAAGTATCACGACAGACCATCACCTATAACCCTACTAAAGATGCCTATGAGGGCAGTGATTATGTGGATACCAACTCGGTGTATTTTGGTATTGGTTATGAATATGGCTCTGTTAATTCTAATGGGTTTGATATTTTGCTAGGGTATAAATGGATGGGGCAACAAGAAAATACCAAATGGACGGGTGCTAGAGTAGGGGTATTTTCAAGTCTTTCTTTTTATACTTCAAGTTTATTTAATAGTGTTGTTAACAATGGAATTTATCCTGTATATATCAATTATGGGGTGTATTCAGATTGGCTCATTGATGCTTATAATGGCGAGAATTTTTTCTTTGGTTTTAGGCTTGGAGGGGCATTAGCTGGGACAAGCTATTTTGCACTCAATGCTAATGATTCTCTTGAATCTTCTAATGCTGTTCCTATACTAGGTTCTTCATTCCAATTTTTAGTTGATTTAGGAATGCGCTTAGGAATATTTCATCATTCTTTGGAGCTTGGTGTAAAAATCCCTACGCTTAATGATTCCTTAGATTTCAGTAATTATGGATATGGCAATGTGCCTATACCACGCAACTATACTTTTTATCTCAATTATATTTATAATTACAAATAGGGGCTAATAGGCATGTTGTATTAAAACATGCTCATTTTATTGGCTTAAACTCTTTAAAACCCCCAAAAACACCTTTTTTAAAAAAATCTCGTTCTTTCACTCCAATTCTTTATGGGGGGCTATTTGTCTTAATATTTTTTGTAATTTTTTTAAAAAGTTAAAAATAGCTATTTTTTTATTTTGATATTGACTTTTAAGATTATTATCATTATATTGTATTCGTTCTGTATATAATAATTGCAATTATCATTATAATTTTTGGTGGGAATATGAAGTATAAGCATTGGTTATTATTGGTATTATTTGGAGTGAGTGCTATTCAAGCTAAGAGTGATAAAAAGTCCTATACACTAAGCAAGGTTCAAGTTTTAGGAACAAATGATATTGATTCTAGGGGGTATGGAGGCATTGATACGCCTAAAAATTGGCAAAGCTCTAGTGTGAAAAATTTTGCCGGTAGTAGGAGTATTATTTCACATAAGCAAATCACGCAAACTGCAAATCAGAGTATTGAAGAGGCTTTGCAAAATGTGCCGGGCATTCAAATTAGGAATTTTAATGGCACAGGTATAGAGCCATCTATTAGTGTAAGAGGTTTTGGGGCAGGGGCAGCTGGACATAGTGATACGGGTATGATTTTAATGAATGGTATCCCTATTTATGCTGACCCTTATTCTGCAATTAGACTTCCTTTATTGCCTGTCAATTTTTTGAATGTAGATAGGATTGATGTGATTAAGGGGGGTTCAAGCGTGCAATATGGCCCTAATACCTTTGGGGGCGTGATGAATATCATTACTAAAGAAATTCCTAAAAAATGGGTCAATGAAGTAGCTGAAAGGACAACTTTTTGGGGGAGGGCTAAAAATAGTGGCTTTGTAAGCGTGCAAGATAAACCTATCAATAAGAGTTTAGATAATAACATGCTTTTTGATACCTATTTGAAAAGTGGGGGCATGATAAACAAGCATTTTGGGGTGCAAATACAAGCCGATTGGCTTAAGGGGCAAGGCTTTAGATATGATAGTCCTACCAACAATCAAAACTATATGTTAGAGGGGATTTATAAAATTAATGCGAGCAATAGCATTAAAGCCTATTATCAATACTATAGTTTCTTTTTTGCTGACCCGGGAAGTTTAAGCATAGAGGCTTATAAAGAAAATCGCTTTCAAAATGACCGCCCCAATAACACTAAAAGCGGTCGTTCTAAGCGCTTTGGTATTGTGTATCAAAACTATTTTGGCACAAGTGAAAAGGTTAATGGAGATTTTAGTTTCACTTACTATACGCAAGATTTAAGTAGGGATTTTAAATTTGATACTAATTTTTTAAATGTTAATAGCAATCCTGAAAATGGAATAGTCTATACTGATGATAATTATAATGGCTTTGCAGTGTTTCAGCACCCAAGAAGATTTGTATTCAATGCGTTTGAGCCAAAACTGCATTTAAATATCAATACCCAAAAAGTTAAGCAAACTTTTACAACGGGCTTAAGATTTTTTTCATCAGATTTGTATTTCCCGCCCGCTTTAAGAAATACCACTACTTGTAAAGGGGGTTGGATGCCCCTAAAAGGCACTATCTATAATGAAAGCTTGCAAGATTTAGAGGATAATGGTGTGAGTGTTAAAGCAGGTGTTGATACCACAGGAAAGAGCGTGCAAGAATTGCAACAAGCTGGGGATTTAGGGTATAACACTAGCGATTGTTCTCAAAGTGGCTATCAGTGGAATTATGCTTTCTTCCCTTATCAACGCTTGAATAATAATTTTACCGCTGTGTATTTAAGTGATAAAATTGATATTTTAGATGGCAAGCTTGTGATTATACCGGGTATTCGCTATACCTTTTTAAACTACCACTACCATGTTAAGATGCTTAATCCTAGTTATCAATACAATGTAGAAGACATTCATTCTAAAGAGAGTGATGATTACATTATACGAGACTATCCTAAACAAAGTAATGAGTTTAACCCCGCTCTTAGCATTGCTTATAAGCCTATTAGTAATTGGGTGTTGTATTTTAATTACCAACGCAGTTTTATCCCACCTCAACAAGGCATGGCTGCTTTTTATAATGGGTTTTATAGGCAGTTTTATACCCAAACTTTTAATGAAATAGAAGTCGGCTCTCGCTATTCTTATAAGGATAAATTGAGTTTTAATTCTAATTATTTCATTACTTTTGCGCATGATTATAACTCGGGGGGTTATACTTCTGTGCCTATTGATGGGCGTTCTCAAGGTGTGGAGCTAGAAGCGTATTATGCTCCTATTAGGGGGTTGCAATTTCATATGGCTTATACTTATATTGATGCAAGAATTACAAGTAATGGAGCGAGCAACCCCTTTTTTGTAGGGATTGTTAATTCTTCTTATGATGGGCATTATGATTCTTTTAATATCAAGGGCAAGCAATTTCCTTATGTTAGCCCTAATCAATTTGTTTTTGACGCTCGCTATTCTTATAAGAATACTACGATTGGATTATCAAGCTTTTTTTATAGCCGTTCGTATAGTAGTATGCTAAATAGCACTGAGTCTAAGCAAGTGTGTGGGTATATTGAGCCTTTATGGGGGATTAATTATCAGTGTAATAATGTGGGTATGTTGCCTTGGTATTGGGTATGGAACATTCAAGTGAGTCAAGTGTTATGGCAAAGTGGTAGGCATAAAATTACAGCAAGTTTGCAAGTGAATAACATCTTTAATATGAAGTATTATTTTAGAGGGATTGGCACAAGCCCTACAGGAAGACAGCCCGCACCAGGACGCTCAATTACTTGTTTTATCAATTATCAATTTTAAAAGATTAGCCGGTATTACGCATGCCTTGTGCGATACCTACAATGCTACTATGGACTTGGTGGAGCAAGTGCGCTTGCTTGTCTTTATCTTTAGTGGCATAAAAGGCTTTTATAAGTTCAATTTGTAAAGCATTAAGGGCATTTAAATAAGGTCTTCTAAACAAGATAGAATAGTAAGTAGTTGGCTCACTTTCTAAAAGCTCGCTTTCTTTTCGTGCGCACAAAATCAATTCTTTAGTGATTTTAAATTCATCACAAATGGCATTAAAAATTTCTTTAGCATTAAACAAATCTTTAGCCAAAGAATGATAGCTTTCAAAAATTTCTAAATCTACTTTTAAAAGCACTTGGGCTACATTGTCTAACACCACTTTAAAAAGTTTATTTTCTTTATAAAGGGTTTGTAAGATTGTAGGTTCAAGCGTTTTTAAGGCACTTCCTAAGCCATACCATGCCGGTAAAATGCAACGATTTTGTGTCCATGCAAAGACCCAAGGAATCGCTCTTAAATCTTCAATTTTAGTGCTATCTTTACGCTTAGAGGGGCGTGAGCCTAAGGGCAATTCTTGAATGAAATAAATAGGGGTAGCTAGTTTAAAATATTCTAAAAACCCTTTGGTTTCATAAACTAACTTTCTATAAGCTTGATAAGAAAGGCGTGCGATAGTTTGAAGAATTTCTTCATGCTCTTTGGAAGTTTTTTGGGCTTTTTCTTGTAAATTCTTTTTTAACAAGGCATTAAGAGCGTTATGCAAGTTATATTCAGCGTTTTCTAAATTGAGATATTTAAGGCTGATGACTTCGCCTTGCTCGGTAAGTTTAAGAATATTTTTAGCGCTTTTATAAGGTGCGCAATCTAAGGCACTCTCTAAACTCAACCCCCCTCTACTCACACTCCCTCCTCTTCCATGGAAAAGTAAAAAAGAGAGATTAAGGCTTTTTTCAAGCTCAATGAGTTTGGTAATAGCGTTATTTAAATAATAATTGCTCGCAAAAATACCGCCATCTTTACTAGAATCTGAATAACCTATCATAATTTGTTGGTTTCTATTTTGGTGGTTTAGGTAGTTGTTGTAGTGGGGGTTTTGGCTTAAAGTTTGCATAATTTTGGGGGCGTTTTCTAAGTCGTCTATAGTCTCAAAAAGAGGGGTTAAAGAAATCTCATTTTCTAATTTTGCTAGTTGGACTAGCCATAATACCCCTAAAATATCGCTCGCACTCTCACTCATAGAGATAATAACAGAGCGCACACTTTCTTTAGAAATATTTTGTTTTGCCCAAGCAATCTTGCTGAATGCCTCTAAAATATTCGCACTTTTTAAACTTATATGCTCTATAAGGGAGTGTAAATCTAAAGGGTTTTTTTCTAAATAAAGAAAGGCGTTATTGATGATTTCTAGTTTTTTAGTTTCATTTTTAGACAAGAAATCACTATCAGCAAGTCCTAAAAAGGAAAAAGTTTCGCTCAAAGCGTTTAAAAACACTTCTTTATGCTCTCTAAAATCTAATCTTAAGGCATGAAAACCTGCTAAAAGCGCTAAGTGGCGCAAGCGCTCTAAATGAGGTCTTAAATAAGGCTCAAGATGATTTAGCATCAAATCAATATCATGGATAAATTCTTCTATATTATGATAGGTATAAGGGATTTCTAAGGGGCTATTCACGCTTAAAAGGCGGTTTTTGAGTTTTTTCTCCATTAAAAGCAATTTAGCTCTAAAGGGTTCATGCTGGTGTAAAATCGCATCGCTTGGGTCTAAGTGCATCTTTTCTTGCTCTATGCTTTGTTTGAATGTGTCGCTAATAGTGCAAAAATCTGAAGAAAGCGAAAGCTCTCTTGTTAAAGCTCTCACTTCCTTGATGTATAACTCTATAATGAAAGCATGTTGGATGCGCAAAGTTTGGGTCATTAAAGCATTAGTTACAAAAGGGTTGCCATCTCTATCGCCTCCTATCCAACTGCCTAAGATAATAGGAGATTGCTTTAAAGGCTCATTGAGAGCCTTTTGAATAGAATTAAGTGTTTTTAGAGCACTTGGAAGAATGGAGGTTTCTACTAAGTAGAGCAAGTTATCTAATTCGCTTAAAACTTCTAATTTTTCTTGGCGTGCTAAATGGCTTTTATAGAGTAAGTGTAAGCGGTATTTAATTTCTTGTTCGCTTTTTTCTTGGATGGTTTGAGTGGGATTATTAGAAAGACAAGCCACATAAGTAGAAATCTCTTGATAAGCCTCCAAAAAGGTTCTTCGCATAGATTGGGTAGGATGAGCGGTAAAGACCGGATAAAAAGCTAAATGTTTTAAAGCGTTTTTAGCTTTTTGGCTAAGGGGTTTTTGATTTTCTTTGAATGAATAAGAAGTGCTATTGATTTTATGGCGTTCTTCAACAATATTGATAAGAATATTATAGAGTGAAAAAACTTTAATAATACCTAAAAGCTGTTGGCTTGCAATAATTTCTTGTAAAATTTTATGACTTTTTTTGAAAGAATTTTTTTCAAACGCATGACATAAAGAGAGAAATAAATTAGCCATCTCTTCTTCTTGGCATTCTTTAAGCATTTGTAAAAAAAGGCGCTTGATTAGCACTAATTCTTGCAAGAAATGGGGACTTTTTTTCAAAATTCTACCTCTCTTAATTGAGTAATTATGCTATTATAGAACTATTTGTTAACAGATAATTATTTTTGTAGGGGAATTTAGTTTTGGCATTACCGATTTATTACGATAAGGATATTGATTTAAATTTAATTCAATCTTTACAAGTAGGCATTATTGGTTATGGTGCACAAGGAAGAGCCCATGCGCTCAATTTAAGAGACTCTAAGGTAAAAGTGCGTATTGGCTTATACAAGGGAAGTTCAAGCATTTTAAGGGCAAAAGATGAAGGCTTTGAAGTCTTAGAAGTCAAAGAATTAGTCCAAAAATCTGATGTGCTTATGGTGCTACTTCCTGATGAATTGCATAAAGAAGTTTTAGAAAAAGAAGTGGTTCCTTTTTTAAAAGACGACCAAATTGTAGCCTTTTCTCATGGCTTTAGCGTCCATTTTAATCAAGTAATTCTTCCAAAGGGTGTGGGGGTTATTCTAGTTGCTCCAAAAGGACCTGGGAGTGCTTTAAGAGAAGAATACCTCAAAAATAGGGGTTTATATCATTTAATCGCTGTGGAACAAGAAAGTTCAAAATACGATGCTAAAGCTGTGGCTTTAAGCTATGCTAAAGCAAATGGTGGGGGAAGAATGGGGGTTTTAGAAACGAGCTTCAAAGAAGAATGCGAGAGTGATTTGTTTGGCGAGCAAGCGGTTTTATGTGGGGGGCTAGAAGCGATTGTAAGAACGGGGTTTGAGACTTTAATTAAGGCAGGATACCCTGAAGAATTAGCCTATTTTGAATGCGTGCATGAAGTGAAGTTAGTGGCGGATTTATTGCATTATAAAGGGATTGAAGGCTTAAGAGAGCATATTTCTAACACCGCTGAATTTGGCACTATCAAAGCTAGAGAGCCTATGGCGAATTTATTAGAAAAACGCATGCAAAAAATCTTAAATAAAATTCAAAATGGCTCTTTTGCTAAGGATTTTTTACTAGAAAAGAGCTTGAATTACCCTAGATTAAACACAGAAAGAAAAGCCCTTAAAGACACCAAATTAGAACAAATTGGGGGAATTTTACGCACCCCTTTAAACAATAAAGATTAAAAGGATTAATATGGCAATAGTAATTACTATCACTTCAGGTAAAGGTGGCGTGGGTAAAAGCACCACGACCGCTAATTTAGCCATTGGACTAGCTGAGAGTGGTAAAAAGGTTGTAGCGATTGATTTTGATATAGGCTTAAGAAATTTGGATATGATTTTGGGCTTAGAAAATCGCATTGTTTATGATGTGGTAGATGTGATGGAAAAAAATTGCAATCTCGCACAAGCCTTAATCACAGACAAACAGACTAAAAATCTCTCTTTTTTAGCCGCCTCTCAAAGCAAGGATAAAAATATTTTAGACAAGGAAAAAGTGGCGATTTTAATCAATGCTTTAAGAGCAGATTTTGATTATATTTTGATTGATTCGCCCGCTGGGATTGAAAGCGGGTTTGAGCATGCGATTTTGCATGCGGATATGGCGTTAGTCGTTGTTACTCCAGAAGTGAGCTCTTTAAGAGATAGCGATAGAGTGATTGGCATTATTGATGCGAAGTCTAATCGGGCTAAAAGGGGTGAAGAAGTGCATAAATACTTGATTATCAATCGCTTAAAACCTGAATTAGTGGAAAATGGTGAGATGATTCCCATAGAAGAAGTGCTTAAGCTTTTAGGGTTGCCTTTAATTGGGGTGGTTCCAGAAGATAGTAAGATTGTTTCAGCCACGAATAAGGGCGAGCCAGTGATACGCACTGAATGTGAAAGCTCAAAGGCTTATGAGCGCATTACAAGAAGGATTTTAGGCGAAGAAGTGGAGTTTGTAGAATTTAAGGCGAAAAAAGGCTTTTTTAAAGCTTTAAAAGGGATATTCTCATGAGTTTTTTTGACCTTTTTAAATCAAAGTCTAGTAGTGCTAATACGGCCTCTGATAGACTAAAGCTCATTTTGGCTAAAGAGCGCACTTTAAATTTGCCTTATATGGAAGATATGCGTAGAGAGATTATTGAAGTGATTCAAAAATATACTAAAGCTCAAGCCTCAGACATTCATTTTAAAACTGCTGATAGCAATCAGAGTGTAGAGGCGATTGAAGTAGAAATTGTATTGCCCAAATAACTTGAATAACTGATGAAAAGTGGCTTTCAATACCATGTTTTAGAGAGCATTCCTAAGGTTTTTGATACTCTCAAAGACCCCCCTAAAAAACTCTATTTTGTAGGCAATACTAGGCTTTTAAACACCCCTTTGAAAGTGGCTATTATAGGCACTAGAAGACCTAATCCTTATAGCAAGCAACACACTATTACTCTAGCTAGAGAATTGTCTAAAAGTGGTGCTAGTATTGTGAGTGGGGGAGCGTTAGGGGTGGATATTATCGCTCAAGAAAATGCCTTGCCTAATACAATTATGCTTTCACCTTGTAGTTTAGACTTAATCTATCCTGCAAGTAATGCTAAAGTGATTCAAAAAATCGCAAAAAATGGTTTGATTCTAAGCGAATATGAAAAAGATTTTATGCCTTTTAAAAGCTCTTTTTTGGCACGAAATCGCTTGGTTATCGCACTAAGTGATATGGTTATTATCCCCCAAGCAGATTTATTTAGTGGCTCTATGAGTAGTGCGAGATTAGCTCAAAAATATCAAAAACCTTTATTTGTTTTGCCCCAACGCCTAAATGAAAGCGAAGGCACCAATGAGCTTTTGGAAAAAAAGCAAGCTAAAGGCATTTATAACATTCAAAATTTTATTAACACTCTTTTAAAAGATTACCACTTAAAAGAAGCAGAACAAATCAAAGATGAATTTTTAGAATACTGTGCGAAAAATCCTAACTATGAAGAAGCGTATCTAAAATATGGCGACAAACTTTTAGAATACGAATTATCAGGCAAAATCAAACGCATAAACCATAGCGTGGTGTTAGCATGATTTTAGCATGCGATGTGGGGCTAAAACGCATTGGTTTGGCTATTCTTTTAGAGGGTATTATCTTACCTTTAGAGCCGATTTTGCGCAAGAATAGGAATCAAGCTTCTAGGGATTTAAGCAATTTGTTGAGAGAAAAAAACATTAAAGTGCTAGTGGTGGGTAAGCCTAGCGAAAGTTATGTGGATACAAACATTCGCATCAAGCATTTTATTACGCTTTTAGACTTTAAGGGCGAAATTGTTTTTGTTAATGAGGATTGCTCTAGTATGGAAGCGCTTGAAAACTTAGAGCATTTAGGTAGGAAAAATAAACAAACAGCCCAAAAAGATGGGCGTTTGGATTCATTAAGTGCATGCAGGATTTTAGAACGCTATGTAAATGAGTTTAGTCAAAACTCAATAGCACAAGAAATGGTAACACAAACATCGTTATAACAATGTAAAGTAAAACAATATAAGTTAAAATTTTCATAACTATCCTTTCACATTAAATTCTTCTAAACAAAGGTGGATTTCGTTTTGCAACTGAAGCCATTGGGTTTTAATCTTTTCAATATTTCTTGCAGTCTCTTTCACATCAATTTTTTTCTCTTCTCTTGCGTTTATATAGCGAGCAATGTTTAAGTTATAGTCGTTCTCTCTGATTTTTTCTAAGTTAGCTAAAAACGAGTATTTTTCCTTGGTCTTTTTATCCTTATAGGTAGAAACAATTTCTTCAATGATTTCATTATTGAGCTTAACCCCATTTTTTTGTTTCACATAGCTTTGACTAGCATCAATAAAGAGAATGTTTTTAGTAGATTTCTTTTTGTTAAAGATAATTATACAAACAGAAATATTTGTGGTTGGCAATAAATTAGTGGGCAAGCCTATAATGGTTTCTATGAGATTTTCTTCAACAAGTTGTTTTCTAATTTCTTTTTCATGAGCCTCTCTAAATAATACACCATGGGGAACGACAACCCCCATTTTTCCTTCATCTTTAAGAGAGCTTAACATATGCAATAAAAAAGCGTAGTCGCCATTATTTTTGGAGAGAAGGTTCCAGTAGCATCGCTGGTAGCGGTTTTTTTGTAGGGCAAGGGGTTGTATTTTAGAAGCAAAGGGCAAGTGAGAGACTGCATAATCAAATTGCTCTAGAACATAGTCTTTAGAATGTAGCGGGTTAAAAAGAGTGTCTTCACATTCAATATAAAAATCTTTGATATGGTTTAAATGCATGTTAACTTGGCATAATGTTGCCACAAAAAGACTTCTCTCTTGTCCATATAGTTTTACATGGCTATTGGCTTCTCTTTTCATTTGTATGAGTAGAGAGCCTATCCCACAAGCGGGGTCATAAATGCTACTATCTTTTGTTGGTTCAATAAGTTTGGCTAAGAGAATGCAAATTTCTTTGGGGCTTGTAAAATCCATGTTTTTTTTGTTGAAATTATTAACAATAAAGTCTTTTAAAAGCCCACTATCTAGCAAATGATGTTCTGTGGAAAATCTAGGCTTAGCTTTTATTATTTCTAAAATTTCATTTAGGCTATCAATAGATTCATTTTCTAAGAAATCTTTCAGTGGTTTTGTAAGGTAATTTTTAGAAAGTTGACTATCATTGATATTAGATAAGAGAATGGGTTTCATTGTTGCTCCTTGTTTAAAGTTTCTAGCAACAAGCCTTGCATTAAATTTTCTTTTTCTGTAAGGAGTTGCAAAAGAAGTGTATTTTCTTGATAGATGAGTGTTTGTAAAGTGGCAATTCTGTCTTGGACTTTTTTGGGCGGAAGATTGATTTTGATTTGTCCTAAGTTAGAGATATTAAGCATAGCAATAGTTGAGCCTTGAGAAAATAAGGCCTTATTAGTAAAGGGAGAGTTTAAATACAGACATAAAAAGAGAGGATTAAAAAGGTCGGTGTATTTTTTTTCAAGTCTAATAACAACAGCAATTGATGAAATAATGGTTTCATAACGAGGTGTTTCTCTGATATACACCGCTGTGTGTGGTTCTCTTATGCTCATTAAAATGTCATTTTGTTTGAGAAAAAATTCCTTTGGTATTTCACAGGTAGCTGTGAAAGTGTCTGTTAAAGACTGATTATAGTATCCATTTTGATTGAAAGATTTTAGAGAAATTACATGGTAGGGGGTTGTAGAAATATCGAGAGATTTTTTTCTTCCAAGAATGAGGCCTGTTTTAATTGTGGCAATTTCATTTAGTGTCATGCTTATCCTTTCTAATGAAAAATTAAAGTTTGACTTAGTATAGTAAAATATGTTTGTTAAGTCAATATGAAAAATCTATTTGTGATAAAAAATCAAAGGAATAGATTCATGAATGAATTATTTTATATAATTTTATAATATATAATTCAACCTATTTTAGACTTATTTGATGAAAAACTTGAAAAATAAGCCATACAAATGATTTATAAGTGTCTAATTCAAATTGATATAAAAATTTTTTTTGAGCCTTGAATTGATATCAATCAGTTGGATTTTGGTTTTTAAAGGTAGAATTGGAATATTTAAGTTTTTTATTTTTAATATTTTTAATATTTAAATAATGTTTATGTAAATTTTATTGAGTATAAATTATCAGTATTAAAGGAAAATATAAAAGGCAAAATTTATGACAAACAAGACAGCTATCTAAAAAATTGATGTCTACAACCATAAAATTGTGTCTAATATTGACTATTTGGTTATTAAAATAATCTAAGTTGATGTTTTTCTTAGGTATTCTTGTATGACTTGGTTTTATGTTGTGAAAATTTTAAGGGATTCGCTTTCTTACTACAATAGTGTATGATATAAGGAGACATGGTGTTCTTAAGGCAGTATCATTTTATTAGGATAGTGATACCCACCATTGCAATTATAGTGGGGTTATTGGGCTTGTGGCGCTTATCTTATCAAGCGACTTGTTTTTCATTGGCATTTGTGCTGATTATTCTAGGTATTATTGCTTATAGTTTCATCTCTTTGAAAATGCGTGAGAGAAAATGCTTTATTAAATGCTATTTGAATGATAATTCCTTATTTACGAAACTTCTATCTTCTAAAATTATGGTTAGTTTGGTTTATTTCATTATCTCAATAATGATGACTTTGTCTGTTATATATAGCGTTTTAGAATATTCGTTTATTTTATGGGGTTGCATATTTCTTCAAATCTTTATTTGCGCCTTTGTATTTCAGTTTTTAAATAGAAGTTTGAGAAAAGTTGTCAAGCAAGACTATTTAGCGCTTTTAAGTAGGGAATGGAGTATTAATATTTGTTCGTGTATATTCTTTGTGATTTATTTTTGTATAGTTGTTTATGGGTATGAGCCAACCTATTTGAGGGATAATCTCAAAGAAACTTTAGAACTAGCGACTAATTCTATTGGCTCAAATTGCGAATATATAGATTATTTTTTAAGGATTAAAAGAGAGCTAGACGCCCTATCTTGGTGGGGCATGAATTTAGTGGATACCAAACTAGGCTCTTATAGGGTTTTGGGTTGGAGTATTTTTATCGCTCTTAATATTCTTAGTAGTTTGGGGATTAATAGAGTGATTATGCAAGTGATTTATTGGGTAAATGGGTATTCTAAGCGATTAGATGAGTCAATGGATAAAGAATGAAAGCAAAGGTTAAAAAATCAAAGTTTAAGACAATTTTTTGGGGGACTATTCTTATTCTTTTTGTTTTGTATATTTTAGCAAGGGTTGTAGCATTTTCTGGGGTTTCAACTCATAAAAAACCCCTTAGTGTGCAATATAGCAAAAAGATTCTAATGACTATGGGAAATAATCTAAGTGAGGCAGAAAAACGCCTTAATACTCTTTTGAATCAAAATATTAGTGAAGTGGATAAGGTAATTGAAGAGAATATCAATAAGCTCTTTAAGAAAGCTAAAGAAAATATAGATGACTTTTTGGATTTTCATTACTCTTTGAAAGGGGATTATACAGAGATTGGTCTCAAACTAGGGGGCAAAATGGGCTTGAGTGCTGAAGATGCCTTTGAAAAAATGCTCCAAGAAAAGATGTTTGGAAAAGATTTTGATAATCAAAGCAAAGATGCCTTTAATCAAATTTATTATTTTTTTCAAAACAGCACAAAGAGATATGTTAATGCGCTTGGTGGCATAGCAACAAAGGGCTTGAATGATAATCTTAGCAAACCAATAATGCAGAGCGTGGATTTTGAAATCAATAAGCGCTTGGATTTTATGCTAACTCATACTATTGCACTTTCTTCTATGATAGGTGTGGCTAAAATATCTAGTTTTGTTAGCGCTAAATTGGCAAGTAAGCTCGCATTTAAAGGAATAATAAAAGTTGCTAGCAAGGGAGCAAGTGCATTAACAGGGGCTGGTGTAGGATTAAGTTGTGGAGCGCTTGCTTGGATATGTGCGCCCATAGGAGCTGTAGTGGCATGGTTTGCTACTGATAGCGCAGTGATTAAAGGTGATGAAATTCTAAATAGGGAAGAGTTTAAAAAAGATATTTTGAAGGCTCTTAATGAGCAAAAACAAATCCTTATCAATTTAACTAAGAATCATTATGAAAGCGCTTATGAAGATATTTCTAAATTGTCTAAAAAAAGCATTTTAGAAAAGCATTTTAATTAAGGGATTTAAAATGGCATACATTAAAGATAAAGATTTAAAGCTTTTGTTTGAAGTGCTAGTTTATAATAGTAAGAATAAAAAACGCTTGAGAGAGTCTTTGCTAGGTTCGCAAGAATACGAGCGATACCAAGAAGATTATGCTAAATATTGGCAAAAAATTGCTGAAGAATTACAGCGTTTTGGGGGTAATAGCTTTGCTAATTATTTTCGTAAGGGAGGCATAGAGTATAGGACTATCATTACTAAAGTGTGCGATAAAATGAAAATAGCATGCCATCAAAATGCGCCTATTGAAGAGATTGAAAGGGCTATGGTGGCTACTTTGAGATTAAAAGCCAATGCTAAAAAATCTCTTTTTTCTTTGCCTTTTTTTAAGTAGATTGAGTTGAATAGAGGTGTTAAGAAAATTTTTAAGGGCTTTATTTATAATTGGTATTGATTAAACCTAATGTCATTTTTAGACTAAGGTGTGTTAAAAATAGGGGGTAGCACGCCCCCCCATAATTAAAGCACTTTTTGAGAAGAATTTCATAGTGTTTTATTAAGGTATTTATATCTAAGAAATTGGCTAGTTATCTCGTGTTTTTAAGCATATTCAATGATTAGAGATATATTCTAATTAAACGCTGATAATAAAATATAAAAAAGCTTAATGCTTAAATTGCATTATTCTTATAGCTTTTGCAAAGCACTTGGGCTAGTATTTAACAAAGATTAGATGTAAAAGTAGGACAAAGACACCAACTTTGAGCTTTAAAAGTTCCAAACATACTCTTAAAATAAGCAAATAATAAGAATATATTAAAAAGTCCTATTAAATAAAAATGAGTTTTTTATAACAAAAACAAAATCTAAAACAAAGTTTTAAAAATAAGCTTTCTTATAAAAAATTAAAGAATGATAAAAGGGTTATAAGCAAAAGAAATGAAATCATTTTGTTAAGAGGGTTTTAGTTTGATTAGGATAGAACTTATTAAAAACCGCCTAACATCATTAATAAAAATAAGCCTTGACATTAGAAACAATCTGTTGGTTTAGGCAAATTGATTGCAAAATGCTTTTAGAATTGAAAAAAGCGCTTGCCTAAATTAGTAACAACCTCTATAGCCAAAGGCTGATTTTCGCATAAAATTTCATAAGAGACGCTTTGATTTTTAACCAAAGTAACATCTTTTGGGGTAGGATAGAGCGAACAAGAGCGCCCTTGATTGATATTGATATTTAAAATCACAACCCTATCAATCACAGCACTCACTTTTAAAAAATATGAATCTCTAGCTCCTTTCCATTCTAAATAGGGCGTGCTTTGAGGGATAATCTCTAGGGCTACTAGAGGGTTTTGAGCGATTTTGAGTTGTGCCTCTTGCTGTTTTTCAAGGAGTTCTTGTTGTCTAGGGGCTCTATCAATCAAGTCAAATAAATTTTCAGATGATTCTTTTTCTCTAGCCAAGAGACTTGCTAGGCATAGAAAAAATAAGAAAATGAAGTTTTTCATGGGTTAAATTGCTGGTCTAAAATAGAATGAATCTTGCTTAAATCATTCGCATCAGTAGAAAAAAAGATTTCCACACGATTGTTTTTCAAGCGATTTTCTATCGTATTATTGGGTGCAATAGGATTGGTTGAGCCATAAGAAGAAAAGGATAATTGCTCAGGGCTTACGCCATATTGCATAAGCAGTTGCATGACACGATAAGCCCTATTAGCAGCTAATTCATAGTGGCTTTTAAAACGAGTTTGCCCTTTTAGGGGCGTATCATCAGTAAAGCCTTTCACATTGATATGCACTCTTTTAGGAAGTTTTTGAATGATTTTAGCAATGCGCTCAATATAGAGCATCATATCTTGATTGATAGCATCAGAAGTGCTGTTTTCAAAAAGCAAGCTAGAGGGGAGTTTAAGAATAGAGCCTTGGTCAATTTGTTCTAAAACACTCCCCTCGCCCTTGCGGGTAATGGTAACTTTGGTTTGAGTGTTTTGCGAAGAGGGCAAAGATTTTTCATCAATAGTGCGTTCTTCTTCTTGTCCAGAATCTGGCGGGATAGGTAAAACCGGTTGCATAGTTTCTGGCTTAGGGGCGTAATTAAAGATTTTGATAAATTCTGTTTTTAAAGCCTCAACCTTAGACTTATTAACCGCAGAAATCGCATAGAGTGCGATAAAAAGTGCGAGCAGTAATGATAAGAAGTCCGCATAAGGAACCGCCCATTTTTCCCCCGCCGGACATTCTGTAGGTTTATTCTTTTTTGCCATTTTTAGCCCTTAAATTGAGATTTTTTAGGCTCGCCCGGAGCGATATAATTTAAGAGTTTGGTTTCTAAATCTCTTGGATTTTCGCCATTAGCAATACCCAAAATTCCCTCTAAAAGCACGGTTTTTTCCTTAATGATATCTTTAGATTTAGCCTTAAGTTTATGTCCAAAGGGGCCAAAAATCGCATAAGAACACATAATCCCAGTAACCGTTGCTGTAAACGCACCTGCAATTCCTGCTGCCATTTCTGCGGGGTTATCTAGTTTTTGAAGAGCAAGCATTAGACCCATAACCGCACCAACTAATCCCATAGTGGGGGCAGTCTCACCGGCAGTCTCCCAATAATGGGCTGCGCCATGGTAATGCTCTTCCATTTCCTCAATGCTAATTTCTAAACTCTCTTTAACAGATTTTAAATCCTTACCATCTATTATCATAGACAAGCCATTGCGTGTGAAGTCATCTTCAATTTGAGCTACACGGCTTTCTAAAGATAACACACCATCTTTTCTTGCTAAAGTAGCCAATTCTATGAGATTAGCAATCGTTTCATTAAGATTGATTTTTGGGTTTAAAAAAACGATTTTAATTTCCTTATAAGCCGCCTTAATCGCCCTTGCATGAGTGCCTGTCATAGCTGCAAAGAGCGAAGTGGGGATAATGATAATACATGAGCTTAAGTGAATGATATGCAACGGGTTGCCATCTTCTAAAATATCGCCTAGTGAAATGGAGGCAACTGCTAAAACTAAACCTAAGATTGATGATAAATCCAAATTCTACCCCTTATGATTCATAGTCTTGTAAATGTGTGATTTTATGAGTGCCACAAACTCGGCATTCTGGATTTTTGAAGACTTGAATTTTTCTAAAATCCATTGTTTTGGTATCTACACTAAGCAAAGTGTTTGTCAATAAGCTATCAAATCCTAAAAAGTATTTGATAGCTTCACTTGCTTGAATGCACCCTAAAATTCCGGGCAAAACCCCAAAAAGCCCCGCTTTAAAAATAGGGTTTAATTCCTTTTTAGGGGGCTTATCAAACGCACAAGCTAGACATGCGCTTTTAGTGGGTAAAATCGTTAAGCTTTGACCCCTATATTTTAAAACGCCTGCGTGCGAATAGGGTTTATTAGCCAATATACAAGCATCATTGATTAAAAATTTAGCGCTAAAGTTATCGGTTGCATCAATGATAAAATCGTAAGGTTCTATCAAAGAAAGGGCGTTAGTAGCGTTAAAACATTCTTCAAAGGTTTCTATTTTAACATCAGTATTTAGGGCATTTAGACGCTTTTTAGCTGAAAGCACTTTAGGCTGGTTTAAAAAATCTTCAGAGTGAATGACTTGACGCTGAAGATTGCTTAAATCCACTTTATCAAAATCTACAATACCTATTTTCCCTATTCCAGCTGCGCATAAATACATTAAAATAGGCGAGCCAAGCCCCCCAGCTCCAATAACTAGAACACTAGATTTTAAAAGCTTTAATTGCCCTTCTTCGCCAACATCTTCTAGCATAATATGGCGTAAATAACGCTCTTTTTGGGTTTGATTGAGCATGTTAGGCTATCCTTGAAACCCAAGCTTTAGAATGCTCTCTTTCGGCAAAAAAGCTTGTTTTATCCCCATGTCCGGGATAAATATCTAAATCTTTAGAAAAATCTAAATTTTGAAATCTCAACAAGGATTCTTTCATGTCTTTTGCATTAGAATAGGGGAAATCATAGCGCCCAATACTGCGATAAAAGATAAAATCTCCGCTAAAAATTGCTCCCTCTATTTCTATAATAGAACAGCCCGGTGTGTGTCCGGGAAAATGCCAATATTTAACTTCAATGCCCTCTATATTCAAAGGGGTGCAATTTTTATTGCAAGGCACACTAAAAGTGGGGCTAAAGGTAGGCACACCTAAATTAAAAATGTCATTTTCTAGCATAAATACATCATCTTTAGGGGCATAAATAGGGGTATTTTTAAGAAGTTTTTGTAAATTAGCGCTATCCCATACATGGTCATAATGCCCATGAGTGATTAAAATGGCTTTAGGGTTTTTAGCATTTTCTAAAATCCACTCGCTACTAGAAAAACCGGGGTCTATAATAAAATCTATAGCATTGTCTAACTTGACAATATAGGTATTTTCTTCTACAGAGCCAAAGGCACGCCTTAAAATTTTCATGCAAGTTCTCCAAAAGATTTGCGTTATTGTTTGAGAGTTTTTGCTACTTTTAAAAACCCCTTTAAAAAGCAACGACTATCTCAATATAATAGCACAAAAATATAGTAATTTTTGTAGAATATTTGAATAATTTTGGCGTTTAAAGGGCGCTCATATTTTAAAACTAAAGGATAGAAGTGCGCTCATTTGGAAATTATATGCAAGATTGGCTTTATGGTAAAAAGGGGTATTATAGAAAGGCAATCGTAGGAAAGAAAGGGGATTTTTATACTTCAGTATCTTCAAGCAAGTTTTTTGGTGGCACGATTGCTTTTTATATTTTAAAGCTTTTAGAGCAAGAAAAATTATCTTTACCCTTAAAAGTCATAGAAATTGGCGCTCATTATGGGGAATGCCTTTTAGATGTGGCAAAATTTTTGGATACTTTAGGTATTGAAGTGGTCTCAAAGTGTGAATTTATTAGCATTGAGCCTTTAGAAGAGTTGCAACAAATCCAGCAATCACTCTTTAAAGATTCGTTTCATTTTTATGCTACAACTCTAAAAGATTTGCATATTTCTAAGCAAGATAATGTATTTGTGTTTTCTAATGAGCTTTTTGATGCGTTTGCATGTGAGATTATTAAGGATAATCAAATGCTCTTTGTTGATGAAAAACATATGGGGGTGTGGGATAAGATTGATGAGCCAACAAGCGAGCTTTTAGCAACGCTTAAGATTAAAGAGGGGCATATTCCATTAGATTTGCATAGCTTTTTCAAAGAGCTGTTTGAAAGGTTGAATAAAGCGCATCAATGGATGTTTTTAAGCTTTGATTATGGCGATGAAAAGCCAAGAAAAGACATGCATTTAAGGGCGTATAAAGAGCATAGGGTATTAGACTTTCAAGATATTTTAAACAATCTTTCTAATTTGTATCAGCAAAGCGATTTAACTTATGATGTGGATTTTTCGCTAATACGCTCTATTGTAGAGAGTGGGGGAGGGCATTTTTCTTTTTATAAAACACAAGCTCAAGCATTATTAGATATGGGGCTTATGGAGCTATTAGAATTGTTTTCTCAAAGTGTAGGCTATGAAAAATATTTAAAAGAAGTGGCTAAAGTCAAGCCCTTGATTAGTCCGGGCGCTTTAGGAGAGCGCTTTAAGGCAATAGAATTTGTTAAAAAGGCTAGTGAATTTCAATAAGGTGTTTTTATGCGAAATTAACGCATTGTAAAATAATGGCTATTCACGCATACTAAGGCTTAAGATTTTAGAGGCACTAAGGACTTAAGGGACTTCTATAAGCCCTTTTACTTTAGATAGCTTTCTTATATTCTTATATTCTTATTTAACACCATTTGCCCTTGTATGCGAGTGAGTTCAAATTCTTGGGATATTTTAGCGAGTAACTACAAGCTCTCTACATTGTGCGTATCTAACGCTTTGATGTAAGGTTCTTTTTGCTCTTTAGTAATCACAAATGGCACTAAATTTTGCTCTAAAGTGCTATAAAAAACTAGCATTCTACCCACTCTGCCATTACCATCGCTAAAAGGGTGTATTCTTTCAAACAAAATATGTTGTTCTAAAATGGCTTTTAGCTTTTCTTCTTTGTCTTGTAAGCTATTCATTTTGTAATTGAGATTATCGCACCACTCTTTCATAGCCATAGGCACTTGAAAATGTGGTGAAGTTTTAAAACTAGCCCCTAAAATCATATTATCAGTAGTTTTAAAAGCCCCCTTATTAGGGAGTAAAAAATTCATTAAAATAGAATGTAATTCTTTCACAAAAAAGCTATCAATACTCTGTTTCTTATTTAGACTTTCTAATAAAAAGGGGAGCATATTTTGATAGTTTTTTACTTTAAAGAATGCTCTTTGGGGCATAACTCTTGGAATGTATTCGGTCGTTAAAATACTTATGGTTTCAGCAAGGCTTAGAGGGTTGTTTTCAATAGCGGTGCTGTGATGTGCCATTCTAATGGTTAAATCCATAGCATAGTCGTTAAATTCTAGTAGTTCTTTGTAGTTCATGGTATTGTCCTTAAAATATTTCATTAGTTACCTACAAAATAAACCTTTCATCATCTTTGCCCCCTTTGTTTTTATTGCTCGCAAATCGGTTATTATAAGGGTATTTGGGGTTTAGGTTTGGTAGTATTGGCTTTATTGCCATTTTGCAAATTTTGGCGTCTTTCTTTAAAAATAATGCTGTAGCGTTCAATCTTTTCTAATTCTATCTTTTGACAATGCTTGATAATACCAAGCAAGGCATTGGTATCTTGCTCTCTCATAGCATTCATGTATTCACTTCTAGTAGTTACTTCAATCACAAAGGGCGTTAAATGTGCTTTGATAGTTTGATAAAACATTAAAGCTCTTCCTGTCCTACCATTACCATCTGTAAAAGGGTGGATTTCTTCAAATTCTATATGGTGTTCTACTATCTTTTTTAATTTCTCTTCATCACTCAAATTTAATGCCAAATCATTTTGTATTTTTAAACACAATTCATTAATTCTAGGTTGCACCATAGCTGGACTTGCAGTCGGCTTTTTAGCCCCGATGATTTCATTATAAGTGCTTT
Organism: Helicobacter cetorum MIT 00-7128; assembly: GCF_000259255.1. Taxonomy (NCBI): domain Bacteria; kingdom Pseudomonadati; phylum Campylobacterota; class Epsilonproteobacteria; order Campylobacterales; family Helicobacteraceae; genus Helicobacter; species Helicobacter cetorum. The sequence goes on from NC_017737.1 coordinate 996,430, forward strand.
TAAATTTTCCAAAATCAGGTAAGATATTACGCATTAAAACAGAGTGAAAATGACAGATTAAATGCTCATCTATAGCTTTATCTCTTTCTAAAATGTCTAAAATAAAGGGGACAAAATTACGATAATTTTCTATCTCATGCACTTCATCTAAGCTTACGGATTTAATGGGGGTTTTTCTATCAAGCAAAATACTCATCGTATCGCCTAAAGTCAGACTATTGCCTTCCATAGCGGAGTTGTGGTGTGCCATTCTAATGGTTAAATCCATAGCATAGTCGTTAAATTCTAGTAGTTCTTTGTAATTCATTTAAAGGGGTGTGTTAGTAGATTCTAAAGCCATAGGTTGCAGTAAACATGATATGACTTCTATCAGAATAGACATTGTGTTTTAAGGGCTGAGTGCCCGGTCCATTAGGGTCTGCTGGGACATACATGTTGCAATAGCCTATACAATAGCCCGCTTTAGTAATATTGCCATAGTATTCTAGTTTCAAATCTAATCTAACCTTAAAGCGGTTTGAAAAATAGCTCAAAAAGAGCGCTAAACTTCTTTCATCAGCCCTTGGACTATTAGTAATACGCCCTAAAACTTTCCAAGTAAAGCTCTTATAATGAGAACCAACATATAAAAAGCCATTAGTGGCATTTGCGCCAACAATATTGTTGATTTCAGCATCATAAATACTATTAGTCCAAATGTTATACCCTAAGGGGTCTCCATAAATACCAATATCGCCATTAGCGTTGCCAACATTCTTATAGATACTGCCTCCAAATTGCCATTTATTATAAAAAAAGCGTGTGCGTAAGAAATAAGTTTGCCCGTTTTTACCCATAGGTTCTTGCTGAAATAAGATAATATCATTCCCACGCCCTGTTATAGGGAAAAAGGGAAAAAGCCCCACAAAAGTCCCCACAAAGCGAAAGCCCTTATCATTAAAGTTAGGATTAGTATCATAAGTGAGATTAAACCCCGGAGCAAACATGCGCTCAAAGATAGCATAAAAATAGGGGTTGAATTTCAAGCCTTTTTTTTCATATTTCAAATCAGCAATCATAAGTGCTTTACCACTTGTATAGTAACGCCCAAAATACCAAAACCAATCGCTTGATGCAGAGGCTCTAGCATCAGAATACATCACTCTAAATTTAGTGTCTTTGTATTTAACAAAGCCCTCAACCCCTTGGCTAAAGGAAGTGAACCAATCATAGTCTTCAGCCTCATAGCGTCCCCCTTTGACCCCAAAGCTAAATCTATCTTTTTTATAGTTGTAGCTTAAATAGGCATTATGAAACATCCAATAACGAGGCTTTTGCACATGCAAACCGCTATGACCGGCATACCAACCAATATATTCCCAAAACATTCCTGAGGCATAGGGGTCAGTGCGAGAGCCGGGTTGTCCGTTAGGAATGTTATTGCCTTGCTTAGCGGTGGAGTCATAAGGCAAAGTAGCTACCATACCCCCAACTTCTGCTCTTAAGCCTTTGAGTAAATTCATGCTAAGGTTAAATTCGCCTAAGAGAGAAGTATAACTACCTGTAGGATAAATATCTTTTGAGGGTTGGTATTTTTGATTATTGAAACCATACTTGGTATAGGTGCTTATCTTGCCCGTAAGATTCATATTGAAAGCTTGAGCGCTAGAAACTAGGCAAAGAAAGGATAGGGGAAAAGAAAAATGCTTTAATTTCTTCAAAAGCCCTACTCCTAAATAGAGAATATTTTAAAAATGCACAAAAAGGCATGCCAAAAGGCAAAACACTCCTTAGAAACTATAAGAGAAGTGTGTCATCAAGTGGCTCATATCGTTGGTAATGCTCTTGGCAATACCACCCATGTTTTGTGGACCTTGCACAAAAGCACCGGTCTCAAACAAACCATTGTTTAGGTTGAGCGGTTGTCCGTTTGGCCCAAGGAAACCGGTTCCGGGGTTGTAACCTGCACGAACTCTAAACTCTAACCATACGAGTTTCAAACCAGCTTTAATATGTTTAGTGAACTGATAATCTAAATAAGTTCCAATACCATATTCAATAGCTCTTGGAGAAGTTGTAAAGCGCTCATAGACACTCCAACTAAACTTACCATGATTACCACCACCTTTGACATACTCAGTGAATGCATCAGCAGCGGTGATGTTATCAATAGATGCAAATCCTAGCCCATAAACACTACCAACCCATTGTTCGATACCATCAATGGCGATGGGGTTACCCCATGTTCCTAAGTTCATGTTGGGGTTACCAATGTTAAGATACGCAGCACCTACAACAAAGTAGTTGTTAATATCAATATGCTCTCTAAGTAAGAGAGTCGCACCACCGGGACCTTGTAAGCCTCTCCATTTACCGCCATCTAGGAATGGATCCCAAGTGTTATAACGAGCGGGTGCGTAACGACCATAGCTAGAGTTGTTCCAGCGATAGTCATACATTGCATAGAAAGTGGTTTTAAATCTAATACCCCTACTAGCAAAGTTGGGGTTAGTGTCATGCTCTATTTTGATACCGGGTAAAGTGCCAACTTCTGGGATAAGATACAAATAGGGGTGAATCATCAAATTTTTGGTAGGGCGATAAATAATACCGGCTTTATGGATACCCCAAGGCTTTTCACGATAGTTCGCAAAGAACCATTGACCATCAACAATACCACGACCCCAAGAGCTGAGTAATTGGAGTTTTAATTTATCATTGACTTTGAAAGTTCCATAAAAACCGGTTAGCATTTGATACATCCAGTCAATTTGCTCTTGCTCGGTTACATCAAAGCGCCCTGCTACAGCATGCCATCTCTCACTATCATAGGTTAAGTTAGCCTTATAGATTGAATAGCGTCGTGAATGACCGGGTAGATACGCACTGCCCGGATAGTAGTTAGGATATGAGCCGTTCCACTCGCCCATATACATGTATTGGAAACCACGAGGGTCAATGATAGAGCCCGGACCACCGCTTTGAGCCATTAAAGCTTTGGCTGAGATACAAGTGCTCATGGGGTTAGTCAAATCAGCTTCAGAGCCATTAAATCCAACAACACTATTACATGCATCAACAGCTTGTGAACCATCAAGCCAATAACTTGGTGGTGTGAAATCCTTTGCCCATCTATCTTGCTTGGTGCTTGCATAGGGCTGACCGCCTAAAGCACCACCTAGATTCACGCTCCATCCTCTGCCTAAATGCACAGAACCCTCTAATTTAAAAGCGATGTTGACAAAAGTATCTTGGGGGTAGATACCTTTAATGGGGTTAACGGCTGCATGGTTAAAACCTACTTTAGAGAACATGAGAAAATCCCCATGCACTTCATAAGTAATAGCACCGAGAGAACTCGTGGTGAATAAGAGCGGTAGTGTAAAGCGCTTTAACAAAGCGCTTGCAATTTTTCGTTTTTTAAATTTCTTTGGCATTCCTCTTCCTTACTTTACCTTGAAATGGACTAAAATTACTCTATGAACTAGAATATTAGCATAAAAGAACGCATAATTTGCTTAAAATTATGCTAGTTTTTCTAAAAATTTATGAAAATTTTAGAATTTAAAATGTAGATTTGTCATCAAAAAACTTCTGTCTTGAGAAGTTGCTTTAAAGGCGGGGTTATAGACAGAGCTAAAAGATTGTCCTACTTGATAGCCATGATGTAACCATGCTCGATACCATTCTAAAGTTAAAGACGCTGTTACAAAACGACTGAAATTATAAGCTAAGTCTAAATTCACAGCCCCCTCATTAGCTCTAGGACTTGTAGTAACACGCCCTAGAATTTCCCATGAGAGCTTTCTAATATGCCCGCCTACTTTGGCATGGAAAGTAAAGGCATTAGCGTTCATATTAGCTGCACTAAGCCAATCATAAACGGTGTTTGTCCAAAAGTTAAATCCAATGAGTTCTGGGTCAGTATAGGGGGTGTAAGCGTTAGCATTCCCCCAAGTCTTATAAATGCCATAGCCAAAATACTTGCCATTGATAGTAAACTTTTGTTTGAATAAAAACATTTGTGCGCTTGTGCCAGCATAAGAGCTATAGAAAATATTATGAGCGTCTTTGGGGTTGTAATAGGGGAAAAACCCCATAGCAGTTGTATAGATTGAAAGGTGGCGTCTATGACTAAGGGGGATATTATGCACATAAGTAACTTGAATGCCCGGAGCGATATAAGTGTTTGGCGAAAAGTAGAAAAAGGGGTTAATAGAAAGCCCCTTTTTATGCCAAGTAACACTCCCTGAATGAATGCCTAAATTCACCGGCTTGCCCTTTTTATTCGTGGTAACAATGGGGGCAAAATAGTCATAAATCCATTCATCATAAGTCCAGCTCATGCCAAATGAGCTAAACCACCAAAAAGTAAAATTTTTGAGATTGAGCGTAGCCTCAAAACCCTCAGTATAGCCATCCATAAAATACGCATTGCCTGCATAACGGCCTGCTTTAAAACGAAAGATTTTTTTATAGCCATATTCTATATAAGCCTCATTAAGCAAGATATTATGAGTGTGTTGGCTCATCCATTGGTTACCTTGATAGCCTCCTACACCAGCATTATTAATGCCATTAGCCGCATTAGTGCCCCAACCACCAGCTCCATAGTATCCATGCCATGCACCATAATACATCCACATCATAGAGCCAAAGGGCTTGCCTGTGGCTTGGTCTATTAAAGTCTTAGTGCCATCATAAGCAAGCCCACCACCCATAACGCCTAGCTTGGCTGTAAAAGAATGGTTATAGACATTTTTAGGGAGTAAATCTGCTTTGATATTTAAAAATCCTGTAACCCCTACAAAGGTTTCAGTAGGGTAGTAGCCTAGTGCGGTATTAATAGGGCGGTTATTAAAGCCTACTTTAGAGAACTCTGCCATAGAGCCACTAACCTTATAGCTAAAAGCATTTGCAATATTCACAAGACAGAAAGAAAGGGCGATGGTTTTTTTAAGACTTATCATAAGATACTCCTTGTTAAATAAATAGCAAATAAAGATAAAAACCTAACAAAAAACCTATATAGAATGTAAAAATTGGTTCGTATTCTTACAAAAATTATTATAATACTACTAACTTTAAGAAATATTAAATTATTTGATGAGAGCTTAAGATTGCTTTGAGGGATTTTATTTTTTTTGAATAAGCCCCTAAAAAAAGGGCTTTTTAAAATTAATTTTCAATAAAAATTTTTAGAATTTTAGAGTAAGGTTTGTCATTAAATTACTTCTATCTTGATAATTAGCTGAGTAGTCTCCATTAGGATTGTTAAATTGTGGTAAGCCAAAGTAGCCTACTTGGTAGCCCTCATTCATTTGCACGCCATAATATTGGAGTTTGAGATTGGCAAAGATAGAATGAGTGAAAGCATAACTGAGATTGAGAGCGAGTGAATATTCATTTGCTCTTCCTAGATGCCCTTGAGAGTTTCTATTCGCATGGCTAACACGCCCTGCAATATGCCATGCAAAACGGCGGATAATCCCTCCTATAGAGCCATAGATTGTGAAAGTGTTTGCATTGGTTACTGCATCAGCTAAGCCATCATAAGCGGTGTTATCCCAAAAGTCAAAGGCTAAGATACTTTCAGTTACGCCATCGCCTACATAAGAGTTGTTATTTCCTAAGGGCATGGTATGACTTCCTAAGAAAGCATCAGCATTGCCAAAAGTATTGTAAATACCAAGAATTGCCGTCCATTTATCCCACCAAAAGATTTGGCGGATATTAAGCGAGACGGCGTTTTTACCAATTTGAGAGCCATGCTGAGCGCCATCCCAAATGCTATATTGCCCCTTATCATTCTTCCACCCTGAATAATACATAGGAAACATAACCATTACCATGGTTTGAGAGCGAAAGCCTACATATTTAAAATCTGTATTGGTATCATAGATGAGTTTAAAGCCCGGTGCGTTATAAGTCTTTGGCGAAAAATAATAGTCAAATTGTGCGCTCAATCTTTTATAGTTGTAAGTGGCTGTAATACCATGCCAGCCGTAGTTGATGTATTTGCCATTAGATTGTAAATAAGGCGTTGTAGCATAAAATTCATAAACCCAAGAGTTGAACGCTAGACCCCTTCCATAAGAGCTCCACCACCAGAATTTCAAGCTTTGATTTTGCGTTTTGAAAGGCTGGTAGTAGAGCTCCCAACCTTGGTTGCTACCACTCATAAAATCAATGTTAGCCTCATAGCGCCCTAGCTTAAAGCCAAAAATATCTTTGTAGTCATATTGCAAGAATGCGGTATCTAATACATAAGGTCTCGCATGGGAGGCTCCAGCATTAGGGTCTGGTCTGCATAAGCCTTTGTTACACGCATAGGCAGGGTCAAAGAATTTGTTGAAAAAATACCCATGATAACCCCCAATGAAGTTATACACAATAGAGCCATAAGGCATTCCTGTAGCTTGGTCAATCTCATTCTTAGTCTTATCAAAGACAATGCCAGCGACCGTGCCACCTAGAGAAAAGGATAATTTATGGTCTGTGGTGTGTTTGGGGAGCAAATTGAGCTTAACTTGCGCCATGCCCACTACATCTACAAAGCTTTCAGTAGGGTAAATCCCTTTTTTAGAATTGATAATGGAGTTATTAAAACCAATTTTAGAGAAGTTTTCCATACGACCACTAAACTCATAATCAAAGGCATTAAGGGAGTTAAGCGCAAAAAGGGCGCAACCAAGAAAAAGGGGACGCTTAATGCAAGTCATGGGTTCTCCTTATATTTAACATACTTTATTCAATATAAACGATAGCTAAAATTAGTGTTAAATTAAGAATATCAGTCAAAAACGAGCGTTTTTATCATCATTAATATGCCTTAGTGTTATCATAAGTTACAAAAAATCAAATCTTTATTAAGGTTTAAATAATGTTTACTTATAGTAATTTAAGGTTTGAGGGTTTTTAATGGATTATTTTTGAAGATTGTTTGAGTTATCCATATAGCGCTATGTGATAACTTAAGAAAGCTTAAGGTGCTAAGCTAATTAGCACTATAAAGCTTAATGATGTATTTAAGACAAAGTTAAATAACAAAAAGTCAATTAAATTGAAATAAATAGTTTTATTAGTTGTTTTATGTGTGAATTTTGAAGGATTGTAATCTTGTGTTGGTATTTTTTGTGATGAAAGATTAGCTGTTTTTGTTTATCAAAGCGTGTTTAGGGCGCTTTTAATAGGCTCTTTGGGCTATTATTGATTTGATGCTTTAAGGTTTTTAAAAAAGGGGTGGGGGTGGTAAAACCCCTAAAAAGGGTTTTATGAAACGCTTTCTTCTAATTTGGTGCGTAAAAAGCTAAAAGCAGGTAAGGGGGCGGGCAAGCGCACTAAATTGATATTCCCACTATGAATAGTCTCTAATTCGGTATCGTTTTCTAAAAGGATTTTATATAACACTAAGTAATAGCGCTTTTCAAATTCATAAATCTTACCGATTTCATTGACTATGGGTGTGATAGTGGCGTTTTTTGGGGCGATGATTTCATAGGCAATGTTAGTAGTCGTGGTGAATTTGCATGCAAAAAAATGCCCATCTTCAGTGATTTCGCCATTGACTTGGTAATCTCCCTCGCTAATAGCTGTTTGGTGGTTTTGTGTGTCTAATCTCTCAAAGGGTCTTCGCATTAAATAGCCATCAGTAAAGCCTCTATTTTTGAGTGTGTTAAGCTCGCTTGTGTAGAGATTGGGGCGATTGATATTGTTATAAAAATCATCAATAGCCAAGCGATAAATGCGTGCGGTCTGTCCGGCGTAGTAATCAGATTTGGTGCGCCCCTCAATTTTAAGCGCACTAATAGCGTTTGAATTTAAAATTTCAGCGATATGGCTTGATAGGTTTAAATCCTTAGCGTTAAATATATGTGTGCCTACACCCTCCTCTTCAACAAGTCTCATCATCACGCCATTATCGGGGTTTCTCACATAGTATTCATAATCAAATCTGCAGTCATTCGCACAACTGCCACGATTTGGCACACGCCCATTTTGTAAGGCTGAGATTAAGCAACGCCCCGAAAAGGCAAAGCACATGCTCCCATGCACAAAGATTTCTAATTCTAAATTCGGTAAGGCTTTTTTAATCTCAATGGCATCATTTAGGCTTAGTTCTCTCGCACACACGATGCGCTTGACTCCCATATCATAAAACACTTGCGCATCAAGCACATTTAGGACATTTGCTTGGGTAGATAAATGGATAGGAATGTTTGGAGCGATTTTTTGAGCTAATCTTACAACACCCGGAGTAGCGATGATAAAAGCATCAGGGTTAAGCTCTGCCATTTTAGAAATATGCTCTTCTAAAAGTTTAAGTTGGGCATTAAAGGGAAAGCCATTAATTGTGGCATAGACTTTTTTATTGAGAGCATGAGCGTAATCAATCCCCTCTTTAAACGAATCTAAAGTAAATTCTTTGCTCGCACGATTGCGTAAGGAAAAATGGCTTACCCCTCCATAGACTGCGTCAGCACCATAATTCAAAGCGATTTTAAGTTTCTTTAAATTACCCGCTGGAGAGAGTAGTTCAGCTTTTTGATTCAAAATTACTTAGCCCCAAAAGAAGCAATTAGTGCCTCAATATCATCAGCGCTTGCTAAATCTTCTTTTTCATCGCCAGCGATATAAGTGGCGGAGCTCACACGCTTAGAATCATCAATCTTACCCTCAAATAAAGAGTTCATATACTGACTAAGCGCTCTCATAACATTAACAACCCTTTCAATCTTTTGGCGATGAATGTCTTGAAACTGCATAATATCCATAGCTTGCATAGAGCCATCAGAGCACCCCTCAGCCTCTTCTTTAATCATTTTGAGTGAGTCAAGCATTGTTTGTTGCTCTTCTAAGGCGTTTTTGAAAGTTTCAATACTAGGAAAATTAGCATGTAAGTTTTCAAAAATCTCTTGGTGTTTTTTTAGGGGTTCTTGGATTTTTTTCACCATTTTAACGATTTTATCCGCACTCGCACCAATTAAATCTAGCTGGTCAAAAATCTGTGTCGCTTTAGCCTCAGAATCTCTTGTAACATCATCTAGTTGATGCACGATTTTATGCTCTTCAGTAGGGGGAGGGGGAGGCCACTCATTAGGGCTAATCTTGCCATATTTTTCAGCATCTTCTTTTTTGACGGTCATTTTTTCACTATCTTTAGAGTTTTCTTCATCTTCTTGTGAATCTTTGTGAGAATCATTGGCGGTTTCTTCTAAATTATCTAGGCTTTCTAAATCGCCACCATTCATCAAGGCATCTAATTCTTCTTGTGTCATCATAACTCCTTAAGTTGTGCGCTGTTTTTAAAATAAAATTTATTTAAGGCAATTTCTAGGTGCAATTCTAGCACATCTTATGCCTTAGCTATCAAAACACCTTCTAAAATTTCATCAATATCGCCATCTAAAATGGCATCTACATTACTATAAGCACCATTTGAGCGAGCGTCCTTGACTTGCTGATAGGGGGCTAGAACATAACTTCTAATTTGATGTCCCCAGCCAATTTCACTTTTTTCTTCATTCTTCGCACTATTTTGTTGTTTTTCTAATTCTAATTCATAAAGTTTAGATTTAAGCATTTTTAAAGCGCTTGCCTTGTTCTTGTGCTGACTTCTGTCATTTTGACATTGCACCACAATGCCTGTTGGAAAATGCGTAATTCTTACTGCACTCTCTGTTTTATTGACATGCTGACCGCCTGCCCCACTAGCTCTATAATAATCATAACGCACATCTTTTTCATCAATTTCTATATCAATATCATCATCTAATTCGGGGCTAATTTGCACGCTCGCAAAACTTGTATGGCGTTTGGCATTTGCATCAAAGGGCGAGATTCTAACCAACCTATGCACCCCGCTTTCATTTTTCAAATAGCCATAAGCGTTTTCACCTTTAATGATAAAAGCCACCCCTTTAATACCCGCCTCTTCGCCATCTTGATAATCTAAAATCTCGCTTTTAAAACCCCTTCTTTCCGCCCATCTCAAATACATGCGATACAAAATGCTTGCCCAATCTTGACTCTCAGTCCCCCCAGCACCCGGCTGAATGGTAATAATGGCGTTTGAATTATCGTTTTCACCACTAAGCATGACTTCAATCTCTACTTTTTGCACGCTGTGCTCTAAAGAATGCGCCTCTTCATAGAGCAAGGATAGGGTCGCCTCATCGTTGTCATTTTGAGCGAGTTCAAATAATTCTAGGCTTTCATCTAAAGCATTTTGAGTTTTTTGATAGGTTTCTAACAAACGAGTTAAACGCACTTTTTCCTTATTAGTATCTCTAGCCTTTAAGGTGTCTTGCCAAAAATTAGGGTCTTCTTGCTCTTTTTCAATGCGTTCTAAAACTTGTTTAATCTCATCAGGTTTGATGATTTGAGCGATATTGTCGCATTTATTTTGTAAGCTTTTTAATAATTCACTATAGGTGTAGTTATCCATAGAAATAATGTGCCTTTAAGCATAATCTTATTTCTTAATTATACCATTTTGATAGTATAAGTGTATAATTTAAATCATTGATTTTAAGGTTGAAAGGATTTATTCTAAGATGGTTTTATTAGAAAGCAATGTCTTAAAAAGGGCATTGACAGGAATTGAGTATTATACCTATGTGTTGGGGAGTTTTTTGCAAAAAGAGAGCGAGTTGGATATGCATTTTTATTATAATTTAAGTCCTAAGCAATCCATAATTAGCAAAGACATGCTTACAAAAGATTCTTTTGAATATTCAGAAAATAAAATTCCTAAGATAAGTTCAGCTAATCATCATTCACAGAGCTTTAAAAGCAAGATTAAGAATGTTATCAAAAAATATCCACATTTGCATAAAAATGCTACAAGACTTTACAAAGAATACCTTTCTTTGAAATACCAAAACTCCAATATTGAGTTATCTAAAGGTAAAATGATTGATTTATTTATCTGCCCGCAACCTTATACTTACACGGGAGTTATTGCTACTAAAGGCTTAAGGGCTAAAAAACGCCTAGCTTGTATCCATGACTTGCACCATTTACATGATTATGAGACTATGTTGGATACACATATGAAATCAGTTTGCAAGGATATTGATTCTGTGCTACTTTCAACCAATCATATGAAATCATTTGATGAGATTGTGTGCTTTTCGCACTATGTTAAGCGAGAAATTATCAATTATTTAGGCTTTAAAGAAAATCAAGTGCATGTGATTTATCATGGTGTGAGAGAGATTTTTAAAAACCCTCCACTTTTAGAAACAACTTGTTTTGATTTGCCTAAAAACTTTATTCTTGTAGTAGGTTATAAGAGTTTTAGAAGAAATACAAAAAGACTCATTCAAGCTTTTGAAAAACTTCCTCACTCTATTAAATCTAGCACTAAAATTGTGCTAACAGGCACACATAGCATGCAAAATGATGAATTAGCTTTATTTTTAGAAAAAGATTTTATTATTAATTTAGGGTATGTGAATGATGATGAATTGCGCTATCTTTATAGCAAGGCGACACTATTATGGTGGGGGACTTTAGAAGAGGGCTTTGGCTATCCTATGATTGAGGCATTTGCATGCAATTTGCCTGTATTAAGTTCTTGCACTTCTTGTATGCCAGAGATTGGGGGCAATGCAGCGTATTATTGCAATCCTTATGATGTAGAAGATATTAAAAATGCGCTAGAAGAATTACTAGAAGATGAAACTTTAAGAGAGAGTTATGCCATTAAGGGCGCTAAACGAGCTCTTTTATTTACAGAGGAAAAGTCTTTGCAAAAACACCTAGCTTTGATTAAGCGCATGGTTAGTGAGGCTAGGGCAATGTGAGTGGTTTTTATTTAAATCAAAAATATTTCTGTTAAAGCATTGCATTAAAAAAAGTATTTTTAAAAAACAAATAATATTTAATGTGATTATAAAAAGAGGATTTTCTCTTTTTATAAAAAACCAATAGTTTTCTTTTATATCTAGTTATATTAATTAAATATTTCAATTATTGCACTTTGCTAGAATAGAGATAAAAATCTTATTCTATTGTTCTATAAACACTGCATCAACTAAGTCTTCTATAAAGCGTTCTTCATCAAAGGGGATTAAATCATCTTCTTTTTCGCCCATGCCTAAATAAAGAATAGGTAATTTCAACTCATATAGCACGCTTAAAATCGCTCCGCCTTTAGAAGTGCCATCAAGCTTAGTCATAATCACGCCATCTAAGGCTAGAGTTTCATGAAAAATCTTAGCTTGAGTGAGTCCTGAACTTCCTTGCGTGCCATCTAAAATGAGAAATTTGTAAAAAGGAGCGTCTTTTAAGACTTTAGAACAAGTGCGTGCGATTTTAGAAAGCTCGTTTTTGAGATTGGTTTGGTTGTGTAATCTTCCAGCGGTGTCTATAAAGACTTCATCAATGTTTTTAGCTATCGCACTTTCTATGGTGTTATAGGCTAAAGCGCTTGGGTCTGAGCCCTCTTTAGCGCTAATGACTTGAATATTGAGCTTTTCGCCCCATAATTGGAGCTGTTTAACTGCAGCGGCTCTGAAAGTATCGCCCGCCCCTAAAAGCACTTTTTTATGTTGTTTTAAAGAGAGCTTGGCTAATTTAGCGATGCTAGTGGTTTTGCCTGCACCATTAACCCCTACAATGAGATGCACTAAGGGCTTTGTGCTAATAGTTTGAAGGCGGGTTTTATCATAATAACTTTCCCCTCTTACAAAACGCAATAAAGCGACTTCTAATTGCTTAGGCGTAATTGAGTCGCTTAAATGTTTTAATAAGCTCTCTATCAAGTCGTATTGAATGTCAAAGCTAATAAGAATTTCTTCTAGCTCATCTTTAAGAATACTCTCTCTTTTTTTGATTTCAAGAGGGGTTTTTATATCTTCGCTTTTAAATTTATTAGCGATTTTTTTGAAAAAATTAAACATTGTCTTTTAGCCTTTCAATAAATTAGAGATGTCAAAAGAAAGCATTTCAGCGGGCACAACACCTTGATAAATGTTTATAAGCTTGTGTTTGGAATTATATAAAAGCATGCTAGGAGTTTTTTCTAGGCTCTTATTCTGTTTTAAAAAGGTCTTATAGTAGGAGGGGCTAGTAGGATTTAAAAGCATAAAAGAAATTTTAAAACGCTTTAAAAAAGCCTCTAATTCGTTAGTAAGATAGGGGTTTTTTAGCAATACAACAATATTAAGACGCTCCTTAAAAGTGCTTTTTAGAGAATTAAGAGCAGGAATATAATCTTTAAAAAGTGGGTCTTCCAAATCGCTTAATACAAATAAAGTAGGAGTTTTGCTCTCATTTAAAATATTTAACTCTAATGAATGTAGATTGCCTATTAAAGAGATGTTTTGAGTGGGGTCTTTGGCATATCTATAGGTATAAACCTCTTTTTGTGTTTCAATGGTTTTTTTAGGCTTGCTTATAGAAGTCTCGCAAGCATTAAAAATTAACATAATAGCAAGAATAAAAATAACAGATAGAGGAGTAATAATTCTCATTATAGTTGTGTCCTTAAGAACAAATTAAAATTAACAAATGGAAACTTAATTTTGTATTATAATGCAGATGTTTAAAATTTAAGGAATATAACCATTAAAGCGATTTTTAGAGAGTTTTGTAAAGAGCGCTTAAAGAGGGTTAGAACCACTAGAGATGCGCTTGTTTGTAGGCTTTTATATCCTAAACTCAAGCGCTATAAAAGTGTGTTACTTTATTGCCCTCTAAAGCATGAGCTTGATTTGTTGCCTTTGGCCTTTAAGCTAAGACAATTAAATAAGCGTGTGTGGTTGCCTCAAAGCTTAAAACAAGCCAACAGCCTTTGTAGGGAGCGTTTTGACATCGCTCCTTTTAGATTGCCTTTAAGGCGTTTGAAGTTTTTTGATGAGCCAAGCCCCTCTTGCTTTTATAAGCGGAGACTAGATTGTATTATTGTTCCTATTTTAGGAATGGATATGGATTTTAGGCGTGTGGGTTTTGGTGCTGGCATGTATGATAGAAGTTTGCCCAAGTTGTTAAAAAACCAAAGAAAGCAACCCTTGGTAGTGTTTGTAAGCAGAGAGTTAATAATGGCATCAAAGCCTCTTACGCACACTTATGATATTCAGGCTAATCTTTATGTGAATCCTCGTATCGTAATAAAAAATAATCAAAAGGTGCGCTATGGGTCACAACGGATTAATTTATGTTTCATTAGAAGTCATTGTTTCTTGTTTGATAACCGCTCTAATTGTGTATCTCATTATGAAAAGGATTTATCATGCTAAAGGAAAAGAACTTTTAAAGGGTGCTACAGCTAAAGCTAAGCTTATGGAATTTCAAGCTAAAGCTTTTGTTGAGGCTGAAGAGGCACGCATGAAAAATTTAGAATGCCAACTTCAGCAAAAATATGAAAATGAAAGATTGCAACTTAAAGTTAAATATGAAAAGAAAGAATCTCATTTAAAACATTTAGAGGCGCAATACAAAGAATTTGCAAGAGATGAGAGGCGTTATTTAGATAAGGAAAAAAAAGAGCTTGAAGTCCAACGACAGAGTTTAGAAAAAGAAATAGAAATATCTAAAGAGCAAACTACCAAGTGTAAAGAGGCTCAAGAAAAAGCTTTAGAAGTTATGCTTAATTATATTGGTTATACTAAAGATGAAATTAAGGCAATGGTCTTAGAGCAATTAGAGAATGAATTGATAGCACAAAAAAGTGCTTTAATTAGACGCTATGAAAAAGAGGCTAAGGAAGAGGCTAAAAGAAAAGCTTATGAAATTTTAGCAGAGGCTACGGCTCGTTTTGCGGGTAATTATGCTATAGAAAATTTAATGAGTCGTGTAGAGTTGCCTTGTCAAGAATATATTGGGCGTGTGATTGGCAAAGAGGGGAAAAATATTGAAACCTTTAAAAAAGTGAGCGGTGTAGATATGGAAATTGGCGAAGATGATAAGGCAATTTATTTGTCTAGTTTCAATATCTATAGGCGTGAAGTTGCTAGTGAAGTTTTAAAAATCTTAGTAGAAGATGGGCGTATCCAACCTAATAGGATTGAAGAGGTTTATCAGCGAGTTTCTGCTAACATGGAAAAGAACATGCTATCTGAAGGGCATGGCGTGGTGCTAGAATTAGAGCTTGGAGCTATGGAAGATGAGCTTAAAATCTTACTAGGCAAAATGCGCTATCGCTCTAGCTTTGGGCAAAATGCTTTACAACATTCTAAAGAAGTGGCATTTTTAGCGGGCTTGATTGCTGAGCAATTAGGTGGGGATAAGAAATTAGCAAGAAGAGCGGGCATTTTGCATGATATTGGTAAAGCACTAACCCACGAACTAGGAGCTGATCATGTAAGCTTGGGTGCTGAGGTGTGTAAGCGTAATAAAGAAGACCCTGTGGTTATTAATGCGATTTATGCTCACCATGGGCATGAAGAGATTATGAGTATAGAGTGTGCGAGTGTGTGTGCTGCTGATGCGCTTTCTGCAGGAAGACCTGGTGCAAGAAGAAAGAGTGATGAAGAATACGCTAAACGCATGCAAACCCTAGAAGAAATCGCTATGGAATTTAAGGGGGTTGAAAAGGCGTATGCTATGGAGAGTGGGCGAGAATTAAGAGTGATTGTGCGTGCTAATCAAATTAAGGATAATCAAGTCCCGCTAATAGCTAAGCAAATTGCCAAAAAGATTGAAGAAAGTTCGCAGTATCTAGGCGAAGTGAGCGTTCAGGTGGTGCGTGAAAGTCGCTTTAAAGCTGTTGCTACGATGAATAATGACTAAAAGGGTTTGTCAATAAGAATTTTAAGGGGTATTTAAAAATTCTATTGCTGTTTTAAAATGTAATAATGCCTCTTTTTTGAGTGAGGGGTTTTTAAGCATATCTTCTAAAGCGTAGGTGGCAAGAAAATTTTTTGAATATCTTGAGATAATGCGTCCAAAAGATTCTTTCTTAGAGCTATTGAGCAAATAAAATAAAGGAGTTTCTCCAAAGACAATTTGAAGTTTTGAAGAGCTTTTTTCTAATTGCCATGTTAAATGGGGCAAGCATGCTTTGATTTCTTGTTCTAAATCTAGGGTTTTAGAATCGCATTTAAGAAGTGAAAGAATATTGCAATCTTTCAATGAATAATTAAAGACTTTTTGGATAATGCTTTGTAGCATATTGGCTTTTAAATTGGTTGGAAATTTTAATTGCTTGTCTAACATAGGGCTAAGTGTAATGAAAGTTAGCTTTGCGCTAGGATTAAAATACCCACTTATTGGGGTTGTGCCTTGATGGCGTTTGCATAGCGTGCAAGTGCTAATACTCTCATGCACTTCTTTAGAAAAGGGCTTTGTGGGTAGGGGATTATAAGCAGTATTAGTATAAGTCTCCCCCAAAAGACGCTCCATATAAAGGGAGCGCAAGGTTTTAAGGTATAAAAGTTCCAAAATCTTTTAGTCTTTGTGTTTTTTGAAAGTATGGGGGTTAAGCATATTTTCGGGTTTGAAAATATCATCTAGCTGTTCTTTGGTTAAGATTTTCTTTTCCAAAGTAATGTCATAGATAGAGCGACCGCTCTTTAAGGCCTCTTTAGCAATAGATGCAGATTTTTCATAGCCAATATGGGGGTTGAGTGCGGTAACAATACCAATACTATTAAACACATAGTCGCTACAAATTTTTTCATTAGCTGTAATGCCTTGCACACATTTAGTTGCAAGGGTTTCAAGAGCACGCCCTAAAATCACAAAAGAATGGAAAAGCTTATAAGCAATGACAGGCTCAAACACATTTAATTGTAATTGTCCGCCCTCTGCTGCTAGTGCTACGCTCAAGTCATTTCCTATTACATCAAAGCACACTTGATTAACTACTTCTGGGATTACAGGATTGACTTTGCCCGGCATGATAGAACTTCCCGGTTGCATTTTAGGTAAATTAATTTCGTTTAATCCTGCCCTAGGGCCTGAACTTAATAATCTCAAGTCATTACAAATTTTAGAGAGTTTTACCGCAACCCTTTTTAAAACCCCACTTACTTGCACATAGGCTCCGGTGCTTTGAGTAGCCTCAATGAGATTATGAGCCACAATAAAGGGGCGACCGGTTACTTCTTGGATTTTCTTTTCAATAAGGATACGATAATCAGGGTGTGAATTGATACCTGTTCCAATTGCAGTGCCTCCGAGATTGATTTCTCTTACCCAATTTCTAGCATCTAAAACTTGCTCAATGTCTTTATCAAGCATTAAAGCATAGGTTTCAAACTCTTGTCCTAAAGTCATAGGCACAGCATCTTGAAGTTGGGTGCGCCCCATTTTAAGCACATGGGCAAATTCTTTAGCTTTTTGAGAAAAAGCATCACGCAAGGTTTTCATAGGTGTAACTAGGTTGGTTAAACGCTCATAAATAGCAATTTTTAAAGCACTAGGATAAGCATCATTAGTGGATTGCGAACGATTAACATGGTCATTTGGGTGGCAAAATTCGTATTCGCCTTTTTTATGCCCCATATATTCTAAAGCCAAGTTAGAAACTACTTCATTCACATTCATATTGGTGCTAGTGCCAGCTCCGCCTTGAATCATATCCACAATAAATTGGTCGTGGTATTGCCCATCAATCAATAAATCACATGCATGACAAATGGCGGTTTTGATTTTTTCATCAATAAGACCCAATTGGGCATTAGTTAAAGCCGCCGCTTTTTTAACTTGAGCAAACGCTTTGATAAAGATAGGATAACTACAAAGCTTGTCATTAGTGATAAAGAAATTTTCACTCGCTCTTAGAGCTTGAATGCCATAATAGACATCATTACTAATTTCCATTTCTCCGATAAAATCATGTTCAATGCGTTTTGGCATAAGAAACTCCTTGTAAGGATTTAATTACAATGATTGATAAAAATCATCGTATTATAATCAAACTTTGAGTTACTTTTCTTTTAAGCGTTTAATTTTTACTCCTAAAGCTTGCATTTTTTCCTCTAAATTCTCATAGCCTCTATCTAGGTGATAAATTCTATGCACTTTTGTAGTCCCTTGTGCAACTAGACCAGCTAGAACTAACGCTGAAGAGGCTCTTAAATCAGTTGCCATTACATCACTTCCTGTAAGCTCTGTAGAGCCATTAATAGTTGCGGTATGGGTTTTAAGACTAATGTTTGCGCCTAGTCTTTGCAACTCGCTTGCATGCATGAAACGATTTTCAAACAAGGTTTCTTGAATAATGCTTGCTCCCTCGCATTGTGTGGCTAATGCCATAAATTGCGCTTGCATATCGGTTGGAAAACCCGGATATTCTTGTGTGGTGATTTCAAAGGCTTGGCGTTTTTGGCTAGGGATTAGCTCAACAGAGTTGTTATCTATATTGAAACTAAAACCAATTTCTTGAAGTTTATCTAAAATGGCTTGAAGATGATTAGGTATTACTTGATTGATTTTAAGCTGACTATTAGTAATGGCTCCAGCACATAAATAAGTGCCTGCCTCAATTCTATCAGGAATGATTTGAATATCTTTAAGCTTAAGTGCCTCACCTTCTGTGCCTTTGATTTTTAATTCGCTTGTGCCTATGCCCTCAATCTCTACACCACCACTTTGTAAAAATTCACATAATTGCACAATTTCAGGCTCTTTGGCAGCATTAATAATGCGAGTGGTGCCTTTGGCTAGGCTTGCTGCCATAAGCGCATTTTCTGTGCCTGTAACGGTGATTTTATCAAATAAAATGTCTTTGCCAATTAAGCCCTTTTTAGCGCTTGCATGGATATAACCTTGCTCAATTTTGATTTCAGCTCCTAATTGTTGCATAGCCTTTAGGTGTAAATCCACAGGGCGAGTTCCTATAGCACAGCCTCCGGGCAAGCTTACTAGACATTCTTTAAAGCGTGTTAGTAAAGGGCCTAGAACTAAGATAGATGCACGCATTTTACGCACTAAATCATAAGTCGCCTCTGTATGAGTGATAGAATTAGCTTGCAATTTGAGCGTGTTAGAATCAAGCCATTCTAATTGAGCGCCCAAATTTTGCAACAATAATGCCATAGCTTTTATGTCTGCAACTTGGGGCAAGGCGCTAATTTTAACTTCTTGTTGGCTTAAAAGTGTAGCAGCTAGAATAGGGAGTGCGGAATTTTTTGCACCCGAAATGTTGATAGTGCCTTTTAGGGGGTTTTGTCCTTTAATTTCTAAAAAATCCAAATTTATCCTTTTTTTTCCTTATTTTTGAGGGCTAAGCCTGCTGAATTAGAGATTTCTTGCTGGTAATTAGGATTAGTAGTTTCTAAATCTTGTCCAAATTTAATCGCATTTTCTAATTCAAAAAATTCTGATGCTATGAGTTCTTGTATAACTTCTAGCCATAAATTCAATTTGTCTTCAGGGCAAATCTTAAAATATTGAATAAAGGTTTCTTGGCAATTACGCAAGGATTTTTCATTTTTAATCCCCTTAACTTGTTGGTGCAAGGACTCTAAAGTCGGAATTTGATTGGCTTTAGATTTAGTTTTGGTAGGTGCTAGAGCAAATCTTAAAGCAAGTCCAAGCAATAAAATAGGGATTAAACAAATAAAAAGCCCTAAATAAAGATAAAGATAATAATTTAAACTTCCCATGACTTATAAGCGTTGTTGATAATAGGCATTAGTTGCCTCAATATAGCCCTCAACACTCCCACAATCATAACGCTTACCTTTGAATTTATAGGCAATAATGCGTTTTTGTTTAGCTTGAGTTAAAAGAGCGTCTGTAATTTGGATTTCATTATTTTTGCCGGGTTTAGTAATACGCAAAATATCAAAAATATCAGGGGTTAGAATATAGCGTCCTATGACAGCTAAATTGCTTGGGGCATCTTCTTGGTTAGGTTTTTCAACCATATCTTTTATCTCATACACGCCTTCTTCTAGTAATTCGCCCTTAATCACGCCGTATTTTGAAACCTCTTCTAACGCTACTTCTTCAATAGCCACAATAGAGCATTGATATTTTTTATAAAGTTCGCTCATTTGTTTTAAAACAGCAGGATTACTATGACTAGCACATAAATCATCGGCTAAAATCACTGCAAAAGGCTCATTGCCTATGAGGGTTTCACCGGTTAAAATCGCATGCCCTAGACCTTTCATTTGCTTTTGGCGTGTATAAGAAAAACGGCATTTTTTCATAATATTACGAATGCTTTCTAGGGCATTTTCCTTGCTTGTGCCTTGGATTTGATGTTCTAACTCATAGCTTGTATCAAAATAGTCTTCCAAACTGCGTTTGCCTCGTCCTGTAACAATTGCCATTACCTCACAACCTGCCTCCATAGCCTCTTCTACAGCATATTGCATTAGGGGTTTGTCTATAATGGGGAGCATTTCTTTGGGGATAGTTTTAGTAATGGGTAAAAAGCGTGTGCCATAACCAGCAGCAGGAAAAAGACATTTTTTAATCATTTTTTATCCTTTAAGTTAAGAGTTTGTTGTAAAAATGCATCAACAGGAATAAAATTGCCAAAAATTTCTTGATAAATCAAATAATTAGCTATGACTTTAAAGCCATAAAGGCGTGTTTCATTGTAAGGCACAAGCTCCATGCTAAGCCATGGCTCAAAGCGATTTTTTTCACTAAAGCGTTTAGAGCTTTCTAACCATCTTCTTAAAAAACCAGGCCCTGCATTATAAGCATAAGCCACAAAAAGGGGGTGAGGGAATTCTTTTTTTAAGTGGTTTAAATAGTAATTACCAAATTTAAAAGCAATATTAGGATTAAACATATCATCTAAATCAATATTATTAATTCCAAGACTTTTGGCAAAAGGCTCTACATTAAAGGGCATAATCTGCATAAGCCCTAAAGCAAAAGAGCGAGAAATGAGTGCTGGAAGTAAGAAACTTTCTTGTCTAGCAATCGCATAAGCCATCGCTTTTTCATCGTTATTTTGCCATTCAATAATACCCTCATAAGGAGAGAGATAGTAATAGAGCTTATCTTTATTGCGCTCATTCAAAAGATAAGTAAGCTCGGGGGCGCTTTTTTTATAATGTAAGCTTTTGAGCGTATTTTTAAAAGCATTTTCATCTTGCAAACTCAAAGCATAAGTTTTAAATTTTTGCCATAAAAAAGGGTCATAGGTATTAAAGGGGGGATTTTTCTTGCTTAAATTTTGGATATTTGAAATAATGCGATAATTAGGCGAGCTTTTGAGTTCATGGCTAGCATAAATACTATAGAGATTAAGCGCTTGACTTTTTGAGAGGCGCTCTAAAATCTTTCGTTTTTTATGGACTAAATATTGCCAAAAAATAGCTCTATCTCTTAAGAAAGCATCATCTTTAGCTACAATCTCAGAGCGTTCAAAATATTTTGAGGCTCTTTGAGGTTTTTTTCTTAAAATCTCATTGATTCCTAGAATGAAAAAAGTTTGGGCATTACTATGAGTGGCATTACTTTTGGCTAAAGCCTCTTTAAAATTATCCAATTTAGGGTCTAGGACAATCTTATAGACAAGATGATTAAAGGCTGAATAATTTTCATCTAAAAGGCGATTTAATTCTTTAATGGGGATAGGTTCTTCAAAAATTTTAAGCTTTTGCTCATAGCTTAGGTGGTTAAATAGGGCGCTAAAAACTTGTGCATTAGCCTTAAACATAGAGGCACTAATATCTTTATCTTGTAGAATATTTAATTCTTGATAAAGAATAGGATAGGATTCTTTGATTTTTGTTTGCAAAGGTTTGAGGATTGCAAGAGAGATTTTATCAAAATCTCTAATTTTTGATTTTAAGGCTATAGCAATACAGCTTGTTTGAAGGGTATCTATCTCTTCTAATAAACTTTCTAAAGCAATTTGCTTGCAATGAATATCTTCTGGCATTTTGACATTAGGGTTTTTTTCTAAATTTTCTAAGCCTTTTTCATGCATAGCCTTTTGTAAGGCACTATTCTTATTTTGGGCTAATTCATAGGCTTTTTTGGCGTTTTCTAAACTTGTATTTTTGTCGCTAATATAGCGCCATAAGTAGTAGTCTCTAGCAATTCCAGCAGGCTTTTTTTCTAAATCTTTAAGACTTAAACGAGGCTTAGAAAGCCCAAGATTGATTGAGATAGTAAATAAAAATAAAAATGGATAAAATTTAATAATGCGCATAAATATTCTTTTAAAGACTTTGAGCGAGAGCAAAAAGCCATTCAATCAAGGTCAAATCTAAAAATTTTAAGATAATAATCACCGCTAAAGGAGCAAAATCTAATCCATTATACACAAGCTTGAATTTAGAACGCAAGAAATAAAACACCGGCTCACACAAGCGAGATAAAATCTGCACGATAGGGTTATTAGGATTAGGTTGCACAAAACTTAGAAGTGAATAAATAATAACTACCCATACATACGCTGTAATCAAACCATGTAAAATGGTTGCGCTTGCATTCAATAAACTTGAAAATATCATGCTTTGAGCCTTAAGATTTCTTTACAATGGCTTTGAATATAAGGAAAAATCAAAGGTAATTCAATGCCATGTGAGCTCCCGGTTAAAAGAATGCGTAAAGGTTTGAAAAAGTCCTTACCCTTAAGCTTACTTAAATTCATGCTATCTTTTTTGAAACTTTCAAAATCGCTGTAGGCTTGAAAATCCATAGTTTTTAGAACATTAAAAAGCACTAAGCAACGCTCTTTAAAATCTTCGTTTTCATAAGTTCTAACAATATCCTTTGGCTCTAAAAACAACGAAATTTTTTCTTTTAATTCCAAAAGAGTATCGCTCTCTTCTATAAACAATCTTAAAAGCCCTAAGAGACTAATATCCTTTATTTGGGTAAGTTCTAATAATTTTTCATCATCTAAAAGTTTCAAATGCTCGTGGTTTAAATGCTTTAAGTATTTCAAATTAAAATGCGCCGGTGAGCTAGAAAGATTTTCTAAATTAAACCACTCTATCGCTTCTTCTAAAGTAAAAACTTCCTTAGGCACTTTATTACCGATAGTGATAAGATAATTAACAATCGCAACCGGCAAGAACCCTTGATTTAAGAGCCATTTCACACTTGATGCTTCATCTCTCTTACTCATCTTTTTGCCACTTATTTCATCTAAAATAATGGGTAAATGAGCGTAAGTAATAGGATTACTTGAACCTAAAGCTTGTTGAATGAGAATTTGTTTAGGGGTATTACTCACATGGTCTTCGCCCCTAATAATACAACTAATTTCATAGAGCAAATCATCGCATGCACAAGCAAAATTATAAGTAGGACTCTTATCTTTTCTTAAAAGCACAAAAGAATCTAGTTCATAAGGCTCAAATTTCACTTCTTTTTTAATCACATCATTAAAAGACATGGCATTTTGCGGAGCTTTTAAACGCACAACAGGGTTATTATGATTACCTTTTTCTAAAGTCGCCCACTCATCTAAATACCTAAAAGGGCGTTTTTCATTCTTGGCTTTTTCTTTCTCTTGTTCTAGAAATTCCGTGCTTGCATAACACAAAAACGCCTTACTTTCTTTAAGTAATTTTTCTGCCATGTCCCTATGATAATTTAAATTATGGCTTTGATAGACTAATTTATCCCAAGAAATTCCCATAAGCTTTAAAATCTCTAAAATCTCTTGGTCTTTTCCTTCAATGTTTCGCTCTTTGTCTGTGTCTTCAATGCGGATTAAAAAGGGTTTGTTTTGTTGTTTAGCCACAATGTAGTTAAAAATAGCCGCTCTTAAATTCCCTATATGCATATCTCCTGTAGGCGAAGGCGCAAAACGAAGCATAAAAAAACCCTTTAATAAAGAAAATGATTTGTAATTATACTCTAAGAATACTTAATTAAGCTTGTTAAACCCCTTTAGACTCTCTTTAAAATCTATCAAAAAATCATGTATTTTAAGAGTTTGTTTTAAAAATTCCATATATAAAATGGGGCGTAAGCGTTTAGGAATGCTTAATTTTCTAGCCTTATCTTTAAAGTCTTTTGGCATGCTTAAAATTTTAGGGGGTTTATGGGCGATAAAAACATGCTCGTTATTATTTTCAATGATAAATTTTTGAGCGATTTCTAGGCTAAAAAAAGAGCGTTTGATTTCTTCTTTTTGAGAAAAACTGAGTAAATACCCCTTTTGTTTTAAGATTTTATCTAAAGTGAAAAGGGAATTTTGTGAGTGCTTGAAAAAAGTAATCGCATGAATTTGTGAAATCTCAATGCTAGGATAAAGCTGTTCTTTTTCTTTGTCTAAGAATTTAAAACTCTTAATGATGCCCCTAGAATAATTTTGCATTAAGGAATTAGCGTAATTTTTTCTAAAAAAATTGCGTTTAAATTTTAGAGAAGTGTTAGAACCATCTTCAAAAAATTTCAAATCTTTAGCGAGTGTTTTAATTTTGTCTTTAGGGGTGTAGAGTAAGGGGCGAATAATGCTGTATTGCTCTCTTTTTTCAAAAGCTTGAAAGCTTAAAAGCGTATTGAGTCCAGCCCCCTTGCTTAGTTGCATTAAAAACCATTCTAGCCTATCATTTAAATGGTGTGCTAAAATCAAATGCTTGTAAGAATGCTCTTTAATGAGTTCTTCAAAAAAATCATAACGCACTTTTCTAGCTTGCATTTCAAAATTATGCGTGATTTTAGAAGCGTAATGAATGTAGCATTTTTTATGGTGTGTTTGAGCTAATTTTTGAGCGTATTTAATGATTTCAAGGCGTTTTTCTTGCGTGTTATAATCCACTAAAGCGATGTCAAAGCCAATGTTTTCTTTGACTAAGAGATAAAACAAGAAAACAGAATCAATTCCACCAGAAAAACCTAGTAAATTCTTGCTCTCTCTTAAAGGCTCTAAATAATTTTTAAAATCTTGCACTTTTTAAGCTGTTTTTAAAGGGGGCTTAAAACCTTAGCCATTAAAATATTGTCTTTAAATTCACTAGGCATAATTATATAATGCCCGGGTTTTAAAGGGGAATCTAGTTCGCTATCATTGATTAAAATTTCGCCATCTACTTCAGGTGCCCATCTCAAATCCCTTGCTTTGTAAAAATACTCACCTTCCTTACCTTCAACTAACGCCTTGATAGGTTTATTCAACAAAGCCTTAAAAGAATTATGTTGGTGTTTTAAAGCAATTTTATTTAAGGCTTTAATGCGAGCATTCACAATTTTTTTAGGCACTCTTTCTAAAGAATAGGCATGCGTATTCTCTTCAGCACTAAAAGCAAAGATATTTAATCTATCAAATTTAAAATCATCTAAAAATGCGCTTAATTCTTCAAATTCGCTCTCATTTTCCTCTGGGTGTCCTACAATAATGGTGCTTCTTATAAAGCTTTCTTTAACCTGTTTCATAGCATTTAAAAGTTTTAGATGGTGTGCTTTATTAGAGTTGCGACGCATTTTTTTGAGCATAGAATCACTAATATGCTGTATAGGCATATCAAAATAGTTTTGAAAAATAGGCGAATTTGCAATCGCTTCAATAAGCTCTATCGTGGTGCTAGATGGATAGAGATATAAAATGCGTGCACTTTTTAAGGCTTGTTGCTTATCAATAGCTTGGATAAGCTTTATTAACCCATCTTTTTGCCCCTTATCATACAAAAATGAGCTAGAATCTTGAGCGATAAAGGTCATATCACTATAGCCTTTGAGAGCTAAACCTTCTACTTCTTTTAGAATGGAGTCTAATTCTCTGCTATGTAATTTTCCCTTAAAGCTAGGAATAGCACAAAAAGAACATTTTTGATTACAGCCTTCAGAGATTTTAGTGTAAGCATGGATACTAGAGCCAGTGATAATGCGGGCGTTATAATGCTCGCTCAAAAACACTTGCTCGCTAAATTGATTTTGTTTTTTAGCAATCAACACATCAATTTTGTCATAATCGCCCACACCGGTAAAAATATCCACTTCAGGAATGAGCTCTTTGATTTCATCCTTATAGCGTTCGCTCAAGCACCCGCTTGCAATTAAAATGGCGTTGTCTTTTTTATCTTTAGCGGCATTTAAAATCGTTTGAATACTCTCTTGCTTAGCGCTTTCAATAAAGCCACAAGTATTAATCACAATCACATCGGCGTTTTTAGTGTCATTAGTGAGCGTGTAGTTATAGAGCTTGCCTAACATCACTTCTGAATCCACTAGGTTTTTAGAACAACCTAGAGAAATCAAGCAAAGTTGTTTGTTTTCTTTTACTTGCATGTTAAAGGCTTTTTAAATTTTTTAAATCCACTTCCCAAAAGAAGTCAATCCACTCAGGAGCGTCTTTTAAAAACGCACTAGCTTTGTATTTGGCACTTGTCTTTTGAAACAAACTCGCACTATAAAACCTTTTCTTAGGGTGCTTATCTTGCAAGACTTTAAGCACCGCTTCTAAAGAATTACCGCTATCTACGATTTCATCTACCACTAAGATTTTATTTAAAGGCTCTTTGATAGTAGGAATATTTTCAATTTTAAGAGCGTTTTGTTGATTTGTGGTGTCATAAGAAATCGCATTAATGCCATAAACTTCTCTCAAATCCCAATACAAACTCAAAAAATGCGTTAAAGTCATGCCCCCTCGCATGACACAGACAATCGCCTCTGGCACACCGCAATTTTGTTCTATCTGTTTAGCCAACTCTAAACTATCATGTAAAAAAGTCTCGTAAGAATAATGCATTTTAATCCTTAAATTTCATAGTATTGTTTTAAAAAGGTTGTGTTAGCAATGCCATTAAAAGCCCTTAAGCCTAAGTCATTTAGGGCTAATTCTAGAGCATTTAAAACATAACAGGTTTCATAAAGTGGAATGATTCCCATATGATTGATACGAATAAGTGTGTCTTTATAAACATCTTGCCCGCCAGCAAATTGCACCTTGTATTTTTCTTTTAAAATTTTTCGCAATGCTTTGGCATGCTCATTAAAGATAGTTGTCATGCTTAGGCTGGGATTTTTTGGAAAAATCTTTAAATCTAAAGCTTTGATAGCCATTTGAGTGGCTAGGGCGACTTTTTTTGTCTCTTTATAAAGAATCTCAAAACCCCCTAAATTTTTAACTAATTCAAAATAACGCTCTAAACCTAAGGTGTGTAAAATCGGAGCGGTATAACTGGTGGTGTTATTTCTTTGGTTTTTTAATTCGCTCTTTAGATTGAAATAAAATCCCACATTACGCTCTTCTATGCGCTCAGTGGCTTTTTGACTTAGAGCGATTAAACTCATGCCAGGGGGTAGCATGAACGCCTTTTGACTCCCCCCAATGAGTGCGTCAATATGCGTTATATCTAGTGGCTCAACTCCAAGAGCCGTAATAGCATCTACAATAATAAAAATATCCTTATTGTATTCTTTGATTGTTGAAGCGATTTTTTCAACAGGGTGGCGTAACCCCCCACTAGACTCGCATACTTGAATGCAAAAGGTATCAATATTAGGGTTAGCTTTAAGAGTGTTTAATACTTCATCTACTTTAGCTGGAGTATCCCATTCATAAACTAATTCATGAGTCTTAATAGAATGAGCTTTTGCAATTTTGCCAAACCTTTCGCCAAATTTACCGGCATTGACAAAAAGTAATTCTTGCTTACATAATGAAAGCACACTCGCTTCCATCGCACCTGTTCCGCTACTATTTAGAAGTAAAATTTCTTCTAAACCTATCATTTTTTTTAAATTTTCTCGCACATTTTGAAAAATATTTTCAAAATCTTTGGTGCGATGGTGGGGCATTTTTTGAGAAAAGCTTGTGCGCATTTCTTCACTAATTGCCACAGGACCTGGGGTAAAAAGCAACATGAAAGCCTCATTAAAATTGAAATAATT
Organism: Helicobacter cetorum MIT 00-7128; assembly: GCF_000259255.1. NCBI lineage: Bacteria > Pseudomonadati > Campylobacterota > Epsilonproteobacteria > Campylobacterales > Helicobacteraceae > Helicobacter > Helicobacter cetorum. The sequence goes on from NC_017737.1 coordinate 1,024,129, forward strand.
TTGTAATCATAGTCTAAACACGCTTAAAAACATGTTTTTTGTTTGAATTAAGTTGTAATTTGTAGAGTATGTAGCAGAAGTTTTTGAAAAATTGAATAGAAAATGCTAAAATACCAACCTTTAAATTATATAAAATAATATTATATTAAGTTTTAGTGAATTAGTTAGGAATTTCTATGAATAGATATGGATGGCGTGCATGTTTTTTGACCCTCTTTTTTGTGGGTTATTCTAAAAAAGCTCCGGGAACTATGGGAAGTTTAGTAGCTTTATTTTTGGGGCTACCTATTTTATTTTTTTCGCCTAATACGCTGTTTTTAAGTGCTATTTTAATAGGACTTATTGCAATTAGAAAGATTGATGAAGAAGAACGACTAACCCAAATGCATGACAGCTCTTATATTGTTATAGATGAATTAGTAGGCATGTGGCTTGCTATGGCTATTACTAAATTTTCACTTCTTGGAATTATTCTAAGTTTTATTTTCTTTAGGCTCTATGATATTAAAAAGCCCTCACTTATTGGCAAGATAGACAAAGAAGTTAAAGGGGGTTTAGGGGTTGTGGGCGATGATGCACTAGCTGGTGTGTTAGCGGGATTAAGCGTGCTAGTATTGTTAAAAATATTAAGCCTATTTGGTTTTATTGAATAACAACTCTGTTGTAGAGATTTAAAAGCCTTTTTAGGTAATTATAGATAAACTTACACTTAATTATTGACTTTATAAATGCGGGAGTTTGTGTTGGAGTTGTGCGTATTATTTGGTGGGGCAAGTTTTGAGCATGAAATTAGTGTGGTGAGTGCGATTGCGCTTAAAGAGGTGCTCAAAGATTCTATTAAACATTTTATCTTTTTGAACGAAGAGCATGAATTTTATTTGATTGATAAAGAAAACATGCATTCAGAATATTTTGCTAATTTCAAAGAGAAAAAGTTAGCCCCTTTGCAATTATGCAAAAAAGGTCTGTTTAAAAGCGCATTCTTTGGGAATAAAAAAGTTGAACTTCCTTTAGTCATCAATCTAGTGCATGGAAATGATGGCGAAGATGGGAAACTAGCAAGTTTGTTAGACTTCTATCATATTGCTTTTATAGGCCCTAGAATTGAATCAAGTGTGTTAAGTTATAATAAATACTTAACTAAACTTTATGCAGAGAGCGTGGGCGTAAATGTTTTGCCTTATGTGGTGCTTAATGAAAATAACGCTTATAAAAATGCTTTAGAGATTATTCTTAAAAAGTTCGCTTTCCCTTTCATTATAAAGCCTATCAATGCGGGTAGTTCGCTAGGAGTAAGCGTAGTAAGAGAAGAAAAAGAATTAGCATATGCTTTGGATTGTGCGTTTGAATATTCTAAAGAAGTTTTAGTAGAGCCTTTTATAAGCGGTGTAAAAGAATATAATTTGGCGGGCTGTAAGATTAAGCAAGCAAGCGAGCAAGATTTTTATTTTTCTTACATTGAAGAGCCTAGCAAACAAGATTTTTTAGATTTTGAGCAAAAATATTTAGATTTTTCACGCACTAAAGCTCCAAAAGCTCAAATCTCTAGTTCTTTAGAAGAGGGCTTGAAAAAAGCCTTTAGGGATTTGTATGGAGATTTGTTTGAGGGGGCTTTGATTAGGTGTGATTTTTTTGAGATAGACAATAAAATCTATTTGAATGAAATCAACCCAATTCCCGGAAGTTTAGCTAATTATTTGTTTGAAGATTTTAAGAAAGTTTTAAAATGTCTAGCTCAATCTTTACCAAAACCCCCTAAAGTTCAAGTGAAAAATTCTTACTTATTGCAAATTCAAAAGAATAAATAAATGGCTAAACGCACCATTAGATATTTAGATAATGATTTTGATATTGCCTATACTCTTATAGATAATAAAAGTGCTTTGAATGCTGTATTTTTGCATGGTTGGGGGAGTAGCAGGGATATTATGCAAAGAGCGTTTCAAAAAAGTTTTTCAAAATACAATCATTTATATATAGATTTGCCCGGCTTTAATCAAAGTCCCAATACTGAAAAAATCCTAGAAACTAAAGATTACGCCAATATCATTGATTTGTTTTTAGAGAGCCTTAATTATAAAGCGCATTTAGCCTTTGGGCATAGCTTTGGCGGAAAGGTGGCGCTATTGTGCAAAAATGAGCGTTTAGTTTTATTAAGCAGCGCAGGAATTTTAGAGCCTAAACCCTTAAAAGTGCGTTTAAAAATTGCTTTAGCTAAAGTGTTTAAAAAATTAGGGTTAAATTTAAGTTTTTTAAAGAGTAAAGATGCTCAAGGTTTAAATAAGGCTATGTATGAGACTTTTAAAAAGGTGGTTTGCGAGGATTTTACGCCCTATTTTAAAGCATGTCAAAAAGAAGTTTGGCTGTTTTGGGGAAAGGACGATAAAGCAACACCTTTAAGTTCTGCTAAGCGCATGCATGCGTTGATAAAAGATAGTAAGTTGGTGGTTTTAGAGGGAGAGCATTTCTTTTTTTTAAACCAAGCTAAGAAAATAGAACATTTGATGGAGAAGGAATGCAAGAGCTTAATTGGATAGATTTTTTTCTACGCTTTTTGTTTGTATTAGGATTAGGTTATTATGCGATGACCCTATTACAATGGTATCATTATAGCGTGATGAGAGTGATAACCAAGCACCATAAAAAGCGTTGGCATGGGATTTATTTTTTACTACCTATGGGGGTATTTGTTATATCGTATGCAATAGGGGCAAAAATTGTCTTTTATCTTTTTTGTGGTTTAATACAAATTCCTATGTTAGTAGTTTGGGCAAAGCATAATGACAAACCTTTAGTTTTTACACCAAGAATCAAGCGCTTTTTTGCTTTTTTATCACTCTTTTTGCTTACGCATGAGATTTTGAGTGAAACTTTTTTTGCTTTTAGGGGGACATTATTAGCATGCTTTTATCTCTTGCTATTTGTGTTAGCCTTAAGCTCTTCGCTTATATTTGAATGGGTTTTATCTAAGCGTTATTTAAAAATGGCTAAAGATAAAATTTCTTCTTTAAAAGATTTAAAAATTATTGCAATTACGGGGAGTTTTGGTAAAACGAGCGTAAAAAATTTCTTGCATCAAATTTTGCAATCCAAATATATTGTGCATGCAAGTCCTAAAAGTGTGAATACCCTTTTAGGGATTGCGAGTGATATTAATCAGCATTTAGATAATGCGAGCGAGATTTATATTGCTGAGGCAGGAGCTAGAAATAAGGGCGATATTGCTGATATTACACGCCTAATTGAGCCACATATTGCCGTGATTACTGAAGTTGGCGAACAGCATTTAGAATACTTTAAAACTTTAGAAAACATTTGTGAAACTAAGGCAGAACTACTCACTTCAAAGAATTTAGAAGAGGCTTTTTGTTATTCTTTTAGGGCGATAAAAGACTATGCTCCTAAGAATTGCCCTCTTACAAGCTATTCTAATCAATTGCGCCATATTGAATCTAATCTCAAAGGCACTTCTTTTGAAATGCTCTTAGATGGAACTTGGGAGCGTTTTGATACGAGAGTTTTGGGACAATTTAATGCGTATAATATCGCCTTAACAATTTTAATTGCCAAGTGCTTAGGCTTTAGCATAGAGCGTTTGAAGCGTTTAGTAAGCGCTCTAAATCCCGTGCCTCATCGTTTGCAACTTTTAGAAGTGAATCAAAAGATTATTATTGATGATGGTTTTAATGGGAATTTAAAGGGTATGTTAGAGGGCATTCGTTTAGCAAGCTTGTATAATGGACGCAAAATCATTGTAACTCCCGGATTAGTGGAGAGCAATATAGAAAGTAATGAGACCTTAGCTGATGAAATTGATAAAGTATTTGATATTGCTATTATTACAGGCGAATTAAATTCTAAGGTAATTACATCACGCTTAAAAAAGACCCCACAAAAAATCTTGCTTAAAGATAAGGCACAATTAGAAAGCATTTTGCAAGCTACTACGCTTAAGGGCGATTTGATTTTATTTGCTAATGATGCCCCTAATTATATCTAAGAAGTAACATGCAACATTTATATGCTCCATGGCGCAAACACTACTTAATAGAAAAGCCTAGGGATTGTGTGTTTTGCGAAATTGCTAAAAACCCTACAAAAGATGAGGAAAACAAAGTGCTTTATCGTAATGATAAGGCATTTATTGTAATGAATGCTTATCCTTATAATCCCGGTCATGTATTGATTATTCCACATGTTCATATTGCAAGTGTTGAAGACTTAGAGCTTGAGACTTGGCTTAATGTCAATAAGCTTGTGCCAAAAGTTTTAAAAGCGCTTTATGCTTATGGAGCTCAAGGAGTAAATGTAGGTTTGAATTTAAAAAAAAGCGCAGGAGCAGGAATCCCAGAACATTTGCATATGCACTTAGTGCCTAGATTTGTAGGTGATAGTAATTTTATGAGTGTCATAGGAGAAACTAGGGTGCATGGAAAGAATTTTGATGAAGTGTTTTTAAAAATAAGGGTATTATTACAAGAATTTCTTTAAAAATGTTTTGATGTCTTAAAGCGCTATTATGTTACAATTATCAGACTATTAGTTTTAGGGAGTAAATAGAATGAAAATGAGAGGATTTAAGATTTTTTCAGGGAGCGCTCATCCTGTATTTGGTAAAGAAGTAGCCAAGCATTTGGGTATTCCTCTATCAAAAGCAGTGATTGGAAAATTTAGCGATGGAGAAATCAATATCCAAATTAGTGAGTCAGTGCGTGGGAAAGATGTTTTTATTATTCAGCCTACTTGTGTGCCTGTGAATGATAATTTAATGGAATTATTAGTTATGGTAGATGCCCTAAGGCGTAGTTCAGCGAGTTCTATTACAGCTGTAGTGCCTTATTTTGGTTATGCAAGACAAGATAGAAAGGCAGCTCCAAGAGTGCCTATCACAGCTAAAATGGTTGCTAATTTAATGCAAAAAGTAGGGATTGAAAGAATTATTACTATGGATTTGCACGCAGGACAAATTCAAGGTTTTTTTGATGTGCCTGTAGATAATTTGTATGGTTCTATTGTTTTTAGAGATTATATTCGTTCAAGAGCTCTCAAAAATCCTGTTGTAGCAAGCCCTGATATTGGAGGGGTAGCAAGAGCTAGATATTTTGCCAATCAAATGGGTATGGATTTAATCATTGTAGATAAACGCCGTGAAAAAGCTAATGAAAGCGAAGTGATGAATATTATAGGCTCAGCACAAGGGCGAGATGTAATTTTAGTAGATGATATGATTGATACTGCAGGCACAATGTGTAAAGCTGCAGAAGCTCTTAAAAAACAAGGGGCAACTTCAGTTATGGCGTTAGGCACACATGCGGTATTGAGCGGGCCAGCAATCAAACGCATCAAAGAGAGCATGTTAGATGAAGTGGTGGTAAGTAATTCCATTCCTCTAGCTCAAAAATGCGATAAAATCACTACTTTAAGCGTAGCGCCTTTATTTGCAGAAGTGATTAGAAGAATTTATCATAATGAAAGCGTGCAATCTCTCTTTATATAATTAAATCTTATAGGGGATTAATTCCTCTATAACTATTCTTTTATTCTTTTATGCTTAGCATAAATCTTTTGAAAAATATCTAATAGAGTCTTTGTGTATAATGTTTAAAAAAGAAGAGTCAAAAACAAATGGTGGATTCTGTAGGATTTGAACCTACGACCAATCGGTTATGAGCCGAGTGCTCTGACCAGCTGAGCTAAGAATCCAAATTTGTTAAAAGATGATTTGCTATTGTATCCAAAAACATAGCGGAAAGCAAGCAAATTTTCTAATATAGCAAACATTATTATAAAAGTGATAAAGCTACTTCCTCCATAACTAAAAAGAGGCAAAGGAATACCCACAACTGGGGCAAGCCCTAAAGTCATAGCAATATTTACACTAGAATAAGTAAAAATTAAAATAGAAATTCCTAGGGCTACAACTTGTAAAAACCAATCGCTATTAGGGTCAAAAATATAAGAGAATAAGTGCAAAGTTAGACTTATATAAATTGCAAAAAGTAGCAATGCACCCACAAAACCAAAGCGCTCTACATAGTAAGCAAAGATAAAATCGCTTGTAGCAATAGGCAAGAATTTGAATTTCGTTTGAGTGGAGTCTTCTTTAGCTTTTCCAAAAAGCCCTCCTGATCCAATAGCAATTTGAGATTGTTTGACATGGTAGTTGGGTTTTTCAGAGATAAAATCCGCAATGCGCTTTTTTTGATAATCATGTAAAAAATGATAAGCAATAGGCGAGGCAATAGCTAATGTAATAGCTAGGGGTAGCCACACACGCATTCTTAAGCCAACTAATAATAAAATCCCAAACCCCATAATAGCAATAATGAGCGCTGTGCCTAAATCTGGCTCTTTGAGAATGAGTAAAGTAGGTAAGAGAATATAAAAGCTTAATTTTAAGAACATTCCCCAATCATAGCCTTTAGAGGGGGGAGGATTAAGCTTGATTAAATGAGCTAGCAATAAAAGAATGGCAATTTTAACAGGCTCACTTGGTTGTATAGTAATAGAAGTAAAAGGGATAGAGAGCCATCGCTTTGCTCCAAGCTTGCTTGAGCCTACAATATCTACTAAGATAAGCAAAATAATACAACCCCAATAAAAGACAAAAAAGAGCCTATCTAATTTCCTAAAAGGGATTAAAAAAACTATCCAAAATAAAACAAAGCTTAAAGCGTAATAAAAGCCTTGTTTCAAGCTTAAGGTGGTGTTTGCTTCAAAAATAAGCCAAGAAGAGATAATGAATAGGGGCATGAGAAAAACAAAAAGCAAGAAGTCAAAGTGCATCCAAATTCTTCTATCCATTGCCATATTGTTACTACCTCTCTATCTTATCATTTTATAAGGTATTTTTAGTAAAATTAAAATTTTACCCTAAAACAAAGCGAATTTATGGAAAAGATTTTAATCGTGCCTGCATTTTATAAACGCACTGATGAATTTTTAGCTCAAGAATTACAGATAACAAAGAGTCAAGCCTTGCATTTAATCAAGGAAGGTCTAGTTATTTGTGAGGGCAAGGAGGTAAAAAAGGGCGGTCATTTGCTTAAAGAGGGTTATCAAGTTATTATTAAAGCTCCAAAAAAACTCCTTGTTTCTCAAGATGTTAAGAAAGAACTTCAAGTGGAAATAGGGGTTATTTATGAAGATGAAGATTTATTGGTGTTGAATAAGCCCTCAAATTTAGTTGTCCATAGAGCATTAAGCGTGAAAGAGCCTACTTTAGTAGATTGGCTAGAAGAGCAAAACTACCAGCTTTCTAATTTAAGTGGCAAAGAGCGTTATGGGATTGTGCATAGACTAGATAAGGATACTAGCGGAGCGCTTGTAGTCGCCAAAAATAACTACTCACATGCCAAATTAAGCGAGCAATTAAAATCAAAGATTATGGGGCGCTATTATGTGGCATTACTCAATTCATCTTTAAGCCCAAAAAACTTAGAGCGTATTTTAGTGGAATGCCATTTAGCAAGAAACCCTAATAACCGTTTGAAAATGGTCGCTACAGAGGGGTTTAGACAACAACTTGTGGGGCGTTATTCTAAAAGTGAATTTATGAGTTTAATCGCACAAAAAAATTTTGATTTGATTGTGGCAAAATTATATACAGGGCGCACACATCAAATTAGAGCGCATTTAGAGCGTATTAATAAGCATATTATTGGGGATAGCGTTTATGGTTTAAGTCAAAAGTTAGATAAAGAACAAGAGGCAAGAAGAATCATGTTGCATGCTTATTTGATAGAATTTGAACATCCAAGAAGCAAAGAAAACATGCGCTTTAAAGTTCCTCTACTAAAGGATATGTTAGAATATCTTAAAAACATTTTTGATGAGGTTAGCTTGAATGAGGTCTTGGACGAAAACAAGATACTTAGCGCTTTTTGTGCAAACTAGCGTTGTATTAGGCATTTTAATGGGGTGTTCTTCTGTAAAGAATCACAAATTTTTAGCTTTTGACAATAAAGAACATGTTGATTCGCAATTACCTATAGTGCATTCTATAAGAACGATTAATGATGTAAGCTCTGTGGGTTTTGAATGGGCTAATATTGTAGATGCTTATAAAATTGATGGTTTTATTTTGTATCGTTTGAAAAAAGATGGCAAGCCTAAAAAAATCGCTACCATTAAAAATCCTTATGCGACCCATTATTATGATGATGGCTTAGAAACTGAGAGTGCCTATATTTATCAAATGGCTACTTATAAAGGCGATAGAATCTCTAATCTCTCTAATGCAATAAGCACTAAAACTTCCTTTATCAATCCTGTAGAACAAGTTTTTGCAAGCCAAGCATATCCCAAAGGTGTGAAAGTCTTTTGGAGTCCTCACCCCAATCCTAGTATCTCAAGATATATTATTCAAAGGCAAAATAAAGACGGCAAGTTTTCTAATATTGCTATGGTAAAAAATCGCTTGTATGTGGAATATTTTGATAAGAATTTACAAGATGGACAGCATTATAACTATCGTGTGATTGCTGAAAATTTTACAGGTGATAAATCTAAGCCTAGTATGGTAGTTGAGGGTAAGACTAAAAATTTACCCCCACCTATAACTAATGTTAGAGTGAGTCAAAATTTAACACGCCATATTGAACTAAGTTGGGATAAGTCTCCTCAAGCTGATGTCATAGCTTATCGTATTTATGCCTCAAATGCTCGCAAGGATAAATATAAGCTTATCGCACAAACTGCAAATACTTCTTATGTGGATAAGATAGAAAGAGACAATGTTACACGCTTTTATAAGGTTGTTGCTATGGATAAAGTGCATATTGAGGGAGAATTACCCAAAGACCCCGTTATAGGAGAGACAGCACCTAGACCCGAAGCACCCATTATTATTAAAGGGCTTATTCAAGATTCTTCAGCTCTTATTCAATGGGAAAATAGTATAGGGCCTAAGATAAATCATTATGCGGTATATCGTTTTGAGGGTAATTCAAAAACCCCTTTGCGTTTTGGAAATATCACACAAAATCAATTTATTGATAAAGACATGAAAGTAGGCACAGCCTATCGCTACCAAGTGGTGAGTGTGGATAAGGACGGCTTAGAATCACACCCTAGCAAAGAAGTGCGTCTGTTTTTAGAGCGTTAAGGAGAGTTGGTGTGCCTCATTTTTTAGCTCATTTTAATTCTAATGCTCTAAATTACCCCTTAGAAAGTGGGGATTTTTGTTTTATTAAAGAGCTAATAAGCCTTAAAAATTCCTATAAAAGCTATGTGTATGCGAGCTTTAAAAATCAAGTTTTCTTACTACAAAAAATTAAGCGTTCTAATGATTTTTTAATTAAAACTGAAAAAGCAACGCCCCTAGATAGAGAGATTGCAAAAAGCGCTCTTAGGGCTTATGCACAATTTTTTGAAGTAAAATCTCATAATTTACAAGAAAATTCTAGGCATGCAAGTGAAAAAAAAGCCCTTAAATTAGATAATTTAGAGCAATTTCTAAAACGATGCAACCAACCTATTTTAATAGAAATTGGTTTTGGAAGTGGGAGGCATTTGTTAGAATTAGCTAGAAATAATCCTAATAAAATATGTTTAGGCATAGAAATCTATACCCCTTCTATTGCTCAAGTGTTAAAGCAAGTTGAATTGCAAAATCTCTCTAATTTAATCGTGTTGCAAGCTGATGCAAGACTTGTTTTAGAAAGCATGCATAATCAAACTTGCGAAAAGATTTTTGTGCATTTTCCTGTGCCTTGGAATGATAAAAAACATCGTAGGGTTTTGAGTGAGAGATTTTTAAACGAGGCTTTAAGGGTGTTAAAGGTAGGGGGAATGTTGGAATTACGCACCGATGATGAAACATATTTTAAAGATAGCTTGAATTTAGTTTTAGAAAATCCTAAAGCGCATGTTGAGATTAAAAAAAATGCGCCAAGTTCTGTGGTTAGTAAATATGAGGCTCGTTGGAATAAACTTGAAAAAAATATCTATGATTTGAGGGTTATTACTCTTAAAGAGGCTTATTCTTTAGAAAAACCCTCAAATTTTGATTTTTCGTTTGAGGCTCTTAAGGGGCTTGATGAAAAAATGGAGCGCCTTTTAAAAACGCCCAAAAGGGTTAAAGAGGGGTATTTTGTGCATGTTTGCAATGTGTATACTAATTGTGGAGAATATTTAATAGAATTGAGTTTGGGAGATTTTGATTGGCCCATGCGTTTGTTTGTAAGAATCTCTAATGGGGGCAAGGTAAGCTATTTAAATAAAACGCCTTTAAAAACACTTGCTAATTATAAAGCCCACCAATTACTCGCAAATATTTTGAAACAAGAAGAGGGGTGTTAGAATGAGTTTGATTATTTCAGCTAATGATTTGCGTTTGCAATATCATCAAGGTGAGCCTGTAATTAAAAATGCTAGTTTGAAGATTAAACGCAAGGATTTTGTTTTTATTTCTGGGCTTAGCGGGAGTGGCAAAAGCACGCTTTTACGCTCTTTTTATGGAGAATTGCCTGTAACAAGCGGGAGTTTAGAAGTATGCAATATTAATATGAATAGCGCTTCAAAATCTACGATTTTAGATTTGCGTAAGCATATTGGCATTGTGTTTCAAGACTATAAACTCATTCCTGATTATACGATAGAGCAAAACATTCGTTTGCCTATGTTAATTTGTGGGGTTAAAAAAGAAGAATGTGATGCTCAATTAGAAAAACTTTTAGGGCATATTGATTTGCGCCATAAAGCTAATCGCTACCCTAGAGAATTAAGCGGGGGCGAACAACAGCGAGTGGCTATGGCTAGGGCTATGGCAACTTGCCCTGAACTTATTTTAGCTGATGAGCCTACAGGTAATTTAGACGAATTTTCTAGCAATAAAATTTGGAGCTTGCTTAAAGGCATGAACACACAATTAAACGCCACTATAGTGGTAGTTACCCATAGAATCCCTCCATTTTTTAGCGCTCATCATAGGGAAGTTCGTATTGAAGATGGAGAAATCCATGAATAATAGAGGGGGTTTTAAATGAAAGCTTTCAAAAGACATCTAGCTTTTATTGTGCCGCTTGTAGCGTTGTTGTTTGGTTTGCAATGTGTAATGCTAATAGATAGATCAGTTGCGCAAAAAGAAAAGAATTTAATTGAAAATTATTCAGTGGTTTTAGCTAGCACGCAGAAATTAGATTTAAATTTTTTAACTCAAAACTTTAGTGAAGTGATTGCTTTAAAAGAAATCAATCCTAATGAGTCCTTAGAACCCCTAAAAAAGACTATAGGCATTGAGGACTTTATGCAGTTAAAAAAGAATTTGCCCTTTTTTTATTCGTTGCAATTTTCTACTTTTCCTAGTCAAGAGCGCTTAGAGGCAATACGCTCAAAATTATTTAAAATTCCGGGTGTGCAAAAAGTAGAGGTATTTGCTAAAACACATATGCAAGTGTATGAATTATTAAACTTTATTAAAGTGGCTGTTTGCGTATTTGCGCTTTTAGTGTTTGCTTTGTCTGTGTTGTTGCTCCTTAAACAAATTCGTGTGTGGATTTATGAATACCAAGAATGCTTAGAAATTATGGACTTACTAGGGGCGTCTATGCCTTTTAGAAATGGTTTTTTGTTTAAAATGGCATTGATTGATTCTTTGATTGCAAGTCTTTTAACACCTATTATTATGGTTTATGTGGTTTCGCAAAAAGGTTTTCAAGGAGCTATGAAAGCCTTAGAAATTGTTGAAAGCACCTTTATTATAGAGGATTTTTTCTGGGGCTTGTTGGTTAGTTTTGTTGTTTCTCTTTTCTTGGTTTTATTTGTGGTATGGAGGTCTAAACATGCCTAAATTTGGAGTTTTTTTAGTGTTGGTGGTTGCATTAGTTGCTAATGCTAGCGATGTGAATCAAGATATTAAAATCAATCAAAATCGCTTAAAAAAGACCCATCAAGAAAAACTCCAATTAAATAGTCGCCTTAATGCTTTAGGGGGAGCTATTGTTTTAAAAGAGCGTCAAAAAAAAGAGATTGAAAATCAAATCGCTCTTTTAAAAAAGAGTTTGGAAAAAAATCGTAACGAAAGTTTGTCTCAAGAAAAAACCCTTGAAGATTATCGTTCCTCGCTAGAAAGCTTGCAACAAAAAAAATCGCATTTACAAGGTGGTGTTTTAGAGGTTTTGTTGAAAAATCTTTTATTTTCTCAAGCTTTAGAAAAACAGAATTTAACCTCACCCCATGATGTGGTGTTGCAAGTAGCGTTTGAAAATTTGCATAAAAACGCTCTTTCAAAGATAGCGCAATTAAGCGAAGAGGAAAAAAAGTTAGGTGCACAAATGCTTAAGACCAAGGATAGCATTCAAAAAATTTCTATTGTTATTGATGCGCAAAAATCTCGGCACTTAGAACTAAAGACCTTGCAAGCACAGCAAAGTAAACTTATCAACGAAATGCAAAAAGATAAGTTAGCCTATAATCAGCGCTTAGATACGATAGAAAGAGAGCGTCAAAATTTAAATTCCTTATTAAAGCATTTAAATATCATTAAGCAAACTAAAGAAAAAGAGGCATTAGAAAAGCGTCAAGAGCAAGAAAGGCTTAGTCGTGCTAAAAATTCTAAAGCTTTAGATGTTAAACAAGTGGCTAACTCTTACAAAAATATTAACACCATCGTTTATAAGGGGCCAAAGACTATTGCGCCTTTAAATGATTATGAAGTGGTGCAAAAATTTGGACCTTATATTGACCCGGTATATAATTTAAAGATTTTTAGTGAATCTGTTACTTTAGTGCCAAAGACCCCTAATGCTTTAGTGCGTAATGTTTTAGATGGCAAAATTGTATTTGCCAAAGAAATTAATATGCTTAAAAAGGTTGTGGTCATTGAGCATAAAAACGGCATTAGAACCATTTATTCTCAACTAGATAAAATTGCCCCTACAATCAAAAGTGGTATGCATATTCAAAAAGGTTATGTTTTAGGGCGCATTGAGCAACGCTTAAGCTTTGAAGTAACCATGAAAGAAAAACATATTAACCCTTTAGAATTGATTGCACACAATAATTAAGATTTAAGACTATATAAAAACAATATTTTGCCGATATGTTCCTTAACATAAGAAGATATACAGACAATTAGTTTGATAATTGAATGGGAAATTTGGAGGTTCCTTTCTGCGATGGTAAATGAGATTCAAGGCGATGTTCAAGCTGTTTCAAGTAATTCTAGTGCTCCAACGAGCGCTCAAGTAGCGCATGTGAGTCAAGTTAATAGAGCAAGCGCTAATTTTTCGGATAAAACAACACCCACAAAGCCTATAGACATAGAGCAATATGAGCCAAAACTAAAATTATTGAGCGAGCATTTGAACGATGAGATGAAGCGCATTGGCACAGATATTGACTTTAGTTATAACGATGAGATTAAGGGCTTGATTGTCTCTGTAAAAGACGCTAATGGAGATAAGGTTCTAAGAGAGATTCCTTCCAAAGAAGCCATAGAACTTATGCAAAGAATGCGTGATATTGTAGGGATTATTTTTGATAAAAAAGGCTAGTAGGTTTTATTTGGGAGTAAGTAGATGGGAGTAGGGTCATTAAGCTCTTTAGGACTTGGGAGTAAAGTCTTAAACTATGATGTGATTGATAAGCTTAAAACTGCAGATGAAAAAACCTTAATCGCACCATTAGATAAAAAAATGGAGCAAAATATTGAAAAGCAAAAAGCACTTGTAGAAATCAAAACACTTCTTTCAGCGCTTAAAACTCCCATTAAGACTCTTTCGGATTATTCTACCTATATTGGCAGAAAAAGCAGTGTTTCAGGAGATGCGCTAAGTGCGAGTGTGGGAGCTGGTGTTCCTGTGCAAGATATTAAGGTTGATGTGCGAAAGTTAGCACAAGGCGATATTAATGAACTAGGAGCAAAGTTTTCTTCAAGAGATGATGTTTTTAGTGAAACAAATACCACGCTTAAATTTTACACTCAAGGTAAGAATTACGCATTACCCATTAAAGCAGGTATGACTTTAGGCGATGTAGCTCAAAGTATTACCGATGCAACCAATGGTGATGTGATGGGGATTGTGATGAAAACAGGCGGTGATAATCCCTACCAACTTATGGTAAATACCAAAAATACCGGTGAAGACAATAGGGTATATTTTGGAACACATTTAAAATCAAGTCTTAAAGCTCAAAGTGCGCTTTCTTTGGGGGTAAGTGAGAGTGGAGAGAGTGATGTGAGCTTGCGATTAAAAGGTAGCGATAATGAAATGCATGAAGTGCCTATCATGCTAGAAATTCCCGAAAATTACTCTGTTAAACAAAAAAATGAGGCAATCCAAAAAGCCATGCTAAAAGCTTTGCAAGATGACCCTAATTTTAAAGATTTAATTGCCAATGGAGATATTTCTGTAGATATTGTTCATAATGGGGATTCTTTAATTATCAATGATAGGCGTGGAGAGCCTATTGAAATTAAAGGTAGTAAGGCTAAAGAGCTAGGTTTTGAGCAAACTAAAACTCAAGATGATGATTTATTTAAGAGTGCACGCACAATTAAGGAGGGTAAATTAGAAGGCATAATTAGCTTGAATGGCGAAACCCTAGATTTATCTTCTTTGACAAGTGCGAATAATTCTAGCGAGCAAAATACCGATGCGATTGTTGATGCCATTAATGCTAAAGAGGGATTGAGCGCTTATAAAAATTCAGAGGGCAAGCTAGTTATTAATGCTAAGAAAGGTTTGCTAAAAATTAGAGGCGAAGATGCATTGGGAAAAGCAAGCTTAAAAGACTTGGGCTTAAGTGCTGGCACTACACAATCATATGCAGTGGCTCAAAAAGAACTTTTTTTAGTTAAAAATTTACAAAAAGCAAGCGATGCAGAATTTACCTATAATGGTGTGAGTATCACACGCCCTACCAATGAAGTTAATGATGTGATTGGTGGGGTTAGTATCACCTTACAACAAACTACTGAGCCCAATAAACCCGCTATCATTAGTGTGAGTAGGGACAATCAAGCCATTATAGATAGCATTAAAGATTTTGTAAAAGCCTATAATGAATTAATTCCTAAGCTTGATGAGGACACTCGCTTTGACCCTGATACCAAAATTGCAGGGATTTTTAATGGGGTGAGTGATATACGCACGATTCGCTCATCGCTCAACAATGTGTTTTCTTATACATTATATACAGATGGCGGTGTAGAAAGCCTTATGAAATATGGTTTAGGCTTAGATGATAAAGGCACAATGAGTTTAGATGAATCAAGGTTGTCTAGCGCTTTAAGCTCAAATCCTAAAGCTACGCAAGATTTTTTCTATGGAAGCGATAAAAATGATGTTTCAGGTAGAGAAATCCATCAAGATGGTATTTTTACGAAGTTTAGTCAAGTTATTTCTAATCTCATTGATGGAGGGAATGCTAAATTAAAGATTTATGAGGATTCTTTAGATAGGGATGCTAAAAGTTTGGCTAAGGATAAAGAGAGCGCTCAAGAAACCTTAAAGACTCGCTATAACACAATGGCAGAGCGTTTTGCAGCCTATGATGGTCAAATTTCTAAGGCTAATCAAAAATTTAATTCAGTGCAGATGATGATTGACCAAGCAGCTGCCAAGAAAAACTAATAAAGGAATAACACATGCGATATGCTAATGCTTATCAAGCTTACCAACAAAATACTGTGAGTGTAGAATCTCCTGCAAAGCTAATTGAAATGCTTTATGAGGGGATTTTAAAATTTGCCTCTCAAGCTAAACGCCATATTGAAACAGAGGATATTGAAAAGAAAATCTACTATATCAATAAAGTTACTGATATTTTTACAGAATTATTAAATATTTTAGATTATGAGAGGGGTGGGGAAGTAGCTGTGTATTTAACCGGTCTATACACACATCAAATTAAAGTTTTAACTCAAGCAAATTTAGAAAATGATGCGAGCAAGATTGATGTGGTGCTAAATGTAGCTAGAGGATTATTAGAGGCTTGGAGAGAAATTCATCCTAATGAACTCTCTTGAATTTGAAAAGTTAATAGATTCTTTTAAGATTGCTCTTTTAGAGCAAAACTCCCAAAAAGCTTTTGCTTTGGTTGATGAAATTTCTTTAGAACAAATTCAAAATTTAGATTTAGACAAGCTCTTAAGACTTAAAGAGATGATAGCCCAAAGTATTGAATTATTGCAAAAAGATAAGAATACTATCCAAAACCAAATGCAAAAGGCTAAGAACATTCAAAAATTTTTGTCTTAGCATTTTTTAAAGTTACGCTAAAATAAGTTTTAATCATTATTATTTTAATTAAGGGTTGGTTTGATGATTCAAACACAAGAGCCAATTGATCGTTTCACACGCACAAGGTGGTTATTTAAAGAAGATTTTAATTCAATACGCCAAAAAAGTGTGCTAATTTGTGGAGTAGGAGGCGTTGGAGGTTTTGCCTTAGACGCCTTATATCGTGTTGGGGTAAGTAAGATTACCATTATTGATAAAGATATTTTTGACATAACCAATCAAAACCGCCAAATTGGTTCAGAGCAAGTTGGGCAATCAAAGGTGCAAACTTTGCAATCTATTTATCAAGGTATTGAAACACTAGAATTAAGAGTAGATGAGGCATTTTTATCTTCATTTAATTTTAAAGATTATGATTATGTGTTAGATTGTATGGATGATTTGCCTATTAAGGCTAGTTTAGCCCAGAAATGTCAAGATATGCCCTATGGGCGTTTTATCAGCTCTATGGGGAGTGCTAAACGCCTAAACCCACAACTTATTCAAGTTAGTAGCGTGTGGAAAAGTCATGGAGATAGGTTTGGGCGAAAATTTAGAGATTTTTTAAAAAAGCGCCATTTTAAGGGGAATTTCAAGGTGGTTTTTAGTCCAGAGCCTCCTCATTGCAAAGAGCTTGGGAGTTTTAGTGCGGTTACTGCAAGCTTTGGATTACAGATTGCTAGTGAAGTTGTCCGAGATATTATTCATAAAAAATAAAAGGAGTTAAAAAATGCAAGATTTTGAAGATGAATTAGAAGATTTTGAAGAATTGGAGAGTCTTGAAGAAGATGATGAGGGCTATGAGAATTATCGTAATGTCTATGATGATGATGACTATGAAGATTATAGCTCTGATTATGAAGAAGAGTAAAGATGAAATTAAAAGCTACAATTCTACAACATGCCTATAAAGGTTCTAGGGAGGCTACTTTAGCACATACAGCTAATTTATTAAAGCTTGCTAAAGAAAAACATGTAGATACTAATTTAGTTGTATTACAAGAGTTGCACCCTTATAGTTATTTTTGCCAAAACGAAGACCCTAAACTTTTTGATTTAGGAGAGCATTTTGAGGAAGATAAAGCGTTTTTTAGTCATTTGGCTAAGGAATTTAAAGTGGTGCTTGTAACTTCATTGTTTGAAAAGCGTGCTAAAGGGCTTTATCATAACACGGCAGTTGTTTTTGAAAATGATGGCTCAATAGCTGGAACTTATCGCAAAATGCACATTCCTGATGACCCCGGCTTTTATGAGAAGTTTTATTTTACGCCCGGAGATTTAGGCTTTGAGCCTATATCTACAAGTGTTGGAAAATTAGGCTTAATGGTGTGTTGGGACCAGTGGTATCCAGAGGGTGCTAGGATTATGGCATTAAAAGGGGCAGAAATTTTAATCTATCCTAGTGCGATAGGATTCTTAGAGGAAGATACCAAAGAAGAAAAAATGCGCCAACAAAACGCATGGGAGACAATTCAGAGAGGGCATGCGATTGCTAATGGCTTGCCTGTGATTGCGACTAATAGAGTAGGGGTAGAATTAGATTCTAGTGGTGTGATTAAAGGAGGCATTACTTTTTTTGGTTCTAGTTTTATAGCAGGGGCTCAAGGTGAGATTCTAGCTAAAGCAAGTGATAAAGAAGAGATTCTATATGCTGAAATTGATTTGGAGCGCATAGAAGAAGTGCGCAGAATGTGGCCATTTTTAAGAGATAGGCGCATAGATTCGTATAAAGAAATCCTTCAACGCTATCTTATAAATTGATTAAGCAAGAATAATATAATGAGAGTAGTTTTTATGTTAAATCAGTGCATAGAGATAGCTCAATAAGGGTTTTAAACATGTTAGAAAGTAGCGCTATTTCTATATGGGTTAATCCAGCCTTTATTGCTATTATTGTGATGTGTGTCTTAAGTTTATTGCGCCTAAACATCATGCTTTCTATGATTAGCGCCACTTTAATTGCTGGACTTATGGGGGGGCTTAGTTTAACTGAGAGTTTTAATGTTATGATAGATGGCATGAAAGGCAATTTAAAAATTGCCTTAAGCTATATTCTTTTGGGGGCTTTAGCAGTGGCTATTGCTAAAAGTAATTTGATTAAAATTGCTTTAAGCAAGTTGGTGTGTTTTATGGACCAAAAACGCATGATTTTTTGCTTTGTGATTGCTTTTATAGCGTGCTTTTCACAGAATCTTATTCCAGTGCATATCGCCTTTATTCCCATTCTTATTCCCCCATTACTTCATGTGATGAATCGTTTAAAATTAGATAGAAGAGCTGTAGCTTGTGCTTTGACTTTTGGCTTACAAGCCCCTTATTTAGCCTTACCTGTTGGTTTTGGATTGATTTTTCAAACAACTATTTTAGAGCAACTCAAGCTTAATGGTATTCAAACAAATTTAGCCCAAATTACTAGTGTGATGTGGATTGCAGGGTTAGCTATGCTATTTGGCTTATTGATTGCGGTATTAGTTCTATATAGAAAGCCTAGAATTTATATAGAAAAAACCTTTGATTTAGAAGATTATTCTAAGCTCACACTCAACTACCATGATTATTTAACGCTTGTAGGCATTGTGATTGCCTTTTTGGTGCAAATTATTACTGACTCGATGCCTTTAGCAGCATTTTTAGCTCTTGTGGTTATGTTAATAGGGCGCAGTATTAAGTGGGACGAAACCGACCAACTAATGGATGATAGCGTCAAAATGATGGCTTTTATTGCCTTTGTTATGTTGGTAGCAAGTGGTTTTGGGGAAGTTTTACAAAAAGTGCATGCTACTCAAGATTTAGTCAATTCCATTGCCTCTATTATTCAAGGAAAGTTAGTGGGAGCAATCTTAATGCTTTTAGCTGGACTTTTTATCACTATGGGGATAGGAACTTCTTTTGGCACTATTCCTATTATTGCAGTTTTTTATTGTCCTTTATGTCAAAGTCTTGGTTTTGGGATAGAGGCTACGATTTTACTTATAGGCACAGCAGCTGCACTTGGAGATGCGGGCTCACCTGCAAGTGATAGCACCATGGGGCCAACTTGTGGCTTGAATGCAGACAATCAGCATAACCATATTTATGACACTTGTGTGCCAACCTTTTTAGTTTATAATCTCTCATTAATCATTTTTGGAGTAGTAGGGGCGTTACTATTAGGCTAAGTTTCAAATATAAAGTTAAAAGAATTGTTTCATTAGCCTTGCCTTCTGGGGTAAATGCCTTTTTAGATGTATTTGTTATAGCACTTTCAGTGTTTTTTATGGGGAAGTTATCACACCATCATATTGTAGCCTTAGGGGTAGGATTACAATTTTTAATGCTCTTTTATGGGGTTAATACGATTTTATACACCGGCACCAACGCACAACTTTCTAGGCTTGTTGGAGCAAGAGATTTTAGTCAAATCAACTTAGCGTTTTCTTCTATTGTAATAGGAGGAGCCTTTGTGTGTTTGGGGGTGCTTATTTTTTCTTATATTCTTATTGAGCCATTTTTATTATGGATAAATTTAGATAAGGAATCTTGCGAGCTTACTCAAATTTATTTAAAGGTTTTAGTCTTTGCTCTACCAGCTATTTTTCTTAAAAATATTTTTGTGTCAGCATTAGCAAGCTTTTCGGATACTCTAACACCCTTTGTGGTGAAATTGATTATGGTTATTTTATGCGTGTTTTTAAACCAAGCCTTAATCTTTGGTGATTTTGGTTTTAAAGAAATGGGTATCGTTGGCTCGGCGTTGGCAAATGTTATTGTTTCTTATTTGGAATTATTTCTTTTAGCATTCTTTTTGCAATTTAAAAAATCCTCATTGAGATTTACCTTTCAATTTGATAATTCATTTTTGAAAAACACCTTTAGGATAGGTTGGCCTGCTGGGTTTGAACGCTTTTTAACACTTTGCTCGCTTATGGTAATAGCAAAATTTATAGCTAGTTATGGGGACAAGGTGTTAGCTGGCATGCAAGTAGGTATTAGAGTGGAGACCTTTTCATTTATGCCCGGATTTGGTTTTATGATTGCTAGCATGGTGTTAGTAGGGCAAAATTTAGGAGCAAATAAGACTGAACTAGCACAAGATTATGCGCATTTGATTTTAAAGATTTCTATGGTTTTAATGGGAATTATAGGAATATTAATGGCTATTTTTGCTAGAGAATTTGCCTCTCTTTTTTCACATGACAAAGAAGTGATAGAAGTAGCTAGATATTATTTGATTGCTGTGGGTCTTTCACAAGCGCCTTTGATTGGGTATTTTGTGCTTGATGGCGTATTTAGGGGAGCGAGCATTACTAAAGTTTCGCTCTATATCAACACCTTAAGTTTATGGGGGTTAAGAATCATACCTATGTATTTGCTTGTGCTTTATCATTTTGAAGTGGAATTTATCTTTGGTGTGATTGCAATAGAAACTTATTTGCGTGCTTTAGTCTATTATAAGGTCTTTTCAAAAGGGGTATGGAAAAGACCGGGCAAGAGAGCTTAGAGCAATATAAGTTCAACTAACTCTTATAATCTTTTTACTCTATGATTTCTGCATCAATAATTTCACCCTCTTTGACCCAATCATTGAATTGTTGTTGATAGGCTTGATAATGATTTGTTTCCTCTTCAATTATCTTGGCTCGTTCTTGCAATTCTATAAAAGTTGGAAAGAGTTTTATATAAAAATCTTCGCTATTGATAAAATCTAAGAGATTTTTTCTTTCTTCTTCAAAAAATTCCACCAATTCCTTAATACCATTTTGAAATTTATTTTCTTCTTCTTGCTTTTTATAACTATCCCATAGTTCCATAGCTATGGAAAAAGCAGACATGATTCCATTTAGATTTTTAGTTAGCTTTTCGGCTCCCCAAGGTTTAAAATTAAGAGACTTGCCTACATTCACTCCCATGTTTTTTAATCTGCTTTTAAGGAAATTTCTACCAGCTAAAATGGTGTTTTTATTGATAAATTTCTTAGAATTAAGCATGGCATATTGTAGAGTTTTTTTTAAGCAAGTATCTATCAATTCGTTACTATATTTTATTTCGGCGTTAAAATGTTTTTGCATAACATCAAGCTCTAATTCAATAGAATCAACATATTTTTGAAATTCATTGTTGATTTTATTGCCAATCTTAATGGCATTTTTTCCAATCTCTTTTTCAAAAAATTCTTGAAAATTGCTTAGGCTTGTGCCTCTAGCTTGTAAAATCAAATCGCTAAAATATTTTTGAATAAATTCTCTTAGCTTGATTCTAGCTTGCTTAATCTTTTCTTTTAATTTGTCTAAGTCTTTTAGAATGGTATTTTTGCTATCTTCACGAATATCCATGGCTTCCTTTAGCTCAGCGTTTATTTTTTCATTTTCAGGGATAATTTTATGCAACACATCTCGCATAATACTTTGCTTAGTGGCTAAAACTAGAGCGTTAGCCCCACCGCTAGATTCAATTTTGGCTTGTGTGGCTGTTTGCAATAAAGCAATGTGCGATAATTTTTTAAATTCTTCTAAGTGATTGAGCCAATGTTCTAAGCCCATATCAAAGGGATTAGCTGATACGGCTATAATAGAGAGATTTTGTTTTTCATTTTCGCTAAGATTAATGCTATCATCTAATCTTTGAATAATGCTTTCTTTTTTGATAGCATAAGAGCTTTGATAATCTTCTTCATCTTCTATATCAGCGATTTCATCAAATTTACCTAATACAAAAATGGTTCTATCCAAAAGATTGAGCGTTCTAAAAAGCCATTCTAAGTCTTCTTTATGACTTGCTTTGATAGGATTACTAGGATTCATCACATACAAGATTAAATGCGCATTACTCACATATTTTTTAGTAATATCTTTGTATTTTTCAATGTTTGCACCCGCATGCTTTTCTTTAAACCCAAAAAGTCCCGGAGTGTCAACTAACTCTATTTCATTATTCACATTATAGGTTTTGACTTCATTAGAAGATTCTTCTTGGCTAATATTCATGCTAGATTTGTCTAATTTTTCTAGCCAAGCAGCTGCAATAGAAGTCTTGCCCTCGCTAAAACCTCCAATTAAAGCCACTCTTAATTTAGAGTTTTGCACTTCATTGATAGCATTTTGCAATTTTTCTAGCAGGTTTTTATCTATTTGAACCCCTAAATCTTGACCCTTAAGAACATAATCTTTAAGCTTAGAAAGTTTTTCTAAGCTTTTAGTTTGAGATTTTTTAAATTCTTGTAAAGTTAAATTTTGCATTAAAGTCCTTTCAATTAGATTTTTTTCTTAAGCTCTTCAAACAAATCTTTTGTTTTAAGAAACAGAGAAAGAGTTTCTTCTTGGTTTTCAAGTAAGGTTTGGAATTTTTGATTGATTTCTTCAGCGCAGTTGATGTATTTTCTTTTTATGGTAATTAAGAAGTTTTCTACTTCTTTATTTTTTTTAATATCTTTTATAAAATCTTCAATCGCTTTATTGGTTGCCTTTTTTTGTTCGGATTTTTTATAGTCATCGCTAAAATAATTTGAGATGCTTTTAAATATAGTTATCTCTGATGATAGTACGCCTAGAACAATTATGGCTGTAGGTCCACCAAATAGTATTGTTGCTACAAGACTCATTGTCCCCAATGTAAATTCTGCCTTATTTATTCCGTTAGGCATGTTAAAGTTATTCAAGTTTACGCTTATGTTGAGATTGGAGTATCGTCTTTCAATCATGTTCATATAATGATTAAATTTTTCTAGTTCTTCTTGAATTGTTGCGATAAGATTATTTGAAATAATGTTTTCAATGTCTTTGAATTGTTGATTTAAAATATCTATATGTTTTTTAAGAATATTTTCCAAGTATATTTTAAAATCATTTTTGCCAATGCCTTCTTGAATTTTATGATACATTTTATCTCTAATCTCTGTTTCAAGATTATCTAATAATTCATCTATGGAATTATCAAAATCTCTTTGAGATTTTTCAGCAATAGAGTGTAAATTTTGCATGCTTTCTTTTATTTGGTTTTTGAAACTTTGCAAGCTATTTTTGAATGTAGAGATGCCTTTTTCTAGCTTGTTTAGATGTTTATCTATAAGCGTGATGAGTTTGTGGCGATTGACAGTGTTAATTTTTTCTTGTGTGTTCGTTATGAAATCTTGTTGCAAAAACTTGCTAAAGGCATAAAAGTTTGCTTTTTCTAATAGTTCTTCTTTGCTAAAATGCGCTAGAAATTTTTCTTTTTCTTTTAGATTATCATCTAATAGGAAATTAGCTAGAGACAAGAATATGACTCTAGCACTTAATACAAGATGTTGGTTATAGAAATCACCTAGGCTTTCTTTCATTTTTAAATCTAGCGCTCTTAGAGCGTTTGAAGTATCATCATTGATGAGTGCATTTTGTAGTTGTCTAGGGTTTTTAATAGGGTGGTTATAGATAAGATAGATTAAGCTTTGGTCGTTTAGGTGATGTTTAATCTTTTCTAAAATACCCTCTTGTGGAATGGTGGGGTTTTTAGTGATATAAAAGATTGCATGAGCGCCTTTTAGAGCTTGTAAAATTTCTTTTTCTACCTCTTCTTCTTTACCTTCAATGCCCGGAACATCTAGGATTTTAAAAGTTTGGTTATTGAGATTGAAAGTATATTCTGTAGTTGTGCGAGTAAAATCAGAACGACCATCACCTATAATGCCACCATCAGGTTTGAAAGTGAGCGCTTGTTGTTCTAGGTGGATATAAGTTTGATATTTCTTTTCAAACTCAGCCTGCTCTTTAAGTTTGCTTTCTTCTTTAAAAAAGATGCGTAATGCCTCTATAAGAGTAGATTTGCCCGCATTAGTCTCACCATAAAAAGCAATCGTAAAATCTTTGAGATTGGCGTATTTTTCTAAATCTTTAAGCGCGCTTTTAAAATGGTTTTTAAATTCTCTAATTTGAGCGAGCGCTTGCTGTTTGCTCTCTTCTAAGTCTTTGTTTTGAGTGGCTTGTTCGTGGGCTATTTGATGCTGATTGAGAGAATTAAGAATTTTTTCTAGTTCATCATATATATATATATATATATATATATATTCTTCATAAGATTCCTTGTTGGTGTTTTCAAACTATGTTTCAAATACTAAACACTTATTGCAACGATAAAATATTAAAGAAGTCAAGAAATAGCTTTTTAAAAAACTAATGGCTTATAGATTTAAATCTATAAGCCATATATTTTAAAGTTTAGGAAGTGTCAAGAAGCGTTTAAAATACGCTCCTACAACAAGTAAGAAAGTGATTGCTACAAAAGGGTATAAGAAAGTTGGTATGGGTAAGGGATCACCTGCTGCATAGCTATGCATGCCAGAGAGATAATAATTCACACCAAAATAAGTCATCAAAACTGAATAAAATCCTAGCACGCTACTGCTTGCTAAGATAAAAGGCCAATTTTTAGAGCCTAAAAAGCGCAAATGTAATATTAAAGCATAAATAGTGATAGAAATAAGCGCCCAAGTTTCCTTGGGGTCCCAACCCCAATAGCGCCCCCATGATTCATTTGCCCAAACTCCGCCTAAGAAATTTCCTGCTGTAAGCATAAAGAGGCCTAAAATCATGCTCATTTCATTAATGGCGCTGACTGAAAGAATGGTTTTGTCTAGGTTGTTACGCCCCTCTTTTCTCAAAATAAATAAAACTAAACTTAAAACTCCTAATACAAAACATAGCCCTAAAAAGCCATAGCTAGCTGTAATCACAGAGACATGGATATTAAGCCAATAGGATTTTAAGACTGGAACTAGATTGCCAATTTGAGGGTCCATAAAGCCTAAATGCGCTACAAAAAGCGCAATGCCGGCTAAAAAACTAGAGGCTGAGAGGGCAAGTTTAGAGCGTAAGATAATGCCTGCCATAATAGAAGCCCATGCGATATAGAGCATAGATTCATACGCATTGCTCCAAGGTGAATGCCCGCTTACATACCAGCGTAAAATCAAGCCTATGGCATGTAAAAGAGCGCATAATATAATTGCTCCATAAAGGATTTTAGCGGTTAATGAATTTGGTGTGGTGTTTTTGATAATAGAACTAACAACTACAATAAAAAGTAATAATCCTAAAAGGATATAAGGTAAGGTTAGGCTATTAAAAAAATTTGTATGATTTAAGAAAATTTCAGAATTGATTCTTGATATAGGCAAGTAAAGTTCTTTAGAATGCTCTTGCTGATAGAGACTTAAATCTTTTAAGGTTTTTTCTACCTTGTCCCATTGATTAGTTTGCAATGCCTCATCAAAACCATTAAAAATGTTTCGCAAGAAATCTTGAGCTACTTGAGAAATATCCTTATCCTTGCTATTGACTGCCTCAATAGGAGAGAGCCAAGTCTTGGTTGCTTTATCGGGGAAAATGCGCAAAACTTGTCCGCTAAAAAGTGAATACACTAAGTTGATACGCTCATCTACTTTTAAGACATCTTTATCAAATTCGTTACGCTCATTAGGAGATTTTTGATTAATTTCTTCAACATAATTTTGTAATTTATACCCATGGTGGTCAAATAGGTCTCTAAAGGCAATGCGCCTTTCATCTAAAGGAGTGCCTATAAGTTTGCGTAAAGCTTTTGTAGAAGTATAAATCATTCTAACACTGCGCCAATCATCAGGATAAAACATAACTCCTAGTAAAACTTGCATAGGATTTAGTCCATTGAAATTATCCTTACGCACAATTTTATGCACATATTCAATGCTAATAGTATCTAAAGGTTTGATACGCCCATCAAAATCTTGAACTTGAAGCTTTTGGAATGCTTGCAAATGTTCTTTTGAAAAATCTCTTAAATGTTTTAAGCGCTCCAAAATAGCTTGATTGGAGTTTTCTTTGGAATCTTTAGAGAGGTTTTTGCTCTCTTGCTCTAAAGAGGGGGTATTTGAAGTTTGTTGCTTAGTGTTTGATTTTTGCCCTCCATGCATATCAATTTTTTGAGTTTCTGTAGCGTGCATATAGGGACCAGCTAGTGCTAAGGCGAGCAAAAAGCTTGCAATTTGTTGGGATTTTAGAAAGCGTGAGAGTTTTTGAAAACGCCCCTCTTTGGTAAATAAAAGCCATAACGCTCCTAAAATAAGCATTCCATAGCCTAAATATGTGGGGAGCTTGCCCGGGTCTTTATTAACAGAAAGGATAGTGCCTTTTTCATCAGTATCATAAGAAGTTTGAAAGAATCTATATCCTTTATAATCTAATACATGATTCATAAAAATCCTATAGGGTTTGATTAGAGTATTATCTAGTGCTAAGACTTCTACTTCAGAGGCGTAAGAAGAGGGACTCATAGAGCCTGCATAGCGCTCTAATTCAAAGCGTTTTAATTTGATTTTGAAAGGCAATTCAATATAGGTAGCTCCAAGACTTAGCGAGAGTTTATCGCCATTAAAATCTTGTGTTTGAGTAAGCCCCTCATTATTGTTGTTTTTGACAAGTTTAAATTCTTGGCTAACTTGATTATAAGTGGCTTTTAAAACCAAAATAGTGCTATTGTCTTTCTTGTCGGCAGTTTTTTTATAGACTTCTAAAGGCTCTAAAATAAGGGGCTTATTGTTTAGGGTTGTATGAATAGGGGTTAGGTGCTTAGAGTAAATTGAAATTTTAGACTTAAGCGAAAGGGTAGTGGTGTCATTAAGAGTGATATTTAAAAAAGTATCACTGCTTTTAAAAGCGCTTTGAGCGTCATTTTCTCGTATGTGTATCGTGCCCTCAATTCCAAAAAAGCGTGTGATTCCAGCTCCTAAAATAATTAAAATTAGCGAACTATGAAAAAAGATGCTCGCATACTTCTTGCGCTCTAAAGCTTTTGAGGCAATAAAAGTGCCTATCAGCACCACTAATAAATAGGCATGTAGGAAGTTAAACCAAGTTGTGCCATAGATAATGGCTTTACTAGCGGGTGTGCCATAATCATTCTCTATAAAAGTAGCAATAGCACAAGCGCTCGCATAGAGTGCCATTAAGGGGATAGCTACCCAAAAAGAGGCCAATAAAAAAGAGCATAAAGCCTTGAAGTTTTTCATTAAGAGCCTTTAGAAGTTGAGTTTTGTTTGTCTTGTTCTCTTTTAAGGTCTGTTTTATACTTGATATAAGACTTTAGGTGTTGGGTAAATTCCTTATCGTTTTTGGTTTTTTTGTATTCCCCATTCCCTATAAATTCAAGCACAGCCAAAAATTGTGTTGAGGGCATATAGCCGGGCAATTCATAGATAGTTTTTCCGCTTTCATCAGAAAAGATGATAGTGGGTGTAGATTGAACGCCATAGATTTGAGCTAGTTGTTCTGTGGGCATTTTGATTTCTTTCATATCGTTTTTAGTGCCAACCTTAAAGTTGTGTAACTTAGAATAGCTAATATTGATATAGTAAGCGTTAAAATGTGTTTGAATGTAATCATGCAATTCTTTGACGTTTTTAATATCTTCTTTTAAGTGTTCGCAATATGAGCAACCATTGCGCCCAAAAATCAAAAGCATGAGTTTGTTATTAGGAGTAATCATCTTAGTATCTAAAAAAATATCTTCTAAGCCCGCATAGCTTTTTTTATCTATATTTTCTCGCTCATTTTCTAATTCTTTAGAGCTTTGAGAGCCTGAACTTAAAAGAGTGTCATTTAGATTATCCGCACTATCTGATTTACACCCCATTAAGATGAATAGCACTAACAAAATAGCACTAAAACTATTTTTAATAGGAAAGGAAAATTTATGCATGGTATAAGACCTTTATATTGAGATTATAATTTACAAAAACAAGTGTTAACACTACTTACTACTTAAAATAATTTAACAAAGCGATAATCATACTATACAATCATTTTTTTGTAAAATTTGTGATGATGATTCTTGAACCAATTCCACAATAAGCTTAGCAAATTCTAAGGAGTCATTTAGACATGGACAAACTAAATACTCTTTAATACCTAGTCGTTTGGCCATTAAGCGGTATTGGATTTCTAACTCATAGAGCGTTTCGGAATTATCAATTGTGAAAGCTAAGGGATAAATGATAATATTAGATTTGCGATGTTCTTCTATCAAGCTTTCTGTGCTTGGCTCTAGCCATTTCATAGGCCCTAGTTTGGATTGATAAGAAAGTAATACTTTTTTAAAATTAATATTTTTCTGTTGCATTAATTCTTTTAATAAGCTTACATGGTGTTCGCATTCTTTTTGGTAAGTATCGCCCGCATCAATAATGCTTTGAGGTAAGCCATGCACGGAAAAAATCAGCGTAAAATCTTCGCTCTTTTGCCCTTTTAAGGTGGCTAAAATTGTGTCTAAAATAATCTCATTGAGTTTGGGAGCTGTGTAAAATCGCTCTATGACTCGCACTTTAGGGCGAAAGCCTTCTATAGATTTGAGCGCTTTAAAAGCGTCATTAAAACTAGAAAGAGTGGTAGTGCTAGAGTATTGTGGATACATAGAAAATAACACTAAGCTGTCTATCTCTTTTGAAACTAAGTCTTGTAAAACCATAGGTGCATAAGGAGGAGTATAGCGCATAGCATAGGTATAAAAGCGTGAAGAATCTAATTCATTCAAGCGCTTGGTAAGGGCGAATGTAATGGGGGTTAAGGGGGACTTTCCACCTAATTTTTCATAGATTTTTTTGGATTTTTCTACCCGAGCATTAACTATCATTTTACCAACCATTTTACGCATAAAATTATTTTTAATGGTAAGTATACAAGGGTCATCAAACATGTTTTTTAAAAATACTTCTACTTCATAAAGGCTGTTTGGCCCCCCCATGTTTAAAAGAATGACCGCCTCTTTAGGGGATTTCATTGCACTGCTATTTAAATTATAATTATTTTCATTAGATAAACTCATTGTCGCATGATAGAATAATAGAGTTAATCAAAATAACAAAAAAGGGAAAATTAGATGTTTGGAATTGATTTTCAGGCTCTTTTGTCGCCAAATAATGTTATGGCACAATCTTTATTGATTCATATTATATTTGCATCTTTATTGGTTATTGCTTTTATCATTAATCTCTACACCCTTTATAGGGAGAAGAATTTTATTAAGCTTAATAGGAAAATCTATCTTGTTATGCCAGCAATTTATATTCTTTTAAGTATTGCGTTTTTAAGTGGAATTTTTATTTGGGCTATGCAACAATTTGAATTTTCTTGGAAAGCAAGCTTAATGTTGGCAGTATTTTTAATGGTGTTAGTGGCTGAAATTAAGCGTCATAAAAGCGTGAAATTTGCTATTACTAGAGAGGTTCGCATGCAAAATTATGTTATAAAAACCAAAATACTTTATTTTATTGAAGTGTTAGCAATTGTTATGCTTATGGTGTTTTGAATGCGCTTTGTTTATCATTCTTTAGCTAAAGAGCCTACTTTAAAAATTGAGGGCGAGAGTTATACGCATTTGTATCGCTCAAGGCGTGTAAAAAATATGAGTTTGTTAGATTTGCGAAACCTAAAAGATAAATTTTTATACACCTATAAACATATAGAAATCACTAAAAAATACGCCCTTTTAGAGCTAATAGAGCAAAAAGAACTAGAGGTTATTCCCTCTAAAAAAGCGCATTTGATTTTAAGCGTGATTGAGTTAAAAAGCATTGAAAAGATTTTACCTTTTCTTAATC
This sequence comes from Helicobacter cetorum MIT 00-7128, assembly GCF_000259255.1. Taxonomy (NCBI): domain Bacteria; kingdom Pseudomonadati; phylum Campylobacterota; class Epsilonproteobacteria; order Campylobacterales; family Helicobacteraceae; genus Helicobacter; species Helicobacter cetorum. Next base: position 1,053,937 of record NC_017737.1, read on the forward strand.
AGCTAGGCGTAAGCAAGCTTAGTTTGTTTTATGCTGATTTCAGCCAACATAATGAGCGTTTGGATAGTGCTAAAATGGAGCGTTTTGAAAAAATTTTGATTAATTCTTGTGAGCAATGTGGGCGTAGCGATTTAATGGAATTAGAGGTGCTTAAAAATTTAAAGGAAGTGCTAATGGCTTATCCTAAAGCAAGTATTTTGGATTTTAATGGTGAAAAATTGCAAACAAGTTTGAATGCTGAAAATGGCATTATCATAGGACCTGAAGGGGGATTTAGCGAGCAAGAAAGAGAGCGATTTAAAACACATAGAATTTATAGCGCTCCTATGCCTATGGTGCTAAAATCTGAGAGTGCATGCGTATTTGTAGCAAGCTTGGCGCAGGTTTAGATGGGTGAAATTAAAATAGTTCAACTATTTTTAAAGAAATACTGAAACACTCAATGGAATTTTTTTACCAATGCTAAAAAATTGCGATAATTAATTGAGAGCTATTTTTTGATTTGCAAGCGATTTTTGATCGTATGTTTTTATTTTTTATGTTAGCAAACTACTATTGTGGGATTTTATTGTTGCATTTAAAAGCAAAATTAGTATCATTGTATTCAAATTCTTCTAATCCTTTTAAACCGCAAATCTCTTTTGCTCTTTGTAGAAATTTATTAGCCAACTCTTCTTTTTCTTTTTTCAGCGTTGAAGGCTTTATTTCTTTTTGTGTAACTTCTTTTTTGTCTTTTATTGTATTAGTAGGAATATTAAGCGTAAATTCAAAAGAGCTACCTAAATAGAGCCAAATAAAAAAGATGATAATCAAGCCACCAAAAAGAGCTAGTAACCAAATAATGATTTTTATAACAACAAATAAAGCTTTTTTATTCACAATATCAGACATTAATCACACTCAAAAGATAAGCCTTTGTCGCCATATGAAAAAAATTTAACTTTTTTTTGACAATTACTTTCTAATTTTTTAAGCAAATCGCTTATAAATTTTATTCTCTCTTCTTTCATTTGTAATTCTGTTGCAATATTCTTTTCTTTAAGCTTATTGGTCTCTATTGCAATTTTTTTAATCTCTATTTCTTTTTGTGCTATTTCAATGTCAATCTTCCCTTTTTTCTTTATATGGAGTGAAAGAGAGCTGAAAAGATAGCACCAAGTTAGAAAAAAAATAATCAATCCTCCAACAAGTGCCGATAACCAAAAAGTTATGTTTTTGGTTATAGAAAGCACTTTTTTCATTTTAATATCTAAGCATAGGGTTGTTAAAATAGTCAAACATTTTGATATTGTTTTGTGGTTTTTTGTTTGTGTTTTGAGAGTTAAGATTATTGTTTAATGGTTTTTCTAATGGTTGCTCTGTATGGTTGTCATTACACTCGGCTAAGAATTTTCCATAACCCTCATCATAATCAAAGCGCTTAATGCCATTAGGCTTGCAGTTTTCTAAAAAAGCTTGATAAGCTTTTTGAAATCTCTTACTTTGCTCTTCTTTTTGTTTGCGCTCAATGATAAGATTTCTTTCTCTTTGAATTTCTGTAAGCCATCTTGAAGTTTCAATATCTTTTTGAATATTCTTCTCTTGTAATCCAATATTGCTAGGCTTTTTAATGCTATAGCAATTTTCAACCAGCTTGTTATTGCCAAAACACAAAGAACCCTCTAGTTCAAACTTATCTAATTTTTTGTTAAGCTTATATAAATGCCAATTTAAAATATTTTGCATAAAAACTCCTTTTTTGAGTTGAATTATAAAATGGCATTGTAACTTAAAAGGACTTAATCATTGTTGTTTTTAAAAGTTATTAAAATCACTTCAAAATCTTAGGTAGCGTAATACCAACTTGACCTTGATACTTACCGCCCCTATCTTTATAGCTTTGCTCACACATTTCATCGCCTTGTAAAAACACCACTTGAGCGATGCCTTCATTCGCATAGACTTTGGCAGGTAAATTCGTGGTGTTAGAAATTTCAATGGTAATATAGCCTTCAAATTCCGGCTCAAAGGGCGTAACATTCACAATAATCCCACACCTTGCGTAAGTGCTTTTACCCAAGCAAATCGCCAAAGTATCTTTTGGCATTTTAAAATATTCTATCGTATGAGCTAAAGCGAATGCATTAGCTGGCAAGATAAAATAGCCATCTTTGCTCGCATCAATTTTAGTCGCATTATTAGGGTCAAAGTTTTTAGGGTCAATTAAAGCGTTGGTGTTATCAAAAAGCATAAATTCACTTCCCACCCTAATATCATACCCATAACTACTCAAGCCATAACTAATCACATTTTTACCGACTTGTTTTTCGCAAAAAGGGCTAATCATGCCATGCTCTAAACTCATCTTTTTTATCCAAGAATCCGATTTTAATCCCATTTAGTTCCTTTAACTCTGTTTCGTTATAATATAGGGCGTTGGTAGCCTTAAAGTTTTTATAATAATTATGTTATTATAACAAGAATTATTTGCTTAGAGCGCTTATTTGTTTAAGACAATTAGTAGGGCGTCTAGGGCGTATCATTAAGTATAGAAAAAGGAATGTATCATAATGAATCTTTCTGAAATTGAAGAGCTGATAAAAGAATTTAAGACTTCTGATTTAGGGCATCTAAAACTAAAACATGAGCATTTTGAGTTGGTATTGGATAAAGAATCTGCTTTTAGTAAGCATAAAAATTCAAATGCACCTGCTATGACTAATGTTTCTGCTCCGCTTATGGCAATAGAGGCTAGTATGCCAGCTACTCAAGCCCCTGTGCCTATGGTATGCACGCCTATTGTAGATAAGAAAGAAGATTTTGTGCTTTCACCTATGGTAGGGACTTTCTACCATGCGCCATCTCCGGGAGCTGAGCCTTATATAAAAGTAGGCGATACACTCAAAAAGGGTCAAGTCATAGGCATAGTAGAGGCTATGAAAATTATGAATGAAATTGAAGTGGAATATCCTTGCAAGGTTGTTTCTATTGAAGTTGCAGATGCTCAGCCGGTAGAATATGGCACTAAATTGATTAAGATTGAAAAGCTCTAATTCCATGGCAGAAAATAAAAAAGTAGAAAAGAAAAAACTCTCACGCATTTTAATTGCCAATCGTGGTGAGATTGCCTTAAGAGCCATTCAAACCATTCAAGAAATGGGTAAAGAGTCTGTTGCAATTTATTCTATTGCGGATAAAGATGCACATTATCTCAACACAGCTAATGCAAAGGTGTGTGTAGGTGGAGCTAAATCAAGCGAGAGTTATTTGAATATCCCTGCAATCATTAGTGCGGCAGAGTTATTTGAGGCTGATGCAATTTTCCCCGGATATGGGTTTTTGAGTGAGAATCAAAATTTTGTAGAGATTTGCTCTCATCATGCTTTGGAGTTTATAGGGCCAAGTGCGAAAGTTATGGCGCTAATGAGCGATAAGTCTAAGGCAAAAAGCGTGATGAAAAAAGCCGGAATGCCTGTGATTGAGGGAAGTGAAGGTATTCTTAAAAGTTATAAAGAGGCAGAAGAATTAGCTGAAAAGATTGGCTATCCTGTGATGATAAAAGCTGCTGCTGGTGGGGGAGGCAGAGGCATGCGTGTGGTGCAAGACAAATCTTTATTGAAAAATCTCTATCTCTCTGCAGAGGCAGAGGCATTAAGCGCATTTGGTGATGGGAGCGTGTATTTAGAGAAGTTTATCCATAAGCCCAAGCATATTGAAGTGCAAATTTTAGCCGATAAGCATGGCAATGTTATTCATGTAGGCGAGAGGGATTGTTCTGTGCAAAGGCGCCAACAAAAGCTTATTGAAGAAACCCCAGCAGTTGTTTTAGAAGAGAGTGTGCGCAAGCGTTTGTTAGAAACAGCTGTAAAAGCGGCTAAATATATTGGCTATGTAGGGGCTGGAACTTTTGAGTTTTTGCTAGATTCCAATATGAAAGATTTTTATTTTATGGAGATGAACACTCGCTTGCAAGTAGAACATACGATTAGTGAAATGGTAAGCGGATTAAATCTTATTGAATGGATGATTAAAATTGCTGAGGGCGAGGAATTGCCCAAGCAAGAAAGTTTTACTTGCAAAGGACATGCGATAGAATGTAGGATTACTGCAGAAGACCCTAAAAAATTCTATCCAAGTCCGGGTAAAATCACTGAATGGATTGCACCGGGTGGCTTGAATGTGCGCCTTGATTCACATGCGCATGCCAATTATGTTGTGCCTACACATTATGATTCTATGATAGGTAAACTCATTGTTTGGGCTGAAGATAGAGAAAGAGCTATCGCTAAGATGAAAAGAGCCTTGAAAGAATTTAAGGTAGAGGGCATTAAAACAACCATTGCTTTTCATATTGAAATGCTTGATAATGCCGATTTCAAGCAGGCAAAAATCCATACCAAGTATTTAGAAGAAAATTCTTAAGGTTTCTTAAAGATTTTTCTATCCTCTAGTATTAACTAGGGGATTTTTAGAACAGACTTCAAATTTTTAAGCGATTAAAAATCTCTTTGTTTTTCTTTTTCTAAGCTCTTTATTTTTAAACTCAAATTTCAATTTCTCATTTTAGAACTTTTCTGCTACAATTCAAGCTTATTTTCATTCGTAAAATCATTTTAAAAAAGGAAATTCTTATGTCTCATCACACCATAAAACTTTTTAGTGCCTTAAGTTTAAGTCTAGCTAGTTCTTTAATGGCTGAAGAAAGCTCTTTCTTTCTTGGAGCTAACTATCAAATGGCACAAATGAAAGAAAACTCTTCTATGACTAATCCTAACTACAACCCCAACGATTCTTTGGGGGGGGGGTATATATTCTCCCCTAAAGGTGCCTTTACTAAACTCTAATCAATTAGACACGCTTTCTAATGGTGTCTCTAGTCAAATCACAAATTTACAAAACCAAATAAACACTTTAGGTAGTAGTGCTACAGCAGAGCAAAAAACACAACTCGCTCAACTAAACATTCAAAAACAAGCTATCAATGTTTTACAAGCTTTACAACAAGACCCTAGCTTGTTTAAAAACCCTCAAATAGAAAATCTAGCTAAAAGCTTGCAATTAAATGCAGGAATCACTCAAAATGGTGTGGGCATTATGAGCTTAGGTTTAGTGATGATTCAAACCAATGAATTATTGCAACTTATAAAAAATAATCCAACTACTAATCTTATTCAAACACATTCTAAAGAACAACCAACACTTATAACAAATAACTACGCCACTCATTCTAGCCCTACCTCTACTACAGAAGTGCTTAAAAGCCTTGATAGTTTAAGACTTTCATCTATTAAGGGGTATTTGGAGGGTTATTTAGAAGAGTTAAATGGCATGATGAATGGTCAATATTATCAACAAGGATTTCAGCATAACATAACTCTAAATACCATAAAAACAAAGGTTCAAAGTATTTTAAGTGCTTTAAACTCTAATCAAGCATTCAATAGCTCAAGCATAACTGAAAGTTTAAAAACAATCATTGATGATTTGAATGCAAACACTATCGGTAGGAATGACACCATTACAGATAAAGAGATTTTACAAAATGGGCTTATAGGGTGGAGCGAAAATGAAGGTGCAAAAATAACTCCACATGCCTATTTGACCCCTAACTTTGGTATCAACTCTCTTATGCTCTTTCAAATGCTACAAGGCATAGCTAAAAATCAAAAAGATGTGAATTACGCTTACGCACTAAGCTATGCGTTCCAACACTTTAGAAAACAATATGTCAATTTCTTTAGTAATGAAGTTTATAATGGTTGTGCTTTTAAGTCTAATGATTGTGGCAAACTTGTATCACCTCCTACTTTGCAAAATTTAATAGAAAAGATAGACCCCAAACTTATTCCAACCTATAAGCAACTCCTTAATAAAGCCAGCAATGAATTTCAAAAAACTATGGAGACTGCCGACGCTATAGGTAGTGCAAGTGCTTTTACTTCAGCCATGACAACATTAAAAAATAAGATTAGTGCTTTAGCCAATTCAAATGATAAGCAACAAGCCCTTAATATTATTGATAAAATGCTTACAGATATTCCTATTTATGATGCCCAAAGCTCTAATTTTAACATGCAACTAAGTGCATGGATGTGGGGTATTGTTATGAATAGCCCAACTACAGTGCATATTACTGTTCTTAGTGGTCAAACAAAAAATGGTGTTAAGGAAAATTCAAGCGTTGTTATTAGTGGTTCATTTGTGCCTGCTGATGGTTGCAGTGGCAACTGCAGTGAATACCAATATACGCCTAAAATAAAAACCCCACAACAACTCTATCATGCTGTTTCAGATTGGTGGAACAATATGGGCAACATAGCTAACGCCCTTAACTCTCATAATCCTAAAGAAATAGGTGTGGCAATTCAAAGCTTTGGTAATTTCTATAACGAGCAATGGAAAAATAACCCACATTACCAACAAGGTGGAAGTTACCTTAATAAAAACCAAATCAAGCAAATCCTTAACAATATCAACACATCTCTACCCAAAGCTGACCAACAAACCTTGCATTTTACTTTTATGGCTCTACCCACCAACTCTACTAATACTCTCTCTCAACAACACCAAGCTACCTACAATACTCTACAAGTTTCTAAACCCATAGCCTTAGCAAGTCTGAGCACTTTAGCGAGTATGTTTAATAACATGAACTACTTAAGCTCACCTACGACTACATTCACTAACAATGATAAAGTTATAGAAAGCAAACAACAAGGTTATATGCTAGGCTTTGGAATCAAGGGTGGCTATAAACAAATGTTTAATCATTATATTAAAGGCAATAGAGAAAGTAAAAAGAAATACGGACAATTTGGATTAAGATATTATGCTTTCTTAGATTATAACTATGGAGTCTTAAGTCAAAGAAACACTAATCAAGTTAATATGAACATGCTTACTTATGGTGTAGGTTTAGATATTCTAGTGAATATCTTTGAAAATAAACTAGCTAGTTATGGAATCTTTGGAGGATTTCAAGTAGCAGGTAATTCATGGTTGGCTACTAGAAAGTATTCTAGTAATATGAAAGATAAAATTAGAGCGACTCATTTTCAATGTTTGTTTGATTTTGGATTAAGAACTAATATTCTTAGTCATCATGGTATTGAATTGGGCGTTAAGATTCCTATGCTTAGTCAAAGATATATTGACACAGCTAATCTTAAAGTGAATTATAAAAGAGAGTATGTTTATTATGTTGGGTATGTGTGGGGGTTTTAGGATTAAGAGATTGAATAGGGGGGGATTTAATAAAAGTTATTTTTTTAGAATTTTAGAATAGGTATGTTATTATGGGGGTTTTTTTAGGAATAAAATTTGCTTGTTTTGTTTGAAAATTAAATGAAATAAGGATATAGGATGCCTAAGATTCACAATTATAGTCAAAACCTAGTAGCAAGAAGCTATCATAATAAACAGCCTAAGATGGCTGTTGAAAACAATCAAAAAGAATTGACAAATTCTTTAGAGACTACACCAATAAACGAACTTGCACAGCATATTAAGTCCGATAATATCGCCATAGGGAACTTACAAAAACGCCTTAAAGATTTAACAAGCATGCATAAGGATATAGAAGAACTTATTTCACTCTCCAAGGACTCTTTACAAAATCAAGCAGATAGTTTTGATGAAGTTAAAAATCATCTCAATAAAACTTATCAAGCTTTTAGTCAAATTCCTTTAGAAAATCATTATATTTCAGAGTTGCAAGCCCCAAGTGATATAAAAATGAGCGATTCTCAAGCTTTAAGGGACTTTTCACAAAACTTACAAACAGAGAGAGAGAGCATACAAAATGCTCTTAATCAATGGAAAAAAGAGTTAAGCAAAGCCATTAGCTCCACAAAATACGATACTTTAGACAAAAATAGTCTTAATTTTGAGAAGTTTCAAAACGCTCATAACATTGAAAAAATCACTCCATCTCGCTTGCAGGAGTTACTCGCTTGAAAAAGTTTGCTTATAGTGAGCCTTGCTTAGATGAAGATGATAAAAGGGCTGTTTTAGAAGTTCTAAATTCTACGCAACTCACACAGGGCAAATATTCTGTTTTATTTGAAGAAGCATTATGTGAGTTTTTGGGCGTTAAACATGCATTAGTATTTAATAGTGCGACTTCGGCTCTTTTAGCACTCTATAGAAATTTTAGCGATTTTAATGCTAGTTGCAATGAAGTCATTACTACCCCTATAAGTTTTGTAGCTACCACTAACATGCTCTTAGAGAGTGGCTACAAGCCTGTATTTGCTGAAATCAAAAATGATGGCAATATTGATGCATTAGCCCTAGAAAAATTGATTACAGAAAAAACCAAAGCCATAGTGAGTGTGGATTATGCGGGTAAAAGCGTAGAAATTGAAAGCATTCAAAAGCTTTGCAAAAAGCATTCTTTGAGCTTTCTTTCTGATAGTTCACATGCCCTAGGAAGCGAGTATCAAAATCAAAAGGTAGGGGGTTTTGCGTTAGCGAGTGTTTTTAGTTTTCATGCCATTAAGCCTATAACTACGGCTGAAGGGGGAGCTATAGTAACAAACAATAGCGAATTATTTGAAAAAATGAAATTATTTCGCTCTCATGGAATGCTCAAAAAAGATTTTTTTGAAGGCGAAGTAGAAAGCGTAGGGTATAACTTCCGCTTGAATGAAATCCAAAGTGCTTTGGGTTTGAGCCAGCTTAAAAAAGCCCCCCTTTTAATGCAAAAACGAGAAGAAATCGCTCTAGTCTATGATAGGATTTTTAAAGATAACCCTTATTTCACCCCCTTACACCCCCTTTTAGAGCATAAAAGTTCTAACCATCTTTATCCCATTTTGATTCACCAGCGATTTTTTAAATTTAAAAAGCAAATTTTAGAGAGTTTGCACAAGCTTGGCATTTTAGCTCAAGTGCATTACAAGCCTATCTATCAATACAGCTTGTATCAAGAGCTTTTTAATATAGCTCCCCTAAAAAGTGCCGAGAATTTTTATCACGCTGAAATCTCTTTGCCTTGTTATGCGAATTTGGATTTAGAGAGTGTGAAATTAATCGCTCATGGCGTTTTAAAAACCTTTGAGAGCTTTACAAAGGATAGTTAAAGAATTTAAAAGTATCAGCAACTATCAAAAAGCTTTATACTATAATTTTACCTATTTCTATCAATAAGGTATTTGAATTGAGTTTAGCAGACACGATTTTAGAACATTTTAAAGATTTTATTAACTCGCATTCTGAGCCTTATAAGTCTTTACAAGTTTTTTACGCACAAGAAAAAGAACGCTTTTTTAATAGCAAAGTTAGCGATTATATTAATCAAGGCAAAAGCAAAGAAGAGGCTAGTATTTTGGCTAGACAAGGCTTTGTAAGTGCTATAGGAAGAGCGTTAGAAAAAATCATAGAACTTTTATTACAAGATTTTTGTCTTAAAAACAATGTAAAAATCACAAATGATAAAATTTTAAGGGCTAAGAATATACCTTTGGAGCTTGATAAAGTCAAACGAGCCTTGCTTGTGCATTTTGGCGAGTATAGTGTGTTACCGGATGGAGATATTATTCTTTATCAAACAAACAACGATAATATAAACATTTTAGCGATTTTATCGGTTAAAAATTCTTTTAGAGAGCGTTTCACAGAGACACCTTATTGGAAATTAAAACTCTTACAATCGCCTATAACTTCTCATATTAAAGTCTTTATGATAACTCCGGATAATGATGATGAAATCAGTTTTAAAGATAAGCCTAAAAAAGCACGAATTGTTATGGAGTATGAACTAGATGGCATCTATTTGGCTAAGAGTGAATTTGATAAAAGCTCTAAAATTAAGGGCATAGAAAATTTATTAGAAGATTTAAAAGAGCTTTTGTGAAACAAACCCCTTATTTTAGTTTGGATAAATTAAATTTATATCATGGTGATGTGAGCGTTTTAGAGACTTTTGAAAAAGGCTTTTATGATTTGTGTGTAACTTCACCGCCTTATAATTTGAGTATTGAATATCAAGGAAGCAATGATTTTAGAGCTTATGATGATTATTTGGAGTGGTGTAAAAATTGGCTTAAAAATTGTTATGTTTGGGGTAAGGAACAAGCAAGACTTTGTTTGAATGTCCCATTAGACACTAATAAACACGGCAAACAAAGTTTAGGGGCAGACATTACAGCAGTAGCAAAAGAATGCGGTTGGAAGTATCAAAATACCATTATTTGGAATGAAAGCAATATTTCAAGACGCACCGCTTGGGGAAGTTGGCTACAAGCATCAGCACCTTATGCCATTGCTCCTGTGGAATTGATTATTATTCTTTATAAGAATGAATACAAACGCAAAAAACAAACTTCTACGATTAATAAAGAGGAGTTTTTACTCTATACAAATGGGCTATGGAGTTTTAGTGGCGAATCAAAAAAACGCCTAAAACACCCAGCCCCATTTCCAAGAGAATTACCAAGGCGTTGTATTAAATTGTTTTCTTTCTTAGAAGATACAATTTTTGACCCTTTTAGTGGCTCTGGCACAACTATTTTGGAAGCAAATGCTTTGGGGCGTTTTAGTGTGGGTTTAGAAATTGAAAAAGAATATTGCGAGTTGTCTAAAAAGCGTATTTTAGATAGTCTATCATTATTGTAAGCTTTCTTTAAAAACCTTTGAGAGTTATAATAAAATAGTGTAAAATAGTAAAGATTTTAGATTAAAAACTCTAAGGGGGTTTATGATGAATTTGTTTGAAAAGATGACTAATCAATTGCAAGAGAGTTTAGATAGTGCGTTAGCTCTAGCTTTACACCATAAAAACGCTGAAATCACGCCCTTGCACATGCTTTTTGCTATGCTTAATAACTCACAAGGCATACTCATTCAAGCCCTACAAAAGATGTCTATAGACATTCAAGCTTTAAGACTTAGTATTCAGAGTGAAATAGAAAAAATAGCTAAAGTTTCACAAATCAATAAGCAAGATATTCAATTAAGTCATGCCTTAATACAAAGTTTTGAAAACGCTCAAGGCTTGAGCGCTAAAATGGGCGATTTGTTTGTGGCTGTAGATGTTTATCTTTTGGCTAATATGAGTCTTTTTGAGAGTGTTTTAAAGCCCTATTTAGACACCAAAGAATTGCAAAAAACTTTAGAGTTTTTAAGAAAAGGTGCGACTATTCAAGATAAAAATGATGATTCTAATTTAGAGAGTTTAGAAAAATTTGGTATTGATTTAACTCAAAAAGCCTTAGAAAATAAACTTGACCCCGTTATCGGAAGAGATGAAGAAATCATTCGTATGATGCAAATTTTGATTAGAAAAACTAAGAATAACCCTATTTTGTTAGGTGAGCCGGGAGTGGGGAAAACGGCTGTTGTAGAAGGTTTAGCCCAACGCATTGTCAATAAAGAAGTGCCTACAACACTTTTAAATAAGCGAGTTATTGCTTTAGATTTGAGTTTGTTAGTTGCGGGGGCAAAATACAGGGGCGAGTTTGAAGAGCGTTTGAAAAAGGTTATTGAAGAAGTTAAAAAAAGCGCTAATGTGATTTTATTTATTGATGAAATCCACACTATTGTGGGGGCTGGGGCAAGTGAGGGGGGTATGGATGCGGCTAATATTTTAAAACCAGCGTTAGCTAGGGGGGAATTACACACTATTGGAGCGACTACTTTAAAGGAATACCGCAAATATTTTGAAAAAGACATGGCATTACAAAGGCGTTTCCAACCTATTATGCTTAATGAACCTAGCATTAATGATGCTTTACAGATTTTAAGAGGGCTTAAAGAGACTTTAGAAACGCACCATAATATCACTATCAATGACTCTGCATTAGTCGCAAGTGCTAAACTATCTAGCCGTTATATTACGGATAGATTTTTACCCGATAAAGCGATTGATTTGATTGATGAAGGGGCGGCTCAATTAAAAATGCAAATGGAATCTGAACCTGCAAAACTCTCTCTTATTAAACGACAAATCCAAAGATTAGAAGTAGAGAAACAAGCCCTTGAAATGGAAAACAAAGAGAGCAATCTCAAACGCACGCAAGAAATTCTTAAAGAATTGAGCGATTTGAAGGAAGAAAAAAGAGAATTAGAGGCACAATTTGAGAATGAAAAAGAAGTGTTTAGAGAAATTTCACGCCTAAAATCAGAAACAGAGAGCTTAAGGCGTGAGGCTGAGAGATTTAAACGCAATGGGGATTATCAAAAAGCGGCTGAAATTGAATACGCTAAAATCCCTGAAAATGAAAAGAAAGAAAAAGAATTGCAACATAAATGGGAAGTTATGCAACAAAATGGAGCGTTATTACAAAACGCTTTAACAGAGAACAATATCGCCGAGATTGTGAGTCAATGGACTCAAATTCCTATTCAAAAAATGCTCCAAAGCGAAAAAGAAAGGATTTTAAACATTGAAAGCGAGCTACAAAAAAAGGTTGTAGGGCAAGACAAGGCTTTAAAAGCGATTGCTAAAGCGATTAAAAGAAATAAGGCTGGACTTAGTGATAGCAATAAGCCTATAGGGAGCTTTCTCTTTTTAGGACCTACTGGGGTGGGTAAAACAGAGAGTGCAAAAGCCCTAGCACAATTCTTGTTTGATAGCGATAAAAATCTCATTAGAATTGATATGAGTGAGTATATGGAAAAGCATGCTATAAGTCGTCTTATAGGAGCTGCCCCTGGGTATGTAGGCTATGAAGAAGGTGGTCAATTAACAGAGGCGGTGCGAAGAAAGCCCTATAGTGTGGTGCTACTAGATGAAGTGGAAAAAGCTCATCCTGATGTGTTTAATCTCTTGTTGCAAGTTTTAGATGAAGGGCATTTGACCGATAGTAAGGGTGTGAAAGTGGATTTCAAAAACACGATTGTAATTCTTACAAGTAATGTAGCTAGTGGCGTGCTTTTAGATGAGCATTTAAGCGAAATGGATAAACAAAAGGCTATCAAAGAGAGCTTAAAACAAGTCTTTAAGCCAGAATTTTTGAACCGCTTAGATGAAATTATTTCCTTTAACGCATTAGATAATAACGCCATTACTAATATTGTGGGGATACTCTTTGAAGGCATTCAAAAAAAGGCGTTTGAAAGGGGCATTAGCATAGAATTAGACCAAAAAGCAAAAGAATTGATAGCTCAAGTGGGTTTTGATAGGTTCTATGGGGCTAGACCCTTAAAAAGAGCGTTATATGAAATGATAGAAGATAAGCTTGCTGAGCTTATCTTAGAAGATAAGATTAAAGAAAATAGTAGTGTTGAATTTGTGGTAGAAAATAACGAAATTGTGCCTAAGATTAAGTGATAGGCTAGATGATGAAAGACTTTGCTTTGAAAATTGAATATAAAAGCACATATTAGCACATATTTTTTAGAGCAAGTTTTTGAGTGATAGAAATTGAAGAGATTATGGTATAAGATATGGTATTTTGGATAAGTAATAAAATAAGGATTAAAAATTATGCTTGATAACACGCTGATAAATTTATTTGAGACAACGCCTTTTTTAACTTCGCTCTTAGCTGGGGTTTTGACTTTTTTAAGCCCTTGTGTGTTGCCTTTAATTCCAGCATATATGTCTTATATCTCTCAAATTTCTTTAGAAGATATTAAGGATGGTAAGGCTAAAAGGGTTTCGGTCTTTTTAAAATCCTTGATGTTTGTTATAGGATTTTCGCTCGTGTTTTTGGGTGTGGGCATGTCTATGGCAAAGCTTATTCATAGCTTTGTAGGGGGATGGGTGAATTATATTTCTGGGGGCATTGTCTTGCTCTTTGGCTTGCATTTTTTAGGGCTATTTCGTTTTGCATTTTTGTATAAGACTCAAAGCGTGCGTTTTACAAGTAAATCTAATGGTATGCAACGCTTTTATCCCTTTCTTTTAGGAGTGAGTTTTGCCCTAGGGTGGACTCCATGTATTGGACCTATATTTACTTCTATTGTGATGATGAGTGCGAGCAAGGATACTTATGGCTTATTGCTTATGGTAGTGTATGTTATGGGGTTAGCCATTCCTTTCTTATTAGTGGCTTTAATGGTAGAAAGGGCGTTATTATTTTTAAAACGATTAAAAAAATACAACCGCATGATTGAGATTATTTCAGGGTTAGTGCTAGTTTTAATGGGGGTGTTGATTATGACAGATTCTATGAAAAGCTTAACAAATTTCTTACAAAATTAGGGGGGAGACATGCTGTTAAAAAACGCATCGTTTTATGATGATGAGAACTTAAGGGTGGCGGATATTCGCTTAAAAGATTCTCTCATTATAGAGATACAAGAAAACTTAAGCCCAAAAGATAGCGAAGAAGTGATTGAGTGTGAGAATTTATTTGTATTGCCAAGCTTAATTGATTTAAGCGTTACTTGTTTGGAAGGCTATGAAAACTTAAGGCAAAAGGCTTTTAAAGGTGGGGTAGGGCTACTTAATATTTTTAATCACGCTCAAAGTAATATTAAAAATATTATGGCAATTAAAGATAATAGGTTAGAAGATATCGCTACACTTAAAAATCAAGGGGGGGAAGTTTTAATCGCCCAAAGTGATGCATTTTTAGAACTCATCAGCCATTATGCAAAATCCTATAACTTACCCCTTTTAGTGTCCTTAGAAAATTCTTTTCAAAGCTTAAATAGTGGGGAATTAGCCTATGAATTAGGGCAAAGCTTCATAGACAATGCGTTTGAAAACACTCATTTAGTGCGTTTTATGGAAGTTTCTAGAGCCTTAGGTATTCCTATGCTTTTAGATAAAATCAATAGTATCGCTACGCTAAAACTTACAAAAGCCTTTAATCATTTAGGGGCAAATTTACAAATTCAAGTGCCATTAAGCCATTTAGTATTAGATGAAAGCGTAATTAAAAATTATGAGCCTAGGTTTAAAATTGCCCCCCCTTTAAGAGATAAAAAAAGTCAAAACGCCTTGCAAGTTGCTTTAAGAAATAATGAAATCTCCATGCTAACAAGTCTCCATACTCATAAAAACTCTAACGCACAGCTTTTTGAAGAAAGTGCTTTTGGGTGTGAGAGTATAGAATACGCTTTTAGCGTGGCTTATACTTTCTTGGTTCAAAAAAATATCATAAGTTTACAACAGCTTATTAAGGTTATGGCATTCAATCAAGCAAAGTTTTTAGGGCAAAACTCAGGCGAGATTAAAGAAAATAAAATAGCTAATCTTATTATCGTAGATTTAGATGCTAAAGAAAGGGTTAGCAATAAAAATTCGCCCTTTTATGATTTAGAATTACAAGGCGTAGTTCAAAGAATGATTTTAAAGGGTCAAACGGCGTTTCTTAAAGGGGGCGTATGCGAGAAATCATAGGGGCGTCTTTAGTTTTTCTTTGTAATGAAAAATGCGAAGTTTTACAAGATTATGGCGTAGTCTTTGATGAAAAGATTCTTGAAGTAGGCGATTATGAAAGTCTAGTGCTTAAATATCCCTACTTAAAAACACAATTTTTTGAAAATTCCATTCTTTTACCCGCCTTTATTAACCCACACATTCATTTTGAGTTTTCTAACAATGTAGCGAGTTTTAATTATGGGAGCTTTGCGAACTGGTTAGAAAGCGTGATGAAAAATAGGGGGGCGATTTTACAAAATTGCGAGATAGCTATACAAAACGCTATAAACACACAGCTAAAAAGTGGAGTGGGGAGTGTGGGGGCGATTTCTAGCTATCTTAAAGAAGTCAATTTGCTTAAAAGTAGCCCTTTAAATGCTGTGGTATTTATGGAGTTTTTAGGAAGTAGCTATTCCTTAGAAAGACTAGAAATATTTGAGACACAATTTAGGGATTTAAAAGCGTTAGAAAATGAGCGTTTTAAAATCGCTCTAGCCTTGCATGCCCCTTATTCAGTCCAAAAAGATATGGCATTAAGTATCATTAAGTTAGCCAAAGACTCACAAAGCCTACTTTCTACGCATTTTTTAGAATCTTTTGAAGAATTAGAATGGTTAGAAAACTCTAGTGGGTGGTTTAAGAGTTTCTATCAAAAATTTTTAAACCAAACTAATGCTCAATCGCTTTATAAGAGCGTGAATGAATACATTGAAATGTTTAAAGACACGCATACTTTATTTGTGCATAATCAATTCGCATCTTTGAAAATGTTGAAAAAAATTAAAGCACAAGTCAAAAACGCTTTTTTAATCACATGCCCTGTTTCTAATCGCCTATTAAGTGGGAAAGTTTTGGATTTAGAAAAAGTTAAAAAAGCAAATTTGAATGTGAGTATTGCCACAGATGGTTTGAGCTCTAATATTTCGCTGAATTTTTTAGATGAATTAAGGGCGTTTTTATTTTCTCAAAAACCCATGCCCTTACTAGAATTAGCCAAAATCACTCTTTTAGGGGCTACACATTATGGAGCTAAAGCTCTGGGGTTAAATAATGGTGAGATAAAAGAAAATAAGAGAGCGGATTTGAGCGTGTTTAGTTTTGATGAAAGTTTTACTAAAGAACAAGCAATTTTACAATTCTTATTGCATGCTAAAGGAGTGGAGTGTTTGTTTTTAGGGGGTAAAAAAGTAATTTAAGAGAAAATAATTCGTTTTAAAGATAGAATGCGTTAGAATTAGAGATTTAAATACATAAATACTAAGGAAGAATGATGAAATTAGCCCTAGCTAAAAATACAAGAAAGTCTGAACAAAAAAGTGTTGAATTAGAAGATTTGTATAAAAAATTTAGTGAAGATAAGCGCTCTATTTTTTATTTTGCTCCCTCAAACGCTCATAAAGATATGCTTAAGGTAGTAGATTTTTTCAAAGAAAAAGGACATATGGCATATTTAGATGAAATTAGAGTAAGCACTGATGAAAAAGACTTTCTTTATGAATTACACATTATTTAAAGGCTTGTGTTGAAAGTTTATATTGAAACCATGGGTTGTGCTATGAATTCTAGGGATAGTGAGCATTTATTAAGCGAGCTATCCAAACTAGACTATAAAGAAACTAATGACCCCAAAGTAGCGGATTTGATTTTAATCAATACTTGTAGTGTGCGTGAAAAACCAGAGCGAAAATTATTTTCAGAAATCGGTCAATTTGCTAAGATTAAAAAACCTAGTGCAAAAATTGGCGTTTGTGGATGCACAGCAAGCCATATGGGAGCAGATATACTCAAAAAAGCCCCAAGCGTGAGCTTTGTGTTAGGGGCTAGGAATGTGTCTAAAATCTCTCAAGTCATTCACAAAGAAAAAGCCGTTGAGGTGGCTATTGATTATGATGAAAGCGCGTATGCGTTTGAGTTTTTTGAGAAAAAGGCTGAAGTTAGGTCGTTATTAAACATCTCTATAGGCTGTGATAAAAAATGCACTTATTGTATTGTTCCGCACACTAGGGGTAAAGAGATTTCTATTCCTATGGATTTAATCTTAAAAGAAGCCGAGAAACTTGCTAGCAATGGCACTAAAGAGCTGATGCTTTTAGGACAGAATGTGAATAATTATGGCGTGCGTTTTAGTAGTGAGCATGCAAAAGTGAATTTTAGCGATTTGTTGGATAAATTAAGCGAAATTAAGGGCATTGAAAGAATAAGATTCACTTCGCCTCACCCCTTGCATATGAATGATGAATTTTTAGAGAGATTTGCGAATAATCCTAAGGTGTGTAAGAATATCCACATGCCCTTACAGAGTGGCTCTAGTGCAATACTAAAAGCCATGAAAAGGGGCTATAGCAAAGAGTGGTTTTTAAATAGGGTAGAGAAATTAAAATCCTTAGTGCCCCATGTGGGCATTAGCACTGATATTATTGTAGGCTTTCCTAATGAAAGTGATGAAGACTTTGAAGATACTATGGATGTGCTAGAAAAAGTGCGCTTTGACACGCTCTATAGCTTTATTTATTCGCCACGCCCCTTTACTGAAGCGGGAGCTTGGAAAGAAAGAGTGCCTTTAGAAGTTTCATCTTTAAGATTAGAGAAATTACAAAATAGGCACAAGGAAATTTTAGAAGAAAAAGCAAAACTTGAAGTGGGTAAAACGCATGTGGTATTGATAGAAAGCATGCGTGAAAAAGAGGGTAAAATTGTAGGTTTTGAAGGGCGTAGTGATACGGGAAAATTTATTGAAGTAACTTGTAAAGATGAAAAAAAATTAGGCGAGCTTGTAGAGGTTGAAATTGTCTCCAATGATGGGGGGCGTTTGCAAGCGCTTGTAAAGAATAAGGCTTAAGGGTAAGAATTGAGCTTAAAAATATTTAGGCGAAACTTAGTGTTAAAGATTGTGCCACGCTTGGCATGGGCGATTTTATGGCTATTGCATAAGACTTGCAAAAATCATTACTTTCTAGCTAATAGCTTGAGTGAAAAACAATTTATTGTGAGTTGTTGGCATGGCGAACTTGGCATGATTGGTTTTTCCTATTTGAAACTAAAAAAACCCCATATTTATGTCATTGCAAGCCAGCATTTTGATGGCTCTATTGCAGCAGGTTTGTTTGAAAGCTTTGGATTTAAGAACATTAGGGGTTCTAGCAAAAAAGGAGGGGTTAGAGTGTTAATAGAAGGGCTTAAGCATTTAAAAGAAGGCTATGATGTAGGTATCACTCCAGATGGTCCCAAAGGACCAAGACATAGCATAGCTGATGGCGTAGTAGCTTTAGCTCAAAAATCAGGTGTGGGGGTGAGTGTGTGTAGGGTAATTTGCAAAAATGCTTGGCAATTTAATACTTGGGATAAATTTGAAATTCCTAAGCCTTTTAGTGAAGTGCGCTACTATATGTTAGAGCCTGTTGTGATTCCTAGAGAATGGGAGCTTTCAAAGGCTAAAGAATATCTTAAAATGCGCATGGATAATTGTGAGCAAGAATTTTATCAAACTCAATCAATAAAAAGGGGATAGGGTGTTTAAACAGCTAGAGAAAGTGCTCAAAGAAAAGCTTTTTTCTCAAGTATATATTTCTGTTAATGCGGATAAAAATGATTTGTCTATCCAAGTTTTAAGGATTAAAAATTCTCAAGTTAAAGAGAAGTTTTACAAAACTTTTGAAACCAAGAATGGGGAAATTCCTGCTCAGGCTTTAAAAATGGTTAGAGCCTATGCTAAAAAGTATCCTTATACTTATTTTAGTGCGATGTCTAAGGCTAAAGAAGTTTTATGTGAAAAAAGCGTGTTTGAACAACTGAGATTAGAAAATCTTAAAGAAGACTACAAGGTTTGTGAGATTAATGAAAAATATTGTGTTTATATAGAGTCTAAAGATTTCTTAAAAGATGCCAAGCGTTTTAAAATACAAGGCATAGACTATTTGTTTTCGCCTTTTAGCATCATTTATCGTTTTGTGCGTGATAGCTTAGAAAGTAAGCCTTTGTTGTATTTGCTTATGGAGCGCTCTAGATTTTATTTCTTGATTGCAAATAATAAAGAGATTTTTTTAGCCAAATCAGTATTTTTGGAAGAACAACCCGAAAGTTTTTTACAAAGCGAACAAGATGAATCTATGGAAATGAAAAATGAAATGATAGAAATGTTTTTGAGTGAAATTCAAGATGATATTGATAATTTGGAGGAGGCCATCAATTTAGATGGAGTGCAAGAAAATAATACGCAAGGCAATGAAGAGGATGCGCAGAGCTTGATTGATAATTTGACTAATATTCCTATTATTGCAGATATTTTGCAAGAGAGCTTGAGAAATGTGTATAGTTCTAAAGATATAGATTTTGTAGAAAAAGTGGTGCTTTTAGATAGTTGTCAAATCCATCAAAAAGCCTTATCGCACTTAGAAGAGCATTTGATGATAGAAGTAACCAAACTTACTTTTTCTTTGGTTGGGCAGTTAAACATGCTTGCTCGTATAGAGAATGATGAACATGCATAATAGTTATATTCTTCCAAAACCTAAATATCTTGTCAGTAAGCTTTCTAAGATTTGGATTTTTTATCTTATATTGTCTTTTGGAGTTGTTTTTGGTCTAGTATGGTTTGTTAAGAATGCTACTAAGCATACCAATAGTAATGCCACTACCTTAGAGACTCAAGAGCTTATTTATCGTCATGAAATCAGTCGTTTGCAAGTTAAGACCACTCAAACATTGCAGTTGATTAAAGAAGCTAAAAAGCGTTTGGATTATAATGACAATGTTAAAGATATTTTGCAGGGACTTTTAAATATTGTGCCAGATTCTATTACGATTAGCTCAGTTGAAATGGGGCAACAAAATATTGTCATTAAGGGGAAAACCCCCTCTAAAGAGGCGTTTTATTTTTTATTTCAAAACAAGCTTAATTCTATGTTTGATTATTCTCAAGCAGAATTTTTCCCCCTAAGTGATGGGTGGTATAATTTTGTTTCTACAAGCTCTTCAAACACTGCTTTGATAAAAAATCCTTGAGGAAGTTGCATGGGTAAATTACATTTTTCTCATATTGATAGGGAGCAATCAGGCGATGTAGGCTTTATTATTAAAAACCTTATTTTTTTAGTGATTTTTGCATTGTTTGGGTGGCTTAATACGCACTATTTTCTATGGCCTAGCATGATGGGATTTAAGAGCATGCTTTTAGAGGAAAATCGTAAAAAAAGTCTCTTAGAATATACTCAAAGGCATTTTGAGGCTGATTTGAATAGCTATCGCACCCAAAAAGAGACAAGTTTGCTTTTATTGAAAGTTTTAGGCTATGAAGAGTCAAAAACAATTTTAGACAAAATCTCAAAGCTTTGTTTTGAAACCTATCAAATTCAGCTTGTTTCTGAAAAACAAGATTCTCTTAAGAAAGCGAGCTTTAATATCAATGCCAAGACAGATGAATTGAAAAAGGTCTATCGTTTTTTCACTTTACTAAACAAATACTTACCAAGCGCACAAAGCCAACTTCCTTTGAAAATTTCTAAAGATTCTATAAATTTAGCGGTGCAATTTGGTGTGAGTGTGCAATATAAATGAGAATAACCAAATTAAATGAGGATTTAGGTATTAATGGAAAGCTTTGATTTTAGTTTTGATAATAAGGCATGTGAGAATTGTGGGGCAAAATGCTGTGTGGGGGATAGCGGATATATTTTTGTAAGTGCGCAAGATATGCAAAAAATGAGTGTCTTTTTAGGATTAGAATTTGAAGAGTTTACAAAAAAATATGTAAAAAAGGTAGGCTACAAATATTCTTTGGTAGAAAAAGATGCTAAGGATTTGGGGTTAGCATGCGTATTTTTAGATTTAGAAACCAAGAGATGTCAAATTTATAGTGTGCGTCCTAAGCAATGCCAAACTTTTCCTTTTTGGGAGAGTGTGAAAAACTTTTCCAAAGAGCAAAAAGAGGCGTTTTGTCAAAGTTGTCCGGGAATCAAGTGTGCGCATTAAGAAATAGCAAACTAACTATGCTACAATAAACTAGTCATAAAAAAGGAAAAATAGATAATGAAAATTAAATTTAAAAAAAAGATTTTAGCCAGCTTGTTACTTATGCAAATGCCTTTTTATTTGAATGCTGATGCTCTTTCAGAAGATCATGAAATTTTATTGAGTTCTGATGCCTTTCATAGGGGGGATTTTGCCACCGCTCAAAAAGGCTATATGAGTCTTTATAAACGCACTAATAAGGTTGTTTATGCTAAAGAGGCTGCTATTTCAGCAGCAAGCTTAGGGGATATTAAGACTGCTATGCACTTAGCTATGCTATATGAAAAAATTACTAATAATCATAACGATGTTTCTATTAATAAGATTTTAGTTGATGGCTACGCTCAAATGGGGCAAATTGATAAGGCGATTGAATTATTAAAAAAGATTCGCAAAGAAGAAAAAACTATCAATACGGATAATGTTCTAGGGACTTTGTATTTAAGTCAAAAAAATATTGACAAGGCTTTCCCTTTGTTAAATAAATTTTATAATCAAGTGCATGATGAAGATAGCCTAGAAAAAATTATTACCATTTATTTCATACAAAATCGCAAAAAAGATGCCCTAGATTTATTGCAATCACATATTGATAAATATGGTTGTTCAGAGCAATTATGCCAAAAAGCTTTTAATACTTTCACACAATTTAATGAGCTTAATTTAGCCAAAACTACTTTTGCTCGTTTGTATGAAAAAAACCCTATTGTTCAAAATGCCCAGCTTTACATAGGAGTATTAATCTTATTAAAAGAGTTTGATAAGGCGCAACAAATTGCTGAGTTATTTCCTTTTGATAGGCGTTTATTGTTAGATTTATACACCGCACAAAAGAAATTTGCACTAGCCTCTAAGCAAGCAAGCTTGATTTATCAAGAGAAGAAAGACCCTAAATTTTTAGGATTAGAGGTAGTTTATCATTATGAAGCTTTGAGTATGAAAAATAAGAAAATCACCAAAGAAGAGATGATGCCTATGATTTCAAAATTGCAACAAGCTGTTTTAGAAAGAGAGCAATATTTAGCTAAAAATAAAGGGAAACAAGACTTGCAAGACGCATTTTTCTATAATTTTTTAGGGTATTCTTTAATTGACTATAGTTTAGATATTAAAAAGGGCATGGAATATGTTAAAAAAGCCTTAGCAATAGAGCCTAGCTCAGCATTATACTTGGATTCTTTAGCATGGGGATATTACAAGCTTAATAATTGCCAAGAGGCTCAAAAAATCTTTTCTCAAATCTCTAAAGAGCGCATTCAATCAGAGGCTGAGCTAAGAGAGCATAATAAGGCTATCCAAGCTTGTAAAAAACAATAATCCAATATAAGATGCAAAAAATACAAATTTTAGAAAATTTGAAAGAGAGCCTAGCTTTAAAGGAGAGCATGCTCTCTTATGAGATGTTGGGTAAAAGTTTGGCGTACAATCCTTATTTGCCACGAGCTTTGACTCAGGGGATTAAGGATTATATTTTTTTGACCTCTCATGAAATTTCACAAAAGCTTTTAAACACTCATATAGATGCAGAATGTATTATTGTTAATTTTAAAAAATTGTATGAAGTGGGTGTGCCAAATATGTTTGATTTGGAAGTCTTAGGGTTATTGCGCCGTCATGCAAGCTCGTTAATTATTCATAATGATTATTTTATTAGCCATTACCAACTTTTAGAATCCTTGATTCAAGGTTCTGATGGTGTTATTTTAGATGAAATGCTTTTAAAAGAAGACTTGAAAGACATGGTAGAATTTGCATTGCGTTTAGGGTTAAGCGTGTTAGTAGAAACCACAACTTCAAAAGCCTATAGTGATTTAAGGGCATTAGGGGTCTTAGCCGTGTTAGAAAAAGTTTCAAATTCTCAAAATGAAAAAAAAATAGTCTTTTTAGATTGAATTTTAAGCTAATTTTGAGTAAAAATGAAATTTCAAAAAGTTAAATATAAGGAGTTTTTGTATGTCTTTATTGGTGAGCGATGAATGTATTGCTTGTGATGCGTGTAGAGAGGAATGCCCTAGTGAAGCAATTGAAGAGGGTGATCCTATTTATAATATTGACCCAGATAGATGCACAGAGTGCTATGGGTATTATGATGAGCCAAGCTGTGTGAGTGTGTGTCCTGTAGATGCTATCCAACCAGACCCTAACAACACAGAAAGTGTGGAAGAATTAAAATATAAATATGAGAGTTTGCAAGAGCAAGACTAGGTTTTTATAATGGCAAAAATCACAACCGTGATTGACATAGGCTCTAATTCTGTGCGCCTAGCGGTGTTTAAGAAGACGAGTCAATTTGGATTTTATTTGCTTTTTGAGGCAAAGTCTAGGGTGCGCATTTCTGAAGGGTGCTATGCTTTTAATGGGGTTTTGCAAGAAATTCCTATGCAACGCACTATTAAGGCTTTGTGTGAATTTAAGCAGATTGCCTTGAAATATAAAAGCAAGAAGATTTTATGTGTAGCCACAAGCGCTGTGCGTGATGCGCCTAATGCAAGAGAGTTTGTAGCTAGAGTTAAAGAGGCTTGTGGCATACAAATTAAAGTCATTGATGGGCAAAAAGAGGCGTTTTATGGGGGGATTGCATGTGCGAACTTATTGCATAAAAATTCGGGCATTACCATAGATATTGGAGGGGGTAGCACGGAGTGTGCCTTGATAGAAAAAGGTAAGATTGTAGAGCTAGTTTCATTAGATATTGGCACCATACGCATTAAAGAATTGTTTTTGGATAAAGCATTGGATTTAAAGAAAGCAAGACAATTTATCCAGCAAGAGGCTTTAAAATTACCCTTTAAACATAAAAATGCTTTTGGGGTAGGTGGCACAATTAGAGCGCTTAGCAAAGTAATTATGAAACGCTCTGATTATCCTATAGAATCTTTGCATGGCTATGAAATGGAAGTAAAAAAGAATCTTGCTTTCATTGAAAAAATTGCCACTTTTAAAGAAGATAAATTGCGAGCCTTAGGGGTGAATGAAGAGCGCCTAGATAGCATTAGAAGTGGGGCATTGATTTTAGCAGTGATTTTAGAAATCTTAGGGACTTCTATGATTATTACAAGTGGTGTGGGGGTAAGAGAGGGGGTATTTTTAAGCGATATGTTGCGCCATCACCATCATAAATTCCCCCCCAATATTAATCCTTCTCTCATTTCTTTAAAAGATAGGTTTTTACCTCACGAAAAGCATAGTCTTGAAGTAAGGAAAGAATGCGCTAGATTGTTTGAAGTCTTGCGCCCCTTGCATAAAATCAGCGAAGAATATTTATTCCATTTAAAAATTGCTGGCGAGTTAGCTAGTATGGGGAAAATTTTAAACTTTTATGTGGCTCATAAGCATAGCGCTTATTTTATTTTAAACGCTTTAAACTATGGTTTTAGCCATAGGGATAGGGCTATTATTTGTCTTTTAGCACAATTTAGTCATAAAAAAATCCCCAAAGATAATTCAATCGCTCATATGAGTGAAATTATGCCAGATATTTTAACTTTGCAATGGTTGAGTTTTATTTTATCTTTAGCTGAGAGTTTGCGTATTGTCTCTAGTGAAAAACTACACTATAAGTTAGAAAAAAATAAGTTAATTATTCAGGTTAATGAAGAATTTTACTTGGCTAAAGAACAACTTTTTAAACTCATTAAACCCATTCCTTTTCAAATAGAGTTTATTTGAAAATTGCAATTGTGCGCCTTTCGGCATTAGGGGATATTATTGTGAGTGCGGTGTTCTTGTCCTATATAAAACAATATTTGCCAAACGCACAAATTGAATGGTTTGTAGATGAAAAATTTAGTGCGATTTTAGAGCATTCCCCTTATATTGATAAATTACACCCCATAGCTTTTAAAAAGACTTTAAAATCCCTTAATCCTTTTAAGATTTTCAAACTTTTTAAATCCTTGAAATCCCATGAATACGACTTAGTAATTGATATGCAGGGCTTAATAAAATCCGCTCTCATTGCCAAATTTTTAAAAGCCCCTAAAAAAGTCGGCTTTGATTATAATTCAGCAAAAGAAGGTTTGAGTGCGTTATTTTATTCACAAAAAGTAACCATAGCCTATAGCGAGCATATTTTAAAACGCAATTTCACGCTTATTTCTCAAGCTTTAAATTTGCCTAGAATAGAAATGTTAGAGAGTTTATTGACTAGGGCTAAAGTGTTTTCTTATCAAAATTCCCTTCAAATCAAGGAATTGAATGAGAGTAAGCCAAAAATCCTTTTTGTTTTAGAAACTTCCAAAATCAATAAAACTTATCCTTTAGGGCGCTTTAAAGAACTTGCTTTAATGTTAGAAAGTTTTCAAATTTGTTTGTTATGGCATGCTGATGAAAATAAAGCCACTATGCTCTATAACACTCTAAAAAATCAATGCGATATTTTATTACTTCCTAAACTCAGCTTAAACGAAGTCAAGGCATTGCTTGTTAGAGTGGATTTAATTATTGGAGGCGATACGGGTATCACACATTTAGCATGGGCTATGCAAAGACCTAGTATCACCCTTTATGGTAATACGCCTATGGAGCGTTTTAAATTAGAGAGCAAAGATAATATATCTTTAAGCTCTAACTCTAAGGCATCTTATGATAAGAATGATTTTTCTATTCAAGACATAGAACCTATAATAATTAAAGAAAAGGTAATTCAAATATTAAAGGACAAGCATGACTTATAAAGAGCGATTAATTTATGAAAAAATATTGAATAAAGAGGATAGAGGGTTAAAAACAGAATTACGCATTTTGAGTATTTTTGTGGTGGAATTTTTAGTTAATTCTTTAGGATTTATTTTGGCTAAAATGCCCCACTCTTGGTTTTTGGCATGTGTTAAGGGCTTGGCTAAACTTATGCGAACTTTTGATAAACGCCGTTATCATGACGCTAAGGCTAATTTGGATTTTGTCTTTAAAGACACTAAAAGTGAGGCAGAAAAAGAGGCCATCATTAAAAAGGGCTATGAAAATTTTGCTTTTATTATTTTAGAAACTATTAGAGTGATTTTTATTCCTAAACATGTATATGATTCTCGTTTTACGCTTATTAATGAAGAAAATGTGTGGAAATCTCTTCATAAAGAAGGTCAAGCAATCACTTTGTGCATGCATTTTGGGTATTGGGAAGCAGTAGGCACAACTTTAGCGCAATATTATGAGGGCTATGGGCGTGGGTGTTTAGGGCGCTTGACTAAGTTTGCACCTATAAATCATATGATTATGAGTAGGCGTGAGGCTTTTGGTGTGCAGTTTGTTAATAAGGTGGGGGCGATGAAAGAACTCATTAAAATGTATAATAAAGGCAATGGTTTAGTAGGGATTTTAGTGGATCAAAATATTTCGCATAAAGAGGGCGTTGTGATTAAATTCTTTAATGAAGACGCAACGCATACTACGATTGCCTCCATTCTATCACGCCGTTATAATATAGACATTCAGCCGGTATTCATTGATTTTAATGATGATTACTCGCATTACACAGCAACCTATTATCCTAGCATTCGCTCATCAATTACTGATAATGCTGAGCGAGACATCTTAGAATGCACGCAAGCGCAAGCGAGCTTGTGTGAAGAGGTGATTAGAAAGCACCCTGAAAGTTATTTTTGGTTTCATAGGCGTTTTAAAAACACTCACCCAGAAATTTATAGAGCTAAGAAGTAAGATTTTACACGCTTTTAAAATTAAGTTAGGGTGCTTTAAAAAGCCCCTAATATTATGGATAAAATTTAGAGGGTTAAAAAGAATTTTTTGCATAATGTCTTATAGAAAAATACAAAAATATTATTTGTTTAAATGAGTTTTAACTTCTCTATGAGAGATAAACGCATTCTATTAGAATATGACAAAATCTTTAAAATATCCTCTAATTTTAATAAGCACTAGATTTTCTAAAAAACCTATTTTTCCATAGGATAAATTTTATTATGACAAGGTTTTCTAACACGCTTAATGTTATAGTCTTTGCTAAACAAGTCTCGCACACTCTCATAATCTTTAGTTTCTATACCAATAAGACTTAAAAGCGTATGCAATAAATCATCACTCATAAAAGGCTTATGTAAAGAGTTATTAAATTTTTCTAAAATTTCAGGGTGCTTTTGTTTAAAAATTTCACTCACATAAATTAAAAAGGGGATTTCAACGCCCGCATTAGTGCAACCATGCGTATTTAAAGGGCTACTTTCAAAAATATCATCGCCATGGTCGCTTAAGTAAATTACAAGGCTATCTTCATTTTTAAACTGCTCTATTATAGAATGCAAAACATAATCATTATAATAAATGCTATTAATGTAATCTGCTACAATTTGCTTATCGCTATCATTTTTCACTAAAAGGGTTTTATTGTTGGCAAAATAGGGGGTATTATCAATATTGAAGTGAGTAAATTCTTTAGGAAAGCGGTTTTTGTATTCAAAATGATTGCCAATTAAATGAAATACAATGAAGTTTTTACTCTCTCTCTCTCTCTCTCTCTCTCTCTCGTTTTTGCGATATTCTTTGTATAGAGCTACTAGGTTTTCATCATAAGGCTTAGGATTTTGTATATAAGTATCAAAATGTTTAGCCACTTGATAGTAGCTATTGCCCCACATAATGCCATAGCCTTGAGAGGTAATCCAAGCGTTTTGATAATCAGTAAGCTTAAGAATATGGGCTAAATTTTTGTATAAATACCATGCTTTTTTGTTTAAATTATCTCTGTTAGCATAAGTTAAAAGCATAGAAAAGCTTTTATCGGTATAAAAAGCAGGGCTAATCACATCATCAAACACAAATAAAGAGCCTTGTTTTTTGAGAGTATCTAAATAGGGGGTTGTAGTAGCCTTATAGCCATAAACGCTCATAAAATTTCTATTCTCGCTCTCTCCAAAAATTAACACCACATTTTTTATGTTACTAGTATCTTTCACTATATAATCTTTAGAATAGTTTATATTTTCTAGGGCTTGAGAAGATTTAGCACTCTCTTTTAAGCTATTAGCACTTTGATTGAAATAAAACACACCCTTAGCTAAAGCAATATAACGCATAGTTCCTAAGGCACTTGTAACCCCCTCTTTGTAGCGTTTAGCTGTTTTAATGGCATGGGGGATTTCTATAATTAAAATCAAAGCACTTAATGCACTAGCGATTTTTAGGGGGATTTTTTGACTAGAGATTTTGCTAAATAATTTTAAAGAAAGGACAATAGCTAGAATAAATAATGCTATAAAATATAAGTGTGTATAAACATAGGTATGTAAAAATTCTAAGCTTTCTTTATAATGCGTGGTAATTAAGATATTACTTAAATCATTAGATAAGGGCAAATGAAAATAATAAGAGCCAAAAATATCTAGACAACTAAAAACAAGCCCTAAAATTAGCACAACAATTTTTAAGCTTTCATTTAAGATTTTATTCTTAATAAAACTTAATAAATAATAGAATATAAAAAGCCACATAAAGCTATAGAGAAAAGACTTAAATAACAATGTAAAAGTAATTTGAGAAGAAAAACTTGTTGCCACAATATTAAATAGGATAAATACAAAAAATTTAGCGTCTAAAATCATCAAAACTCCAAAGATTAAAATTTAAATCAATTAATATATCACAAACCTTTAAATCTTAAACTAAGGTTTAATAGATTAAAATCTAGATTTCTTATTTTTATATTTAGAAAAACCATTTTAATTTCTATGATTTAAGAGTAGCTTTATATTTTTGGAACAGCTTTTGCTTAACTTCTTGGAATAAATGATTTTATGATTAAAGGATAGTCATGCTTAGGTCTTTGTGGTCTGGAGTGAATGGAATGCAAGCGCACCAAATTGCTTTGGATATTGAAAGCAATAATATCGCTAATGTAAACACTACCGGTTTTAAATACTCTAGGGCTTCTTTTGTAGATATGCTCTCTCAAGTTAAGCTTATTGCTACCGCACCTTATAAAAATGGCTTAGCGGGACAAAATGATTTTTCCGTAGGGCTTGGTGTAGGCGTAGATGCGACCACAAAAATCTTTTCACAAGGTAATATCCAAAATACCGATGTTAAAACAGACTTAGCCATTGAGGGCGATGGGTTTTTTATTATTAGTCCTGATAGGGGTGTTACTCGCAATTTCACTAGAGATGGCGAATTTCTTTTTGACGCACAAGGGAGTTTAGTTACAACTGGAGGACTTGTAGTGCAAGGATGGGTTAGAAATGGCACTGATACTGGCACTAAGGGAAGTGATACTGATGCTTTAAAGGTAGATAACACCGGACCTTTAGAAAACATTAGAATTGACCCAGGCATGGTTATGCCAGCTCGCTCAACCAATCGCATTTCTATGCGTGCGAACTTAAATGCGGGCAGACATGCTGATGAAACGGCAACTATATTTGCCCTAGATTCTTCTACTAAAACCCCTTCAGATGGCATTAGCCCTGTGTATGATTCTAGCACTAACTTAACTCAAGTAGCAGAAGATATGGGTGCTTTATATAATGAAGATGGCGATGCTTTCTTATTGAATGAGAGTCAAGGGGTTTGGGTAAGTTATAAAAGCTCTACAATGACTAAAGATATTGTGCCTTCTGCAGATAATAACACCATTGAATTAAATGGCACTAAAATTTCTTTCACCAATGATTCAGCAATTAGTAGAACTTCAAGTCTAGTTGCCGCTCAAAATGCTATCAATGCTGTAAAGAGTCAAACCGGTATTGAGGCGTATTTAGATGGCAATCAACTCCGCTTAGAGAATAAAAACGAATTAGATGGCGATGAAAAGCTTAAAAACATTGTCGTTACTAAAGCAGGAACAGGTGCGTTTGCTAATTTTGCAGAAGGCGATAAAGATATTACAGCATTTAGATATAGCTATACGCATTCAGTGAGTCCTAATGCAAGTGGCGGTCAATTTAGAACTACTGATGAGTTGCGTGCCTTAATCCAACATGATGCTAATATTATTAAAGACCCCTCAATGGCTGATAACTATCAAGATTCAGCAGCCTCTGTTGGAGTTACTGTTAATCAGTTTGGTATGTTTGAAATCAATAATAGAGATAATGGCAACCCCACCAAAGAAAATCTTAATATTTTTGTTAGTGGCTATTCTTCTAAAACGGTAACCAACAATGTCTTGTTTAAAAATACTATGAAAGGGCTTAATACGGCTTCTTTAATTGAGGGTGGCGCTCCAGCAAGTAGCTCTAGAATGACGCATGCAACTCATGCTACAAGCATTGATATAGTAGATAGCTTAGGCTCTAAACACACTTTAAGGATTGAGTTTTATAGAAGTGGGGGGGCAGAATGGAATTTCAGAGCGATTGTGCCTGAGCCTGCTGAATTAGTAGGGGGTTCTGCAACTCGCCCTAATGTGTTTGAGGGTGGGCGTTTGCGTTTTAATAATGATGGCTCTTTAGCTGGTATGAATCCGCCTCTTTTACAATTTGACCCTAAAAATGGTGCTGATTCACCCCAACGCATTAACTTGGCTTTTGGTTCATCAGGAACTTTTGATGGCTTAACAAGTGTGGATAAGATTTCTGAAACTTATGCAATTGAGCAAAATGGCTATCAAGCGGGCGATTTAATGGATGTGCGCTTTGATTCTGATGGAGTGCTTTTAGGAGCATTTAGTAATGGTAGAACTTTAGCCTTAGCTCAAGTAGCACTAGCAAATTTTGCTAATGATGCAGGCTTGCAAGCTTTGGGGGGCAATGTCTTTTCACAAACCGGAAACTCAGGTCAAGCTCTTATTGGTGCAGCAAATACGGGACGCAGAGGTTCAGTCTCTGGCTCTAAATTAGAATCTAGTAATGTGGATTTAAGTAGAAGTTTAACGAATTTGATTGTGGTTCAAAGAGGCTTTCAAGCTAACTCTAAAGCAGTAACCACATCAGATCAAATTCTTAATACTCTATTAAATCTTAAGCAGTAAACTAAAAATTACCCTATTCACAATATAATAGGGGTTTGAATTTTTAGATATTAAGGTTTAGTATGCATGAATACTCGGTAGTTTCTTCACTCATTACGCTGTGTGAGGAGCATGCCAAAAAGAATCAAGCCCACAAAATTGAAAGAGTGGTTGTGGGAATTGGTGAGCGTAGTGGAATGGATAAGAGTTTATTTGTGAGTGCGTTTGAAACTTTTAGAGAAGAATCTCAAGTCTGTAAAGATGCTATTTTAGATGTGATAGACGAAAAGATTGAGCTAGAATGCAAAAGTTGTTCGCATGTTTTTAAACCTAACACTTTAGATTATGGGGTGTGCGAAAAGTGTCAAGGCAAGAATGTGCGCATCACTCAAGGCAATGAAATGCGCTTGTTGTCTTTAGAAATGCTGGGCGAATGATTGTATAATTGTAATGCATCAATCTAAATTGCAAGAAGAACTTGAATTAGAACTAAACGCTTACAAAAAAGAGATTGCAGATTCTAGGGAAACTCTAAAAAAAATTCGTCTTGAATTAGCACATACTCAAAAAGTTCTTCAAAAAAAGATGTCAGCTTTAGAGAATGTCAAACAAGAGCTTTATAAGGAAAAATGCCAACAAGAAACTTTGCGTTTAGATAAAAAGCTACCTTTGGAAATCAAAGATGATGAAATTGTCTTGCCTTGCGCACTTGAAGAAGTAGAGGTGTATAGCAAGGATAATACAATTACAACAGCTAAGCCCATAAAGCGATTATTTGGTGAAGAGCTTTATTTGCAATATCGTAGTTTGTTGCGTGAGAATAAGACATTAAAAAACCAACTATCCAAAAAGGATTTTGAAATCTCAGTGCTTAAAATTGAATTGCGAGATATGTTTCAAGAAGTCCAGCTTTATCAAGACCAAAATCTTTTAAAGGACGAATAATGCCAACTATTTTAGTGAGCGCCTTAGAAGTTAGCTCTAATGTGCATTTAGAAGAATTGCGCAAACTCTTGCCTAGCGATTATCATTTTATTGGAATATTTGAAGGCAAAGGCGCTCTCTATAGCCCCAAAGATTTTTCTATTATGGGTTTTAGAGATGTTATAGGGCGTTTAGGGTTTTTATTAAGAGCTAATAGAGAAATGGCTCAACTTGCTAAAAGTGCGGATATGGTGCTTTTAATGGATGCATCTTCATTTAATATTCCTTTGGCTAAGAAAATTAAAAAGAAAGACCCTAGTAAAAAAATCATGTATTATATCTTACCGCAAGTTTGGGCGTGGAAAAAATGGCGTGCTAAAATTATTGAAAAAACTTGTGATTTCTTGGGTGCGATTTTACCTTTTGAGACAAGTTATTATCAAAAGAAAGCTAGATATGTGGGACATCCTCTGTTAGATGAGATTAAATACCATAAAAAAGATATAAAAGGTAATGGCTTAGTGTTTATGCCGGGGAGCAGAAGAAGTGAAATTGCTAAAATATTTCCCTTATTTGTAGAAGTGGCTAAAATTTTAGAGCAAAATGAGGGGATAAAAAAGCGCACTCTTGTAGTGCCAACCTTTTTTAAAGGGCTAGATTTAAAAGCGCTCTATGGTAAGGGTATTGAGCTATTTGAAATATCTTATGAGGCACATAAAAGTTTGTATGAGGCTGAATTTGCTTTCATTTGTAGTGGGACAGCAACTTTAGAGGCTGCACTTATTGGAACGCCTTTTGTATTAGCCTATAGAGCTAAAAAAATAGATTTTTTAATTGCTAGAATGTTTGTGAATTTACACTACATAGGATTAGCTAATATTTTTTATAATGCCTTAAATGGTGAAAAAGCCGGACTAGGGGAAAGCAAATTACACCCTGAATTAATCCAACATTTTTTAAGCACAGAGAGTTTGTTAAAGGCTTATAAAGATATGGATAGAGAGAAATATTTTAAAGAAAGCATAAGGCTTAGGGAATATTTAGGCAAGGGGAGTGCTAAGAGTATTGCTAAAGAAATTGCTTTCATGCTAAATTAACCTAATTTTGATTATAATCCTTGTTTCATAGCTTAGGAGATTAAATGAATAAAGAACCTATGAGTATGCACGGATACAATAAGATTTGTGCAGAATTAAAGCAACTTAAAGAAGTAGAACGCCCTAATATTGTAAAAGAGATAGATATTGCTAGAGGGCATGGAGACTTGAAAGAAAATGCTGAATACCATGCAGCTAGGGAAAAGCAACGCTTTATTGAGGCAAGAATCCAAGATTTAAGCCAGATTTTAGCCGATGCGCAAGTGATTGACCCAAGCACCTTAGCGCACAATAAAGTGAGCTTTGGAAGCACGGTTAAAATTCTTAATTTAGATAACGATAAAGAGTTTTCTTATACAATCGTAGGGAGTGTGGAGAGCAATCCAACTAAAGGTTTAATTTCGTTTGGCTCACCTATTGCTAAAAGTTTGATAGGCAAAAGCAAGGGCGATGAAGTGAGCATCAAACTACCAAGTGGTGAAAGTGATTTTGAAATTTTAGATATTTGTTATAAAGAGATTTGTTTTGATGAAGATTAAAATACAAAAAATTCATTCTAATGCTATTATCCCTGAGTATCAGACAGAGGGTTCTTCAGGATTTGATTTGCATGCTGTAGAAGATATAATAATTAAATCTCATAGTGTGGGATTAGTTGCTACGGGGATATGCCTATCTTTGGAAGTTGGTTATGAATTGCAAGTGCGCTCTCGTAGTGGATTAGCTTTTAAAAATCAAGTAATGGTGCTTAATTCTCCCGGAACCGTAGATAATGATTATAGGGGTGAAATTAAAGTGATTTTAATGAATTTTGGCAATGAAGATTTTGTTATTAAAGCGGGCGATAGAATCGCTCAAGGCGTAGTTCAAAAAACTTATAGAGCTGAATTTATAGAATGTGAAAAATTAGATGAAACCAAGCGAGGTAGTGGGGGGTTTGGTAGCACAGGAGTGGGTAGAATATGAGTATCAAAAATGATTTAGAGCAAGTAAAAGAAGAATTTAGAAGTGATGAAAAGCTTTTAGAAGGGGCATTTAGAATTGAGAAGTTTTATAAACGCTATAAATGGTTTTTGCTCTTTATGGTTGTGGCAATCATTGCATATTTTGGGGATCAAAAATTACAATCTTATCAGCAAGAGCAAAAAAGCGAGCGCATCACACAAGTTTATAACGAAGTGTTGCAAAGCCCTAATAACACCGCCTTGCAAGAAAAATTGCAAGAAGTCGCCCCTGAACTTTATGATTTGTATCAATTTTCTAAGGCAAGCGAGCAAAATAATATTCAAATATTAAAAAAATTGTTGCACTCATCTAATGAAGTAGTGAAAACTCTTGCAACCTATACTTACGCATCGCTTTCTGAAGATAAAAATTTGCTTAAAAATAGCTCTGTGCTTAAGGAGTTAAGCACTTTGCAAGAAGTGGGATTGCTCTACAAGGATAATTCTAAGGATTCTATTGTGCAAGCTCATAAAATATTGGGGGCTATGCCTTTAAACTCTTCATTGTATGCCATGATTACCATTTTAAAGCATTATGGAATATTAGAAGAGAGGGTTAAAACACTTTTAAATCAAGAAAGTTCAAAGAGTTCTACCATTCAAGGAAAACACTAATTTTATGAATAGACAATTGTTAATCTTATTGGCGCTCATTCTTTTTACGGGTTGTAATACAAGGAAATACTTTAGACCGCCTAGCTACATGATTAAAGGTGAAGTGGGAATTTCTAGCCCTTTACAAGAGAGTATAAGGTCATCAAATCGTTATGGGGCGGTATTAAAAAATGGAGCTGTAATTGATGCTGATGGCATGACGCAGTTAAGAATTGGCAAAAACTTTAACTATGAAAGTAGCTTTTTAAATGAGAGTCAAGGTTTTTTTATCCTTGCTCAAGATTGTTTAAATAAAAAAGAGAGTAAGTCTAAAGCTAAAAAGACTAAAGAAACAGATATTAAACTCAAAGGCACTAAAGAAGAACTTAAAGATAGTGCATGCCATCAAATAGAACTTATTAGTAACAACCCTAATGCTAGTCAAAAATCTATTATGATACCTTTGGAAACTTTTGCTTTAAGTGCGAGCATTAAAGGAAATACCCTAGCAGTTGTTTTGGCAGATAATTCGGCAAATCTATATGATATTACTTCAAAAAAACTACTTTTTAGCGAGAAAGGCACATCAAGTGTAGCGGTTAATACCCTAATGGCTATGCCTGTTTTTATGGATACGGTAGTAGTTTTCCCTATGCTAGATGGGCGTTTATTGGTAGTAGATTATGTGCATGGAGACCCTACGCCTATTAGAAATATTGTTATTCATAGTGAAAAGTTTTTTAATAATGTAACTTATCTTATTGTAGATGGGGATAATATGATAGCCTCAACAGGTAAGCGAATCCTTTCTGTAGTCAGCGGAAGGGAATTTACTTATGAGGGGGATATTTTAGATTTGCTTTATAATAAGGGTCGTTTATATGTGCTAACTTTAGATGGGCAAATTTTGCAAATGGATAGAACCCTAAGAGAGTTAAATAGTGTTAAATTGCCTTTTGCGTCATTAAGCACGATTGTTTTAAAAAATAATAAATTATATTCTTTAGAAAAGCGTGGTTATGTAGTTGAAATAGATTTAGACCACTATGATGTGTATAAGATTTATAAGATAGTGCCTACAAAGCGCTTGAATAAAGGGGTTTTTTATGATAAAAGTCGTGTATATTATGACCGCAACTATTTAGATTACAATGATTTTAAGCCTAAAATTTATCCAACTAGACCTATGCCTATACCCAAACCAACAAAGCATAAAGTAAAGCATGCTCACAAAGAATGATTGATGATACTATGTGATATAGGCAATACTTATGTGCATTTTGCACAAGGCTATCATTTATTTTCAAGTTCTAAAGAGAACTTAAAACATCTAAAACTTCAAGATGAAATTTTTTACATTAGTGTGAATGCTGAGGGAGAAAAAGCCCTTTTAAAAACTTATCCTAAGGCAAAAAATCTCGCTCAATATTTTTCTTTAGAAACGGATTACATAGGACTTGGAATAGACAGACAGATGGCGTGTTTGGCTGTGAGTAATGGGGTTGTAGTGGATGCTGGAAGTGCGATTACCATTGATATGATGAAAGATAGCAAGCACTTAGGGGGGTGTATTTTACCCGGTTTAGCGCAATATATTCATGCCTACAAAGCAAGTGCGAGTGTTTTAGAACAACCTTTTAAAGCTTTGGCTACACTAGAGACTTTACCTAACAACACAAAAGATGCTGTGAGTTATGGCATTATTTCTAGCATAATAGCTTGTATTCAAAATTTAGCGCAAAATCAAAAAATCTATCTTTGTGGGGGCGATGCAAAGTTTTTGAGTGCTTTTTTACCTCATTCAATTTGCAATGAACGCTTAGTTTTTGATGGCATGCAAATCGCTCTTAAGAAAATAGGGCTTTTATGACAAATCCGCTAGAGCATTTAAGTTTCTTGGGCATGTTTTTAGCAGCATTAAGCATGTCTATAGGGCATTGTGTAGGCATGTGTGGGGGAATTGTGAGTGCGTTTAGTCAAATGAGATTTTCTAAAGTTGCAAGCTTTTCTTATCAATTCACTTGCCATGCTCTCTATAATCTAGGAAGAATTAGCACTTACATGTTTCTAGGGGCTATTTTTGCAGGCTTAGGGAATGTGTTGAGTGTGAGCATGTTTTTTAAAGGTGTTTTATTTATAAGCATGGGGGCATTCTTAATTCTTTTAGCACTATTTGGGGCAAAAATAGAAAAATTAAGCTTTCAAATTCCTTTTATTTCTATTTTGATAAAAAAGACCTTGCATTCAAAAAGCGTGTTAGCCTTGTATCTCTTAGGCGTGTTGAATGGTTTTCTTCCTTGTATGATGGTGTATTCGTTTTTAGCGAGTGCAACTCTTAGTCATAGCGTGTTTATGGGGGCTATGCTAGGTCTTTCTTTTGGGCTTGGCACTAGCATGCCCTTATTTTTAATGGGAATGATTTTAAGCAGAATTTCTATTTCATACAGAAAATTTTTTAATCTTTTATCTAAATTCTTAATGGGTGTTTTTGGACTTTATGTTCTTTATATGGGGGTTATGCTTATCAATCACAAAATGCCTCATTCTAATCACAATCAATCCAATCATTCTAGCGAGACTTACCAACATGCGCACCACTAATAAGGCTCTTTTTTTAGATAGAGATGGCATTATCAATATTGATAAGGGCTATGTGTATAAAAAAGAAGATTTTGAATTTCAAAAGGGTATCTTTGAATTATTAAGCCATGCTAAAGATTTAGGTTATAAACTTCTTTTAATCACCAATCAATCTGGCATTAATCGTGGCTATTATACGCTCAAAGATTTTGAAAAACTTACAGAGTATCTCCAAGAAAATTTATTAAAAAATTTAGGTTTTTCTTTAGATGGCATTTATTTTTGCCCACATACACCACAAGAAAATTGTCCTTGCAGAAAACCAAAACCTTATTTAATTTTACAAGCCACTAAAGAACATTACATCAATTTGGAACAATCTTTTATGATAGGCGATAAAGAAAGTGATGTTATGGCAGGTTTGAACGCAAAAGTTAAAAATAATATTTTACTTACAACAAAGACTATAGAATCAAACAATACTTATAAAGTATGTCATAATCTCAATGAAGTGATTCAATTTATTCAATAAGGAATTAATATGCGCTATATTGATAGTGAACTAGAAAATAAAACCATTTTAATTACCGGTGGAGCGGGCTTTATAGGCAGTAATTTAGCCTTTTATTTTCAAAATAACCACCCTAAAGCTAAAGTAGTTGTTTTAGATAAATTTCGTAACAACACACTTTTAAGCAATCATCGCCCAAGCTCTTTGGGGCATTTTAAGAATTTAATCGGCTTTAAGGGCGAAATTATCACAGCAGATATTAACAACCCCCTAGATTTAAGGCGTTTAGAAAATTTGCATTTTGATTATTTGTTTCATCAAGCGGCTATTTCTGACACTACAGTGCTAGACCAAGAATTAGTGATGAAAACAAATTATCAAGCTTTTTTAAGGCTTTTAGAAATTGCTAATAGAAAAAAGGCTAAAGTCATTTATGCGTCTTCAGCAGGCACTTATGGCAACACCAAAGCCCCAAATAGAGTAGGGTTTGGTGAAAATCCGGAGAATGTCTATGGGTTTTCCAAGCTTTGCATGGACGAATATATCCGCTCTAATCAAAATGACAACATTCAAATAGGCTTACGCTACTTTAATGTCTATGGAACTAGGGAATTTTATAAAGAAAAAACGGCTTCTATGGTTTTACAATTAGCCTTGCAAGCAATGGAGTTTAAAGAAGTCAAGCTTTTTGAATTTGGCGAGCAATTAAGGGACTTTGTCTATATTGAAGATGTCATTCAAGCGAATGTAAAAGCGATGAAAGCCCAAAAAAGTGGGGTTTATAATGTGGGCTATTCAGAAGCAAGAAGTTATAATGATATTGTAAAAATTTTAAAAGAGCGTTTGGGGGACTTTAAAGTTACTTATATTAAAAATCCTTATAGCTTTTTCCAAGAGCATACGCAAGCTAGTATTGAACCTACTTCACTAGATTTGGGCTATACCCCACTATATGATTTAGAATCTGGTATTGAAGATTATTTGCCTCATATTCATGCCTTTTTTAAAGAGCAACACGCATGAAACAAATTCTAGTCATAGGGGATTTAATCGCAGATTATTATTTGTGGGGGAAGAGTGAACGCCTTTCGCCTGAAGCCCCTGTGCCCATTTTGGAAGTCAAAAAAGAGAGCAAGAATTTAGGTGGAGCGGCTAATGTGGCTAACAATCTTATTTCTTTAGGAGCAAAAGTTTTTTTATGTGGGGTAGTAGGAGATGATTTGGAAGGTAAGCATTTTCTTAATGCTCTAAGAGTAAGAAATATTGAGACTACAGGTGTTTTAACCGATAGCACTCGTTGCACGACGCTAAAAACTCGCATTATCGCACAAAATCAGCAAATTGTGCGTGTGGATAAGGAAAATAAGGAACCCCTAAATGCTACTTTAAAAAAACGCCTTTTAGACTTTATCACAGAAAAAATCAAAGAAATTGATGGCATTATCCTTTCAGATTATAATAAGGGCGTGCTAGATTTTGAGCTAACTCAAGAAATTATTGCTCTAGGTAACAAGCACCATAAACTTATTTTATGCGACCCTAAGGGAAAGGATTATAGTAAATATTCTTATGCGAGTTTGATTACGCCTAATCGTGCTGAGTTGGAGCAAGCTCTTCATTTGAATTTGGATAGCCATACGAATTTATCAAAAGCTCTTAAAATCTTAGCAGAAACTTACCACATTGCTATTCCTTTGGTAACTTTAAGCGAACAAGGCATCGCTTTTTTAGAAAAAGACACGCTTATTAATTGCCCCACGATTGCTAAGGAAGTTTATGATGTAACGGGGGCGGGTGATACAGTGATTGCATCTTTAATGCTCTCTTTATTAGAGACAAAGAATATTAAAGAAGCTTGTGAGTTTGCCAATGCTGCTGCGGCTGTAGTGGTAGGTAAAGTGGGGAGTGCATTAGCAAGTTTAGAAGAAGTTGCTTTAATTTTAAATCAAACCCACCCTAAAATCATCTCTTTAGAAAAGCTTTTAAAAATTTTAGAACACACCAAGCAAAAAATTGTTTTCACCAATGGCTGTTTTGATATTCTTCATAAAGGGCATGCGAGTTATTTGCAAAAAGCCAAAGCTTTAGGGGATATTCTCATTGTAGGGCTGAATAGTGATAATTCTATAAAAAATCTCAAGGGAGATCATCGCCCTATAGTTTGTGAGACAGATAGGGCATTTCTTTTAGCTAGCCTATCATGTGTGGATTATATCGTGGTGTTTGAAAAAGACACGCCAAAAGATTTGATAAAAGCCATAAAGCCTGATATTTTAGTTAAGGGAGCGGATTATCTCAATAAAGAAGTAGTAGGGAGTGAATTTGCCAAAGAAGTGCGTTTGATTGAGTTTGAAGAAGGGCGTTCTACAAGCAAAATTATAGAAAAAATTACAAGGACATACAATGATTAATCTAATAGAGCAAGAATTTTTAGCCCATAAAGAAGCGTTAGAAAAAAGCTTACAAAGTTTGCAAGTAACTTTAACTCAAAGTGTGCATCTTTTGATAGAAACCTTAGAAAATCAAGGGAAAATCCTTATTTGTGGTAATGGGGGGAGTGCGAGTGATGCGCAACATTTTGCTGCAGAATTAACAGGGCGTTACAAATTAGAGAGAAAGGGTCTAAGTGCCATAAGCCTTAATACGGATACTTCAGCACTCACCGCCATTGCGAATGATTATGGCTACGAAGAAGTGTTTTCTAGACAATTAGAAGCAATAGGAGTGCAAAAAGATGTTTTAATAGGGATTTCTACGAGCGGAAATTCCAAAAATATCTTAAAGGCTTATGAAAAAGCAAAAGATTTAGGGGTTAGAACTCTTAGTTTAGTGGGGCGTGATGGTGGGCAGATGAAAGCTTTGAGTGATATAACCCTTATTGTTCCTAGCAATGATACACCAAGAATCCAAGAAATCCATATTCTTATCATTCACATTTTGTGCGATTGTATTGAAAGGCATTTTGCAAATAAGAATTAAATTTTTTTATTTTATTATGATTTTATTAGGTAGGGTACTTTGACAAGAAAAACAGATGGATTTCTGAGTGTAAAACAAGCGAGTGTTTTTGCAAGCGAATATCTGAATAAGAATGTTACCTCTTCTAATATTTCATACCTAATTCAATATGGACTAATTAAAAGGTATGAAATTGACAAGAAGACCTTCATAGCTCAAAAGGATTTGGTGCGGTATTATCAGCAATATAAAGATAGAAGGCAAAACGATTATAAAACTAAATTGGGCGATGATTTAAATTGGAATTTATCTTTTGAACATTTGAAAGAAAAAGACACTACAAAACATGTGCATAGATTACACCCCTATAAGGGTAAATTTATTCCTCAGCTCGTGGAGTATTTTTTAGATAGTCATACAGACAACTTTAAAAAGGAGGTTATTTTTAAAGAGGGCGATATCATTTTGGACCCTTTTTGTGGCAGTGGCACAACATTAGTTCAGGCTAATGAGCTAAGCATGCATGCTGTGGGTATAGATATTAGCTCATTTAATGCGCTCATTTCAAATGCGAAAATCAAAGAGTTTGATCTGAAAGAATTAGATAATGAATTAAAAAAAGTAACTAACTCTTTAAAAAAATATATTTTAAAAAATTCAAATCTAGCTTTTGAAAAAGAATTATTAGAAGAATTGAATGCTTTTAATCAGCAGTACTTTCCCTCGCCAGAATTTAAGATTAAGGTGAGACAAAAACAAATCAATGAAAAAGAATATGCTTTAATTAAAGAGCAAGAATTCAATCTAATCTTTAAAGCATTACAGCAAAAATATCAATTGAAAATTAGACAAGATGATACCAACTCTTTTTTAGGGCAATGGTATTTAGAGCCTGTTAAAAAAGAGATAGACTTTGTCTTTGAAGAGCTAAAACAAGTTAAAAATAAACATTTTCAAGGAATCATTAGTGTTATATTAAGCCGCACTTTAAGGAGTTGTCGTGCTACTACTCACTCAGATTTGGCTACTTTGAAAGAGCCTGTCATAAAACCTTATTATTGTAAAAAACACGGTAAAATTTGTAAGCCCTTATTCTCCATTATTTCTTGGTGGGAACGTTATTGTAAAGATACTTTAAGGCGTTTGAAAGAATTTCAGCCTTTAAGAACTGATGCTGTGCAAATTTGCTTACAAGGCGACAGCAGAACGATTGATATAATCAAGGCTATTGAAAAAGAAAATGAAGAATTGGCAACATTGGTTAAAAAGCAAAAAATTAGAGGAATTTTTTCCAGCCCGCCTTACGTGGGATTGATTGATTATCACAATCAACATGCCTACGCTTATGATTTATTTAATTTTGAGCGAAATGATGACTTAGAAATTGGTCCTTTATTTAAGGGACAAGGTTTGCTTGCAAAACAATCTTATATTGAGGCAATAGCACAAGTTTTAAATAATGTAAAACAATATTTACAAATTGATTACGATATATTTTTAGTAGCAAACGATAAATTTAATCTCTATAAAGAAATTGCAAAAAAAGCTAATATGCAAATTATCAAAGAATACAAACGCCCCGTATTAAATCGCACGGAAATTGATAAATCCGCTTATGCAGAGATTATTTTTCATCTAAAGGAAGCAAATGGCACTAAATGAAAGCGTGAAAGAAAAAATAGCTATAGAAGTTATTAAGACACTTGTTAGCAGATTTGATAATTTTCCTAACGAGTATTCTTTAAATAGAAATGCACCTTTTCATACAGCTTTTTTAAATGCGTTTAAAGATGAATTTTGCACTAAAGCCTCTGATATGGAATTTTTTATTTCATTAAGCAGTTGGATGCATGGATTTAACACAACACTTGGCCAATCTTTTTTTGAAAATATTGCTCATCATATCAGTAATGGCGAAAAAAGAGAATATACTTCTAAGCGACTAGGCAATTTAAAAATATCACAAACTCAAAGGAGCAATATTGCTCAAATTATCGCTAATTTAAGCACTTCTGCTCAAAAACCTGATTTGGACTATGAAAATAAATTGTTGTTTTGTGATTATGATGATTCAAAAATTGATGCGATGGATTTTTCAGCAGATATTTTTATTGAGGATGATAATGCCATTTATGCTATTGAGTTAAAGTCTGTAAAGCCAAATTCCGGTGAGATGAGGGGTGAAAAGCAAAAAATATTAGAGGGGAAGGCAGCCCTGTTTAAAAAATTTCCCCATAAGGAAATTAAGTTTTACATAGGATTTCCTTTTGACCCAACTATTAACCCAAAAACCGAAAAAGTAAGTGGTTTTAATAAAGATAAATTTTTAAAACAAATTATCAATATGACCAAGTATTTTGATAAACAAGAGATTTTAGTGGCTCAAGAATTTTGGGATCTCTTATCTGGTGAAAAAGAAACAATGGAACAAATTTTAGAAATCATTAATCGTATCTCAACTACTGATTTTATAAATAATTATTGCTACCTTATGGATACCTCTAATCGTTCTTATCAAAAATATCAAGAAATTTTAAAAAATTGGTTTTTGATTTCTGAATTAGAGTTAGTACAAAATGATTCAATTATTAAGGAAAGAATAAGAGGAAATCAAAAATTGACAGGAATATACAATAAGCAAATATTTGAGAATAATGGGAGCAAAAAAGGTGTGTATGGGTTTGATAGATATAATGAATTGAAAGGGTTGGTGTCAAGAGGACAGAAAGAATTAAATGCAGAAGATTGAGGTTTTTAAATAGACCGACATAATGACTTGCTAATTGTCAGATTTAAGCATAAAACTGATAGAATACCCGAATTGTAGTTCCTGGTAAGAACATGCAATTGTATGAAAATTAGCAATTTAACCTGTTGTGAAAGGAAAGTAAATATGAAAACCAAGTTGGAACGATATGTAGGAAATTTTATCAATGATAATTTTGACAAAGCAGATCAGGAAAAATCAGATTATTTAAAATTTGAATGGTTTGTTAATTCCATGCATTGCTTTGAATGTTCTAGTCAATCCTATAATCAAAAAACAACAATAGGTAAAGAAATTTCATTGGGAGCTGCTGAGGGCGGAGATGCATTTTTCTTGCTTGTTGGAAATAAGATATATTCTGCAAAAGATAATGTTGATGAAATTAATGAAGAGATTAAAAAGAATAAA
The DNA here is from genome assembly GCF_000259255.1 of Helicobacter cetorum MIT 00-7128. NCBI lineage: Bacteria > Pseudomonadati > Campylobacterota > Epsilonproteobacteria > Campylobacterales > Helicobacteraceae > Helicobacter > Helicobacter cetorum. The sequence continues at coordinate 1,097,982 of NC_017737.1, forward strand.
AATAGGGCTGAATTACACCTTATTCAAGTTAAAAAAAGTAGTCATGCAAAATTGGGAGATTTTAAGAATTTTGTAGAAATTCCTATAAAACTAATCAAAAAAGAGGGAATATCTGAGAAGCAAAAAGAATTACAGATGCTAGCTAACTTCATACGAGAAATCCTTAATGATAATCCAGAAGCAGTTTTTGATTTTGTGCTGACTTTTTACACTGAAAAGAATGAAAATGATATTAAACGTTTGAGAGAGGAGTGGTGTGAAGATATAGAATATGTTAAAAATAGATATGTCGAGTATGGAGAAGCGTCTATAAGGCTAGAAGGTTCACTGAAACTACAAAATTTGTATGAAAAATTTATTTCTAATGATTATAAGTTAATTATTGATAAATCACATGCTAAATTGGAGGATAATTATTTAATAGGTTTTTTAAGTGCAGAAGAATTACTTAATTGTATTGCTCCTGAAACTGATAACAAAAGGATTCTCTATCCTGATGTTTTTAAAAATAATATTAGATTGTATTTAGGTAATACGGAAGTGAATCAAAAGATTGAAGAAACATTAAAAGAGGAGCCCAAAAAATTTCATCTATACAATAATGGATTGACAATAACAACTAAAGATACAAGCGAAGCTACAAGAAGCTTTATTGTAGCTCCAGTTAATATTGTGAACGGATGTCAAACAGCAAATAACATATACAATGTGTTTAAAGAACATTCTTTAAATATTAGTAATGTAAAAATTCCTGTTAAAATAATCAAGGCCAGCGATGATGAATATGAAAAAATAACTATTAGAACAAACACCCAAAATGGTATTTCTGAAAAAGATTTGGTATCTATAAATGATATTCAAAAGGATTTAGAAAATGTTTTAGCTAAAGAAAGATTTCAGGGAAAGACCTTTTTGTATAAAAGACAAAATGCTAAGGAAAATGATAATAAGGCGGATTATATTGTGAAAATAGATGATGTTTTACGAGCATTTTTTTCTTCTGTTTTGTATCTCCCCCATAAGGTTTCAGGTTATTTTGATAAAACTACTAGTGCTTTGCTTGATATAGTGTTTGAGGATAGGCTTATCAAGTTATATCAAATAGTGGTTTCTTTATACAAGGCTTTAAACAAATATATTGAGATGCAACACCCACATTTTTCTAGAATGCGTTATCATGTATTCTATTTACTCTATAAATTTATAAATAAGGATATAGAGATAGATAATTTAGAAAAATACTTTGTAAAAGATAAAGTGAAGAAAAATTTTGAAGAATTGACAAATGATGAGCTAAAAAAACAAGATGAATTGATTAATAGTATTTATTCAAATCTATATCAATTAAATGATAAAAGTAAAATGGACAAGATTGTTGATTACTTAATTGATACCCTTAAAGAAAAGTATCCGGATTTTATAGATATTGATACCAGAGAAAAAGAAAAAATCTTGTATAGAACTGTGGATAAGACCCAACGAGGAGAGCAGTTATTCAAAAATTTTGAGGAAAATTTTAATAAAAATATTGAAGATATAGTTAATGAAATTAACTAACCAATGAGAAGTAATCTATTGAGAAGGTGATTAAAGAGAGTCTGAGAAGTCATTTGTAGGCTAGAGCTGATTGCTATGCCTTTTCATGCTAAATTATTAAATAAAACAGGTTGGCTTTGCATGCTTTTATTCATTTTTAAACTCATAGTATCATCTTAGCAAAAGATAATCTTAGGGTTAACAAATTACAACAGAAAACCGTTATGCAAATAAGCTAAAAGTAGTTGTAACAAAAAATTTAGACAACGATAGATGACTTGACGATTGCAAACACAAAACCCAACAAAGAAGAAAAGATTAGAATAATTAGAGAAGTTTATCAGTCAAAATTGCATGAAAGATGTTAAATTTCTGAAAGTGGATATTGTTTATAAAGTTATTAAAATAAAATTTACTTAATTAATATTAAAACTACCAAGTCAAATAAGATATAGTTTAAATGAGCTAAATTCTATGAGCCAAATCTTTGCAATCGCTAGATAGTAGTAATACTAGATTTGAGAAGCCTAATAAATTAAAAAGTGGCAGAAGGGTTCTTGAGATTTTCTTGGAAGTAATAGAACTTATAGAAACTTGCTAGTTTGTTTAGAAATACGGGTATTTAAGTATGCTGAGAAATTGGCAATTATTTTAAAAGGTTCGAGCTGGGCTGTAATTTGACTTATGGGGAAGTCTTGGAAATAGTTTTAAAAATAAAAATAGTCTAACTAGACAGCAATGCTTTGATGCTATAAACTACTTTCAAGCTCTTGTAGCAAGCTTATTGATAGCCTCAGCATTCATATCATCTTGATGGGTTTTAAGCACTTTAGAATACATATCTAACATGCGGTTAATTTCTATGAGTGCACCCATTTCACGCACCGCATTCACATTGCTCTTTTCTAACATAAATTGTCTTAAAGCCCCAGAATTAGGCACATTTTCAATCCCTTTGCTCTCATAGGTATAGAGATTTTGCCCTATTTTTTTAAGCATTTTAGGTTCGCTAAAACTCACTAAGGCTAGAGAGCCTGCTTGAATAAGTTCGTTATTATCCCTAAAATTAATGTTGCCATTTTTATCCACTTCAATTTGTGCGTTAGACATCATCATAATGCCTCCACTTTCATTTAATCCAGAGCGTGAAAGCACCTTCAAGCCATCTTGGGTAACCAAAAAGCCCTCTTTATCAATGCTAAAACCCCCATTTCTTGTATAAGCAATACCTTGTGGGGTCTCTACAGCAAAATATAAATTAGGGCTTGTGAGAGCAAAGTCTAAAGAATTATTTGTTTGTTGCAAAGCTCCTAGGCTCTTATCGGTATAGATTTCTGATAAAATTGGCACACGATTAAGATTGCGATTGAGATATTGTGCTGCCTCTTTGGTTTGGTCTTCTAGAGGGAGCTGGTCTCTATGTTCTTGATACAATCTTAAAAAATCACCTGTAATGCTATCATCTCTTTTAAAGCCATTGGTATTGAGATTAGCCAAATTATTAGAGACTAAATCTAGGCGGTTAAATTGTGTAACCATAGCACCTGCGGCAGCATAGTATCCATTTTGCATATGAACTCCCTTTAATTTTAACCCGTATGAATGACAAGTAAGTGTATTGATTTTCTGCTAGGGGTTATAAAATCCCCTTATTATATCAATATTTTAAGAAGTTATTTTTTAATTGTGAATTTCTTTAGGGATTTGATAGTCTTCTATCATTTTGATGAGTTTTTGATTGAATAAATCAATGTTGTTTTCATTCAATAAATATTTTTTGCTCTTAATAGCTTTTAGGATTTGTGTGGTGCATTTTATGCTTAAGTGTCTAGCATTTAAATAGCATTGCAAGTTGGTTGTTAAAGGCATAGTGCGTAAGTCATGGATTTCTACATTAGGATATTTTAATAGATTTTTAGCTACAGAGCCCTCAAAAGTCAGATTGTCTTTTAGGGTTTCTTGGCGATAGTAAGTATAATAAGCTAACATAGCTTCTGGGTCGATCCAAAAGATAAAGTGTATATTAGGATGCTTTTTAACAAAATCTTCTAGTTGTTTTGCCCATTGGAGGTGTTGCTGTTTTTTCTCTTGAAAATATGCTAAATCATAGTTATGTTTAAGATATGTTTTTATCATATGATTTACATTTTCTTGGGGGTTATTTTTACTTCCCTCAATCTTAAACATCATTGGATAGTCGATAAATTTATGTCGCATAGGCGTATTTTTAAAAAAGTCAATATCAAAATCAATATGCAAATAATTGTGAAAGAAATAGTAAAGTGATTTTTTAAAAACAGGTGGATAATATAGATAGGCTAGGGTGCGTATAAAATAAGGATATCCTCTTGCTTCCATAAAAGCTGGAAAACGCTGTCCATTCTTGGTTTGACGCAGAACAAAAAAATCCATTACGATATTTTTAATAGTTCTTTTTTGGGTAACAAGAGATAAAAAAGGTAAAATTGCCGAAATTTCAGCTCCACTTAATGCAAACTTGATAGGCTTTTTTAGGTATAAAATATCCTCTACTTCGTTTAAATTGATATTTAAACTAATGCTAGAGCCGGTTATAATATTATCAAATGGGTAATAAGTGTTTAGGGCATCAAAGAGTAGTGGCTCATCTTGTTCTGTGCTATAGTCTATCCTATAGTTGGCTTTTCTAAAAAACATAAAGGGATCTATAGCATAAACAAATAGTGGTGGGGTTAGAATAAGTATTGCAATAAAACCTACTACAATAGCAACATACTTTTTATACGATTTTTCCATAACTAAAGCCTAAAAATTGAAGTATATGAATTTTGTTTTAGTATTGAAAAACATGCAAGTAAGTCCAATACCAAGCAATAAGCAAGTCAGTAAAGTTTTTTGCATATTGATTGCATTTTGTTGGTATAACATGGCACTATTTTTATTAAAAAAAGCAACTATACAAATTATCAATAGCATAATGAGTAGGGTCTTTAAGTAAAGGGGATTGTGAATGTCTAGGCTCATTAAATCGGTTTTTATAGTTGGGATAAAAGGCGTTTTAAAAAGACTTTTAATATCAATCATCCCCCCTAAAACCCTTAAAGCACTATCCAAATCTTTAGCCCTAAAAAACACCCATGCCATATTGATAAAATTAAAGGTGATAAACCATGCTAAAATCTTTGGCATAACAAAATGAAATCTTTTAGCTACATTAGAATATATTCTATGCACACTGAGTGCAAGTCCATGTAATAATCCCCAAATGATAAAAGTCCAACCAGCCCCATGCCAAAACCCCCCAATTAAAAACACCACGATTAAATTTCTATAAATAAAGATTTCTTTCACCCTATTACCCCCTAAGGGGATATAAAGATATTCTTTTAAAAACCTGCTTAGTGTGATATGCCATCTTCTCCAAAAATCTTGGATATTGAGAGCTTTATAAGGGCTATTAAAATTGATAGGGAGCTTAATGTTAAAAAGTAGGGCAATGCCTATTGCCATATCACAATACCCACTAAAATCAAAATATAATTGAAAGCTATAAGATAAAGAAGTCATCCAAGCTTGGATAAGGCTTAAGCTAGTAGCCTTATCAAATCCAAAATCTGCAAAATGAGCGATATTATCCGCAATCACAACTTTTTTAAACAAGCCTATAGAAAAAATAAATAACCCTAGGGCTATATTTCTATAATTTAAAAATTGATTGCTCTTATCTATAAATTGAGGCATCATTTCTTTATGATGCACAATAGGTCCAGCAATGAGTTGAGGGAAAAAGCTTACAAATAAAGCATAATCTAAGAAATGTGAAAAATTAAAGGTTTTTAATAAAACGCCAGCGTTTTTACTCTCTCTCTCTCTCTCTCGTGGGTGGCTAGCCTATGATGTTTATAAGTATCCATTAAATAAGCGATTTGTTGTAAGGTGTAAAAGCTAATGGCTAAAGGTAGGACTAAGTGTAATAATTCAAAATGGCTGTTAAATACTCCGTTAAGATTGTGTAAGAAAAAATCCGTGTATTTAAAAAAGCCTAAGAGTAAAACATTAGCGCTTAAACCTATGATAAGCAACATTTTTCTTTGTGTTCTTAAATGAGATTGAGTTATTTTTAAGGCAATCAAATAATTAAAAACAATAGAGCCACAAAGTAAAAGCAAATGTTTTTTACCCCAAAAACCATAAAAGAATAAACTTGATAGAACAAGCCATAATTTAGGAAATAGTGGGTTTTTTACATAAGCTTGTAAGATAAAATACATAAAAAAGACAATAGGTAAGAAAGCAAAGATAAACAAGGGAGTGTTAAATAACAAAATATTGCCTTAAGTAAGAGATGAATTAAATAAGGATTATAGCGGAAAAATTTAATCTTAAAATTAGTCATAATTTAACGATTTTAACCCCACTACCGCCTAAATTTATAGGGGCATCGCTAAAGCTACTAACCTTGGGGTGTTTTTTCAAAAATTCTTTCACAAATTTTTCTAAAATCCCACTTCCTTTACCATGACAGATTAGCACTTCTTCAAAGCCCCCTAAAAGAGCGTTATTTAAAAAGGCGTCTAGTAAATCCAAAGCTTCTTCAGTGCGTTGTCCCCTTAAATCAATGCGTAAGCTCGCCTCTTTGGGCTTAGGAATAATCGTTGGGGTTGGTTTAATCTTGTTTTGCTTAATCTTATTTTGGGGTTTTTGAATTTTTTTTAATAAACTTCCATGCACTTTCAAACGCATGCCAAGCTCTGTTTCTATGGAGTAATAGCCTTTATCTAGCGTTTGAATAATGAGCACGCTTTCATTTTTATAGCGTGCTTTTTCATGCACTTGAAAACTCGTTATATTTTTTTCTTTTTCAAAGCTCTTCTTATGCTGGTTTAAAATCTCGTTAGCTTTTTGGATTTCTTTATGCATAGAGCTGGTATTTTTTAAAGCGACTTCACTTTTTAATAAATTTAAGGCTTGTTGATAGGATTTTTCTAATTCAAGTTTTTTCTTTTGAAACATTTCTTTTTGTTTTTCAACTTCTAAAAGCCATGCGTTTTTCAGATTTTCTTGCTCTTTTAAGGCGTTCTCTAAGCTCTCATTTTTTTGTTTCAGCTCTCTTTCTAATGTGCTTGAATTTTCAATCAAAACATTTAATCTTTCTTTATCTTCGCCATAAAATGCCTTAGCATCTTTAATTAAAAAGTGTGGCACACCATAGCGAAGAGCTGTTTCAAACGCATAGCTTTTGCCTATAACACCTTTCAAAAAGGTGTAAGTGGGGCGTTCTTTTTCTTCATCATAAAGAGCGGCTAGTAATTCCACTTCTTTATTCTCTGCCATTAAAACGCTTAGGCGTTTGTGGTGTGTGGTAATAATGATTTTATTGTTTTGTTTGAGCAACTTTTCTAGCAAGGTTTTATACAAACTGCTTGCTTCATCAGCATCGGTTCCTAGCTCAATTTCATCAACGCCTAAGAGCATGTTCTCTTGGGATAAAAGAGTGCTAAATTGCTTCATTCTGCCAGCAAAAGTAGAGATATTGTTCGCACTATTTTGGGGGTCATTAATAATGGCGTGAATTTCTTTAAAATAAGGGATAACAGACTTGTTAGCATTAATTTTCATAGGAATGAGATACTTGCTTAAAAAAGCCGCGCTTAAAAGCGATTTTAAAAGCATGGTTTTTCCGCCAGCATTCACGCCTGTTACAGCGAGCATGGATTTTTCAAACTTCAAGTTTAGGGGCTTTGGCTCTTTTAGAATGGGGTGTGAAAAGTTTTCTAAAATCAATTTTTTTTGCGTAAAACTTGGCATGACAAATTCTAAATTATATTCTTTAGCAAAATTTAGCCGAGCTTGTAAGCTATCTAAAAAGTCAAATTCTTTGAAAATGAATTTTAAAAATAAAAGGTGTTTTTGTAGGCTATTACTTAAAGTTTGACAAATTTCAAGGGTGCAACTTTCTATTTCGTTATGAACTTGCGTGATTTTTTGCGTGATTTTTTGAGCGTTTTCAGGCAAGAGATAAAAATAACCATTGCTACTTCTTTCTAGCACAACGCCTTTAATCGCACTAGAAAACCCACTCTTTAATAAAAGGCATTCATAGCCATGCTTAAGGTGGCTTTGAGTATCCACTAAATAAGGGGCAAGCTCTTTAGAATGGGCGTAATTTTGAATGATTTTTGCACTCTCTTTTTTAAGGCGATTTAAGCTCTCATTTAAAGCATCTAGCGTGGCATTAGCCCCTTCTTTAATTCTGCCTTCATCATCAAGCATGTGCATTAAATCATCAAAAAAAGCGGGTAGAATAATAGCGTTAAGGCGTTCATAAAATTTTAAATGCGTGAAATTTTTAAAAGTATTTTTTAGAATGACGATGTAGCGCAATCTTTTGACAATCTCATCAATTTCATCTAAATGGAGTGTGCCAAACTTAGCGAGTTTGACAAAAATAAGCTCACTCTCTCTCACACTTTTTGGGGTAGGTAAGCCAATCGTATCCACTTCATTTAAGTAAGTGAAAGCTTGTTTCAAATCATTTTCTAAAGTAATACCACTTTCTTTTGCAAAAAAAGTTTTAAAAAGAGCGAGAAACTCTTTTAAATCTAGGCTTTCTTCTAGGGGTTTTTGTGAAGTATTCATTGGGGTTGTATCAAGGGGTCGTTAGTCAATAAATGACAAGAGTCTAAATCCACAAAAACATCTTGCATAGGCGATTGTTTTTTCCCTAAAAAGCTTAAAGTTCCACTCACTAAATTAAAAGTCTTTTTATTTACCTTAATATCTTTGCATAGCAAGGTTTCTCCCCTTAAAAACGCTCTTTGCAAAGCGATTTCTCGCTTATTTTGTTTGTTTTGCTTATAAGTATAAGCACCTATACCTACACCTATAATACCTACGATTAAAAAAGCTAAAATTTTTTGTTTAGGGCTAATCAAACCAAAATCTTTTAAAACTAAGAACAATAAAGACAGCGTTAATAATAAAACAACAGCCACACCCATTACATTTCACCCCTTAATTGATAGGTAATATCCCCCGCTCCAAAGCCTATAACAAAGCCTTTTTTGATAGTTTCTAGTACCTCATCATTGACTAAAAGCTCTAAAAAATCTCCCTTTTTACGCACTCTATCTATAAAGGTAGGGTTATAGTGTTTAAAATGCTCTTTTAAATCAATTTCTCGCTTAGTTTCGCTCGCGCTATAAATAGGTAAAATAATCAATCTGGAGCAATGTTCTAAAAAACATTTTTTAAACTCTTCTAAATTATCCATTAAGCGAGAGTATTTGTGTGCTTGCCAAATGACTATAATTTTTTCCTGTGTGTTTAACAAATTCGCATAGATTGAAGCGCTTTTTAAAGTCGCACTTATTTCTGTAGGGTGGTGGGCATAATCATCAATGAGAGTTAATGCGCCTTTTTGCAGAATATCAAAGCGTTTTTTGATGCCTTTGAAATTTAATAGATTACTTCTAATTTCTTCTAAATTTAATTCATCTAATGCGCTTAAAATCGCTAAACTCGCATTAGTAGCGTTATGTTCGCCTAGTCCCCATACAAGAAAAGTCCCCAAGTTTTTTAACTCAAATGAAGTATAAGGCTCATCATCTTTTAAAATATATTGAATATTTTTAATGTCTTTTTTTTCTAAAACTATGGCGTTTTTAGAATAGCTTTTTAAAAAGGGGTCTTCTTTGTAGATTACTCTTTTTTTAGCGTGGTCTAAAAAATATTCATAAGCGAAGAAAAAACGCTCTAAATCGTGGTTATAATGCTCTAAATGTTCTGGCTCGGTATTTGGCACAATCGCGCAATAGGGGTTAGAAAACAAGAAACTTGAATCGCTTTCATCCGCTTCAAAAACCAAGCTATTATTCGCACTCTCTCGCACATTAGAACCAAACTCTTTAGAATGCGCTCCAATAATGGCTCCAAAAGTGGGACAAATGGCACTAAGCATGGCAGTGATACTACTCTTACCATGAGCACCGCATACGCTAAAAACTCGCTTGTCTTTAAGGATAGAATATAAAGCGTCTTTACGAGATAAAATAGGGATTTCTAATTCTTTAGCTCTTTGGATTTCTATATTGTCTTCTTTGATAATGGCTGAATGAATCACAACATCTTGTTCTTTTAAGGCATTTGGATTATGCGGGATATTAATCTCTACCCCTAAGGCTCTTAAAGCCTTTACGCTGGGGCTACTAGCAATATCAGAGCCACTAATTTTAGCACCTTGAGCCTTAAGATATTTGGCTAAACCTGAAATGCCAATGCCCCCTATGCCGATAAAGTGGATTTTACAATTTTGTAGGTTTTTTAATAAAACTTTTGGGGTTTCAAGCATGATTTTCTCTATAAGTTTCTATTATCTCTAAAGGCTTTTCTAAAAGGGGGGTGTCATAGACAAGGGCTAAACGCACATAATCAGTGCCGATATGATTACGCCCTAAATACAAGGCTGGTAAGGTTGTAATGCCTTCGTTTTGATAAAGCATTTTGGCAAAACTTTCGCCATTTTTAACCGCTAAATACACATAAAAGCTATTAGGATAAATGAGTGTGTCTTTAAAAATTTTTCGTGCTAGTTTAAGATTGTTGGCATAAATGTTGCGCAAAATTTTTGCATGCTCTTCATCTAGCCAAGCGACTTCACTAGCCTTTTGGATTGCATTAGCGCTTGTATAACCTAAATAGGTGCGAAAAGATTTGTATTTTTCTAAGATATGGCTATCTCCTGCAATAAAGCCACTTCTAAGACCCGGAGCACTAGAGCGTTTGGAGAGTGAATGGACAACCAAAACATTTTTAAATTCTTTATTATTAGCAAGGATAGAAGCTTCTAAAAGCGAAGGGGGGGGCACATCTTCATAGATTTCACTATAACATTCATCATTGATTAAAATAAAATCATATTTTAAGGCGAGTTTGACCCAAGCGATTAACTCTTCTAAAGAAAGGGTTCTTCCGGTTGGATTATTAGGGGAATTTAAAACGACTAGATTGACTTCTTCTAACTCTTTTTCATTCAAGCTTGGAGTAAAATTATTTTCTTTAGTTAAAGGCATTAAAATGCTTTTTGCTTTAATAAATTTGCTTGCCCCTTCATAGATTTGATAAAAGGGATTAGGGTAGGCAATCGTAGGGTTTTTATGATTGAATAAAACAAAACTAGGAAAATTAAAGAGCACTTCCCTAGAACCCAGCGTAGAGACTAATTCATTTTCTTTTAATTCTATATTGAAACGGCGTTTGAAAAAACTTCTTTGAGCCCTTCTCAAGCTCTCTTCAAACGCGCTTTTAGGATAGATATTAAGCGAATTAGCGTGTTCTTTTAGAGTGTCTTGAATGAATTTAGGTGTCTCAAATCGTGGCTCGCCTATGCCTAAATCTAGCCCTTTTTTTAAAGGCGTAATATCTTTAAACAAGGCTCTTAATCGTTCAAAAGGATAAGGTTCAAATGTCATGATGTGTTTTAATTCCAAGAAAAATAAAGTGTTTTTTAAAAACTTTTTAGCGATTATAGAATACTTTTACTTAAAAAGAGAGATGATTAAAAAAGTTATGGATTTAAATTTGGTTTAAAATAATGTAATGCAGATAATTTTAGATAGAATGGCTTTTGATTTAACTTGTGTTTTATAGCTAAAAAAAATATAAAAAAGGAATTAAGGTGTTATTTGGAATCAAAATGGGGTTATTGCTTGGTGTTGTGATGACACAATTTTATGGTTGTTTGAGTCATCAAGGCATGTTTGCGCCCCCTAATTTAGATTTAAATTACACTCTTCAAAATAAAAAATCTTTAGCTCATAATCCTAGTATTGCATTAGCGCCTATTGAATTTAGTTTCAAAGATTCAAAAATTAGCCCTTACTATTCCAAGCAATATGCTCTAGCATTAAAAAAGGGCGTTCAAAAAATTTTAAAAAACCAAGGTTATGAAGTTCTAAAAAAGCCCCATAGGACATTTAAGACTCTTTTTGCAAAATTAAATGTGCCAAAAGAATCTCCCTTTTTAAAGCTCAAAATTCAAGCGCATTTAAAATTGGATTTTAAGCAAGTAGGATTTATGCAAGAAGAGAATGCCAATAAGAGCTTTATTTTGCTTGCCAAGGGGTCTATCTTGTTAGATTTTAATCATAATCAAGAAAAATTAGGAACTTTAGCTGTGCCTATAGAAACTAAAGTATTTATGCCAAAACTTGATGATAGCATTGAAACTTATGCGTATGTTAGAGGAAAAGAAGATGCTGATAATAATGCCAATATTAAGCAAGCGCTTAGCCAAATTTATCATTTTATTATGCAAAGCTTAGAGGAAAGATTAGACCAACAAACTTTAATTACTCTTACTAAGCCTTCTAGCAATAAAGAAAAAATCAAACACCTTTAGGTATAATTAACACTAAAAAAGAGAAGATTTAATGCTAGAAAACAGAGTTAAGACCAAGCAAATTTTTATTGGTAATGTTGCTATAGGGGGTGATGCCCCCATAAGTGTGCAAAGCATGACCTTTAGCAAAACCGCTGATATCAAAAGCACTAAAAATCAAATTGATAGGCTCAAACTCGCTGGGGCTGATTTAGTAAGAGTGGCGGTGAGTAATGAAAAGGACGCACTAGCTTTAAAAGAATTAAAAAAAGTGTCTCCTTTACCCTTAATTGCGGATATTCATTTCCATTATAAATTCGCTTTGATTGCAAGTGAAAGTGTAGATGCTATTAGAATTAATCCTGGAAACATCGGCTCTAAAGACAAGATTAAAGCGGTAGTTGATGCGTGCAAAGAAAAAAATATTCCTATAAGAATTGGCGTGAATGCCGGAAGTTTGGAAAAGCAATTTGACCAAAAATATGGGGCGACTCCAAAAGGTATGGTAGAAAGCGCTTTGTATAACGCAAAGCTCTTAGAAGACTTTGATTTTACCAATTTTAAGATTTCTTTAAAAGCAAGTGATGTTGAACGCACCATGCAAGCTTATAGAATGCTACGCCCATTAGTGAATTATCCTTTTCATTTAGGTGTTACAGAAGCTGGTAATCTCTTTAGCTCAAGCATAAAGAGTGCAATGGCTTTGGGGGGGCTTTTAATGGAAGGCATTGGAGATACCATGCGAGTATCTATCACAGGTGAGTTAGAAAATGAAATCAAAGTGGCTAGAGCGATTTTACGCCATAGTGGGCGTTTGAAAGAAGGGATTAATTTAATATCTTGTCCTACTTGTGGGAGAATTGAAGCGAATTTAGTAGATATGGCAAGCAAGGTAGAAAAACGCCTAAGCCATATTAAAACCCCTTTAGATATTAGTGTGATGGGCTGTGTAGTCAATGCCCTAGGCGAAGCTAAACATGCAGACATGGCGATTGCATTTGGAAATCGTAGTGGTTTGATTATTAAAGAGGGAAAAGTCATTCACAAATTAGCTGAAAAGGATTTGTTTGAAACTTTCGTAATAGAAGTGGAAAATTTAGCTAAAGAAAGAGAAAGAAGTTTAAGTTAAACAGGAAAGGATAGGTATGACCAATAAATTCAAAAATTTTGTGAGTAATTACCAGCAATCTAGTAACTATAAAGAGCCTTTAGGCTTTGGCATTGCAAGAGTGGATATTGCCCCTATTTCAAAAAAGATTTTATGTGCGACTTATCCGATACTCAATTGGAAAAATGAAAATCTAGGCTCTTATGCGGTGTTTTGCAATTCATTTTCTAAAGAAAGAGTGATTTTAGAGAGCACGAGTGAATGCGTAGTAGAGATAGATGAGAGTTTTGTTTTAAAAGCACTAGAATTTTATACGCCTTTTTTGAATGAAGCTTATTCCAGTAAGACAGCTCATAAAAACATTCAAGTTGTCTTAGAACTTCAAAAAGCCTTAGAAGAAAATCGTTTGAAAAATAGTAGTGGAGAGTATCTCTATCGTTTGGTTATTATCTATGAAGATAAGCCTTGTGAGAGCGTAGAGAGTGCGTATATGAAACTCTTAGCCCTATCTTTAGGTAAAGCCCCTTTGAGAAGTTTGAATTTAGATGGTATTTTTTCTCAACTTTCTAATGTGGCTTGGAGTGGTAACAAGCCTTATGAATTAGAATGGCTTAGAGAGAATGAAATAGCTCTAAAAATGCGAAATAATTTTCCTAGCATTGATTTTGTGGATAAATTCCCACGCTATCTCATGCAAGTGATTCCTGAGTTTGATAATATCCGCTTACTAGATAGCTCTAAAACTCGCTTTGGAGCGTATTTAGGAACAGGGGGTTATACCCAAATGCCCGGGGCTAGTTATGTGAATTTCAATGCGGGTGCAATGGGAGTGTGTATGAATGAAGGGCGTATCTCTTCATCAGTAGTTGTTGGCGAAGGCACTGATATTGGTGGGGGAGCGAGCGTTTTAGGCGTTTTAAGTGGGGGGAATAACAATCCCATTAGCATTGGAAAAAATTGTTTGCTAGGGGCTAATAGTGTTACAGGTATTAGCCTAGGCGATGGCTGTATTATTGATGCAGGTATTGCCATACTAGCTGGAAGTATCATAGAAATTGAAGAAAATGAGTTTAAAAAGCTTGTTGAGGTTAATAGCAATTTAGAAAAACATGCCAATAATCTTTATAAGGGCAAAGAGCTTTCAGGAAAAAATGGCATGCATTTTCGCTTGAATAGCCAAAATGGCAAGCTCATTGCTTTTAGAAGTGTGAAAAAGATTACTCTTAATCAATCGTTGCATTAAATACCATAAAAAAAAGGGATTGTTATGATGAAAAAAGGCTTGTTGTTGGTTGTTTTGTTAGCTGTAGGGCTTAGTGGGGCTGAAGAAACTCCTAACGCTCAAACTCTACCTAAGCAAAACACGCCCCCTGAACTTAATCCCACTAATACTAAGGGTGTGCCAAGCCCTAACGCTCAAATCAATCCTAAAGAAAATTCTAATTTATTAGACAAACTAGGTTCGCCCGAAAACGCTGAGACCAAGCTTTCTGCAGGCATTGATTTAGCCAAAAAGGGGGATTATCAAGGAGCATTCAAACTCTTTAGCCAATCGTGTGATGAGGGTAATGCTCCGGGTTGTTTTGCGGTTGGGGCGATGTATATGAATGGAGTAGGTATACAAGTCAATAGGCTTAAGGCTGCTCGCTATTATGAAATGGGTTGTAGTGGGGGTGATGCGACTGCTTGTGCGAATTTAGCTCAAATGTATGAAAATAAGAAGAATCCTACTCTAAGTGATAAGGAAAGTGCGCTCCAACTTTATGCGGTAGCTTGTCAAGGAGGGGATATGGTTGCTTGTAATAATCTAGGTTGGATGTATGCTAATGGGAGTGGGGTTCAAAAAGATTATTATAAGGCAATGGGTTATTATAAATTTTCATGCGAAAATGGGAATGATATGGGGTGCTATAACTTAGGCTTAATGTCTAATGTGAATAATATTTATGGTATTGATAAAGCACAACTTAATCAAGTAGACTTGAATTACCTAGCTTGTAATGCGGGGGATATGATGGGGTGTGCGAATTTGGGCTGGATTTATGCTAATGGAGCTTTGGGAGCCCCAGTGAATAACCACTATGCGGCTAAATATTTTCAAATCGCATGTGATGGGGGGGTTTTAGGGAGTTGTAATAATTTGGGTGTCTTGTATCAAAGGGGCTTAGGCGTGCCTCAAGATGACCAAAGGGCTTTAGATTTGTTTTCATATGTGTGTGATAATGGATTGGAATCAGGGTGTAATAATTATGGGAATTTTAAAGAGCGACTACTACGCTTAAATCCTAATTATGGTCGTTTGTTTATGCCCTCTAATTCTTATGATATGCCATAATATAAATATAATTTTTTGAAAAGTTGAGGGGGTTTTGTGTTTTCTTCCATTTTAACAATCCTTAATCGTTGCATTACTAATACTTTTATTTTTTCTTTTAGTTTGTTGGTATTGTTTGGCTTTTTGCGTATTTTGTTTGTTCTGTATGGTGTTTTTATGGAGCAAATTTCTTTTAGTAGCTCGGATTTTTTGCTGACTTTATTGAATGGCTTAAAATATGATGCAAGAAGTTCAGCCTTTTTAGTGAGTGTTTATTTCCCATTGAGTTTTATTCTTGCTATTTCAAAAAATAAACATGCCCTCATTCTTAGAAGAAGTCTTGCTCAAATCTTGTTGATTCTATGCGTAATAATTGGTCTTTCTAATATTGGATTTTATTTTATCTTTCATAGCGCATTTAATGCAAAATTATTTCTTTTGAAAGATGAGAGTTTTACTACCATTTTAAGTATGGGATTTTTAGAGTTTCATCTAGCGTATTATTTGGTTGCATTGATATTGATTGGGGCTATTGTATATTTTAGTTATCTTAAAATTTTAGTAATTGAAGAAAGACTAATGACAAAAGTTTCTTATTTTGTGGCACACAAAATAGGGGGGGGGGGTGAAACCCACTCTTAATATTTTATATATTCTTATTTTTGGTCTTCATATAGTCTTTTTGTTTGCCTCTTCTTTTAGTTTTAAAATGGGTTCATTAAGTCATAGGGTGCGTTTAGTGGATAATAATTTTTTAAGGATTGTTACGCCAACAAGTTTGTATGTGTTTTTAGAGCTTTGTCAAGATAATTCCAAGAAACTTACTTTAAAAAATTTTACCCCTAAGAGTTTAGATGAAATTTATCAAGAGCTAAATACTAAAGACTTAGATACTTATCTAAGCCATAAAGTGCGAGGCGTTGGCAAAAAAGAAATTTCGCATGTTTTTTACATTGTTTCGGAATCTTTAAGCGAATACTATTTTAATAAAGAATTTGATTCTATAGGACTTATGAGTGGATTAAAAAGTCTTTTGAAACAAGAAAATGCTTATAAAATGGAATTATTTTTGCAAAATGCAAGCATGACAATAAAAACTTTAAGCACTCTTATGAGCGGGTTAATCCCTTTTGAGAATGTATCCTTGCCACGCTCTAGTTTTTTGCAAGGGAAAAAGACTTTTGTAACAAGTATTGCTCCTAAAATGCAAGAATTGGGATTTTCAACTAATCTCTACTATGCTGGTTCATCTAATTGGCATAATTTGGGTGATTTTGCAAAAAATCAAGGATTTAATCATTTTTACTCCTATGCCTCTATGATTGATTATGCTAAAAAGAATTATTATCCTAAGCCCATAGAAAACAACTATGGATTACACGATAACATTCTTTTTGACTATATATTGGATAATACTTATTCTAGTTTAAAAAGTTTTAATTTAATTTTGAGCTTATCTCACCATCCTACTCGCAATGTTAATTTGAAAGCTTTTGATGTGCCTACTGAAAAAATAGAACGCTTTTTTCAAAATAATAAAGAGCAAGCACAATTTTTTGCCCATGCGTATTGGTATGATAAGATTTTGAGTCAATTTATCCAAAAAGCTAGACAAAAATATCCTAATGCCTTATTTATCATTACGGGCGATCATTTTGATAGAAACTTTTCCTATCCTAGCAAATACCCCTTAAAAGAGCATTCTAGTGTGCCACTTATTATTCTTTCTCCTTTTAAGCTCTATAATCTCAAAAAAGTTGCCTCACATATTGATATTAGTCCAACCATTTATGAATTGAGTGCTCCTTATAACTTTGAGTATAAAAGCTTTGGAACACCCTTTTATGCACGCTCATTTTTTAAGCAACCTTTTGATTTTGCTCTAGGTGATGAAGTGGTTGCTAATACTTGTATGGTTGCTAGTGATAACCTCATAGAAGAGTTTAAAAAGTCTTGCAACAAAACTAACGCTTCTAGGGCTTTAGAAAAGCTTAATTTGATTAGAGCTCTTTCGTTTATACTTTTTGAAAAGACGCCTTAATTTTATCATGCTTTTAGGCGTTTAATAAGTTGAGAATAAAGAATCATATTTTGTTTTAAGCTGTCCCTTAATATTTGGTAATTGGGGCAAAACTCTCGCACTAAATTCCAAAAATTTTTAGAATGGTTTTTATGAATAGTGTGAGCAAGCTCATGGATAATCACATAATTGATTTCTTCTTTTTTAGCACAAACAATCAAAAGCGCAAAGCTTAAGCGATTATTATAAGAGCAACTTCCTAAAACCCTATGATTATTTCTAATATTAAAACCTTGGTAAGAAGTTTGCATTTTTTGAGCGATTAGGGGGAGTTGTTGCTCTAAATAAATTTTTAAAGCTTTTTTGAGACTCAATAAAGAATGCTTTGATAGGCTTTCTTCTTGATTAAAAACTAAAATTTGATTTTGAAGAGCATTGAGACGATTATTAAGAGCGTATTGCTTTGTTTTCATCTCTAAAAAGGCAGTTCTTAACCAAGTTTCTTGGTTTTTTAAAAAATCGTTTGCCATTTTTTGAGAGCAAGAGTAGGGGATTTTTAAAATTACTTCTAAACTAGGCATTACACTTAAGCTTAGAGTTTTGATTCTTTTGCTCTTTTGAATGGTTATAGGAATATCGTTTAACATAATAAAAGCGATTTTACTAAAGTTTATGTTAGAATTGCAAGACTTAAAAGATTTTAATATCCTACAAAAGGGGTAGCATGAAAGTATTATTATTAGAAAATGTGAAAAATTTAGGAAAAGCCGGCGATGTTTGTGAGGTTAAAGATGGTTATGGAAATAACTTTTTAATTGCTAATAAAAAGGCTAAGCTTGCCACTAATGAAGTGATTAATAAATATAAAGCTGAAGTTAAGAAGAAGGCTGAGTTAGAGGCTTTAGAAAAAGCTCAAAAAATGCAAATGGTAGAAACCTTGCAAACCATTACGCTTAAAATTTCTAAAAAAGTTGGGGCAAATGGCTCATTATTTGGAGCAATTACTAAAGAAGAAATTATAGAGCGTTTGCTTAAAGAGCATGCGAGTTTGAGCTTGGATAAAAAAGACCTTGAGCTTAAACAACCTATCAAAAGCACCGGAATTTATGAAATTGAAGTTAAGCTTGGAGCTGGGATTGTAGGTGCGTTTAAAATTGATGTAATGGCTGAGTAGAAAATGTTTGAAGCAACAACGATTCTAGGTTATAGAGGGGAGATTGATGGCAAGAAATATGCCATTATTGGAGGTGATGGACAAGTTACTTTAGGTAATTGCATAGTAAAAGCGAATGCGACCAAGATTAGAAGTTTATACAACAATCAAGTTCTAAGCGGGTTTGCTGGAAGCACTGCTGATGCTTTTAGCTTGTTTGATATGTTTGAGCGTATTTTAGAGAGCAAGAAAGGCGATTTATTTAAAAGCGTGGTGGATTTTAGCAAAGAATGGCGTAAGGATAAATATTTGCGTCGTTTGGAGGCTATGATGATTGTGCTAAATTTTGAGCATATTTTTATCCTAAGTGGCACAGGCGATGTTTTGGAGGCTGAAGATGGTAAGATTGCCGCTATTGGAAGTGGGGGTAATTATGCTCTAAGTGCGGCTAGAGCCTTAGATAATTTTGCACATTTAGAGCCAAAAAAGCTCGTAGAAGAATCTTTAAAAATTGCAGGAAATCTCTGCATTTACACTAACACTAATATTAAAATTTTGGAGCTTTAATGGGTAAAATAAATATGACTCCCAAAGAAATTGTTGCCTATTTGGACGAATATATTATTGGACAAAAAGAGGCAAAAAAGTTTATTGCTATTGCTTTAAGAAATCGTTACAGACGCTTGCAACTTGAAAAGTCTTTGCAAGAGGAAATCACGCCAAAAAATATCTTAATGATTGGTTCTACTGGTGTGGGTAAGACTGAAATTGCAAGAAGAATGGCAAAAATTATGAAACTCCCTTTTGTGAAAGTGGAGGCGAGCAAATACACTGAAGTGGGCTTTGTGGGTCGTGATGTAGAATCTATGGTAAGAGATTTAGTGAGTAATAGCATAGCGCTTGTTGAAAACGAACATAAAGAAAAACTCAAAGATAAAATTGAAGAGGCAGTTATTGAAAAGATTGCTAAAAAACTCTTACCCCCTTTGCCTAGTGGTGTGAGTGAAGAAAAAAAGCAAGAATATACTAATAGTCTTCTAAAGATGAAACAAAAGATTGCTAAGGGTGAATTGGATAATCAAGAGATTGAAATTGAGGTGCGTAAGAAAAACTTTGAAATTGATTCAAATGTGCCTCCAGAAATCTTAAAAGTGCAAGAAAATTTAATTAAAGTTTTTCATAAAGAACAAGATTCTATTAAAAAAACTCTAAGCATTAAAGAGGCTAAAGAGGCTTTAAGGGCTGAAGTAAGCGATACGCTCTTAGATAGCGAGGCAATTAAAACGGAGGGGTTAAAGCGTGCACAAGAATCAGGTGTGATTTTTATTGATGAGATTGATAAAATTGCAGTAGGCTCTAAAGATGGGGCACGCCAAGACCCAAGTAAAGAAGGTGTTCAAAGAGACTTACTGCCTATTGTAGAAGGAAGTATGGTAAGCACCAAATATGGCTCTATTAAGACAGAACATATTCTATTTATTGCAGCAGGGGCTTTTCATTTAAGCAAACCTAGTGATTTAATCCCTGAATTACAAGGGCGTTTCCCTTTAAGAGTGGAGTTAGAGAGTTTGGATGAAGAGAGCATGTATAAAATTCTTACCCAAACTAAAACTTCTATCATCAAACAATATCAAGCTCTTTTAAGCGTAGAGAATGTAGAGATTATTTTTGAAGATAGTGCGATTAAAGAGTTAGCAAGGCTTTCTTATAATGCTAATCAAAATAGTGAAGACATAGGGGCTAGAAGATTACACACTACGATTGAAAAGGTATTAGAAGATATTAGTTTTGAGGCTGAAAACTATGCTGGACAAACTATCACTATCACCAAAGAGCAAGTTAATTCTAGATTAGAAAATTTAGTCGCTGATGTGGATTTAGTTAAATATATTCTATAGAGCTATAAAGATTTAAGATTATGAAAACAAAGGCAGGTTTTGTAGCTCTAGTTGGTAAGCCAAATGCAGGGAAAAGCACTTTATTAAACACCTTACTGAATCTCAATTTAGCGCTTGTCTCACATAAGGCCAATGCAACAAGAAAGCTAATGAAGTGCATTGTGCCATATGAAGATAAAGAGGGTTATCAAAGCCAAATTATCTTTTTGGATACTCCGGGATTACACCATCAAGAAAAATTACTTAATCAATACATGCTCTCTGAAGCCCTAAAGGCAATGAGCGATTGTGAATTATGCGTATTTTTAGCCTCAGTACATGATGATTTAAAAGGGTATGAAGAGTTTTTAAAATTATGTCAAAAACCCCATATTGTAGCTTTAAGCAAAATTGATATGGCAACAGAAAAACAAGTGCTAGAAAAATTACAAGCTTATCAAACCTATGCGTCTCAATTTTTAGCTCTTGTGCCATTGAGTGCTAAAAAGTCTAGGAATTTAGATGTGCTTTTAGAATGTATTAGCACGCATTTAGAGCCTAGTCCTTGGCTTTATGAAAAAGACTTGATGAGTGATGAGAAAATGCGTGATTTATATAAGGAGGCTATTCGAGAAAGCTTGTTTAAGTTTTTGAGTGATGAAATTCCTTATGAAAGCGATGTAATCATTGATAAATTTATTGAAGAAGAACACATAGATAAAGTCTATGCTTACATTATTGTAGAAAAAGAAAGTCAAAAAAAGATTGTAATAGGCAAAAATGGGATTAATATCAAGCGAATTGGCACTCAATCACGATTAAAAATGCAAGAATTAGGCGATAAAAAAGTTTTTTTAGATTTGCAGGTTGTAGTGCAAAAAGCATGGAGCAAAGAGGAAAAAAGTTTGCAAAAACTTGGCTATGCCAATACGCACAAGAAACAATAATCATATTTTGTTAAAGGATTGCTGATGAAAAAAATGCTATTTGCTTTACTGGCGTGTGCATGGAGTTTGGATACAATGCATGCTAATGAGCGCTTATTGGAAATTCTAAGCATTTATCAAAAACAAGGGTTGCAAAGTGTTGGCGAGAAGTTAGATTCCTATATGAAAGACAAGTCTTTTTGGATGGACGAACTTAAAGATAAAGATACAGACTATGGCTATTATGAAAATAAGCGCTTTTTATTTGTGGCCAATAAGTCTAAGCCAAGCCTAAGTTTCTATAAGATTCAAGATAATATGCTTGAAAAAATCAATGATTCTAAAGCCCTTGTTGGCTCTAAAAAGGGCGATAAAATTGTAGAGGGCGATTTAGCTACGCCTATTGGGGTATATCGCATTACACAAAAATTACAACATTTAGACCAATATTATGGCCCTTTAGCCTTTGTTACTAATTATCCTAATTTATACGATACACTTAAAAAGCGCACAGGGCATGGGATTTGGGTGCATGGAATGCCCTTAAATGGCGATAGGCATGAGCTAAATACTAAGGGTTGCATTGCGATTGAAAATCAGATTTTAAGCTCTTATGATAATTTATTAAGGGGCGAAAAGGCGCTTTTGATTGTCTATGAAAATCAATTTTTGCCAAGTTCCAAAGGAGAGTTGGCTACGATTTTAAGCGCACTTTATCAATGGAAAGAGGCTTGGATTAAGGGAGATTTTGAGCGTTATATGAGTTTTTATAATAAAAATTTTACTCGCTATGATGGCATGAAGAAGAGTGCTTTTAGAGAATACAAAAAAAGGGTCTTTGCCAAAAAAGAGAAAAAAAGCATTTCCTTTTCTTCAATCAACATTGTGCCTTATCCCAATTCTGAAAATAAGCGTTTGTTTTATGTGGTATTTGAACAAGACTACAAGGCATATCAGCAAGCCAAACTTTCCTATACTTCAAATGCAAGAAAAGAGCTTTATGTAGAAGTTAAAGATAATGAAATGTCTATTTTAATAGAAAAATAAAAGGCATTTTCAATAATTTTAATCAAATATTGATGATAAAAGATTAAAAATACATCATATTTTTTTTTAACTTAAACACCAAGAGTTTGTGTTGTATGATAAGTGCTTGATACTCTTATGGGTGCTTGAGCTAAGATTTAAAAAAGTCAATGTCATTTTAAAACAAAGAGCGCAAGACTACCTAGTATTGGGTTTTAAAACTATTCAATACCTTAAAAATAGCTTTTTGGGGGTAAGAGCTTTTAAAACCCCCTTAATATGATGAAGTGATTATTTAGGTTAAAATGGGTTTTATGCTTTTTGATAGCCAACGAAGTAGCCAAGCTATGCAATGTTTTTTAAAGTTTTTAGTTTAAGGCGATTTTGAGCGTCTTTTTATCTTATGGTTTATTTAGTGGCTATCTAGTTGTATTAATGTTCATCGTATTATTAAAAAGAGAGCTTAGGGCTTATTATGGATTTTTTAAAAAGCTAGAGTTTCAGCCAATCTTTAGCTTGTTTTTCTAGCCATGCGACATCACCGCTTGCAAAAAATTCTATCTTTGGGGGGTTATATAAACATTCTTTGAGAGCATATTGTTGTTGCAAATATTCCACAATGGCATCACCTGAATGAATGAGTAGGGGGGGATTAAAGCGTTCAGTAAAATAGTGTGTAATCTCATTGGCAATCAAAGGAAAGTGTGTGCAACCTAAAATAATCGCTTGTGGGGCTGTAGTTAGAGTATGGAAGTAATACTTCATGCAATTTTTTAAAAGCTCGCCCCCTAAAATTCCCTCTTCAATCAATGGCACAAAAAGAGAAGTGGCTAAATTAGAAATATTAGAATAGCCTTGTAAGTTAAGGGCGTTTGCATAAGCATTAGATTGGATAGTAGCCTTTGTTCCTAGCACTAAAATAGGGGCATTTTTATTTTTGATTTGTTGTTTGATGGCCAAAATACTTGGCTCAATCACACCTACAATAGGGATTTTTGAATGCTCTTGCATGTCTTTTAAAGCTAAAGCGCTCGCTGTGTTGCATGCTACAATCAATAATTCAATCTTGTGTGGCTTGAAAAACTCTAAAGCCTCTAAGCCAAATTGTTTGATAGTTTTTGGGTCTTTAGTGCCATAAGGCACTCTAGCGGTATCGCCATAATAGATAATTTCAGCAAACATGTTAGCGTTTAAAAGACTCTTTAAGACACTTAAACCCCCCATACCACTATCAAAAACACCTATTTTCACTAAAAAATACCCTAAAACAATTTTAAAAACAAAAGATTTTATTTTTCATTCATAAGATTTAAAAATTCTTCGTTGTCTTTGGTTTGTTGCATTTTGGAATATACAAAAGTGAGCGCCTCTACATCGTCCATTTGTTGCATCACATTTCTTAATACCCAAACTTTTGTTAAGCGTTCCTTGCCAAGTAAAATATTATCCTTTCTTGTGCCTGATTTCAAAATATCAAAGGCTGGATAAATGCGTCTGTCAGCAATGGTTCTAGCTAGGACAATTTCGCTATTTCCGGTGCCTTTAAATTCTTCAAAAATCACTTCGTCCATTCTAGAGCCTGTTTCTATGAGTGCGGTTGCGATAATTGTTAAACTTCCGCCTTCTTCAATATTTCTAGCAGCTCCAAAAAAGCGCTTGGGTCTATGCAAGGCATTAGCATCTACACCCCCACTTAAGACCTTGCCACTTGAAGGTGTTACGGCGTTATAAGCTCTTGCTAAACGAGTGATAGAATCTAGTAAAATCACAACATCTTTACCCATTTCCACTCTTCTTTTAGCTCTTTCTAGCACCAATTCAGCGATTCTTATGTGATTATTTGCGGGCAAATCAAATGTAGAGCTAAAGACTTGACCCTTAACACTTCGTTGCATATCCGTTACTTCTTCGGGGCGCTCATCTACTAAAAGAATAATAAGTTCTACTTCAGGATGATTAGAAGTAATGCCTTGAGCGAGTTCTTTCATCAGTTCTGTTTTACCGGTTCTTGGAGGGGCAACAATTAAAGCTCTTTGACCCTTACCCACAGGGCTAAATAAATCTAGCATTCTACCGGTTACTTTAGTAGGTTCGTATTCCAATTTGATTTGTTCATCAGGGAATAGGGGAGTTAGATTGTCAAATAAAGGACGATTTTTAATCTCATCTAAAGGCAAGTAATTAACAGCCTCTATCTTTAAAAGGGCATAATATTTTTCATTTTCTTTTGGGGAGCGCACTTGACCGGTTACTATATCGCCATTCCTTAAAGCAAAGCGTCTGATTTGAGCAGGGCTTACATAAGCATCATTTTGACCATCCGAAAAACTTCCATCAAAGCCTCTTAAAAACCCATAACCATCATTCATAATTTCTAAAATTCCGGTAAAAAGAATGTATCCGCCTTGGGTTACTTGGTTTTTTAAGATTTCAAACATTAAATCTTGGCGCTTAAACTCTTGGGGATTTTCTACTTTGAGCTTGTTGGCAATTTCTAAAAGCTTTTCTGTAGGATAAGTGCGTAAATCTTCAATGCGATAGCCACTTACTGGCGTGTGCGTTTTGACTTTGTGAGGGCCCTTGTGGGTTGGCGTTTGTTCGTTCATGTTAAATTAATTTCCTTAACTTTGTAATAAAGAGATTTTGCAATGGCTAATACCGAAAAATGAAATATTCAAAAACAAGGCATTTTCTAAATTTTAATATTGTAAAGATAATCAAAATATACCAAGTAGCGTGTTTGCCACATAGAAGTTCATAATGACTGCGCCATGCTATCATAAAATTTTTATAAAAGTCAAATTATTTGAAAAGGATTTTTAGAGAATTGGTTTTAAAAATGCCTCAAGTAAGTGCTACACAAATGATATTTGCCCAAATTTTAGTCAAAAATGGTATAATTGAAATTTAAAGTTTCAAAAAATAGCGCTATCTTAGAGATTATTTTATTTTGAAATGATAGTGTCATTTATAGTAGTGCTTTAGATTTTAATTTTTAATTCAAGGAATGCAGTCAATGAAAAAAGGAATCCATCCAGAGTATGTCCCTTGCAAGGTAACTTGCGTAACAAGTGGTAAAGAAATTGAGGTAATGAGCACCAAATCTGAAATGCGTATTGATATTTCTAGTTTTTGCCACCCTTTCTATACCGGAAGTGATAAAATCGCTGATACCGCAGGAAGAGTAGAGAAGTTTAAGCAACGCTACAACTTAAAATAGTTTTACAAACAAAAGCGTGGCTTTTTTGTGCTATATTTCTTGCCAACCCCTATAGGTAATCTTGCTGATATTACGCTACGCACTTTAGAGGTTTTAGAAAAGTGCGAGTATTTTTTGTGCGAAGATACAAGGGTTAGCAAGAGATTGTTGCACTTGCTTACACAAAATTCTATTATCAATCATTCTTTCCCCAAAATCGCAACCAAAGAAAGGGAGTTTATTGCCTTCCATTCGCATAATGAGCAAGCCTTTTTGAAAAATACAGAGCTTTCTTTTTTTGATAAAGAAATCGCTGTGATGAGCGATGCAGGTATGCCATGTTTGAGCGATCCGGCTATGAGTTTAGTGGCACATGCGATTAAACATAATATTAAATATGATATTTTGCCCGGAGCTAATGCGCTTACTACAGCCTTTTGTGCGAGCGGATTTTTGGAGGGGCGCTTTTTTTATGCGGGATTTTTACCTCACAAGAGTAAGGAAAGACGCTTAAGAATTACTAAAATTTTAAACGCCCTAGCTTATTTGGAAGAAAAAACGCCTATTATTTTTTATGAAAGCCCTCATAGGCTATTAGAAACCTTAAAAGATTTAAAAGATTTAGCTTTAGGCATGTCCTTATTTGTCGCTAAGGAGCTGACTAAACTTCATCAGCAATATTACTTTGGGGAAGTTTCTCAAATCTATTTACAACTTCAAAAGAGCAATATTCAGGGGGAGTGGGTCTTGGTGCTTTTAAACGAACAAGCAATTGAGCCTTGTATGGGGCTATCAGCATTATTGCAATTAGATTTGCCTCCTAAAATTAAGGCTAAAATTGAGGCGCACATGACACATAAAAATGCCAAAGAGCTTTATCAACAGCATTTGCAAGAAAATGCTTGAACTCATTTAAAACAAAGGTCTCATCATGCAAGCAGTTATTTATGGCAAACAAGTTATTTCTCACATTTTAACTAAGCATTCTACAAAATTTCAAGAAATCTATTTGTCTAAAGAAATTGATAAAAAACTTTTTTTCGCTCTTAAAAAAGCATGCCCTAACATCATTAAAGTGGATAATAAAAAGGCTCAAGCTCTTGCTAAGGGGGGGAATCATCAAGGGGTTTTAGCCAAAGTAGAAATGCCTTTAGCTTGTTCGTTAAAAGAAATCAAAAAAGGCGAAAAGCTTTTGGTGCTTTGTGGTATTACTGATGTGGGTAATATTGGGGGGATTTTTAGAAGTGCATATTGTTTAGGAATGGATGGCATTATCTTGGATTTTGCTAAAGAATTTGCCTATGAGGGGATTGTGCGTTCAAGTCTAGGGCTTATGTATGATTTACCTTTTAGTGTTGTGCCTAACACATTGGATTTAATCAATGAATTAAAAACGAGCAAGTTTTTATGTTTGGGAGCTACTATTAAAGGCTCTAGTAAGTTAGAAACCCCCATTGAAAAATGTGCGCTTTTTTTAGGTGGCGAACATGAGGGCTTGTCTAAAAAAATTCTTGCTAAAATGGATACGCTAATAAGCGTAGAAATGCGTAGAGATTTTGATTCGCTTAATGTAAGTGTGGCAGCAGGGATTTTAATAGATAAAATCAATCAATAAGGTGGAGTAAAATGCAACAAGAAGATTCTATAAAAGATACTCAAGAAAATTTGGAAGTTCCTAATGTTATTTTTAATATTTCTAAAAATAATACAGATTTAGAAGAAACACATAATCTTTTAGATGAAAATTTACAAGCTTTGAAAAATATTGGCGTTCAAGAAATTTGTAAGAAAACAAGAATTTCTTCAACCAATTTAAATTACTTGCTAGAAAAGCGCTATGAATCTCTCTCAAGAGTGCATGCTAAAGGATTTTTACAGATTTTAGAGAGAGAATATAAAATGGATTTGAGTGCTTGGATGACCGAGTATGATAGAGTGTGTGTGTTTAAAAGCGATATTAAAACGCCCTCTATTAACCAAGCTCCAAATGTTAAGAATAGCTCTGATAGCATGCATAAAATTGAATTAGATTATAAAATTAATCAAGCAACTTCTTTTACTCCTAAAAATTCCTCAAAGCTAAAATGGTTTATTGCTGTTGTAGTAGTCGTTGCGATTGTCTGTGTGGTTACTATGCATAATTATTATGAAGATTATCAAGCTAATCATAAAGCCTTGCATAATGAAGTGGATAAAAAACCTACAGAAACACCTATATCAAATCTAGCTACACAGCAAGAAACTCAAGCCTCAAAAGAAGAGAAAAAAGAGGAAGAAGAGATTGGAAAAAAAGAACCTGAAATCATCTATATCACACCAAAGAGAGATATTTGGGTAGAAGTGATTGATTTAGATGATAGGGCTAATTCGTTTCAAAAAACTCTCAAAGAAACTTATTTGTTAGAAACCAATAATCATCGCTTGTTGTTGCGTTTTGGACATGGGAATTTTTCTTTAAAACTTAGTGAAGAATCACGAGCATATAACGATAATAAAACCAAGCGTTTCTTTTATGCACCCAAAAAGGGTTTGGAATTGATTGATGATAGTCAATATAAGAAGTTGCAACAATGAAATACAAAAATATTTTGGCAATTCTTATTATAGGTGGAGCTTGTTTTTTAAGGGCGGATTCTTTAGACCTTAAAACCAAGAGTTTAATGGGAGATAGAGCATATTATACCAATAAGCACTTTTTAGAGCGCTTGTTTAAAAATCGTGCTTTTTACTATGACAAGTTAGGGCGTATAGATTTATTGAAATTGCTCAATACTCTGAAAGAAAATGGGCTTTTATCGCTTAATTTTGATAAGCCAAGCGCACTCAAAGTTACCTTTAAAGCTCAAAGCAACGCTCTTTTATTTGCTAAAAGCATTAGTAGTTCTTTAAGCATGATGGGGTATTCGTATGTGTTGCCTATTAAAATGCAAAGTTCTTCTAGAATGAGCACTTTTTCTTATGAGATTAAGGCTGAATATGCCCTAGACCCTAATATCTTAATTGATACTATGAAAAAACATGGTTTTAATTTTGTGGATATTAGGCGCATCTCTTTAAAAGAATGGGAATATGATTTTTCTTTAGTAGAGGCTAAAATGCCTAATGCTAGGGTTTTAAGCTTGAGTAATGAGCCGGTTGAATTAAAGGAAGCGAGCGGGAAATATTGGCTGAGTGTGAGTCAAAATGCTCGTTTAAATATAAGCTCTAGCAATCCTTTATGGCAACCAAAAATTGTCTTTTATGATAATAATCTTAAAATCATTCAAGTAATTTCTGAACACAATAGAATGAAAGAAATCACCATTAATTTACTTGAGGGCGTGCGCTTTATCCAAGTTAGCGATACTAAAAATCCTATTGTCTTAAAAAATGGTATCAGCGTGGTTTATGACTCTAGCCATGAATAGTAGGGGGGAATGTGATAGAATGATAGATGATGGCTTATTAGAATTTGCAACAGAAAGTGTTCAGCGGTATTCTAATAAGGATTTTGGCGAACAACAAGTCAAGAATAGCCTTATTATGCCATTTCTTAAAGCACTAAACTATGATTGCTTTGACCCTAATATTATCTCTTTAGAATATCGTCCACCTCTTTATAAAGGCCAACAAGCTTGTGATTATATTATTACTTCTAAAAATAAGAGTAAGTTTTTAGTAGAGGCAAAAGCTATCAATGAAAATTTAAACAAGTATATTAATCAATTAGCTAGTTATTTCAATGCTAGTGTTGGGGTGCGTATAGCCATACTTACTAATGGAGTGCAATATTGGGTTTTTAGTGATTTAAAAATTCCAAACCTTATGGACGAAGAACCATTTTTGAAATTAGATTTGCTCAATTTAAGTTTGCAAGATAAAGAGATTTTAGAATATTTTACCTACGAAAATTTTGATGCTAGTAGGATTATTCAAAAAGTTTTAGAAAGAAAGTGTTATCAAGAAATTAAAGACATTTTAAAAAATGCTTTCACAGAACCTAATGAAAAATGGGTTAATTTCATCTCACAACAAACTACCATTAAAGAAATTTCATTCAACACAAAAGACTTGATTAAGAAAGCTTTTAATGAAATAATCCTAGAGCAACATCATTGCACAGATGAAAGCTATCAAGAGATTGAAAAAAGTAGCGTTATCCAAGAAGAATATAATGGCTTTGTGGTGTTAGATGAGAGAATAAAGTGGAAAAATAAGGTTTGTGAGTCTTTTATCTTTCTTGAAAAAGTGGAGCAAACTAAAGATAATCAAGAATTATTATTCAAAACCCTTATGAGATTATATGAGCTTGATGGTAAAAAGTTATTAGAGTTAGCCAAGCAAGATTATCGTGATTCTACTAGAAAATCAAGCAGTAATAGTGGTATAAAGCTTTCTTTAAGCAAGGAAAGAATTAAATCTAGTAGTAATGTAGAAATTAAAAAATTGCCAACACCTACACCCATATATTATTACGCCACGCTTAGTAGCGATTCAATTAAAAAGCTCATTATAAACTTGCTTAAGGAATTTAAACTTGAAGAAGAGAGTTTTAGAATTAAGCTTAGAGATAAAAAGGAAGAGTTGAAATAGAATTGTCTAAAAAATGCATGTTTTGCTAAAGTTAGGGGCTTATGGCATTCTTTTAAGAGCTTCAAAATAAGATAAAAATCTACTACAGAGATAATAAGAGAATAAAAACCAAAATATTAAAATAATATGCTGTTAATATTTTTAAGAGTTTAAAATTAATGATTTTAGTCAAAGAGTGCCGTTTAAATCTATTGAGCATACTTAAGAGCAACCTTAAAGATTACTCTTTTAAAAATTTATTGCTAGGATTATTCAATAATCTTAGGCACAATGAAGTAATTATCTTGGCTGTGTTTGCTTTGACTTAAAATATCTTGTGCTACACTAGGCTCATTTTGTGCTATATCTTCTCTTAGGGGGGTGCTTAGATTGGTATTAGTATTCAAATCGCTTGTTTCTAAAGCAAAGATATTTTCTACAAAGCCTAAAGTCTCAGCTAAATGGCTTTTAACACTTTCTTTATGCTCATCTTTAATCTCTAGCATGCTTAATTTTTCTAAGCGTTGTAATAATTTATCATCAATTTGCATTGTTTTTCCTTCAATTTAAAATAGGGGTTCATCCATGACTTCTGGGGCTTTAATACCCATAAGTTTTAACACGCTACTAGCGATGTTGTTTAAGGCTCCGTTTTTTAAGGCTTTGACACCATTTCCTAAAACAAAGCAATACACACTTCCAGCGGTGTGATTGGTTAAGGGATTGTGATTTTCATCTTTCATATGCTCGCAATTTCCATGGTCGCTTGTTAAAAGCATGGCATAATCTAATTCTTTAACTAATGAAAGGATTTTTCCTAAACATTCATCTACTACTTCTACGGCTTTAATGCTTGCTTCAAAGTTTCCGGTATGCCCCACCATATCACCATTAGCAAAATTAACAATGATTAAATCAGCGCCTAGTTTCATTTGCTCTAAGACTACAAGGGTTACTTCTTTGGCACTCATTTCAGGCTTTAAGTCATAAGTAGCCACTTTTGGGCTACTAATTAGCACTCTATTTTCATTTTTAAAAGGAGTCTCTACTCCGCCATTGATGAAGAAAGTTACATGGGCGTATTTTTCAGTCTCAGCGATATGGCTTTGAGTTAGGTTATGAGAAGAGACAACTTCAGCGAGCGTGTTTTGAATGTTTTCTTTAGGAAATAAAATAGGGTAGGAAAATGTTTTGTCATAAGGTGTCATGGTAGCGATATGGAGTTTTTTAAAAGTTTGACGCTTGAAAGCATTAAAATCTTTATCGCCTAAAGCACTCACTATTTCTTTAGCCCTATCATTTCTGAAGTTTATAAAAATAAAGCTTTCATCATCTTGCATGCCTAAATAACCTTTAAAGCAAGTGGGTAAAATAAATTCATCGGTAATGTTTTCGTTATACTGACTTTTAATATATTCACTAGGACTTAAAGGGGTGGGGTTTGTAAGACCCATTAAGCTGTTATAGGCGAGTTCAATTCTCTCAAAGCGTTTGTCTCTATCCATGGCATAAAATCGCCCGCTAATGGTGGCGATTTGAATGTTTTCATTACAAATAGCCTGCATTTGTTCTAAATAAGTTAAAGCACTTTTAGGGGCAACATCTCTGCCATCAGTGATTAAATGCAAACAGACCTTTTTATTGAGCTTTTGACTCTCTAAGGCTAGAGCGATAAAATGCTCAATATGTGAATGCACGCCCCCATCACTCATCAGCCCCATAAGATGAACAACCTTGCTTTTATGGATAGTATCTAAAAAAGCGGTGTTGTTTTTAAGCTCATCATTTTGAATGCTTAAAGAAATTTTGACTAAATCTTGATAGAGCACTCTACCAGCCCCAATACACATATGCCCCACTTCAGAATTTCCCATTTGTCCTTTAGGTAAGCCTACGCTTAAGCCATGCGTGTCAACGAGACTATAAGGCAAAGTTTCAAACATCAAGTCATAAGTAGGCTTTTTAGCATGAAAGAAAGCATTATAATCGCTATCTTTGCGATACCCAATGCCATCAGTAATAATAAGAAGAGTTTTTTGTGCCATATTTTAAAGTGTTTTAAGGCTCTTGCATGATAGCAATGCGATTGGCCAAAATGGCGTTTCTTTGCCCTTTGGTGCAACGCTTGCATACTTCATGGGGTTGCTTTTTAGTGTGGGTTTTAGCAAACCTTGGAGATACTTTTGGCTTATGGGTGCTCTTAGTTTTAGCGTGAGTGTTTTTAGCCATATGAGCGTGTGTCATAGGGCGTTTATGCTCTTTATTTTCAAACTCTTTGTAAGAAGTTTTAATTTCTTTGATTTCTTGTGTTTCTTTAGCCTTAACTTCTTTTATAGCTTGAATCTCTTGGGTTTTTGACTCTATGGGAGCTATTTGGGGTGTAATCTGATTTTTATTAACACTTGCTAAAAGTTGTGGCATGGTGTTGCCAATAGGGTCTAGGGCTAAATTGCTATTGGCGCTTTTTTGTAAGGCTTGATCCTTTTTGGCATGCTCATTAAAGAGTTTAGATTCTTTTAGGTGCTTGATTTTATCTTGAATGTCTTCATAATATTTTTCAGCATCTTCATTGGATTTTTGGTTTCTTTCCCAACGACTACCCTTATTGTAAGATTTAATCATATTTTTTAAATCGCCGTTATAGCGTGTTTTCCAATAGATTAATTCTTTAAGGGCTACTTCAGAAGCAAAGGTATTATTTTGGATAAGTAATTCACCCATTACATTGCGTAAAAAGGGGCTGTCTTTGTGTCCGTAGCTTTTTAATACGCTTGGAATATAAGCATGATAGACACCAGCACTTGGGTCAGAAAAATTCACTCTATAAGTTCCTGCACATGACTCTTTCCATGCAATACTTGCTAATTCATATCCTAGATTTTCCTTAGAGCCAAATTGATATGCAAATCGTAAGACTTCTTTTTGCTTGGGGTTAAATTCTTTAATATTATCGCATTTAGTCATTGCGGCAATATGTGTAACAGGAGACATGTTTTTATGTTTAATATTCTCAGCATTCTTTTGAGAACTTTCCTCTGCGTGTAAACTTAGGCTTAAAAGCATGCTTAGACTCGCACCTACAAAAAGGGCTTTTAGCTTAGTATTAGTAAATAAGGTTAAATTTTTCAAATGCTTACCTCTGTATTGAATTAAGAATTTATAAATAAGGGCAAATTTGAGTATAATTCTACCACAAATTTAGCCTAGCTTACATTTAGGATAAAGTTAAATTTTGAGGGAGACATAAATTTTGGTTGCAGAAGAATTATTAATAGAGATTTTGACTGAAGAATTACCCGCACAAGCGCTATTGAATGAATATAAAGAAATGCCTCAAAAATTAGAAATGCTTTTTCAAAAATATGCACTAGAAGTAGGGGAATTGGAGATTTTTTACACCCCTAGGCGTTTGTGTTTGTTTATCAAAGATTTCCCCCTTTCAACCAAAGAGACTAGAGAAGAGTTTTTTGGAGCACCCATTGAAATTGCTTGTAATAACAAAGATAAAACGCAAGGCTTAAATGCGGTGGGTTTGGGGTTTTATAAGAAATTAGGACTAGAATTAAAAGACAATAAACATTTCCAAACAGCTTTTAAAAACAATAAAGAAGTGCTTTATTACGCTAAAATCAATGCCCCACAGCCTACAAAACATCTGATTATGCCTATTATTGTGGAGTTTTTAGAGAGTTTGAATTTTGGAAAATCTATGCGTTGGGCTAGCGTAGAAAAGAGCTTTATTAGACCTATTCATAATATTTGCGTGTTGTTTAACCAACAAGATTTCAATGATATTGAAGTAAAAGAATATGGTTTTAAAACCAAACAAGCCACACAAGTGCATAGACAAGAGAGTTTTGAATATATTAAGGTTAGTAGTCCTAAGGAATATTTTGAAATTTTAGAAAAACACCATGTTATTTTAGATTCAAAAAAGCGTGAAACTAAAATCCTTCAAGAGATTAGAGAGTTAGAAAAGCATTACAATATTGTAGTAGAGATTGATACTAATTTACTCAAAGAAGTCATAGCCATTACGGAATACCCTACAGCACTTTTTGGGGAGTTTGACAAGGAATTTTTGAAATTACCCAGTGAAATTATTATCACTTCCATGAAAGAAAATCAACGTTATTTTGCTACCTTTAATAAAGACAGCAAGACATTACACAACGGCTTTATTGTGGTGAGTAACGCCATTAGCAAAGATAAGCAAAAAATTATTCTAGGCAATCAAAAGGTTTTAAAAGCTCGTTTAAGTGATGCAGTTTTCTTTTATGAAAATGATTTGAAAAAGCCCTTAGATAACGCCCCTTTAGAGAATGTTGTCTTTGTGCAAGGCTTAGGAACTTTAAAAGATAAAGTGGAGCGTGAGTTAATTATCGCCAAATATTTAACACAAAAATACTCTTCACATTTAAACATGCCTTTAGAAAAAGCCCTTGAACTCATTCTTAGAGCCATTAAAATCGCTAAGGCAGATTTACTGACTGAAGTGGTGTATGAATTTACAGAACTTCAAGGGATTATGGGCTATTACTACGCTTTAGCCCAAAATGAAGATAAGCTCGTTGCTTTGAGTATCAAAGAGCAATACTTACCCACAAGCGAAAACGCCCCCTTACCTTCTAATGTCTTTAGTGCGATAGTTTCTTTAAGCCTTAAGATAGATAGCTTGTTTGCTCTTTTTAGTGTGGGTAAAATTCCTAGTGGTTCTAAAGACCCTTACGCATTAAGGCGTATGGGATTAGGGCTATTAAAGATTATTTCTCACTATGAATTAGACTTTGATTTAAAAGTAGATTTAGAAAATATACTACAAGAAGTGGGCGTTTATAAAAGCTTTGATTTAGAGATGTTAGAGAAGTTTTTACTAGAGCGATTTGCAAATTTAATAGAGTGTAACCCATCAATTATTAGAAGCGTGCTTAATGCCAATGAGCGAGATATAGTGAAAATCATTCAAAAAGTCAAAGCCTTAAAACGCTTTTTGGATAACCCAAAGAACGCTCAAAAGAAAGAATTACTTTTTAGTGCTTTCAAACGCCTAGCTAACATTAATAAAGATAGAAATCTCAATGAGCCTAGCAATTTTTCAACAAATCTTTTTAAAGAGCCACAAGAACATGCCCTTTTTAGTGCATACAATGAGCTAAAAACGAGCCATTTTGATAGTTTAGATAGCAAGATAGAGGCTTATTTTAGTTTGCATGAGCCTTTAGAAGAGTATTTTAAAAGCGTGCTAGTTATGGATAAAGATAAGGAAATTCAAGAAAATCGCAAGAATTTCTTGCTAAGTATTTATAAGAGTTTCTTAGAAATCGGGGATATTAAAGAAATTGCCATTTAAAATGTTGAAACTTTTCTTTAAAACCAAACCCTTTATTTTAGTTTTAGCTTGTAGTGCTTTTTTAAATCCCCTTAGTGCACGCACTTTTACCTTAAAAGAGTTTTTAAAAGAAGTAGAAACTAACTCTATGGAGTTAATCGCTAAAAAAGCTGATTTTAAGAGCCGATTGAATGAACAGCGCTCTATAAACTCTTGGGATTTTCCCTATATTGATAATGAAACTTCTATGGTTAAAAACTATCAAGGTATTGTAGAGGCTCAGCCTAGAACCGTTTTAGTCATTAAGCCAAAACTCCCATGGGTTAGTTCATTACTATCTAAAAGCCTCTCTATTAAAACCATTCAATATGATAAAAGTTATAAGTTAAGCAAGAATCTTGCCTTTATAGGGGCAAAACGCTTGTATCTCACTTATGTTATCACCAAAGAAAAATACAAAATTTATGTGCAACGAGAAAATAATTTCTACTCTCAGCTAGAAATCGCTAAGAAAAAGGTCAAAGCTGGGAGCATGAGCGAAAAGGACTATATCAATTTTAGAAATTCTTATTTAGAATCTAAGCTTGCTAAAACCAATATTGAAACTAGATTGATTAATTTAGAAAAACTACTAGATACCATGTTAGCGATTGTAGAGCCAGTCAAACAAGATGCTCATTTTGATACTTATTTAAACCATTTGCATGATGTAAAGGTGCTAGGCTTAGATTTTGAGTATGTGCGTTTAGAGCCACAATCTTTAAAGCGCATTTTAGACCATTCTTTATATGTGGATATTTTGGATTTAACAGCTAAGGATTATGGGGTTAATGCTAAACTAGCCAATAGAGATGTGTTTCATAATTTTGAATTTGGACTTGGGGCTGAGAGCTATAACTCTTCTACCAACTTTTCTATGGATATTCGTATCCCCCTACCTTTAACCCCAAAAAATATCTATCAAAAGCGTAAGTTTTTAGATTTGCAAAGTGGGGCACTCGCTCAAAATGAGGTAACAAAGAGAAATATTAGAATTAATGCTAATTCGTATCTTAACCAACTAAAAACTAAAGAAGAGTATATTAAGGTGCAAAAAGAGGCGATTGATAATAAAAAGCGCCTTATGGAAATGGGGCGTGTGGCTTATGAGGCGCAAAAAATTGGTTTGTTTGAATATTTGATTTATCAAAATTCTTACATGGACGCTCTTATTGCCTTAGCAGAGGCAAAGGTTGAGTATGTCAATATTACCGCTCTTTTAGAAGAGACATTAGGAGAAAGTTTGACAAGATTAGGAGAATTGAATTGAAAAAGTCATTATGCTTAATCTTTTTATGCATGGTTTTTAAGCTTTCTTTAGAGGCTAAAAGCTATCAAGAGATTATTTTAAGCGAACAGCAACTAAAGCATATGGGCTTGCATGTGCTTAGATTGGATAAAGAGATTTTTAGTAAAGGACTTCCTTTTAACGCTTATATTGACTTTGATAGTAAAAGCTCTGTGGTTCAAAGCTTGAGCTTTGATGCCTCAGTAGTGGCAGTGTATAAGCGAGAGGGCGAGCAAGTCAAAAAAGGCGATATGATTTGTGAAGTAAGTTCTATTAGCTTAAGCAATCTCTATTTTGAATTACAAAACAATAGAAATAAACTTAAAATTGCCACTGATGTTACTAAAAAAGATTTAGAGCTTTATAAAGCGGGGGTAATTTCCCAAAGAGAATACCAAACAAGCTTTTTAGCAAGTGAAGAAATGAGACTTAAAGTAGAGCAGTTAGAGACTACTTTCAAAGGTTTTGGCATAGACCCTAAAAAACCTAAGGGGGATTATGGTTTTAGAATTGTTGCAAGAGATAGTGGCTTATTGTCTGTTGCTCCTAAAAATGCCGGCGAAAAGATTTTAGCCTTCACTAGTTATGTGCGTATTTCTAAGAGCAGTAATTTGATTGCACGCATTAAATTACCCGTAGATGTCTCTAGGCATATTAAACAAGGCTCTCTAATTTATAGTAGTGATGGCATGTGGATAGGAGAGATTCAAAGCGTTTCAGTTGTTTTAGATAGAGGCTCTAATACTATTTTAGCAACAGCTCTTATTAGTGAGAAGAGCTATCATGTGGGCGAAATGGTGGAAGTCTATATTCAAGGCTCACAGCCTAAAGACTCGGTATTAGTCCCCTCAAAAGCTCTCATTAGAGATGGCAAAAATTATTTAGCTTTCATTAGAACTTCTAAGGGGTTTAGGCCTATCATAGCCCATGTTTTAGAGGAGCGCAATAAGACTTTTGTTGTTAGTAGTGATAGCCTAAAGCCTAGCGATAGCGTGGCAACGGGCGCACTCATTGGATTAAAAGGCATGATAAATCACTTAGGGGAAGAGTAATGTTGGCCTCTATTATTGAGTTTTCCTTACGCCAACGAATTGTAATTATTGTTTGTGCGTTTTTGACCTTATTTTTTGGGACTTATAGCTTTATTAGTACGCCCGTAGATGCTTTCCCTGATATTGCGCCCACTCAAGTAAAAATCATCTTAAAACTTCCGGGTTCAAGCCCAGAAGAAATGGAAAATAACATTGTGCGCCCTTTAGAATTAGAGCTTTTAGGCTTGAAAGGGCAAAAATCTTTAAGAAGTGTCTCTAAATACTCTATTTCAGACATTACCATAGATTTTGATGATAGCGTAGATATTTATCTTGCTCGCAACATGGTTAATGAACGCCTTATTGGTGTAATGAAAGACTTGCCAGTAGGGGTTGAGGGGGGCATGGCACCTATTGTTACACCCCTATCAGATATGTTTATGTTTACGATTGATGGGGATATTAGTGAAGTAGAAAAGCGCCAGCTCTTAGATTTTGTAATCCGCCCACAATTAAGAATGATTAGTGGTGTGGCTGATGTCAATTCTATTGGGGGTTTTAGTAGGGCGTTTGTGATTGTGCCAGATTTTAATGATATGGCAAGACTTGGAGTGAGTGTCTCTGATTTAGAAGAAGTTTTGAGGGCTAATTTAAGAAATAGCGGGGCAGGGCGAGTGGATAGAGATGGTGAGACTTTTTTAGTAAAAATCCAAACCGCCTCATTAAGCCTAGAAGATATTGGTAAAATCACCGTTTCTACCAAAATGGGACATTTACATATCAAAGATTTTGCAAAAGTAGTGAGTGAGTCTCGCACTCGCTTAGGCTTTGTTACTAAAGATGGTTTAGGTGAGACTACACAGGGCTTAGTTCTGTCTTTAAAAGGAGCCAATTCTAAGCAAATTATCACACAAGTGCGTAAAAAATTAGAAGAATTAAAGCCCCTTTTGCCTCAAGGGGTATCTATCAATGTGTTTTATGACCGCTCAGATTTCACACAAAAAGCTATCGCAACCGTTTCTAAGACTCTAATAGAGGCGATTATTTTAATTATTATCACGCTCTTTTTATTTTTAGGAAATTTACGAGCAAGTATTGCAGTAGGAGTGATTCTGCCCTTAAGCCTATCAGTGGCATTTATCCTTATTAAAGCGAGTGATTTGACCTTAAATTTAATGAGTTTGGGCGGACTCATTATTGCCATAGGCATGTTAATTGACTCTGCAGTGGTAGTGGTAGAAAACGCTTTTGAAAAATTAAGCAATAATACCACTACCACCAAATTGCATGCGATTTATCGCTCATGCAAAGAAATAGCTGTTTCAGTGGTTAGTGGTGTGATTATTATTATTGTGTTTTTTGTGCCCATTTTAACTTTGCAAGGACTAGAGGGCAAAATGTTTAAGCCTCTAGCTCAAAGCATTGTTTATGCGCTATTAGGCACTTTGGTGCTTTCAATCACCATTATTCCTGTGGTAAGCTCATTGGTATTAAAAGCAACGCCTCATAGTGAAACCTTTCTCACACGCTTTTTAAATAAAGTCTATGCTCCGTTACTAGAATTTTTTCTTCATAATCCTAAAAAGGTCATTATAGGGGCGTTTATATTTTTGGTCTTAAGCTTATCGCTTTTTCCTTTTGTAGGTAAGACTTTTATGCCAAATTTAGATGAGGGCGATGCGATTTTAAGCGTAGAGACCACTCCCTCTATTTCTTTAGAGCAATCAAGAGAGCTTATGCTTAAGATTGAAAAAACTATTAAAGATAATGTCAAAGAAGTTAAAACCATAGTTGCACGCACAGGCGCTGATGAATTAGGACTTGATTTAGGGGGGTTGAATCAAACGGACACTTTTATCTCTTTTATCCCTAAAAAGGAATGGTCTGTAAAAACTAAAGAGCAATTATTGCAAAAAATTATGGATTCTTTAACGGACTTTAAGGGGATTAACTTTTCTTTCACTCAGCCTATTGAAATGAGAATTTCTGAAATGCTAACGGGTGTTAGAGGGGATTTAGCGATTAAAATTTTTGGCGAAGACATTTCTAAATTAAACCAACTAAGTTTTAAAATCGCTCAGCTTTTAAAGGGCATTAGAGGTTCTAGCGAGGTTTTAACCACGCTTAATGAGGGGGTAAACTATTTATATGTTACTCCCGATAAAGAGGCTATGGCAAATGTGGGGATTGCAAGCGATGAGTTTTCAAAATTTCTTAAATCCGCTTTAGAGGGCTTGATTGTAGATACGATTCCTACAGGGCTTTCACGCACTCCTGTAATCATTCGCCAAGAGAGTGATTTTGCTAGTTCAATTACCAAGCTTAAAAGTCTTGCATTAACCTCTAAGTATGGTGTTGCAGTGCCTATAACTTCTATTGCAGATATTGAAGAAGTTGATGGCCCCGTTTCAATTGCAAGGGAAAATTCAAGGCGCATGAGTGTGGTGCGTAGCAATGTAATAGGGCGAGATTTAAATGGTTTTGTAGAAGAAGTTAAAAAGGTCATTAAAGAGCATGTTGAATTGCCACCGAATTATTTTATCACTTATGGGGGGCAGTTTGAAAACCAGCAACGAGCTAATGCAAGGCTTTCAACCGTGATTCCTTTAAGTATATTAGCGATTTTTTTCATTCTCTTTTTTACCTTTAAGAGCATTCCTCTAGCCTTACTCATTCTTTTAAACATTCCCTTTGCAGTAACCGGCGGACTCATTGCGCTCTTTTTAGTAGGAGAGTATATTTCAGTGCCAGCAAGTGTGGGCTTTATCGCTCTTTTTGGGATTGCAGTCTTAAATGGGGTGGTAATGATAGGGTATTTTAAAGAGCTTTTATCACAAGGTAAGAGTGTGGAAGAATGCGTGATAGAGGGGGCTAAAAGGCGTTTAAGACCGGTTTTAATGACGGCTTGTATTGCTGGATTAGGGCTAATCCCCTTATTATTTTCTCATAGTGTAGGCTCAGAAGTTCAAAAGCCTTTAGCGATTGTTGTGCTTGGAGGTTTGGTTACTTCAAGTGCTTTGACTTTACTTTTATTGCCACCGATGTTTATGCTAGTGGCTAAAAAAATCAAAGTGATTTAGGGGACTAAATGTTAGCTTTAGAATTATTTGTAGAAGTATATTTAAAGGATACTATCATAGACTTTTTATTCGCTCAAGGCTTTGATGACTTTTTTTGCACGCCTTGTCATAAATATGCCTCCCCCTCAGAGCTTTTAAGCCAAAAAGAGCAAGTGAGCGGTTGTAAAGATTATGCGAAATTCAGACTCTTTTTAGCAGATAATGTAGCATTAGAATTAAGCCAAGCTTTACGAGATAAATTTACCTCTAAGGGTATCAAGCTTTTTTATACCCAAGTGCATGAATTATAAGTTTCATTTTGTAGCATAATCTATTGAATTAAAAATTAAGAGATTTTTTTTACGCTACAAAAACTTTTTAAAATCTTAAAAAACATAGCCTAAATTAAAAGCATGAATGCCTCAAAAAGGTATTTATAGCGCTTTTTGCCATGCTAATATTACTAAAATACGCTTTTAAAATAATATTTTCAAAAATGCTAAAAAATCAAGGAAAAAATTACTTTTTTGTTGCTATATTTACATTAAACTATTAACTATATTAGGAATAAAATATGAAATTTTGTAACATTTTCTTAAAGCAACAACAAGCTTTGGGGGGGGGGCGCATTATGAGACCCTTACTCCTTATCCCCCTAGTTTTTTTGACTGATTTAAGAGCTGAAGAGAGTTCGTGGTATGTTGGGGGTAGTTTTTTAATCGGTCAAGGCGAACAAAAGCGCACTATCACAACCCTAGAACCCCCTAGTAGTCCTATAATACCCCCTCAAATAGCCCCACAGCCTCAACCACAGCCAGCCCCACAACCACAAGAGCCAAGCCAAAAGCCTAGCCCTAAGCCTCCTCAAAAACCTGAACCAGAAAAACCAAGCCAACCACAACCACAACCACCAAACCCTGAGCCAAGCCAACCAAACCCTGATGCCCAAAAAGAACAACAAATAAAAGAACAATATACGAAAGCGGTTGAAAAATATAGAGATGATAAAAATAATGCTTTAGAAAACGCACAAAAACAACCGAATTGGGAGAAGTATCAAAAATATTGTGAGGGACAAGTAAAAAAAGGTCAAAAATTATATGATTGCTATTCTGTTCAAGGTCCTAACTATCAACAAGATGAACAAGTATATAATAGACTTTTTAATTCCGAGCAAGACCCAAGTAGTGCGTTGCCTAGCTGTCCGCTCGTTCAATCTAGCACGCCTATTTCACCAAATTATAGTAACGATGCTTTAGCGAACTATAATTGTTATTTTAATTGGCCTAAGAATAATCCCGGTCCGATTATCCCCACTGCTTTACCCGACGGCGTTCCCACCGGTCTTGCTACGCTTTTTAGTTATTTTCATAGATTTTTAGCGAATGTTCCTAATAAAGCTAACACTTCTCAAAACTCTCAAAATCCTACAGCTATTACCACAACTACCAAACAAACAAG
Organism: Helicobacter cetorum MIT 00-7128; assembly: GCF_000259255.1. NCBI lineage: Bacteria > Pseudomonadati > Campylobacterota > Epsilonproteobacteria > Campylobacterales > Helicobacteraceae > Helicobacter > Helicobacter cetorum. The sequence goes on from NC_017737.1 coordinate 1,140,256, forward strand.
CGTGCATTATGGAGGGAGTGTAGCGCTAGGGTATAAATATTTCTTTAAGCCTAGATTTGGTTTAAGGGGGTATATCAATCTTGAATATCTCTATACCAATACTTATTTTTCTAGCTCTAACATTCTTTATGGGGGTGGGGCGGACTTCTTGGCTAATATTATAGATAATAATGACAAGAAAAGCATGGTTTTTGGTGTGTTTGCGGGGGTGAATGTTGCCGGAAACACTTCTATCACACAAATTAAAAACCATAATGTAAGCAACACGAAATTTGACGCCTTTTTGCATACGGGACTTAGATTTGTCTTCAATGGTATGCATGAATTTAATTTAGGTGTGCGTGTGCCATTTATCAAAAATCCTAGCGTGTCTTTAAAGACTAAAGATAAGACTTATGAAGTGCAAAATGACATGTTCTATAGTCTTTTTGTAAGCTATTATTATTTATTCTAGGCTTTGTTTTATTGGGCGCTACAAAAGACTTAACGCTTAAATAGCGTTAAGTGAAAACTTCCTAAGTCTTGTGAAGTTATTGTGGGGATTTTTAATTAAAAAATCTCCCCTTAAAAAATAAAAGATTTATAATCAAAATAAAAACTAAACTATAAAATAAAAACTTAAAAATAAGTTTTCTTAAAAAGACTATAAAAAAGAACTCAAAACTTTTTAATCTCTAAAAAATAGGGGGAGCAAAAGATAAAAAGGGTTTAAAAGCCTTTTTGATTATCCCATAAGCGAATGTGTAGTCTATCACTAAGACTATAGCCATTTTCTAGGGCTAGGGGGGCTAGGGCTTTTAGATTTTTATCTAGTTCATTTTTAGTTGTGCCTAAGGGCATTAAAAAGACTTCATTATTGTTTAAGCTAAGTTGCTTTAAAAGGTTTTGAATTTCCATAATTGATTGAGTAGCATTAATGCTATCTAAGACAAATTTAAAATTCACGCTTTTAGCATTATCTAAGATGTTCTGTAAGGCTTTAAGATTAATGCGTTTGTTTTCTTTCTCTAAAGAAAGAGAGAGTTTTACGCTTAGGGTAAAATGCAATTCTTTTAAGATAGGGCTAAATTCAAAAAAGATAGAGCCGTTACTTTCTACAAATAAAGGAATCTCTTTTTGATGAAAATACTCCAAAACGCTCAATAAAGTAGGATTATTAAAATGCAAGCTTGGCTCTCCGCCTGTAAGAATGAAATCAAAATTGTTGTAATTAGGAGCTAGACTTTCTAAGTGCCTGATTAAGGCTTTAGGCCTACTATAATAATCCCAAAAATCTTTAAACTTAGAATGCACCGCATACAAACTATCACAACCAATTAGAATTTCATCATTTAATGGGGTTTTACAATCAAAGCCCTTACAAGAGAGATTACACCCCCCTAAGCGTAAAAATAGGCTTGGTCTGCCTATCCTTTTGCCCTCGCCTTGGAGAGAAAAAAAGCTCTCAACTACCGGAAGTTTCATTATTTTTAAGGGATTTGATGTAGGGGTTTAGCATGAAAAAAGCATTTTTCTTCATCACTAATGATTTTATTAAAAAAGTCTTTATCTTGCCATAGACTTTGAATGCCTTGTGAAAAGGATACGCAATTTTTATGAACGAGTGCTTTAAAATTAGGGTTTTCTAAATCTTTTAAAAATGCCTCAGCGTAGCCGTTTTTGGTCTCATGCACTCTTACGCTAGAGACTTTCAGCTCCCCTTCGTTATTAGAAAAAGTGCTTTTTTGTAAAATCAAGCTTAAGTAGTATAAAAACATCAAAGCATAACTTTCCGCACTCAAATTAAACGAGCATTTCACATAACGCACACAATTTTTTTCTATAAAATGCTGAAATTCTGCACTTTCTTTATCCCAAAAATGATGGGCATGGTCAAAGGAGTCTATAAAAATTTGCATTTCTTGTTGCATGATTCCAAAATCTAATGCCATGCACGCATTATCCAAGCGATTAGTTTCAATAAAGACTTCTACTTCATAATTATGCCCATGAATATTTTGAGCGCATTTTAAAGAGGAGCAATTACGCACCACATGACTAGCACAAAATTTATATAATCTTCTAATAATCATTTTTGACTACTTGTAGCATGGTTGGTAAAAGGGTAGTCTCAAGCGATAGTAATAATGCTCGGGGCGGTTAAAATCAATGCGTTTAATGGTGCTTTTAATCAAATCTCTATAGAGCATTTGATAACCACAAGTCTTCCCGCTCACACTTCCATCTATGTATAAAACTCGTTTTTGCAATACCATATCATACCAATCTAAGATAAAATGCGAATTAGCGCTCATAAACACTTCTTCACTAAAGCCATTAATGGCGTAATAATCTGTAGGGGCTGGCGAGCAATAAAACTGCCCTCCAATCCAATAACAAGGTTTGCTATCATGGTCAATCAATTGGTAATTATAACGATAAATAGGTATAGATGCAATATTACGCACCACTCGTGCATAAATCACATTTTTGGCTCTATCTAGCGGAAATTCCTCTTGTGTGAAGACATTATAAAAGCCTAATTTTTGTAACTCATAAATAATGGTGTTAATATAATAAGAGGTCATCATATCACTTCTGTTATAAGCTACCACGATAGTAGAATTATAATTGAAAAGATAACCCCCCGTAACTTCTGAGTAATAGCCCATGTGTAAGCGGTGCTGACATGCACTCAATAAAAAAAGAAACCCTAATATAAAACCAAAAAAAGTTAAGCGATAATTTTTACTCACTCCAATACACCCCTATGCCAAGATTCTAAGGCGTTTAAATCTTTATAGCTTGTTAAGTCTAAGAGTAGGGGTGTAATAGAAACATAATTATTGTGGATAGCTTGAAAATCAGAGAGCTTGTCTTTATTCTCTCGTTCGTTCCACATTAAGGGGTGCTGACCTAACCAAAAATAATTCTTGCCCTTAGGGTCTGTGCGTTTATGCACTTCTTTTTGATATATTCTATAACCTTTTGGTGTGATGAGTGTGCCTTGACAATCCTTAATTAAGCAAGTAGGGATATTCACATTTAAGAGTTTACGCCCTTTTAAAGGATAGCCTTGTGTAAAAATCATTTGCACTAAATCTTGTATAGTTTGTTTGGCTAAATCAAAATTTAAAGGAATGCTTTTATCTTTATTAGAGATGATTTGCGAAATTGCAATAGAAGCAACGCCTTGAATCGTGCCTTCAATCGCTCCAGCAACCGTGCCAGAATAGATCGTATCTTCACCCATGTTAGAACCAAGATTTATGCCTGAAATCACTAAATCAAATACAACATCTTTAAACAGCTCATTGATAGCCAAATACACGCAATCACTTGGTGTGCCATCATCAATTCTATAATGTCTGTCTTTGACTTTTTCTGCTCTTAAAGGCTCAGTGATAGTGATACTTTGCGAGCATGCACTTTTTTCATGTTTTGGGGCAACAACATAAATTTCTGCCATTGGTTCTAAGGCTTTTTCTAAAGCCTTAATGCCTTGTGCATGATAGCCATCATCATTAGTGAGTAAAATTTTTTTCATTTTTCGCCCTTAAGCCATGCGTTTAAAAGTTCTTGTAAATTCTCTTTTAAAAGAGTGTGTGAAAATTCTAAACTATTTAAATCGTTTAAAATCTCTGTTTTTAAAGTGTTAGCATAATGGTTTGCTTTATCTAATCCTAATAAATTCACAAAACTATTTTTAGCACTATCCAAATGGGTGGTTTTACCGCTTTCTTCTTCATTTTGTGTAACATCTATAATATCATCTAGCACTTGAAAACACAGACCCACTTTTAACCCAAAAGCACTAAGCCATTTTAAAAGCTCTGTATCTTTAATACCACTTGCAACAAGTCCCATAATGAGACTCGCACTAATGAGTTTAGCAGTTTTATGCTTGTGTAAAAAAGTGAGTTGCTCCAAGTTCAAAGGCGTGTTTTCAAAATAGCAATCTATTGCTTGCCCTAAAACCATGCCCTTAATCCCACCATTAGTGCTTAAGATTTTGACTAACTCTACAATAATAGGACTTTCTAATAGGGAGCTTGAGAGTAATTCAAAGGCGTAAGTATTTAAAGCATCGCCTATTAATACGGCTGTAGTCTCATTGTATTTGGCGTGTAGTGTGGGGTGATTTCTTCTTAGACTAGCATTATCCATGCAAGGTAAATCATCATGGATAAGCGAATAGGTGTGCAGGCATTCAATGCTTAAAGCGATTTTAAAATATTCTGTTTGTTTTGTAAGATAATGTTTTTTGTCCACTAAGGCACAAAGTGAGGCTAAAAAAAGCTTGGGGCGAAACCTTTTGCCCCCATTAAGCACCATTTCAAAAAAGGCTTCTTCAAGATAAGGGTGAAAGCTCTTAAGCTCCAAATTATGGTTATTTAAAAAGCTTTCAAAATTTTCGCATTCATTGTAATAAAAGGATAATTTAGGATTATTCATGCGTAAAATTATAGCCTAAGATTTTAAGAGTTGCATAAATTCAGCTCTAGTTTTAGGGTCTTTTTTAAACAAGCCTTTTAAGGCACTCGTTTTTATGATTGTATTTTGCTTTTGCACTCCTTGCATGCTCATGCATAAATGCTTGGCTTCACAGACCACTATTACGCCCTTTGGCTCAATGATTTCATTAAAGGTTTCTGCAATTTGAGTGGTAAGTCTTTCTTGGATTTGTAAGCGTTTGCTATAAATTTCAATAAGCTTAGCTATCGCACTAATGCCCACAATCTTTTCATTAGGAATGTATCCCACACTAATATGTCCAAAAAAGGGCAATAAATGATGCTCGCAAGTGGAGTAAAACTCAATGTGTTGAGCGATAACCATTTCATCACAAACCCCTTGAAAATACGCACTTTTTAGAGCAACTTTTGGGTCTTCTTTATAGCCTTTATACAAGAAATTCCACAATTCAATAACTCTTTTAGGCGTATCTTTTAAGCCTTCTCTATTCTTGTCTTCGCCGATATTTTCAAAAAACTGGTTGAAAAATTTTTCCATAGTATTATGCACGCCTTGTGAGTGATTGAATACGATTTTTAATGCTAGGGTGTGTGCTAAACATTTCAGAATTAAAAATATAAGCCGCATAGCGAGTGCTATTAGTATCTATTTCTCTATAATCATTCTTGCTATAATCGTTAGAAATTTTTTGTAAGGCTCTAATCATAGGCTTACTATCATGCATTAAAAATGCGGCTCCACTATCCGCCATGTATTCTCGTGTGCGGCTTAAATACATTTGTAAAATGAGCGTTAAAAAAGGCAAGATGATTTGTAAGATAAACAAAATGCTTCTAGCTAAATTCGCTCCATTATTCCTGCGATTACCCATAAAAAAATACACGCTAAAATTAGCCACTAAGAGCATGATATTGCTTAAAATCCCTACACACATAGTTAAGCGAATATCATTGTGCCTAATGTGGCTAAGTTCATGGGCTATCACTGCTTTTAATTCATCTCTGTCTAATCTCTCTATTAAGGCACTTGTAAGAGCAATAAGAGAGTTAGATTCATTCCAGCCACTTGCAAAGGCATTCATATAAGGGGCATTAATGATATAAAGCTTAGGCTCAAAATTAAGCTTAGCTTCTTCTAAAAGCTCTGAAAAAACGCCATAAATTTGATTTTCTTTAGAGCTTAAAACCTTGTTAGGGTCAATGAGCTTATATTCATCGCCACTTAGCATGATAGAGCTAAAATTTTGAATACAAATGAAAATAATTACAGAAGCTATAAGAAACATAGTTAGGGTAATGGTAGGAAAAATTTGAAAAGTGATGAGTTTAAAAAGGGCTATGCCTAAATCATTAGCATTAATTCTAATAACATCTACTAACAAGCCTATAAAAGCAAAAATCACGCAATAAGTCGCTAAAACCGCATTAGTCTTGAGCCTATTTTGTGCGATAATCTTTTCAAAATTCATGCTAATATTCCTCCTTCTCATGTTTGATTTCTTTAAGTAACGCACTCGCATAACTCCCCTTAGGCAAGTAAAATTCTAGCTCAAATTGTGCTTTTTCTTTCACATATTTAGAAGTCAAATTTTCTACAAACACCCAAAAAAACCGCCTAGAACCTAGCGTTTTAGCATGATTATTTAAAACTTCGTGTTGAAATTCTTTTTCAATTTCTAGGCTCAAATTTTTTGCATAAAGAGCTTTTTTGCCATCTAATAAACCGGTAGGCACAACTTTTTGATTTAAAAATCTCTCGCTTTCTTTTTCTAAGTCTAAAACATCAAAAAACTTCCCATAAGGGTAATGGCACATCACATCGCCTTCTAAGATTTTAAAGGGGTGGGCTTGTTGTTTAAGGATTTTTAGGGCGTTTGAAGGGATACTTAAATGCTTTTGTTTAAAAAACTCTAAACTCTCTTTCAAACTAAAATCGCTGATAATTTTACTGAGCTCTAATCGTTTACTTAAATGCGAGTTAAACAAATAGCTTTGATAGCTTGAGATTAAAAAAGCGTTTAATTTCTTATTTTTGAAACGCCTTTCATTTTGTAAGATTTTTAAACCTTCTTTGTGGTTGTCATTAAACTTCCCAAAGCGTTGTGAGCCAAAATAATTAGGCATGCCAAATTGAGCGATTTTTTCTAGGACAAGCTCGGTCTTTTGAGCGTTTAAGGGGGTCATTTTTTTAAAACGCATAAAAAATTTATTCCCTTTCAAATGCCCTAGTTTGATTTTATTATGATGATAAGTTAGAGATAGGATTTTAATGTTTCTTGCTTGTAAAACACTAGCATGAGTTTCTAATAGGGGGGCGTATTTTTTAGGGAGTGAGATAAATTGCGTTGTTAGTGCGTTTTTATCTTTCAAACCTGCATAACCCATTTCTCTAACTTTTATGCCTAAAATTTCAGAAAAAATTTGAAGCATTTCTAAAGTGCTTAAGCCACTTTTTCTTACTTGAATAATGGCATGCTCGCCTGTGTTGCTAAACTCATATAAAGGCACTTCATGCACACAAAAATCTCTCGCACTAGAATTGAAAACAAAATCAATACTCGCATGATTATAAGCATGTAGTAGGGGCATAAAATTTAAATTCATGCTTTTATCCTTGCGTTAAACGCCCTTGAAAGTGAGACTAAATCAATGTTTTCAAAATTCACTCCAGTAGGCACGCCTTGAGCGATTTTAGTAAAAGTGAGATGAAATTTTTGTAATTTATCTTCTATATAGAGCATTAAAGAATCATTAGCTAGAGTGGGGGGGAAAGCAAAGATGATTTCTTTAATATTTTCTTCAACTAGGCGTTTTTCTAGGGCGTTAAAATTCAAATCTTCTATGGAATTTAGCACATAGTAGCGTCCTAAAAAGTCCTTTAAATCTTCTAAGATAAACACATCTCTTGGGTGTAAAACCATGCAAAGCTGAGAATTTTGCCTACTTTCATCAGAACAAATCTCACAAATCTCACTCTCACTCAAGGCGTTACAAGATGAACATGTTTTGAGATTTTCTAGGGCATTTTCTAAAGCGTGAGTGAGTTTGAGTGCCAAATAGGGGTTTTCCAAACCTAAATGATACGCCATTTTAAAGGCAGATTTTTTACCCACACTTGGGATTTTTTCCAAACAATCCACTAAATTTAAAAAATGATTCAAGCTGTTTTTATAAGTATTCATGCTTGTATTATACTAATATTTTAAATTGTGCTTTTAAAAGCGTGATACAATAAAATAAAAAATTAAGGAAAAACATGAAAATCGGTGTTTATGGAGCTAATGGGCGTATAGGAAAATTGCTTTTAGAAGAATTAAAACATGGCTATAAAGGGCTTGTTTTAGCAAGCGTGTTTGCAAGAAATAAGTGTGAAATAGATTTTAGCGATTTTTCACACACACCCTTGGTAACTAATGATTTAAAAGCGTTTGCAAAAGCGTGTGAATGCGTGATTGATTTTTCTTTATCAAAAGGGACTGATAGCTTATTAGACGCTCTTTTAGAATGCCCTAAAATTTTAGTTTCTGGCACAACCGGATTAGAAGAAAAAACGCTAGAAAAAATGCAAAGTCTTTCTTTAAAAGCCCCCATTTTACATGCGCATAACATGTCTTTAGGCGTTGCAATCCTTACTCAATTAGCTTTTTTAGCCTCATCACAATTAAAAGATGCGGATATTGAGATTGTAGAAACGCATCATAATCTTAAAAAAGACGCACCAAGTGGCACAGCATTAAGCTTGTATCAAGCTTGTGCTAAGGCTAGGGGCTATGATGAAAAGAAAGCTTTAGTAACTCATAGAGAAGATTTACGCTCCAAAGAAAGTATTGGCGTAGTCGCTTTAAGAGGGGGTGATGTAGCAGGGAAACATACGATAGGCTTTTATTTACAAGGCGAATATATAGAACTCACTCATACGGCTACAAACCGCTCTATCTTTGCTAAAGGAGCTTTAGAAGTCGCTCTATGGCTTAAAGATAAAAAGGCTAAAAAATATGAGATTAAAGAGATGTTTAATTAAGGAATGGTAATGGAAATAAAAAATAACGAACGCTTAGAGGCTTTAAAACAATTGTTGCCTGAAATTTTTGATAAAGACAACGCTTTAAATATAGAAAAATTACAAAGCTTTTGTAAAGATAGCGAAATAGCCATAAGCGATGAAAGCTATCGCTTGAATTTTAGCGCCAAATTTGTTGCCTCTAAATTAGCAAATGTAAAACCTAGCACGATTATTTGCGCTGATAATAAGCATAACATTATAGATGAAAATAAAGAAAGCCAAAATATTTTGATTAAGGGCGATAATTTAGAAGTTTTAAGGCATTTAAAAAGGGCTTATAAAGAAAAAATCAAAATGATTTATATTGACCCCCCTTATAATACAAATAATAAAGATTTTGTTTATAATGACACTAGAGCGTGGGATTTAGAAAGCTTAGTTAAGCTAGGCATAGAAGAAAAAGAGGCTAATAGGGTGCTAGAATGGTCTAGCAAGGGGGCAAATAGTCATAGTGCATGGCTATCTTTTATGTATCCTAGATTATTTCTAGCTAGAAAGCTTTTAAAAGATGATGGCGTGATTTTTATTTCTATAGATGATAATGAAATGGCACAACTCAAACTTTTATGCGATGAGATTTTTGGGGAAGATAATTTTGTGAATTTGCTGTCTGTAGTAGATAATCTTAAGGGGAATAACAACACAGATGGCATAGTGAATACACATGAATATTGCCTAATATATGCAAAAAATAAGGAATTATTACACCTTAAAGACATATTGATTGATGAATATGAAGATGAATTAGCTAAATGGAATATTGATGAGTATGGATATTGGAAAGAGGGACGCAATATTAAAGGAACAGGGGAAAATGCTCCGAGAGAAAAGCGACCTAGCATGTTCTATCCTATTTATTTAAGTGATGATTTGGAAATATCTTTAGAAAAATCTAACAAATACAATATTGAAGTATTGCCACTTACAAATGGCAAGGAAGTATGCTGGAATTGGGGTAAAGATTTCTTACAAGAGAATAAGCATGAACTGATTGTTAAGAAAGTAGGAAATAATTATAATTTTATAAAAAAACAACGCCCTAGCTTAGGGGATTTACCTAGCAAAAAAATGAAAACAACTTGTTACAAACCTAAATATTCTACTTCTGTAAGTTCAGCGACAATGAAACAACTTTTTGGCGAACCTATTTTTAATTATTCTAAATCAGTTTATTTTATTTGCGATTTAATCCAAATCGCCACAAACGAAGGCGACCTAATTTTAGACTTTTTCGCCGGAAGTGGCACAACCGCCCATGCCGTGTTGGAAAGTAATAAAAACGATTATCAAAAATTAAGTGCGGGGGGGGGGGTTATTTAATAGCCTAAATGCCGGATTTAAAGAAAGACAATTTATTCTCGTTCAGTTAGATGAGATTATTGATGCAAATAAAAATAAAAGTGCGTTTGATTTTTGCAAAAACACCTTAAACTCACAAAGTCCTAGCATTTTTGACATTACGAAAGAAAGGATTAAAAGAGCTGGAGCAAAAATTAAAGAGCAATACCCAAGCTTAGATTGTGGCTTTAAGATTTTTGAAATTAAAGAAATAGAAAAAGACAATCTTTTTAATGATATAGAAAACTTAGTGTTAAGTGCGAGCGTTTATGATGGCTTAGTCTTAAATAGTGCATGTGAAGTCATTCTTTTAGATAATGAGCGTAAAGAACCTTATCAAGCTTATTACGCCAAAGACACGCAATGCTTGTATTTATATGAAAAAGGCTTCAACGATACAGCCTTAAAAGAGCTTTTTAATAAAATCAATAATGATAGGGATTTTAATGTGAAATCTATCATTTATTATGGCGAAAATATGGATAGCAAAATGCAATTAGAGCTTAAAGAAGGCAAGGCGCATAAAAACAATAAAAATAGCCATATCCTAGTGAAAGCGTGGTATCCTAAAAATGTATGAAAATTTAGATTACCAAGAAAAGGCTATCAACTCTGTTTTAAAACTCTTTGAAAATATCTCTATAAAGAAGAGCGATGAGCCAAATGCCAATGATGAGCTAATGCTAAATAAGCATGTTTTAGAAAATAATCTTAAAAGTATCCAAGAGCAAAACCACTTAAAAAATGTGCCTTTAATTTTTGATACGCCCCTTAATGTTGATGTGTGCATGCAAACAGGCACGGGCAAGACTTATACTTTTACTAAGCTTATGGCAAATATTTATCATTATTACGCACAAAAGGTGCATAAATTTATTATCGTTATCCCTAGTTTAGCCATAAAGGCGCAATTAGTGGATTTTTTAAAAAACAATACGCAAACTTTTGGCGTGGATTTTGAAGTTTTTGTTTTAGAAAGCAAGAAAAATAGCAAAAAGGCTAAAAACTTTTTAAGCGTAGAGTTAAGAAATTTTATAGAAAAAGAAAATGAGCTGAGTATTTTAGTTATCAATCAAGGCATGTTAAATTCTAAAAGCTTAGAAGAAGAATGCGAGGGCTTATTTGGGAGCTTTAGTATTTTTGAAAGCATTTCAAAATTAAAGCCTTTTATTATTATGGATGAGGTGCATAAATTTAAGCAAGAAAATGTTACTTATGCTAATTTAATGAAGTTTAAGCCTCAAGTTTTAGTGCGTTTTGGGGCGACTTTCCCTTATAAAAATAAAAAGAATAAAGAAATAGATTATAAGAACTTGGTGTATCATTTGAGTGCTAGAGAGGCGTTTAATAGGGGTTTGACTAAGGGTGTGAGAGGGCATGTGATTGATACTTCTTGTATAACAAGCCAGAAATTTAAGCTTAAAGAAATTTTTGATGATTATGCAGTGTTTGATGTCATCAGCTATTTAGGGAATAAAACAGAGAGCAAACAAGAGCAAATTATCCCTAAGCTTGGCAAGATTTCTGATTTTGTTTTAGAAAAGATTAATGCTAAAAGAACCAAAATTGAGCTAAATAATGGCGAAACTTATCAAAAGGGCGATATGATTAAGGGGGTGAATAAAGATTTTTGTAAAGGTTTTTTAACTAAGGCTATAGAAGAGCATTTAAAAATTGAATACACGCTTTTAGTTACAAGAAAAGATAGAATCAAGCCTATAACACTCTTTTTTATTGATAATATTAATGCGTATCGCAATGCTGATTATGCGTGGCTCAAAGATTTGTTTGAAGAGATTTTAAAAGAACAAATTACAAAAATGAAAAATAGCAAAGAAGTCAAAGAAAATAACTTTTACTATGAGTTTTTAGAAAAAAGCCTTAAAGATATTTCTAAAACGCATGGAGGGTATTTTTGCAAGGATAATAGCCAGAGTGATGAAGATATTGCTAAAGAAGTAGAAGAGATTTTGCATGACAAAGAGGCGTTATTAAGTTTAGAGAATACAAGGCGTTTTATTTTCTCGCAATGGACTTTAAAAGAGGGGTGGGATAACCCTAATGTTTTTGTGATTTGTAAAATGCGCAGTAGCGGGAGTGATATTAGCAGGATTCAAGAAGTGGGGCGAGGCTTGAGACTGCCTGTAAATGAATATCAAAACCGCATTAGTGATGAAGAATTTTTTTTAGAATACATTGTGGGCGATGATGAAAAAAACTTCATTAAAGAATTAAAAGATGAGGTAGAGGGGGCTGTTAACTATAGTAAGCTTGATGATGAGGTATGTCAAAATATTATTCAATATTATCCGGATAAAACAGATGATATTATTATCTATGAATGCTCTCAAAATAAAATTATTGATAGCATGAGAGCTTTAAATATCATTGATTTTGAAGGCTTAAAAGAGCTATACCCCTTAGCTTTTAAGGTCAGTAGTGGAAAAATAGGGAGTTCTAATAATACCAATAAGGTAAAAATTAGAGCGCATAAATACGCTGAATTGAAAGCATTATGGGAAGAAATCAATCAAAAACGCTTTTTAATCTATCATATTGAAAATGAAGAGAAGTTTTTAGAAATTGTTAAAGAATGTTTTCAAGATAGCCATTCAAAATGGAAAAAAACTCAATTAGTGTCTCAAGCAAGTGCATATTTTGGAGGCGAGGTAAAAAAATATAATAAGCAAGAATTGCAAAAAATCAAGGGCATGGAATATGAAGAGTTTTTATTAAAACTTGCTAAAAAACTCAGCGTGAAAAAAAGCACCTTACATAGAGCCTTTGAGAGCTTGAAAACACAAAAAGATTTTGATTTAAAAGATTATTTAAATGATAGCAATGTGGTTTATATAGAAAAAGAGTTCAAACGCTTTTTAGCCTATGGGAGCGTGAATTTTGAAATTAGCTATGCAAAAATAGAGGCTAATGTCCATCCAAGTGCGTTTAGTGATAATAAAGGGTATGCATTAAAAGAAATTAATGTGAGTAATTTAGGCACTTTAGGCGAAGAAGACAAAGAGGCACAAGAAAGCTTTTTGTTAGAAAAGGTGGTGTGTGATAGCAAGATTGAAAAGTCTAATATTAGTCAAATCATAGAAGATAAAGATTTTAAAATTAAAGTGTTTAGTAAAATACCTAAAAATTCTATTAAAATCCCTTTAGCTGGGGGATTTAGCTATAGTCCTGATTTTATGTATGTGATAGAAGATAAGGAGAGTAAAAAAGAGTTGCATTGCATTATTGAAAGCAAGGGCAAAAGGGACGAAGCCTTAAGCAAGGAAGAAGAAAGGAAAATCAATCAATACGCCCCTAAATTTTTTGAAAGCCTTAAGAATGTGAGCTTTAAGACACAATTTGAAGATACAGAAATCACAGAAATTCTAAGAGAGGTATTAAGCAAGAAAAATAGTTAGCTTAATATCTTGATAAATAAAAATTTGAGATATATTGGCTTGCATAATGAAACTTTATTTTTGCAAAATATTGCAATTGCTGAAATGCTTTTAGCCTATGTGATGAAAGCTTGTTTGAATTAAAAGAAAGAAAATCTTTCTTTTAAGGTGTAAAAAACTTAATCCAAAAATACATCTTTTAAAAATCTCTTTAATAAAAATATTTTAATAAAGTTTATCTTTTGTAAAAATCATTTGCTAATACGATTTATTAAATAAATCCTACAAATTAATTTTTATTGTTATTAAAAAATTGTATCAATAAGGTAAATTATTACTATTGCAACGATGATTTTAGGTGCCCATTAGCTTTTATAATAAATGCTTTTTGTGTGGTGCTAGGCTAAGAATTGACAATATCCAAAAAGCCATAAAAGAAAAGGGGTTGAGACTTTGTAATTATCTTTTAAAAAATGAAGTCTTAATAAAAATAGAGTAGGGGAGTTAATCATGTCTTTTAAAAGACATGATTAAGTGCGTTTATTTCTTTGCCCTTTTTCTCATATTGGGGTCTAAAATCTTTTTTCTAATCCTGAGATTTAAAGGCGTAACTTCTAAAATCTCATCTTCTTCAATCCATTCTAACGCCCTTTCTAAAGCCATGGTTCTTGGTGGAGTGAGTTTAATCGCATCATCGCTCCCACTAGCTCTCATGTTGGTTAAATGCTTGGACTTAATAGGGTTAACATCTAAATCATTATCTCTACTATGCTCGCCTATGACCATGCCTACATAAACCTTAGTTTGTGGATTGATAAAAAGCACGCCTCTTTCTTGGATATTAAAGAGCGAAAAAGCGGTTGCTTCGCCATTTTCCATACTAATTAACGCCCCATTTTTGCGAGATTCCACACTCCCACTAAACTCTCTAAATTCTAAAAAGCTATGGTTCATCACGCCTTCACCCTTAGTGTCGGTCAAAAACTCACTTCTATAGCCTATAAGACCCCTTGCAGGAATTTCAAATTCTAATCTTGTATAGCCATCACTCATAGGATTCATGGCTTTCATCTCGGCTTTTCTCTTGCCTAATCTCTCAATGATAGCCCCACTAAAGTCTTGGGGAGTGTCAATCACTAAATGCTCAAAGGGCTCGCATTTTTTACCATTCTCTTCTTTAATAATCACTTCAGGGCGTGAAATACTAAATTCAAACCCTTCACGGCGTAAATTCTCCGCTAGGATTGTGATTTGTAATTCCCCACGCCCACTCACTTTAAACTTACCTTCGCCCATTTCTTCGCATTTCATAGCGATATTAGTTTGCATTTCTTTTAATAATCTGTCTTTAAGTTTGTTAGCAGTTACATGCTTTCCTTCAAGCCCTGCTAGGGGGGAATCATTGACTGCAAAATACACGCTCATAGTAGGCTCTTCTAAATGCATGGGGTCTAGTGGAATAGGATTATTTGGATCTACCACGCTATCACCTACATCCATTGCATTAAATCCGGCAATCGCCACAATATCGCCCGCATGGGCACTTTCAATCTCGGTTCTTGCTAGTCCTAAAAAGCCTATAAGTTTAGTGATACGCCCACTCTCTTTGCTCCCATCACTCTTCATTAAAAGAACGCTCTCATTCTTTTTAACCGAGCCATTAAACACTCTAGCGATACCAATTTTTCCCACATAATTATCATAATCAAGCGTAAAAATTTGCATTTGCAATGGTTCGCTAGCACTTCCGCTAGGACTTGGCACATGCTCTAAAATCGTTTCAAATAAAGGCTCTAAACTTTTCTTTTCATCATCTAAATTTTTCATCGCATAGCCATCTCTAGCAGCAGCATAAACTACAGGAAAATCTAGTTGCTTATCATTAGCCCCCATGGCTACAAATAAGTCAAAAACCTCATCTACTACTCTATCAGGCTCAGCGGCAGGCTTATCAATTTTATTCACCACAACAATGGGACAAATTCCAAAGCTCAAAGCCTTTTTAACCACAAATTTGGTTTGAGGCATAACTCCTTCTTGAGCATCTACTAAGAGCAAAACGCCATCTACCATTTTTAAAACCCGCTCTACTTCGCCCCCAAAATCAGCGTGTCCGGGAGTGTCAATAATATTGATTTTAGTGTCTTTATAATGAATGGCAGTGTTTTTAGAAAGGATAGTAATCCCTCTTTCTCTTTCTAAATCATTGCTATCCATAACCCTTTCATCTACCTTTTCTCTCTCACTAAATGTGCCAGATTGAGAGAGTAAGCCATCTACTAAAGTGGTTTTTCCATGGTCAACATGCGCAATTACGGCGATATTTCTAATATTTTTCATAAATGTCCTAACAAGCAAAATTAAGCTAGAAGTATAACACAATATGGGGGTATAATAGCCCTAGATGTTGGAATTTTTTAGTTAAATCTTTTTTTGTAGAATAAGTTTTTGATATTTTTAAGAAATATTTATCCATGTAATTTTATAGCATAGAATTGTCAAGTTGATAGTCTTTGACACCATGTATAGAACCGCCCCTAAAACCTTTATTTCTTTAGATGAGAAAACCGCAAGGAAGCAGCCCTAAGGTATCATTTAAAGCAAGCTTTAGAGAGAAGTCATAGTGTAGAAGAATTTACAAACACTTTAAAGCTAAGCGCTCAAAAATCTAAATTCTCTAATGAAACGATGAAAAAAATTGAAGAGATTACAAGCGGAGTCAAAACTGCGAGTGAAGAGATAAAAGAGCAAGCTTTAGATTTTTCACATATCAAGTTAAACAACAATGAGATTAAGGAGCTTTTAAATAACCAAGAAATTCCTACAAGCGGTAAGGGAGCCATTACTTTTGGTAGAAATAATTTAAATTCTGAAATAGTAGAGTTTTTGCATAAAAACAGCAAGAAAATGATTATTGAAAAAGCTACACTAAAGAATTAGAAGTTTTAAAAGACGCTCATTTCTCACACCCAAACAATGTAAGAGCGAGTTTAGACTATCAAGCTATCAATCATATTCTAAAACGGCATGGAGTCAACTCAAACAATGCTAAAGCTGGAGAAGTGCCAATCAGCTATGATGACTTAGCTAATTATAGGAATTTTATTGATAATGCAGACGCTGTTTTTAAAACCATAGATAACGAAAATAAAAATGTTGTTATAGGTTTTAAGCAAGTAAATGGCTATTATGTAGTGGTGGAGCAAGTCAATAGTGGCAAAAATGAACTAGCACTAAAAAGCATGTATAAATCAAATGGAAGTTTTAAGAATAACACGAGTTATAAAGCATTGCAAGACACCAAACCCTCTAAGGGCGACCATGAGTTGAATGCACATGGCGATGTCTATGACAATTCTACCACAAACTTAAGCCCTTTAGAGTTAGCCAACCTAGAAAAACAACAAAAACTAGCTAAAGAGCAAGAATTAAAAGAGCTAGAAAGCCAAAGATTACAAGAAAAAATCCAACAACAAGAATTAGAAAACAAAAAAATAAGAGATGCCAAAAATTCTACTTTAGGCAAGAGCGAACTAGACAGAGAGATAACTAAGAATGCAGAAATACCTTTTAAAGAGCTAGAAAACGCCCCTAAAAATGCAAAAGAAAAAGAAAAATCATATAATGAAAGCTTTGAAACTAAAGCTAAAGATGAAAAAATGCCCAAACTCTCTTTTAACGAGATTAAAGAACTGATTGATAAAAGCCCACGATATGGCGATTCAATGGATATTATAGGAAATAATAAAGTTACGCCTGAAGTGGTGGAAATACATAGATAAAAACAACAAAAGAGTTGCAATTGAGAAACTAGAGCCTAGCATAGCTAAAGAATTAGGTTTAAAACATATTAATAATGCTAGAGCAGTGATAGATTATAGCGCTATCAAACACACTTTAAAAAGACATGGAGTAAATTCGCCTAATGCTAGATTAAGCAAACAACCGCCAATAACTTATGATGATATAGCCAACTATAGAAAAATAGCCAATAGCGCTGATGAAGTTATCAAAACAAGGGGAAACAACAATGAATTAAGGATTTTAAGCTTTAAGCAAGAGAATGGCTATTATTTCATAGTGGAACAAGTCAGTAAAAAACATAATGAAATCAGCCTTGTTACAATGTTTAAAGAGAATGGAAATTATAAGAATGGTAACACCTATATTGAAACGACTAAAAACTCAAATTAGCCACCACCATAAGGATAAACCTTTTGTGCTTTGGATTATTAGTCCAACGCTAATTCGTTTTGCCTTTAGTCTAGTGCGGATTATAGCATAGTTTTTAGTTTGCAAGATTTTTTAAGGCGTTTAAAGAAATGTTTGCTAAAACAAGCGCTAATTTTCATAACCTAAATAATGACGCTACGCTTAAAAATTTCAATCTAGCCCCCTATCTAACTGATTCATTAGATACCACCGCCAAAATGCTAGAAAGTGGCAATAGAAGTGATAATTTTAAAAAATAAGGAGCAACAAAATATGTCAAGCATAACTAACACTTTTTTAAGAGAGCAACTCTACATTGTCGTTAGGAGAGTATTCAACAAACACCACATTAACCTTAACTTTGAATTTAACGATATTTTAGGCTATAAAATAAAGAATTATCGCCTAGAAATCACTCTAAAAAGAAAGAAATCCCATACCTTAGAGCTCTTTTATCAAATCCATTTAGCAAGAGATAGATATATTAAGACTATCTAGAGCTTATATATCTCAAGTTTAATAATTCTTCAAAATAAGAAAGCTTTAGTTTTTTTAAGATAGTAGTTGTATTCAAAATGGCTCCAGATGTAGGATTCGAACCTACGACCAAGCGGTTAACAGCCGCCTACTCTACCGCTGAGCTAATCTGGAATATCGCTCAAAAAAGAAACAAAATTATAATAGATTTTTTTGATAATGTCAAGAGAATTGTAGTGTTTTTTAAAAAGCATACTAATTTTTATTGTAAGGTTTGGCTTTTAGGGGGTAAAATTCCCTAATGTCATATGCAAATATCTAAAAATCTAAAGATTTTTCCTACAAAATGTATTATTGATTTTTGCGCTTATGTGGTTATATGCAACGAGAATAACTCCATGAATCAATAAGATATTAAGCTGTTTTTTATATTTTTCATACTTTAATGTTTTTTTAATTTTGAAACTTTAAAAAGTTATTATATAAAGTAGAACCTTTGCAAGATTTATCATTAAGTGTCGGTCTTGCTGATATTGGCGCTAATTATAAGACTATTAAGAAGAAGTAAAATTTTAATATATTATCTATTAAAATTTAATATGTTTATCAAACTCTCAAACACTTAGCGCACAAAGGGTGGCAATCTTCATGGGGGTTGCTTAAAGAAAGATTACGCATATTATAGGTTAGTTGGATAGACGGAGTTGCATCATCTAAGCTATACCCCCCCTCAAAGAAAATGTGTCTATAGCTTTTAATGTGTAAATCATCAAAGCCATGGGTTAAGTCAATTTCTTCGCCCTCCATAACCATGTTGCGATACACTTTTTGATTGGCTACGCCCATATGCTCTGGATTGATAGATAAAAACCACTTGATTTTTGCATGTTCTAAAGTAAGCACTCCTCCTACACAATCAGGTTGCTCCATATCTAGGGTATTATCCAAAACATCTCCAAATAAATACAATAATGCATCAAAAATATGAACTCCAACATTAGTGGCTAACCCACCACTTCTATCTATATCCGCTTTCCATGATGAAAAATACCATTTCCCACGCACCGTAATATAGGTGAGCGTAATATCAAAAACTTTATTGGGGTTTTTCTCTAATTCTTGTTTAATTTTTTCTTTTAGCATCATTACGCTTGGGTGCAAGCGTAATTGTAAGATACTAAAAACTTTTTTTTGATACTTTTTTTCTAGGTCTTTTAAATCTTGTATTTCGCTAGGGTCTAAAACTAAAGGTTTTTCACAAATGACATTCAAACCATGTTGCAAACCAAAACGAATATAATCAAAATGTGTGTGATTAGGGGTGCAAACGCTTAAATAGTTTACTTCCTTACCCTCATTTTTAGACCTTTCTAAATAACTTTCTAATTCCTCAAGGCTTGTAAAAAATTCTGATTCTGGGAAATAGCTATCTAGTATCCCCGCACTATCATGAATGTCAAATGAACAATCTAAGGTATGACCAGTTTCTTTGATAGCCTCTAAATGTTTGGGGGCTATATAGCCTCCTGAGCCAATCATTGCAAAGAGCATGTAAAACTCCTTTAATCAATTTGCGTTTTTAGCACTTGTTTGATTGCATGTTAGCAAAAGAATGGATAATTTTTCTTTAGATTGCATTGCTTGTTGAACTTTTTAGGCAAATTTAATCATTTATCTTAATGACTATTGATTGAATTTACTTTTGATTAGCCTTAATGATAAGAAGATTAAGATTTTTATTAAGTATTAAAAGTAGGGGATGCAACTATTTTTGCACCTCCAATAAAATACTCATTTGATTATATGTTGTGATTACTGACAATTGTGGCATTCTATAGAGCGGTCTAGAACACTTTTTTCATCTAAAGTTGGGCTTTCAGAGCGTAAATAATAAGTGGATTTTAGTCCTAATCTCCAAGCGAGCGTGTAAATTTCATGCAAGGTTTTACCGCTTGCACTTTCTATGCGTAAGAAGACATTGGTGCTTTGCCCTTGGTCAATCCACTTTTGACGCACCGCTGCAACTTTGATTAAATCTTTAGCATCAATATCATAAGCAGATGTATAAAAATTCCAAGTTTCTAAGCTCAAATTAGGCACAACTACAGGAATCAGTCCGCTCAAATTTTCTTCAAACCATTTTTTCTTGTAAATAGGTTCAATCGTCTGAGTGGTGCCTACTAAAATTGAAATAGAGCTAGTGGGAGCAATCGCCATTAAATAGCCATTACGCATGCCATTTGCTTTGACTTTTTCTTTGAGACTTTGCCAATCGCAAGTGTAATCAAAAAGCCCTCTTTCTGTAAGCTTTAAGGCTTCTTTATTCGCTTTATCAATCGGAAAAATACCTTTACTCCACTCTGAGCCTTCAAAATCCTTATAAACCCCTTTTTCTTTGGCTAAATTCGCACTTGTATCAATCGCATAATAGCTGATTTGCTCCATTAAACAATCAATTTTTTCTAAATGCTCTTTAGAACCCCAAGCGATTTTATTTTCTGCAAGCATTTGTGCTTCACCCATAACGCCTAGTCCTATCGCTCTGTTTTGTAAATTTGTGGCTTTGACTTTGCGGTTAGGATAGAAGTTCAAATCAATCACATTATCTAATAGCCTCACCATAATAGGCACGACCCTTTTAATATCTTCTTCAGTGTTAATCTTGCTTAAATTGATACTTGCTAGATTACACACAGCCGTTTGCCCATCTTTTGCAACCTTAGTAGCGATATAGATTTGCTTGCCCTTAAGGGTGTCTGTGCTAGTGAGCTTGTTGGCATATTTAGTGATATGACTATCTGTGGTAACTAATTCTTTTTCTTCAAAAAACTCTATGGTGCCATCAGTGTATTCCACTTGCATATAGTAGTGGTTTGGTGCGGTATTTTGAAAAATCTCAGTGCATAGATTAGATGAGCGTATAATTCCTGCATGAGCGTTTGGATTACACCTATTTGCGTTGTCCTTAAAAGCTAGAAAAGGTAAGCCTGCTTCAAAATAATTCATTAAAACCTTTTTCCATAAGTCTTTAGCGTTAATGTATTCTTTAATGATTGTGGGGTTTTTTTCATACTCTAAATAGCGTTTTTCAAACTCTTCTCCATAAAGTTCAGCCAAATCTTTACACTCATAAGGGTCAAACAAAGTCCACATAGCATCTTCTAAAACCCTTTTCATAAATAAATCACACACCCAAAGAGCTGGAAATAAATCATGGGCTCTTCTTCTCTCATCACCACTATTTTTTCTTAAGTCAATGAACTCCATCACATCAATGTGCCAAATCTCTAAATACACCGCAATCGCACCTTTTCGTGTGCCTAGCTGGTCTACTGCAATAGCCACATCATTAGCGATTTTTAAGAATGGAATCGTGCCTGCACTGGCATTTTTATGCCCATCAATATAACTTCCAATGGAACGCACTAAAGAAAAATCCCAGCCAATGCCCCCACCATATTTGGATAATAACGCCATTTCTTTATAGCTATCAAAAATCCCTTCAATATTATCAGGCGTGCTACCAATATAGCATGAGCTTAGTTGGTGCTTTGTAGTGCGAGCGTTTGCTAGAGTTGGGGTTGCACACATCGCTTCAAATTTGCTTAAAACTTCATAAAACTCCAAAGCGATTTTATTAGGTTCTTCTTCGTTTTGAGCTAAAAACATTGCAATGCTCATAAACATGTGCTGGGGTAATTCAATAGGGTTATTGTCTGTATCTTTTAGTAAATAGCGGTCATACAAAGTTTTAATACCCAAATAGTTGAATTGAAAATCCCTTTCAGGCTTGATTTGACTATTCAAAAATTCCAAATCAAATTTCTCTTTAAAGCCCTTGAGCATGCGATTTTTTTCTTCAGCGTTTTCAAAATACTCTTTCAAATGTTTATAGCCCGTAAAACCGCTCACTTTATGATATAAATCATATAAAAAAAGTCTTGAAGCTACAAAACTCCAGTTAGGCGTGTCAATATCTATCTTATCTACAGCGGTTTTAATTAAGGTTTGCTGGATTTCTTCGGTAGTAATCTTATCTCTAAACTGCAACCTTGCATCTACTTCTAGCTCACTTTGGCTCACGCCTTCTAAATTTTCTGTAGCATCTTTAGTGTATTTTTGAATCTTTGTAATATCCAAAGGTTCAATACGCCCATTGCGTTTAGTTACCGTAATCAAAACTTATCCTTGCATGTTTTTCTAGTTAAAAAAGTCTGTATTATAGTCTTATTATTTTTTAAAAAACTTAAAATAGCCATTTTCAAAGTTGGTTTGAGTAGCACGAGAAGTCGTTAGTGAACCACTAGGAATATCTTTAGTTGCTGTTGTGCCACTACCTATTAGGACATTAGAGCCGATATTTATGGGAGCCACAAGCTGGCTATCGCTCCCTATAAAGACATTTTCGCCAATAATCGTTTTATGCTTGTTCTTACCATCATAATTACAAGTAATTACACCTGCTCCGACATTCGTGTTTTTTCCTATCTCACAATCTCCTAAATAACTCAAATGAGACGCTTTAACGCCTTGAAAATGAGCGTTTTTAGTTTCTACGAAATTTCCTATTGTGCTTTCTTTTAACATGCATTTAGGACGCACATGGGCAAAGGGTCCTATGCTACTATTAATAATTTCGCTATCTTCTATAACGCTATAGGCTTTAATGTGAGCGTTTTCTATTTGGCAAGTCCCACTCAAACGCACCCCTTGTTCCAAGATACATTCACCTTTAAAGTTAACGCCTTTTTCTAAGTAAATGCTACTTGGTAATTGCATAATAACCCCTAAATCCATAGCATTCTTTCTCAATCTTTCTAACATAATCTCTTCAGCTTTAGCTCTCTCTGCTTGGCAATTTACCCCCAAAAAACATTCTTCTTCTAATAAAATTGCATCAATCTTTTCATTTGTGCCTAGTGCAATTAAATCTGTGAGATAGTATTCTGATTGAGCGTTTTGATTTTCTAACTTGGATAGATTTTGTTCTAAAAACTTTCTTTCAAACAAATACACTCCAGCATTCACGCTTTTAATTTCTTTTTCTTTAGTATTAGCGTCCTTTTCTTCTATAATCTTTTTAACTTGATTATTTTCTAAAACAATGCGTCCATAACCTTTAGGATGAGCCAAATTTAGCATGCCTATGGCGTTATTGTTGCTTTCTAATAGGGGGGCTAGAGCGTTTTTAGTGATTAAGGGCATGTCCGCATTCAAAATTAAAATTTTTTCATATTTGGTAGGAATAGGCGTTTTATCTTCTCGCATGATAGCCCCCCCAGTGCCTGAATACTTTTCTACTAATTGCGTGTGGAAAACCACTTTATCAAAACGCTTTATGACCGCTTCTTTAATACGCTCTTGTTGATGGTGTAAGATGAGATGCACATCATCACTAATTGAAAAAGCTACTTCTAAAATGTGAAACAACATAGGCTCTCCACAAATAGTGTGTAAGCTCTTGGGCAAGCTAGAATGCATGCGAGTGCCTTTGCCAGCGGCTAGTATGATTACAGAAAGCATTGAAATCCTTAAATTTAGGGGGTTATTTTAGGGAATTTTAACATGCATTGTCTTATAATTTGGCTTGTGTTTTTAATCAAATGTTTAAGGCTAGAATTTTGCGTTTCTTAAAAATCATTCTTTTGATACTTGCCATAATTTGTCCCTTAATGAGTGCAGATAGCACCTTGCCTAGTGTCAATCTTTCTTTAAACGCTCCCACAGAGCCCAAGCAACTTGTAACTACGCTTAATGTAGTTGCACTACTCACACTCTTAGTTTTAGCTCCATCACTGATTTTAGTGATGACAAGTTTCACTCGTTTGATTGTTGTTTTTGGTTTTTTAAGAACCGCTCTAGGCACGCAACAAACCCCACCCACTCAAATTCTAGTCTCACTCTCTTTAATATTAACTTTTTTTATCATGGAACCTAGCTTGAAAAAGGCTTATGAAAATGGCATTAAACCCTACATGGATAAAAAGATTTCTTATACTGAAGCGTTTGAAAAAAGTGCTTTACCCTTCAAAGAATTTATGCTTAAAAACACACGAGAAAAGGATTTAGCCCTTTTTTTTAGGATTAGAAACTTGCCTAATCCCAAAACCCCTAATGATGTGAGTTTGAGTGTTTTAATCCCAGCGTTTATGATAAGCGAATTAAAAACGGCGTTTCAGATTGGCTTTTTACTCTACTTACCTTTTTTGGTAATTGATATGGTTATAAGCTCTATTTTAATGGCAATGGGTATGATGATGCTCCCACCTGTAATGATTTCTCTACCTTTTAAAATCTTAGTGTTTATTTTGGTAGATGGGTTTAATTTATTGACAGAAAATTTAGTAGCGAGTTTTAAGACAATTTAAAAGCAAGTTTAAAAGTGTTTTTTAAGAGAGATGTCTAGGAAAATCCTAAACATGCTATTTAGGATTTGATGTTTAGGACTTTCTAGGATTAGCCTCAGTTACCCTAATGGTGCGCCCCATAAAATCTGTATTATCCAACTCGCTAATAGCTTGATTAGCACTATCGCCTTGCATTTCTACAAAACCAAAACCCTTAGGTCTCTTTGTTTCTCTATCACAAATTAGCTTGACACTAAACACTTCGCCAAATTTACTAAAAAGTTCCTTAACCTCTTCGTTGGTTGCACTATAAACCAAGTTTCCTACATAAATATTTTTCAAAATAAAATTCTCCGTTAAACAGATAATAACTACTATAGTAATTAATGATAATGCTAAAAACAAAATAACACTTTCAAAGAAATAAAGGCGATTAAAAAGGCAATTGGATACTATAGAGTATGAGAATTCTACTTGATAATAGCTTAAAATTTTCTAAATCAACATAAAATAAATTAAAAAGAGTTTTGTAAATTTATAATTTTTATTTTAATAATCAAAAAATACAATTTTACTCATTTCTTAATACACTTAAGGGGTCAATATTAGAGGCTTTTTTAGCTGGATAATATGAAGAAAGTGCGACAATGATAATGGAACCAACAAGAGTTAAAATAAAATCTATCATAGATAAATCTAGGGGCAATTTATCCATGCCATAAACATCAGCTGGTAATGAAATAATGGGGAATGTGCTTAAAATATACATACCTAAAAATGCCAAGATAACCCCTAAAATTATCCCACCAATTCCTATAGTATTACCTAAGTAAAAGAAAGTTTTTTGAATTTCTTGTTTGCTACTTCCCATGCTAAAAAGGAGGGCAATTTCTTTGCGTCTATTCATCACTACCATTAAAAGCGAACTAATTATATTTAAAGATGCCATTAGAATAATTAGCATAAGCACAATAAAAAGCGCTCTTTTTTCTAATGCCATAGCTGAGAAAAAGTTACCATTTTGTTGCCACCAACCCTCAATGCCTATGCCATGATGATTGATAGAATTAAGGGCTGTGCGTAAAGAATGGATATCTTGCATAGGATTTTTAGAATACACATGGATACCATCATATAAACCTAGTGGTAAGCGTCTAATAGCACTTATAGCCTCAAGGCTAGTATACATGTAAGTCATATCATATGATTTGAGTCCAGAGTCAAAATCTCCTTTGATAACAAAGCGTTTCATAATTGGCGAAAGTGTTAAGCCTGTTGGCTCTAACTCAGTAAAGAATAAATCTGCTTTAGAGTTGGTTACAAGGCGTAAATTTTCTTTAAGGCTTTTTCCCATAATCAAACTAAAGGGATTATCTTTAAAAGCTTGTTTATCTATAAATTGCAACGCATTGGCTAAAACTTCATTAATGCGTGTTTCTTTAGAAATATCTACCCCAAAAACAACGCCCCCATTCATAGAACCCTTATTTCTAGCAAGTGCTTGGGTATGCAAATAGGGGCTAAAAAGCATTTTGGGGAATCTTTTTTCTAATTCTTCAAGCACTTCTTGATTGATGCCATAAGAACTTGTCGCATAGAGTGTTAGGGGGTAATTCATTACAAAGAGCTTTTTTTCAAACTCTTTTTCCATGCCATTCATAATTGCCATAGCCACAATTAAGACCATAACCCCAATAGCCACGCCAAAGAAAGCTAAAAGGGCAGTTATACTAATAAAAGGTTGGCTTTTATCAAAACGCAAATAGCGTTTTAAGAGAAAAAAAATTAGCGTTTGCTTACTTGGCAAAAATACCCTTTTTAGGACCGCTTTTACCACAGCAATGTTTGTATTTTTGTCCGCTACCACAATGACACATTTCATTTCTTGATGGGGTTTTAGCAAAAGTCTTTGTAGGGACAACTAAATCGTTTTCAAGGTTATCTTGGTATGACATGCTTTCTTGTTCTTTTTCTTCGCTTAAATTATCTAAATAACGCTCTGCATCATTAGAATCTTCTTCGCTTTCAAATTGAATCTTAGAAAAGGTTTTAATCGCCTCAATCTTGATATTATCAATGAGTTCTAAGAAGAGATTGTAACTCTCTTTTTTGTATTCTACAAGGGGGTCTTTTTGGTTATAGCCCCTTAAATTAATGCCGGTTTTGAGATTATCCATAGTGTAGAGATGTTCTCGCCATGCGTTATCTAAAATCTGTAGATACACGATGCGTTCAATCCTACTTCGTTGCTCGCTATCTATTGATTTCATTTTATTTTCGTAGGCGCTCTCTAGGGTGTTAGCAACAAAAGTTTCTATATTTTCAGCTTGCTCTAAGCTATCAAGCTCAATATCCACATTAAAATCTTCTTTTAACATGTTTTTAAGCCCTAAAAGTTCATCTTTAGATAAATCTTGATTGTCAAAGGCTTTGATTTTAGAAAAGATTTGATTGAGTGCATATTCTCTATTTTCAGAAATTTTTGCGCTAATATCATAATTGACATCAAGCAATTCATCTCTAAACTTATACACGCTTTTGCGTTGCTCATTGGCTACATCATCGTATTCTAACAAATGCTTTCGGCTTTCAAAATGCAAGTTTTCAACCTTTTTTTGTGCGTTTTCAACTGCTCTTGTTACAAGCTTTGATTCAATATGTTCGCCATCTTTAAGCCCTAGTCTTTCCATAACCCCCTTAATCCTATCGCTTCCAAAAATGCGTAACAAATTATCTTCCAAACTCAAATAGAATTGACTTACCCCTGGGTCTCCTTGTCTTCCACTGCGTCCCCTTAATTGGTTGTCAATTCTCCTGCTCTCATGCCTTTCGGTGCCAATGATATACAATCCGCCAAGCTCTTTGATTTCATCAGTAAGCTTAATATCAACGCCCCTCCCTGCCATATTAGTCGCAATCGTAACCGCCCCTTTAAGCCCAGCATCTTTGATGATTTCAGCCTCTTTGGTGTGTTGCTTGGCGTTTAAAACGGTATGCGGGATTCGCTCTTTTTTGAGTAGGGCATGCAAGGTTTCACTCTTTTCAATGCTTGCTGTGCCAACCAAAACGGGCTGACCCTTAGCATGTAATTCTTTAATCTTAAGAATCACTGCATCAAATTTTTCTTTTTCACTCTTATAGATTAAATCATTCAAATCTTTGCGTTTAATTACTAAATTTGTAGGGATAGACACCACTTCCAAATTATAGATTTCTAAAAATTCTGTCGCCTCTGTTTGAGCGGTGCCTGTCATGCCAGCAAGTTTTGAATACATTCTAAAATAGTTTTGAAAGGTAATATCTGCTAGGGTTTGACTCTCTTCTTTGATGCTCACGCCCTCTTTAGCCTCTAAAGCTTGGTGTAAGCCTTCACTAAATCGTCTTCCTTCACTTAAACGCCCTGTAAATTCATCTACAATCACCACTTCATTATTAGCTACGATATAATCTTTGTCTATAAAAAAGAGATAATTCGCTTTTAGAGCTTGGTCTAAATGGTGCGATAAAGCGGCGTTTTCAATCTTATATAAATTATCCACTCCAAAGAGATTTTCAGCTTTTTTAATGCCTTCTTCAGTAATCATAATCGTGCGATTCTTTTCATCTATGGTGAAATCAGTCTCAGCTTGCATGTTTTTAGCGACTTCATCAGCTTTGTTATAATTCTCCATGCGTTTATCCACAGGCCCTGAGATGATTAAAGGGGTTCTTGCCTCATCAATTAAAATAGAATCCACTTCATCAACAATAGCAAACGCATGAGATTTTTGCACTTTATGTTCTAAAGAATACTTCATGTTATCTCTTAGATAATCAAAGCCAAATTCGTTATTGGTGCCATAAACAATGTCTTTAGAGTATATTTCTAAGCGTTCATCTTCATCTCGCACATTTGCTGTAATAGTGCCTACACTATAGCCTAAGAAATTATATAAAGGCTCCATTTCTTTGGAGTCTCTATGAGCTAGGTAATCATTCACAGTTACTACATGCACGCTTTCACCCTTAAGAGCGTTTAAAGCCACAGCTAGAGTAGCTACTAGAGTCTTACCTTCGCCGGTTTTCATTTCAGCGATTTTGCCATCATTTAAGACCATGCCCCCAATGAGTTGCACATCAAAATGACGCATACCTAAAATTCTTTTGCTTGCCTCTCTAGTTATAGCAAAGCTCTCTGGCAATACTTCCAAAAGGGTTTTTTCTTGTAAATCTTTTTCTTGAGCTTGCACACGAGTTTTTAACTCTTTAAAAGCCTCTTGAAGTTCAACATCATTCATTTTTTCATAAGCAGGCTCTAATTCATTGATAGCTAGGACTTGCTTTTTGTATTTTTTTATCCACCTATCATTTTTAGTTCCAATGACTTTCCCAATTATTTTTTTTAGCACAACAATCCTTAAGATTAGCAAGATTAGCGCTCTTATAAGTTTATAAAAGCGTCAGTTTTTTGGGAATTTTATCATGCTTATAATAAAAGTCTTGTAAAATAGCTTGTTTTATTTGACAAAAATACAAAATTTTAAGGTCTTAGTCTGTGAAAACATTTTTTTTAAAAATCCTTATGGCTCTAAGCTTGAGTTGTGCCATTATTTATGCGCAAACTTCTTTAAAAACTTCTCTTTCAACACAAGAGCAAGTTTTAAAAAATCTACAGAGCTTTAGTGCACATTTCAAACAAGTGCTAAAAGGGGAGCGCCAATTAGTTTATAGGGGGGTTTTAAGAGCTAAAGCTCCTAATTTAGCGTTGTGGGTGTATGAAAAACCACTTAAAAAAGAAATCTATATGAATGCTAAAGAAGTTACTATTTATGAGCCTCAGCTATTTCAGGCAACTATTACTAAGTTACAAGAAAAAATGGATTTTTTTACCATTCTCAAGCAACTTAAAAAACAAAAAGATGGCTCGTTTGAAACAACCATTCATAAAACTACTTATCGTTTGCGCTTTCAAGACAATAAACCAGCATTTTTAGAATTTAAAGATGAAATGAATAATTTGGTTAATATTACTTTCTCACAAGTAGAAATTAATCCTAATATTTCTAGTGAAATCTTTATTTTTACTAAAAAAGATAAAAATATTGACATTGTGCATCAATAATTTAAACTGCTTATTAGAAAAATTTAGCTAGAATGGTGGGGTATTTAAGTAATTTGTAGCAGTGGGGCTGACTTGGATTTCGACAAGATTCTTGTTGCACAGATAGCATGTCAAGTGCTTCTTGTAAAACAGCAACAACAATAACTGTAAACAATACAAATTACGCTCCAGCTTACGCTAAAGTTGCGTAAGTTAACTCCATTTGGAGCTGGACTGATTAGAATTTCTAGTGTTTTAATCACTCCATAACCCTAAGCTAGATGCGTTTAAAAAGTGGTTCGCTTTTTAAATTAAGATAAAGAACCCTTAGGATTATCTTAAGGTTTTAGAAAATTGAACCAAAGGTAGTCTTAAGGCTAAAAAACTAATCAATTTTCTAAGCATGTAGAAGTCTGTGTTTTAGAACAAGATTTTTGGACTGGGGTTCGATTCCCCACAGCTCCACCATATCAATAATGAGCGTTTTTATTTTATAGCGTATTTTTAAGGAAAACAGATGCACAAAATTCTCTCTTCTCTTACTAAATGGTTATTGCTTTCTTTTTTTGTAAGCTCGCTAATGGCTATTGATGTAGATGAGCTTTCTGAGGCTGAGGCTGATAGTGTTAAATTGAGTGATAAGCTTGTTGTTTTAAGTGATAAATTATTGGAAAAGGCAGTAGATAGAGGGCAAAATTCTAAGCAACTTGAAGAGCTTAATGCTTTACATGAAAAAATCAAGCATTTGCGCCTTAGTTTAGAGCCTAAACCTAAGGATAAAAAAAATAATCCAAATTTTAAAAACCATGAAAGTCCTGAAGTGATTGAGATTGGCGAAACAATCCGTAAGGCGCTAGGTAGCCCTATAGACCCATCAAGTGCGTTAGAAATTGCCACTCAAATTGATAAGCAACTAGATTCTTATACGCAAGCTGATGTTGATGTTAAGCCCTTAAAAGATGTGTTGTCTCAATTGGAGGATTCTTTGAGGAAATCTATTAAATTTCAAGAAAAGTGGCTTGATTCTCAAAAACCCAATTAATGCCTAAACCCCTTGTTTAATCCCTAGAATTTATTGGGATTGAACTTAACTTTTTAACTCTTTTTTATTAAATATTGCTTTTTGATACAAATTTTGTAACTTTTGTAGCTATATAAACGCTGTAAGAATTGAGACCAACTTAGACTTTTAAGATTATTTATGATTTTCTGATTGTTATAGTGATTATGCTTAAGCGCTATTATTCTTATTTTACATATTGATTGAATGGATATTAAAAATTAAAATAATGGTTTTTAATGACTAAGTTAGTAATTTTAGTTTAAAAAATCAAATCTTGTCCGATATAGTCTTAACCATTGGCAAGGATGCCTTTGGGCTTAATAACAAGGAGTTACAAAAATGGCTTTTCAGGTCAATACAAATATCAATGCGTTGAATGCGCATGTGCAATCTTCTCTTACTCAAACTGCACTTAAGAATTCATTAGAGCGCTTAAGTTCAGGTTTGAGAATCAATAAAGCAGCTGATGACGCATCAGGCATGACAATTGCGGATTCTTTGCGTTCTCAAGCGAGTGCTTTAGGTCAAGCAATTGCCAACACTAATGATGGCATGGGGATTATCCAAGTTGCAGATAAGGCAATGGATGAGCAGTTAAAAATCTTAGATACCGTCAAGGTTAAAGCCACTCAAGCGGCTCAAGATGGTCAAACTACTCAGTCTCGTAAGGCAATTCAAGCTGACATTGTGCGCTTGATTCAAGGTTTGGATAATATTGGTAATACCACCACTTACAATGGTCAAGCATTGTTATCTGGTCAATTTACCAACAAAGAATTCCAAGTAGGTGCGTATTCTAATCAAAGCATCAAGGCTTCTATTGGTTCTACTACTTCTGATAAAATTGGTCAAGTAAGAATTGCTACTGGTGCACTCATTACAGCATCTGGTGATGTAAGTTTAACTTTCAAGCAAGTAGATGGTGTGAATGATGTAAAATTAGAGAGTGTAAAGATTTCTAGTTCAGCAGGCACTGGTATTGGTGTGTTAGCAGAGGTTATTAATAAAAACTCTGATAAAACAGGCATCAAAGCTCAAGCCAATGTTATCACTACAAGTGATGATGCGATTCAATCTGGAAGTATCACTAACTTAACTTTAAATGGTATTCAGTTGGGTAATATTGTGGATATTAAGAAGAATGACTCTGATGGAAGATTGGTTGCAGCTATTAATGCGGTTACTTCTGATACGGGCGTGGAGGCTTATACAGATAATAAGGGTCGTTTAAACTTGCGTAGCGTTGATGGGCGTGGTATTGATGTTAAAGTAGATGACAATCAAGATGGTTCTCAAATCGCTATTAAGAATGTTAATGGTGGTCAAGAATTAACACAAGGTTCTACTAACTATGGAAGACTTTCTCTTACAAGATTAGATGCTAGGGATATTAATGTGGTCTCTGCCTCAGATTCAAGTAAGATAGGTTTTACAGCAATTGGTTTTGGTCAAAATCAAGTAGCAGAAACCACAGTAAACTTGCGTGATGTTACAGGTAACTTTAATGCAAATGTAAAGTCAGCTAGTGGTGCAAACTACAATGCAGTTATTGCTAGTGGCAATCAAAGTCTTGGTTCTGGGGTTACAACCCTAAGAGGTGCGATGGTAGTTATGGATATTGCTGAGTCTGCAACTAAAATGTTAGATAAAGTGCGCTCTGATTTAGGTTCTGTGCAAAATCAAATGATTAGCACTGTGAATAATATCAGTATCACTCAAGTGAATGTAAAAGCCGCTGAATCTCAAATTAGAGATGTAGATTTTGCTGATGAAAGTGCAAACTTCAATAAAAATAATATCTTAGCACAATCTGGTAGCTATGCTATGAGCCAAGCTAATACCGTTCAGCAAAATATTTTGAGACTTTTGACTTAGTCTTAAAAGTATTTTTAAAGTGGGAGCTAATACTTTTGGTATTAGCTTTCACAAGCTACATTAACTGCTACAAATAAACTTTTAACTTCTTTTTAATTTAACACAATTCTTTTAAGGTAGAATTTATGTGGAATAGCTTAGATATTTTAAAAGCTTTAAAATCGCTCAATTTATTGGAAAAATCGCCCCCTTGTTGGTGGCCTAATGCGTTTAGTTTTCAAGCTTTAATAGGGGCAATTTTAACCCAAAATACAAAGTTTGATAATGTATTAAAATCTTTAGAAAATCTAAAAAATGCTAATATCTTAGAATGTGATGATGAAAATAATCTTAAAAAAATTGCTAGTATTGGGGTAGAAAACTTAGTAGAATATATCCGTCCTAGCGGATTTTTTAATCAAAAAGCTATGCGTTTAGTAATGTTATGTCAAAATATTCAAAAAGATTTTGAGAGTTTTGGAAAATTTAAACTTGAAGTAACTAGAGAATGGCTTTTGAATCAAAAGGGTATTGGTAAAGAAAGTGCGGATGCCATTTTGTGTTATGTGTGTGCTAGAGAAGTTATGGTAGTAGATAGATATACTTACCAATTTTTAAAAAAATTAGGTATAGAAATAGAAGATTATGATGAATTGCAGAGTTTTTTTGAAAAAGGTATTGAAGAGAATTTAAGCCATGCTCTAATGCTTTATGATAATTCTATTTCTTTAGCTGAGCTTTATGCGAGATTTCATGGAAAAATTGTAGAATTTTCAAAAAGAAAATTAGAATTAATAATTTAAAATGACCTTTTTGCTTAAAAATATTTTAGGATTGAATTTTTTTATTGCTTGTTTATTTGCGCAAACGCATTCTTTAAAGTTTTTTAAACCTTTAGAGCCGACAAAAAAATATTTTGGCATGTTTAAAATTGGCTATCTTTATCAGCATGTGCAATCTATGAAAACTGCCCCTATACGCCCTAAAAACCGAGCGCCTATTTTTGTAAAAAAGGCATATGATGATTTTTCTTTGGGTCTTGATTTTGGCAGAACCATAAAAAAGAGAGTGCTACTAGGAGGGTATTTAGATTCTGGTATGGGAGGGTCATATTTTTTGAGTGCAGGGTTTATGACTGGTGTTAGACTTTTTAAGGGGTGGGTTATTCCAAAAATTACTCTAGGTTATCAGTTGCAGATTTTAGGGGTCAAAATGGATAAACATCAATACAATATCCAATCAGCTGTAGGAACAATAGGGGTATTTTTTAATGTAGCCAAAAATTTTGGTTTAAGTATAGAGGCTAGAGGGGGGATTCCTTTTTACTTTATCCAAAGCGAATTTTCTAAAGCCTTTAAAACGCCTAGGTTAGATATTTATTCCATAGGGATAACTTTTACTTTTTATGACTTTATAAAGTTTTTAGGATAAAATACGAGATTAAGGGTTAGCCTAGACAATTGAATAAAGACAACAATAAATAAATATATAAGGATTTATAATGATTTTCATTGATGCATGTTTTAGAAAAGAAACACCTTATACACCTATTTGGATGATGCGCCAAGCGGGGCGTTATTTGAGTGAATATCAAGAGACTCGCAAAAAAGCAGGAAATTTCTTAGAATTATGTAAAAATAGTGATTTGGCTACAGAAGTTACCTTGCAACCGGTAGAAATTTTAGATGTTGATGCAGCCATTTTATTTAGTGATATTTTAGTTGTGCCTTTAGAAATGGGTTTAGATTTAGAATTTGTTCCTAAAAAAGGCCCGCATTTTTTACAAACTATCAATGATTTAAAAAGTGTAGAAAGTCTGAAAACTGGGATAGTTAAAAACTTGGATTATGTTTATGCTACGATTTCACAAACTCGCAAAAAGTTAGCTAAAGATAAGGCATTAATAGGTTTTTGTGGCTCACCTTGGACTTTAGCCACTTATATGATAGAGGGTGAGGGGAGCAAAACTTATTCTAAAAGTAAGAAAATACTCTATAGTGAGCCTAAAATTTTGCACGCCTTATTGCAGAAACTTAGTGAAGAATTAATAGAATATTTGAGCCTTCAAGTTCAAGCAGGAGCTAATGCGCTTATGCTATTTGATTCATGGGCAAACGCATTAGAAAAAGAGAAATTTTTAGAATTTAGTTGGGACTATTTAAAATACATTGCCAAGGAGCTTAAAAAGCGCCATTCTAATATTCCTATCATTCTTTTTCCTAAAGGGGTTTGTGGGTTTTTAGATGCAATTAGTGGGGAATTTGATGTGTTTGGAGTGGATTGGAGCACACCCTTAGAGATTGCAAAGAGTGTTTTAGGAGATAAATATGTCTTGCAAGGCAATTTAGAACCTGCACGCCTTTATGATAAAAATGCCTTAGAAGAGGGGGTAAAAAAGATTTTAAAAATTATGGATAATAAGGGGCATATCTTTAATTTAGGGCATGGAATGTTACCGGATTTGCCTAGAGAAAATGCCAAATATTTAGTGCAATTAGTGCGTAAGTTATCTAGTAAGTAAGGGGCTTATTGATGAAAAGAATAATAAAGTGTGCTAGTTTGTGGTGCTTATTTGGCGCTTTGTTGTTAGCCCAAGAAGATTCTATAGAAGATGAAATTTCTGTAATGTCGCATTCTAAATCCCCCCAAGAAATCAAGCAAATTCTAAAGGAGTATAACCATAAAAATTTGAGCTTAATCAATCCTAAAGATTCTCAAATTAGTGCGCCATTTAATATTTCTAATAACCCTCAAGGATTTTTACCTTTAAAGCAAATTGATGCGCCCATTGCCTCTAGTATTACACAAGAAATTGCCAAATATCATGAAAAAAGCCATAAAGTTGCCTTAGGACTTTATGAGCTTATCAAGGGTGCTGATAGCAATCTAAGCCTGCAAGCTCAAGAAATGAATGTCAAGCAAGCGATGAAAAATCATACGATTTCAAAAGCATTGTTTTTACCCACTCTTGATGTGCATTATGATTTTAAAAATGAAAATAGGGATACGCCAGAATTTAAGCGTTTTAACACACAACAACTACAAGCAAAAGTGAAGTTAAATGTGTTTAATGGGTTTAGCAATGTGAATAATGTCAGAGAAAAGTCTGCGAGCTATCGCTCTAGTGTTGCTAATTTGGAATACACACGCCAAAGCGTGTATTTGCAAGTGGTGCAACAATACTACCAATATTTTAATAACTTGGCTCGTTTAATTGCGTTGCAAAAAAAATTAGAGCAAATTAAAACAGATATAAAAAGGGTTTCTAAGCTCTATGACCAAGGCTTAAGCACTATTGATGATTTGCAAAGTTTAAAAGCACAAGGTAGTTTGAGTGAATACGATATTTTAGATGTGCAATTTGTGATTGAGCAAAACCGCTTAACTTTAGAATATTTGACAAACTTAAATATAGAAAATTTAAAAAAGACAACTATTGATGTGCCTAATTTGCAACTTAGAGAGCGTCAAGATTTAATCTCTTTAAGAGAGCAAATTGTCGCACTCAAATACCAAAACAAACAGCTTAATTACTATCCTACCGTGGATATATACGACTCTTGGCTTTATTGGATTCAAAAGCCTGCTTATGCGTTGGGGCGTTTGGGAAACTTCTATCCCGGGCAACAAAACACTGCTGGAGTAACGGTAAGCTTGAAAGTTTTTGATGATATAGGATTGTCTTTGCAAAAGCAATCCATTTTATTAGGTCAATTAGCGAGTGAAAAGAATTTAGCGTATAAGAAGTTGGAGCAAGAAAAAGATGAACAGCTATATAGAAAATCGCTTGAAATCGCACGAGCTAAAATTGAATCTTCTAAAGCTAGTTTGAAATCGGCAAGTATTTCTTTTGCAAACATTAAGAGAAAATACGATGCTAATTTAGTGGATTTCACCACTTATTTGAGGGGTTTAAGCACTCGTTTTGATGCGGAAGTAGCTTATAATATGGCATTAAATAACTATGAAATGCAAAAAGCAAATTATATTTTTTATAGCGGACATAAAATACAAGATTATGTGCATTAAAGGGGAATAAAGTGATAAAAAATTTTTTAATGGGGCTATGCTTGAGCATTTTGAGCATGCAAGCTAGTGATGAAGTTTATGCAATTTTTAATGTGCGGGCTATGCAAGATTCTAAATTAACTTTGGATAGTTCTGGCATTGTGAATACGATTAGGGTTACTGAGGGGAGCGTGGTTAAAAAAGATGAAGTGTTGCTACTTTTATACAATCAAGATAAGCAAGCCCAAAGCAATTCTATTGAACAACAACTATCTTTTGCTAAAAAACAATATGAGCGTTATAATAAAATTGGCACAGCTGTAGATAAAAATACTTTAGAGCGCTATAAATCTGATTATAAGCGATTAGAATCAGATTATGCCTTTTCGCTTGCAATGCTTGATAAAACTATCCTAAGAGCACCTTTTGATGGCGTAGTAGCGAGCAAGAGTATTCAAGTAGGTGAAGGGGTAAATCCTAATAATACGGTGCTTTTAAGGCTGATTAGCCATCAAAAAAAGCTTGTATTAGAGTTTGATTCTAAATATATTGGTGCAGTGAAAGTAGGGGATATTTTTATTTACTCTATTGATGGGGATTCTAGTAAGCATGAGGCTAAAATCACTAAAATTTATCCTGCTATTGATGAGGCCACAAGAAAAGTAAGCGCAGAAGCTCTCGCACCCAATAATATGGCAGTAGGACTTTTTGGCGATGGATTTATCCAAGTTAAAAACCGCAAATAGAAAGTATTAGAGTATGTATAAAGTAGCGATTAGTCGTCCTATTACGACATTAATGTTTGCGCTTGCGATTATCTTTTTTGGGACAATGGGGTTTAAGAAATTAAGTGTTGCTCTTTTTCCTAATATTGATATTCCTATTGTGGTAGTTAATACGATTTATCCGGGAGCTAGTGCTGAAATTATAGAAAGTAAGGTAACTGATAAGATTGAAGAGGCAGTTATGGGGGTTGATGGGATTAAAAAGGTTACTTCTAATAGCGCTAGGAATGTAAGCTCGGTTGCGATTGAATTTGAGCTAGAAAAACCTAAAGAAGAGGCTTTAAATGATATTATCAATAAGGTTTCTTCAGTCCATTTTGATGACCCCAATATTCAAAAACCTTCTATAGATAAGTTTGATACCAATTCTCAAGCTATCATTTCACTATTTGTAAGCAGTGAGAGTATTCCTATTGCGACCATTAATGACCATGCTAAGAATGTGATTAAACCCATGTTGCAAAAGATTTATGGGGTAGGGGGCGTGCAACTTAATGGTTTTAGGGAACGCCAAATTAGAATCTATGCTGACCCTACCTTAATGAATAAATACAATATCACTTATAGCGAACTTTACAATGTGCTTAAAACAGAAAATTTAGAAGTAGATGGGGGGCGCATTGTTAATAGCCAAAAAGAACTAGCCATCTTGGTGAATGCTAATAGCTATAAAGTCTCTGATGTAGAGAATATTCAAGTGGCTAATCATGTGCGTTTAGCAGATATTGCTAAAGTAGAGATAGGTTTGCAAGAGAATACTACTTTTGCAAGTTTTCAGCACAAACCGGGTGTTATTTTAGAAATTCAAAAAATTGCTGGAGCCAATGAAATTGAAATAGTAGACCATGTCTATAAAGAGCTTAAACATCTCCAAGATGCAAGTTTAGGATATGAAATCATACCCTTTATGGATACAACAACTTATATCCGCACCTCCATTGAAGATGTTAAGTTTGATTTGATTTTAGGGGGGATTTTAGCGGTTTTAGTAGTATTTGTATTCTTGCGTAATGGCACGATTACTTTGGTTTCTGCTATTTCTATTCCTATCTCCATTATGGGAACTTTTGCCCTTATTCAATGGATGGGCTTTTCTTTAAATATGCTTACTATGGTAGCTTTAACTTTAGCCATTGGTATTATTATTGATGATGCGATTGTTATTATTGAAAATATCCATAAAAAATTAGAAATGGGCATGGATAAACGCACAGCAAGCTATGAGGGGGTTAAAGAGATTGGTTTTGCGGTTGTTGCAATTTCTGCAATGTTACTATCAGTGTTTGTGCCTATAGGGAATATGAAAGGGATTATTGGACGCTTTTTTGAAAGCTTTGGAATCACGGTAGCTCTGGCAATTGCGCTTTCGTATGTAGTTGTAGTTACAATTATTCCTATGGTAAGCTCTATTGTGGTAAGCCCCAAACAATCTCGCTTTTATCATTGGAGTGAGCCATTTTTCAAGTCTTTAGAAGTTCGTTATGTGTCTTTATTGCAATGGGTTTTGAGCCATAAACTTATTATTTTTTCATCAGTGGTAGTGATTTTTTTTGGTTCGCTTTTTGTCGCCTCTAAATTAGGCATGGATTTTATGCTTAAAGAAGATAGGGGCAAGTTTAATGTGTGGCTTAAGGCAAGTCCGGGTGTGAGCATTGATTATATGGTTAATAAAACTCAAGCTTTCCAAAAAGCTATTGAAAAAAAGCCTTATGTGGATTTCACTACTTTACAGGTGGGTTATGGAAGTATTAAAAGCCCTTTTAAAGCTAAGATTTTTGTGCAACTTAAGCCTATTAAAGAGCGCTCATTAGACCAATTTAAAATCATGAGAGAATTGCGCCAAGAATTAGACAGCATGCCAGAGGCTAAAGATATGCTTAGTATTAATTTTTCAGATATTCCTTTATTAGGCGGTGGGGATAGTTCGCCTTTCCAAGTCTTTGTCTTTGCGCATTCCCAAGAGATTGTAGATAAGAGTGTAGCTAATTTGAAAAAATTCTTATTAGAAAGCCCTGAATTAAAAGGTAAGGTTGAAAATTATCACACTAGCACGAGCGATTCACAACCCCAATTACAATTAAAGGTTTTAAGGCAAAACGCTAATAAATATGGCGTAAGCGCTCAAGCAATTGCATCAGTGGTGAGTTCAGCTTTTTCAGGCGAAAATCAAGCAAGCTATTTTAAAGAAGATGGCAAAGAGTATGACATTGTTATTCGTGTGCCAGATAATAAGCGTATTTCTATAGAAGATGTTAAGCGCTTGCAAGTGCGTAATAAATATGATAAATTGATGTTTTTAGATGCTTTAGTAGAGGTGAAAGAAACGACAAGTGCCTCCAATATCACTCGCTATAATCGTGAGCGTAGCATAACCGTTTTTGCTAGTCCTAATAAAAGCATGGGAATTTCTTTGGGAGAAGTCTTAAAACAAGTTACTAAACATTCTAAAGAATGGTTAGTTGAAGGGGCTAATTATAGTTTCACAGGGGAAGCCAATAACGCTAAAGAAACAGGTCAAGAATTTATCATTGCTTTAGCAACAGCTTTTGTGCTAATTTATATGATTTTAGCAGCCTTGTATGAGTCTTTATTAGAACCTTTAATTATTATGATTACCATGCCTTTGAGTTTTTCGGGTGCTTTTTTTGCTCTAGCATTAGCGCACCAACCTCTAAGCATGTTTTCTATGATGGGCTTAATCTTGCTTATAGGAATGGTAGGAAAGAATGCAACGCTTTTAATTGATGTGGCTAATGAGCAACGCAAAAAGGGTAAAAATATTCAAGAGGCAATTTTGTATGCGGGCGAAACTCGCTTAAGACCCATTCTAATGACTACTATTGCTATGGTTTTTGGAATGCTCCCTTTAGCTCTAGCTGTTGGAGATGGAGCAGCGATGAAATCCCCTATAGGGATTGCTATGAGTGGGGGGCTTATGGTATCTATGCTTTTAAGCTTATTGGTTGTGCCAATTTTTTATCGTCTTTTAGCGCCTATAGATGATAAGATTAAGCGTTTTTATCAAAATCAAAAAGCCCTATAAATGAAAAAAGCTTTAGCAATTTTTATAGGGTTGCTTGAAATATTAGGGGCATTTGAACCTAAGAGTAGCCATATTTATTTGGGAGCTGAAGTGGGTCTTGCACCCATTCAAACCATGCCAAAATCTCCAATAGACTCTAGCTACACCGCATTTTTGTGGGGGGCTAAAGGGGGGTATCAATACGCTTTTTTAAAAACTTTGGCTTTGAGGGGGGATTTTTCTTATATTATGACTATTAAGCCCACAGCATTAAATACGATTGTAACTTCTTTGTTAAGTCTAAATGTTGATGTTTTAAGTGATTTTTACACCTATCAAAAATATAGCTTTGGAGCGTATTTTGGACTTGGGGTAGGGTATTTAGGACAAAATATGCGCTTAGGTGCAGAAAATAGCTCTTTTATGGGCTACAATGGTTTGGTGAATGTAGGCGTGGGTAGCACGATTGAAGAACATCATCGTGTTGAGCTTGGAGTAAAAATCCCTTTTTCAAAAACAAAAAACATTTTTAAGCATTCTAATTATTTAAATAGCGTGTTTATAAGCGCATCGTATAGTTACTTGTTTTAAATGAAACATTCTATGATTAGCATTGTCCCCTTTGATTTGGGGTTTTGCTATTTTGATACCTTGATTTTTAAAAATGAAATTCAAAAATTCCAAGATAGTGTCAAAAAATTATGTATGGCAAGTTGTGATTATAGTTACATAGAAACGCAAGATAAAAAAGAAATACTTGCAACCATAAAAAGCATAGTTTTAATTTGATACTAATCATATAAAAATTAGAGTATAAAAAGTTTTTTAATCTAGCATTATTGATAAAAGCCTATTAAGCCTTAAGGCTAGTGTGATAGCTTGTAATCACGCATTGAGATTTTATAAAAATCCTATTAGACTAGCTAGTATATTCCGAGTTTTTTACATGCAATATATAGTGATTTTATTTTAGTGCGCTTTTAAGCTCCTTTTGGAGCTTAATTTAAGGGTTTGATTAGAGATTAGCCACAGATTCTTTATGGCTTATAACAGAGCCTTTTACCTTTATGCAAGAGTAGTTTGCTGGGGTTAGCATATGGGTGAGTATCCATAGGGGGTAGCGTGTCTTTTTGACACTTGCATTGACTAATTTCATATCTTTAATCGCATTATTTTCTTCAATGGTTTTTGAGAATTTATAAGCTCTTTTTTTACTATTGAGATGATTTGACTTATGATTATACACATAAGAAATAAGCGCCTTTTTTATCGCCATATTTTTATGCAATTCATTTTTATGGCTCTTTTTATGCGTCCACCACCAATCTATATAGCATGACCTACCCATAGCGATTTCATTTTTATCTAGCTTGACTTTTTTATTGGTATTCACAATACCCAAATTGCTTGTGCAACCAATTAAAAAGAGCGTGCAAGTCATTCCAAGCAATCTTTTAGACCAACTTAAATTCACCAAAGTAATCTCCTTAAAAATAAATATGATTATTAAAGTAATATACTTCAGTTAATGGCTCCATTTACTAGAATACTAATGAGAATTGATTGTATAAGAAAAATGCTTACAATGATAGCTTGGATTATCCAAAGACCATAGATTAAAAGGGTATGATATTCTTATTTTAATATTAAAATATTATCTATAATATCTTTATAATATTATATATTGACAAATAAAGACGATAATTAAGGATAAAATCCAATATTAAAGAACCTTAGGATTAAGAGAAATGCCTGAATTATTTCTAATAATCTCCACACTTCGTTGTTTGAAGGTGTCTAAATTAGGGTTGCAGTTTTTTAATGCACCTAGTGAATCATTGAGGGTTGGCTGAATGTCTTTAGCATATTTTTTCATAATCATTGATAGAGAAAGGGCGGTGTTTATGGGGTTAAAGGCGCTTGTTTGAGACAAAAGAGAATATTCAACCACCACCATTTGATTAATAATATTTGTAATAATAAGCGCTATAGGCTGATAGATTGAAGTATCAAAAGCCTTTTGACAAACCTTGATAGCGTGGGGCTTGTTAGTAAGGTTAGTAAAGAGAGCATTTAAAGTATCTTGCTTGATTTGTTGGTAGGCATTATTAGCGACAAACATATCCTTTGGATAAGTTTCACTCATCAACAAACTTGCAAAAGTAAGAAAAAGAATAAGCGCACGCATTTAAAATCCAAAGACATAGTTTAAGTAAATAGAATACACTCTTCTTAATTTCACATCACCCCCCATGCCCATGTAGTAGGGGTCATTAATAGTGGGGATTCGCACCCCATATTCTGCGCCATGCAAGTAATTTGGCACATTATAAAGATGTTTTTTGAATTTAGCACCAATGCTTGAGCCCCCTTGATATTTAGAGCCATTACTTGCGCTTGTCCAATGTATTCTTACGCCAAAATTAAAAATAAATTGCACATAGGTAGAATTAATTTTGCCTACATGCTCATACTTGCTTAACAAATCAGATTTCCAACTTTGACCCGCAATAGCCACTCCTGTAAAAAATCCTACATCAACATGGCGGTTACACATTTCTTTATGATAGACATTCCATAAAGCATCCATGCCAGCTCCCCAAGTAAACAAATCTAAGGTATTCGTATAAAGCCCTAAATCCACTTGCGCATGGTTATAATCAAATAAGCCATAATATCTTAATCCAAACCATTTCTTTTTGCCAAAGAATTGGCGAAAACCAAGCATGATATTAAGACCATTAAGAGTTGCATTCTGCTGGCTCTTTCCCGGGCGAAATGCCGGAATATAAGGGGTTGTGCCGGGTTTAATAGGATTGTTATCAATAAGAGCAATTTGGTTTTTAATATATTGATTTTTGCTTTGAAGACTATTGGCAAGTTCTTGCATTGTGCCCACTTGATAGCCAATGCCAAAAAAATAGCCATTTTGCTCCGCTTGTAAAACCCCTCCTAAAAGCCCTATAGCTAAAGCATATCTTTTCATTTTTATTCCATTGTGTTTTTGAATGATAGTTCAAAACCATACTTAAAGAAAGTAAACTTAAAGACCAAAAGAGTGTTAAAACGCCTTTTTATGCAATAGAATCTAAGAGAGCTTGGCTTTGAGATTCAAGTTGTTTAAAGCCCTCTACAAGCTCATGCATGTTTTCTTGGTCATAGCCTTCCAAACAACGCTTAGCAAAATCTCTTGTAGAGGTTAAGAAGTGTTGCATAGGATAAGCTTGCAAAATAACAGAAAGCTCATCTAAATCCGTATTTAAGCGCTCTTCTTTGTTGTTAGAATGCACGGTGTCTCTATAAAGGCGCATTTTGAATGCCATCAAACGGAAAGAGGCAACAATTTTAGAGAGTTGCTCTTTAGCAGAACTAGCAATACTAGAGCCTTGTTGGCTTTGAGCGTTAAAGGAATTAAGTGTTTGACTAAAGAT
Source organism: Helicobacter cetorum MIT 00-7128 (assembly GCF_000259255.1). Classification (NCBI taxonomy): domain Bacteria; kingdom Pseudomonadati; phylum Campylobacterota; class Epsilonproteobacteria; order Campylobacterales; family Helicobacteraceae; genus Helicobacter; species Helicobacter cetorum. The sequence goes on from NC_017737.1 coordinate 1,183,785, forward strand.
TTGGATAGTGCCTAAAGCGGTCTGTAAAAGCTCATTAGCCTCACTAAATGCTTTTAAAAGCGCACTTGTTTGCTCATTAAAGATTTTAAAAGTTCTTTGCACGCTTTCTACGGAATCTGAAGTTTTTTCGCTTAATTTTCTTACTTCATCAGCTACCACAGCAAAACCTCTGCCATATTCACCAGCTCTTGCAGCCTCAATAGCAGCATTTAGGGCTAAGAGATTGGTTTGACTAGCAATTTCATCAATGCTAGAGACCACCTTAGAGGCCTCTTGAAGTTCTTCATTAAGTGTGTTTAGGGTATTGCTAGAATGCTCGTTAGTTGCACTTAGGGTATTCATATGCTCTTGCATGAGTGTGAAATCTTTCAAAGCCTCTTGGCTATTTTGAGCTACTTCAGCGCAGATAGTATTAGATTGTGTGAGTAAGTCTTGACTATGAGAGAGTCCTTCTAAAATCTTTGGCATCCCAGCTGTTCCCATGCCTAATTTTTCTAATTCGTTATTAAGCTCATGCATAACCAAAGCTTTTTTAGCGCTCAAAATCCCTTCTACTCCCTCTTTAATTGCTTGAGAGTTGGTGCGGAAAGACTTACGAAAGCCCGAAGTAAATACATTACGATAAGTTACGCCTTTTTGAGCAAGACTTGTGCAAGTAGCAACTTCTCGTTGGAATGCCTCTACTTGGTCTAATAAATCGTTGATTCTTAGGGCTAGGGGATAGTAGTCGCTTTGTGGGTCAATATCAATAATGCGTGCTTCTAATTCGCCACTAGAGGCAAGGGCAACAACTTTTTCAATAGATTTTAGTTCTTTTAGAGAGGGTTTTTTATTAAAAAACATGTTCAAAGACCTTTTTAAGAATTTTGCAATGCGTTCATAAGTGCATCAAAAGTGGTATTATGAGATATTAAGAGTTCGCCTAAAGTTTTTTGAGCAAGCGCCATTCCGCCGATTTGTCGCTCTTGACTTAAAAGGGTTTGATAAATTGATGAAATTTCGCCGATAGCTTTAGGATTAGGCTTTCTGCACACTGAATAATAGCCAATCACATTACCATGCATATCAAATGAGGGGGTTACATTAGCAAATACCCAATAAAAATCTCCATTAAAACTTTTGTTCTTAACAAAAACATTAGCCTCATTTTTGGTTTGAAGTGTTTCCCAAAGGTATTTAAAAGCAGTCTTAGGCATATCTGGGTGGCGCACAATATTATGGGGCTTGCCTAATAACTCTTGCAAATTTTTAGCCCCAACAATTTTTACAAAAGGCTCATTAGCATAGGTGATTACGCCCTTAGTGGTTGTTTTTGAAACTAAAAAGCCCTCTTCTTCTACAAAGCGTTCCATGATTTTCCTTGATGAAAGATTATTTGCAACGACAACTGAATTGCTGAATTGCTGAATTGCTGAATTGCTGAATTGCTGAATTGCTGAATTGCTGAATTGCTGAATTAAATTATAGCAAATCATTATTAAAAATAAGCTTAATTCAATAAGATTATATGTGTAATTATTTTATTTTAATACCTAATTAATACCTAATACTTTTTATAAATCTTATGAGGCATGTCTGTTATGATAAATGAATGATTTGCATGGGTTTAAAATGCGCTTACTATCAAAAGAAGGGCTTAATAAATCTTTTGTAGGGTCATAATCTTTAGTCCTAATGCCAATAAGCTCTAATAAAGTATGCAAGAAATTATCACTCATAAAAGGTTTATTAAGGGCGTTTTGTATAACTTGGATTTTATCTTGGTGGTGTTTAGCATAAAGGGGCGAGGCATAGATAATAAAGGGTATTTCTACGCCATAAGCATTGCAATGATGCAAGGCTTTATCCCAACTTTCATAGACATCTTGAGCATGGTCGCTAATATAAATAACCAAACTTTCTTTATCTTTGAAAAATGAAACAATACGATTTAAAATGCTATCAGTGTAATACAAAGAATTGATATAGTCAGCTACCACTTGTTTGTCGGCATTAGTGCGTGTTTTTAAGTAGGAAAAATCAATATCTTTGGGTTTAAACTTTTCAAAACTTTTGGGGAAACGGACATTATAAAGAATATGAGAACCACTTAAATGAAATACGATAAAATTTTTATCTTTAAGTTTAGATTTTTCTAAAAGAGGCAATAACGCCTCATCATAAGTGTTAATATAGTCTGCTTTGATAAAATGGCGGTGCTTAAAAACAGAAGATAAAATTCCAAAGCTATTGCTATGCTCTTCCCAACCCTTTTCTTGATTGGAAAACCAAAAACTTTCATAACCAGCTGTATTGATAATAGCCCCTAGATTAGCATAGGTATACCATGGTCTTTTTGTGCTAGATTTTTGCGTATCATTATTAGCATAGGTCAATAGCACCTTAAAGCTTGCAGATGTGTGTGCAGCAGGGCTAATCACTCTGTTAAAAATATAAGCTTGAGATTTTGTGGGACTTACCCCCCCCCCCCATTATTTTGGGCTAACGCATTTGTAAAGGGCATGTTTAAAAGGGGGTAACCATAAGCTTGCATAAAGTTTTTGCTTGCACTCTCACCTATCACAAGCACCACATTAGGCACAAAATCTTTTTGAGAAATATGGACAATAGAAGAGCTTATTTGTCTTATTTGAGCGTAGCTTTGCAAAGCATTCCTAGAAGTATCTAAAGAGCGTTTTGTAAAAATAACGCCCTTAAATAAAGCCACATAACGAGCTGTGCCTCTTAAAGAATAGCTTTCTTGATGATAGGCTTTAATGGCATGGGGGATTTCTATGAATAAAATAATCGCACTTAGAAAAAGGGCTATTTTTCTAGGTATTTTGATTTGCCAATTAATTTTATAGATTAAAAAAATGCCTAGAGTGATAGCTAAAATAATTATGAATAAAATGCCCTTAGAATGCAAGATAAATTCCTTGCTTTCATTTAAATTGCTAGAAAGTATAATATCTATTAGTTCTTGGTCTAATGGCATGTCAAAAATAAGTTTGCCTACAATAGCCAACATGCTAAACCCTAGCCAAAGAATTAAAATTAATGGCTCTAAAAATTTTCTTAATAAATGATTACAAAAAGAAAGCACACAATAATACACTAAACACCAACTCAAAGCATAAAAGAAAGCCTTAAAAACAAAATTTAAAGAGCTATCTATATAAAAACAGCTTGCTAAAGTGTTGGCAAACACGAGCAATAAAAAAGAAAAATTTATTGCAATAAAAGAGCGAGATTTAAGCATGAAATTCCTTTGGAGATTTTACAACAACTATTTTACAACAATTTATATATAGGGGAGGGGGTTATTCTAGCTCAAATTCTTTGGCTAAGAATTTTGCTGTATAGCTTTTAGTGAGTTGATAATTTTGTGCGACTTCTAAGGGCGTGCCTTGAGCAATGACTTGTCCGCCTTTATCCCCCCCATCAGGTCCCATATCTATAATGTAATCAGCGTTTTTAATAATGTCTAAATTATGCTCAATCACTAGCATGGAGTTTCCTAATGCCACTAAGGAGTGTAAAACTTGTAAAAGATTATTTACATCTTCAAAATGTAAACCTGTGGTAGGCTCATCTAAAACATAGAGCGTTTTTCCGGTGTCTTTTCTGCTCAATTCTTTGGCTAATTTAATCCTTTGGGCTTCGCCCCCACTTAGCGTAGTGGCGTTTTGCCCTAAAGTGATATAGCCTAAGCCCACATCTATAAGCGTTTTTAATTTCACAGCGATTTTAGGAAATTTAGCAAAGAACTCATAAGCTTCTTCTACGCTCATGCTTAACACATCTGCAATGGATTTTCCCTTAACTTTGATTTCTAAGGTTTGGGGGTTGTATTTAGTGCCTTTACAGCTATCACATTGCACTAGCACATCAGGTAAGAAATGCATTTCTATTTTAATATCCCCATCGCCTTGGCATTTTTCACACCGCCCCCCCTTAACATTAAAGCTAAAACGACTCGCACTATAGCCTAAAACCTTAGCTTCTTTTTGCTCGGCAAATAAAATCCTAATTTCATCCATGACTCCTGTGTAAGTTGCGGGATTACTTCGTGGGGTTTTTCCTATAGGAGCTTGGTCTAAATAAATCACTTTATCCAAATGCTCCAAACCTAAGATTTCTACACCATTTAAGCTCTTAACTTTTTTAGCATGGTTTAAGAGAGCTTGAGCTGTAGGTAAAAGAGTTTGTAACATTAAAGAGCTTTTGCCACTCCCACTCACCCCTGTAATACACACTAATTGTTTTAAGGGGATAGTTACGCTTAAATTCTTAATATTATTGATATTGACATTTTTAATTTCTAAAAAATGTTTTTCTTTGGGTAGTTCAAATTTAGGGCGTTCAATCTTTTTAGTGCCATTGAGATACAAGGCGGTAGAATGCTTGTTTTGTAATAATTCTTCCACGCTCCCACTAAAGATGACTTCACCCCCATGCCTTCCGGCCTTTGGTCCTATATCTACAATAAAATCCGCATGCTTAATGGTCTCTTTGTCATGCTCTACTACAATAAGCGTGTTCCCTTTTTTCTGTAAATTCCTAAGGGTATTAATAAGTTTGAGCGTATCTTTTTCATGCAGACCGATACTAGGCTCATCTAAAACATATAAAACTCCTGTCAAGCCACTCCCGATTTGACTAGCAATTCTTATTCTTTGGCTCTCCCCCCCACTAATGGTTCTTGCATCTCGCCCTAAAGTTAAATACCCTAGCCCTACATCATATAAGAAAAACACCCTTTCTAAAATCTCTTTTAAAATCGGTTCAGCGATTTGCTTTTCTTGTTGATTAAGATAGTTAAAATGGTTAGGTTCTTTGAAAAAGTGATAAACTTCTTCAATAGGCTTAGTTAAAAAATCCGCCATTTTCAAGCCAGCCACCTGAACGCTCAAACTTGATGCTTTTAAGCGATGCCCACTACAAGTAGAACAAGTTTTCTCGCTCATATAATCGCTTAAATCCTTTTGCTCCTTAAACATATCATATGCAATTTGAATAATGCCTTTCCAAGGGCGTTTTAAGGGGCTATTTTTAAAATTGAAGCTAATTTCAGTGCCATTCCCATATAAAAGAGCGTCTTGTTGCTCTTTGTTTAGTTCGTTAAAACAAAGCGTGGTGTCAATGCCATTAGATTCACAAAAGCCTTCAAACATTTGAGCGTAATAATTGCGGTTATACCCAAAAATCACCTTGATAGCCCCATTATTTAAGGGGGTGTTAGGTTCTAAAATCTTACCTACATCTAGGCTAAATTTTGTCCCTAAACCTAAGCAACTCTCACACGCCCCCTTAGGCGAATTGAATGAAAAACTAAGTGGCTCTAATTCTTCAAAACTAATCTTGCATTTAAAGCATGCCTTATGCTCGCTATAATGTTTTTTAATGCTAGGAGCGTTTTCTTGCAAGATTTCTACTTCTAACTCGCCGTAGCTTTCTTTAAGGGCTTTTTCTACAGCACTAGCGATTCGTGAATGATTTTCACTATTGACTACAACTCTATCTACCACAGCTTTAATGGTGTGCTTTTTGGTCTTGTGTAAATGGATTTCTTCATCTAAACGCACCATCACCCCATCAATAAAGGCTCTCACATACCCCTTTAAGCGTAAGCTCTCTAATTTATCATTAAAAGTGCCTTTTTTATCCTTAATAATAGGGGCTAGAATGATGATTTTAGAGTTTTCTTCTAAGTTGCAAATTTGAGCAATAATATCTGTCGCACTCATAGAGCTAATAGGCTCTGAACATGTAGGGCAAAATTGCTCTCCAACCCTTGCAAATAATAACCTTAGATAATCATAAATTTCAGTGATAGTTCCCACGGTGGAGCGGGGGTTTTTAGAAGTGGTCTTTTGCTCAATGGCAATGGCTGGAGTTAGCCCTTCAATTTTATCTACATTAGGCTTGCCTACTTTGTCTAAAAATTGTCTCGCATAACTAGACAAACTCTCTAAATACCGCCTTTGTCCTTCAGCATATAAGGTATCAAACGCTAGAGTGGATTTACCCGAGCCACTTAGTCCTGTAAAAACAACAAACTGATTTTTAGGGATTTCTAAAAAAATATTTTTTAGATTATTTTCCTTAGCCCCTTGAATAATGATTTTATCTTGCAAGAGTTTCCTTATTAAAAGAGGATAGTTTAAAAATGGCTATTATACTTCAAATATGTTGGCTTATTGAAGTTTTATAGACAATTAGAATTAAAATTGTTTGCTTACAAGCGTAAAATATGCTATTATTTCGGATAAGAATGAAATTAGAATAGGAATGCAAAGGAATGGAATTAATGAAGAAGTTTGTAGCTGTGGGACTTTTGTCCTCTATTTTGAGCTCCTCATTGTTGGCTGAGGGTGATGGTGTTTATGTTGGAGCGGGTTATGAAATCGGTCAAGCTCGTGTAAAGACTAATATCAACAATTGGCATGGTGGTTGTGGCTGGCAAGGATGCCCACCGGGATTAGCGGACAATAGATTTAACATTCAAGGCACAAATATTAATTGGCATTCTCAGTTTGCTACCGGTGCGTTAAATGGTTTTGGACTAACTTTAGGTTATAAGAAGTTTTTTCAATTCAAGTCTTTAGGAATGACAAGCAGATGGTTAGGCTTTAGAGCGTATTCTATGTTTGATTATGGGCATGCGACTTTAGGTCATCAAAATAACTATCCCGGTAAGCTCCAGCTAGATATGGTCTCTTGGGGGTTTGGTTTAGATGCGTTGTTTAATGTGATTGATAAAGATAATGCATCTTTTGGTGTTTTCTCTGGTTTCTCGCTTGGTGGGGATACTTGGAAAAGTTCTGCAACAAACTATTGGAAACAACAAATCATTGATTTAACAAAAGGTAAGGGTTATAACCATGCTGTTTCAACCGTTGATTGGCAAGTATGGCTAAACTTCGGTGTGAGAACGAATCTTTTCAAGCATAATGGTGTAGAATTTGGCGTGAGACTTCCTATGTTGGTTAATAAATTTTTGAGTTCTGGACCCTTGTCTTCACAATATTATTATCATTTAAAAAGAGATTTTTCTCTTTATGTGCGTTATCTCTACACATTTTAAAATAGTTTTTATTAAAAGGAGGGGATTTAATGCCATAAGGCATTGGCTTTTTAGATATAATTTTCTTAGACTTTAAAAGGTTTGTTCTTTAATCTCAAATGGAAGGTTTAGTCTTGAACTTACATACTTTAAAAAGCAAAATAATCATTGGATTGGGTTTGAGTTTCAGTGTTCTTTTGGTCGCTGTTTGGATTTTTTTGAGCAAAGATTATAAAAGCGTAGCCCATGAACAAGGCTTGCATGTAACCAAAATGCTTAATCAAAGCATTCTTAACACCGTGGTGCAAGCTATTAATATTGGCACTAAAGAGGCGATTCATCAAGCTATTGAAGATAGCAATAAGATTGAGGGTGTCAAGGTAAAGTTCTTTCCGGGCGAAGGCGATATTAGACTTTTTAAATACAATGTCAAATTTGGCGAAAATTACCCTAAAGAAGTTTTAGAATATTTCAGAGATGTAACTAAACCTCAATACAATGTGGTGAATGAAAAAGATGGTTTTGTATGGCTCTTGCAACCTTTAGCTAATGCGAAATCTTGCATGGTTTGTCATGTGAATAATAAAGAGGGCGAAATGCTAGGGGTTATGGAGCTTAAACTAAATTTAAGTAAGATTTACGCCTCCATATCTACACACCAATATAGCACTATAAGCACGATTATTGCTGTGGTAGTAGCGCTATTATTTATTTTGCTCTTTGTGGTTAAAAGAGATTTGTTTAACCCCTTAAACAAACTCATTGAATTAAGTAATGGCTTTGTCAATACTGCTAAGGTGGATTTAAGCAAACGCTTAGGCATAAAAACTAGAGACGAAATCGGTATCGCTGCTAAAAATATTGATGGCTTTTTGGATAAGGTTCAAGAAGTGATTGTAGAGAGTGGGAAGATTTTTGAAAAAGATAAAATTCTTTATAGTGATTTAGGTAAAGTGAGCAACGAATTAGTTGGCATGGGTCAAACCCAAGTAGAGCACATGAATAACATGAATGAGGCGATTGTCAATAGTAATGAACTATTAACGCATGCGCAAAATAATTTGAATGAAAGCACTGAAAATTTAAATCATTCGTTTAATGTATTGCAAGAGTTTCGTGTAGAGCTAGAGGCAGTAGTAGGTGCTAATATGAGCATGAATGAAAAGCAAAATATGATGAGAGAGAATTTCAGTCATTTGCAAACCCAAGCTAATGAGATTAAAAATATTGGTGCAATCATTAATGATATTGCTGATAGAACTAATCTCTTAGCCTTAAATGCTGCCATTGAGGCTGCAAGAGCAGGTGAGCATGGAAGAGGCTTTGCTGTAGTAGCTGATGAAGTAAGAAAATTAAGCGAGCAAATTAAAAAGTCGCTAGGCGAAATCAATGTTTTAGTGGGGACATTGAATGAAAGCATTGGTTCTAATGGAGCAAATGCTAATCAAATTGTTGAAGAAAGTAATAGTGTAAGCGAAAAAATCAAGGAGCTTATGGAGAAAAACCACGATGTAGTTCGCATGCTAGAAGAAAGTCGCAATAAAGTTATAGGCGGTATTGAAGAAAATAGCGAAGTTTCTAGCAAGATTAATGGCATTAAAGGGTTGAGCGCATCGGTTTTAGAGACCTTTAATGTGGTAAAAGAGAGCCGAGAGCGTTTGGATAATAATATTAAACAGCTCCAAGAAAATACCGTGCTTTTAGGTAAGGAATTTGATAAATTTAATTGAGTTTTTGAGGGGGATTTTTGCCAAACTTAGATGAAATACACCAAAGTGTTTTGTTGCAAGAAGTTTTAGAAACTTTTATGCCCTTAAAAGAGGGAGTCTTCATAGATTGCACTTTGGGATTAGGGGGGCATTCTAAAGCTATTTTGTCTCAAAACCCATACCTTAAGCTTGTAGGTATTGACAAAGATAAATTTGCTAGAGAATTGGCCAAAGAGCGTTTAAAAGAATTTGAGGGGCGTTATAGCATTATGAGTGGGGGTTTTTCGCAATGTTTTAAGAATGCCTTAAGGGCTTATGGCGAGCAGATTAAGGGCGTTTTAGTAGATTTGGGGGTGAGTTCCTTACAGCTTGATGATGAAAATAGGGGTTTTAATTTCCAATCACACACACTAGATATGCGTATGGACTTAGAAAGTGAGCTAAATGCTAAAAGGGTTGTCAATTCTTATTCTTTGCATGCTTTAGAAAGAATTTTTAAAGAATATGGTGAAATAAGAGAATATAAAAAAATTGCTAGTAAGATTGTGGAGCGCCGTGCTAAAAAACCTTTTGAAGACGCTAAAGATTTAAGCAATTTTTTAGGCTCTCTTTCTAAAAATAAGAAAATTCACCCCGCCACTTTAGCCTTTCAAGCCATTCGCATAGAGGTTAATCAAGAATTAGAAGAGTTAAAAGGGTTCTTAGAAAGTGCGAAAAATCTTAAGGGAGCAATTTTATGTATTATATCGTTTCATTCTTTAGAAGATGCGTTAGTAAAGAATGCTTTTAGAAATTATGCAAAAAATTGTATTTGTGATGCTCTAAGCTTTAAATGCACTTGTTCTAACAACCATGCTTTAGGAGAGATTCTAACCAAAAAGCCCCTTGTTCCAAGCGCAAAAGAAATTACAGAAAATAGGCGCTCAAGAAGTGCAAAAATGAGAATTTTTAGGTTTAAGTGATGAATAATTTAGAAGATAATGCTTTTTTAAATCAAGAACGCTTTGTGCGTGTAGAAGATAAAGAAAAAAAAGAGCTTTTTGCCGAAGAAGTTCAAAGAGAGGAATTTTCTTATGGCTTGTCTTCAAGAATTTTATTGGCAGTTTTGATACTAGGTATTATATCTATAGGAGTGTTAGTTCCAAAAATTTATTTGAGCAATAATATTTATTATGTAAGTCGCAAAATTGATGCCTTGCAAGACCAACAACGCCTACTCTTAGAAGAGCAACAAATTTTAAAAAATGAGCTAGAAAAAGAGCGCTTTAGATATTACATAGAAAATAGCGAAAACATCGGCGATATTGCTTTTTAAGTGATTTAATCCTTTTTATAACCCTTAAGGGCAAAAAATAGCACATAAAAATAACACAAAATAGGCACGATATATGCCCATAGCAGTGAATAATGGCTTTCAATCAATCTATCAATAATATAGCCTTGTAAAGGGGTGATGATAGCTCCTCCAATAATAGCTATATTCATAAAGCCCGCTCCAAGTGCCATAAGATGTGAAAGATTTTTTAGAGTTAGAGCGCTAATAATAGGGAATATGATAGAGTTAAACATTCCTATTAATACAAATAATTCTATAGGGCTTTTATCTTGAAAGATTAAAATCAAATATAGTATAAGAATAGCCAAACAAGTATTGGTAGCTAGGCATATGTTGGGGGCAATTTTTTGCATCATGGTTGCACCAAAGATACACCCAAAAAATGCGCTCCCCCAAAAATAAGTCAAATAGATTGACGCCTCTTGTTTGTTGAGATGAAACACATCATTTAATGTTAAGACCAAAAATGACCCCACACTTGTTTCTGCCCCCATAAAAAAGAAAATCCCCAAACACCCAAGGATAAAATGCTTGTAAGACAAAAGGTTTTTAGCAGAGAGGGGCATATTTTTAGGAATATTTTGAGAGATTAAATAAAAATAGGTTTTGTGCAGAATATAAAAAATAATCGCTAAGATTAAAAAAGCGCTTGCTAGATATAAATAGGGGAGTTCTATTTTTCTTATTTCGGCAATTTTATCCAAATGAATAGAGGGGTTAAAAATAAAATGTGTGCCTACAAGGGGAGCTAAGGTTGTGCCTAAGAGAAAAAAGATTTGCACAAAGAGCATGGTGCGCTCTTCATTATTAGGCGAGATAAGCAAAATAAAAGGATTGCTCGCACTTGATAAAAATACCATGCCAGAAGAAAGGATAAATAGAGCTACTAACATAAGAGGGTATGAAAAAATACTTGCAACAAAAAACATTAAAAAACACCCCAAAGCACTCAATAAGGCTCCTAAAACAATCCCTAGAGCATAACCTATTTGACTGACAATTTTTCCTGAAAATCCCCCTATGAAATACGCTCCAAAAAAGACAAATTGGATTAAAGAGGCTTTAAAATAAGAAAGATTGAAAAGGGACTTTAAATGTGGGATTAACACATCGTTTAAAACCATAGAAAACCCTATCAAAAAGGCTAAAGATGCTAGAGATGATAAGGAAACTATTCTAAACAAAATTACCACCTTTATAGCTAAAATAGGGTATTTAATCTTTTTGTTTCAGTGGGTATGGTAGCAAAATGGATTTAATGGTTGTGTTATGTTGGCTTGAGTTAGGCTTGTATTCCTATATTATGGTTAAAATCCCCAATGAGAGAGATAGTTCAAAATCAATGCGCTTATAATCATATAACATAGATTTAATAGCTAATGAGTTTTATTAAAAGATTTTTCTATAATTCTTAATTTCTATCAATTTATTTTTCAAAATGCGTTTTTAAGTAATGCTAAAAATGATAGACAATCTTAATAAATAATCATTATGATTAAACGCTTGTTTCATTATGCTACGCTGTCTTATTTGTGAGTGCTATTACATAAGGGGTAATTTATTATTTTTGTTGTAAAATGGCGCTTTGAAAGAATTAATTTTTTAATTAAGCAATGAAAATTGTTTGGACTTATAGATTAAAAGAAATGGTTAGGAATTGATGAAAATTTCAGTATTTGGTGGCGGAGCGTGGGGGAGGTCTCTAGCTTTTGCTTTTGGAGAAAAAAATCAAGTTAGAATTATCTCAAGGCGGGATTTAAGTGAGTCTTTAAAAGAGCTTAATTATGCCTTAATCTCTAAGGGTTCTATACCTATAGAACAAGTGAGTTTAGAAGAGGGTTTGCAATCAGAATTATATGTTGTAGCAATTAGTGTGCAACATTTAAGGGAGTGGTTTAAGGGCGCTTGTTTGCCAAAAAATTCCAAAGTTTTAATTGCATCTAAGGGTATAGAAGTTTTGAATAGAGCGTTTGTGAGCGAAATTGCAAAGGATTTTATTGAGCCTAATCATTTGTGTTTTTTAGCTGGCCCAAGCTTTGCTAAAGAGATTCTTCAAGGTTTGCCATGTGCTTTGGTTATCCATTCCAACAATCAAGCTTTAGCGTTAGAATTTTCCAATGGAATGCCTACTTTTATTCGCTCTTATGCTCAAGCAGATATTATTGGCGGAGAGATTGCTGGAGCGTATAAAAATGTAATAGCCATTGCTGGGGGCGTGTGTGATGGCTTGAAACTCGGTAATAGCGCAAAAGCTAGTTTATTATCTCGTGGCTTAGTGGAAATGCAACGCTTTGGGGCGTATTTTGGGGGCAAAACGGAGACTTTTTTAGGTCTCTCTGGGGCTGGAGATTTGTTTTTAACCGCTAATTCTATTTTGTCAAGGAATTATCGTGTGGGTTTGGGACTCGCTCAAAATAAACCTTTAGAGACAATTTTACAAGAATTAGGCGAAGTGGCTGAGGGGGTGAAAACGACTAATGCTATTGTAGAAATTGCTAAAAAATACAATATTTATACACCTATTGCGAGTGAGTTAGCCTTGCTTTTAAAGGGTAAAAATGTGCTAGAGAGCATGAATGATTTGATTAGACGCACTTAAAAGGATAGAGCATGCAAGATTTTTCAAGTTTATTATTAAAATTACAGGAATATTGGAAAAATCAAGGTTGTTTAGTCATTCAGCCTTATGATATTCCTGCAGGGGCTGGGACATTCCACCCTGCAACGCTTTTAAGGAGTTTGGATAAAAAGCCTTGGAATGTGGCTTATGTAGCCCCTTCTAGAAGACCTACCGATGGGCGTTATGGGGAGAATCCTAACCGCTTAGGGAGCTATTATCAATTTCAAGTGGTGATTAAGCCAAGCCCCTCTAATATTCAAGAATTGTATTTAAAAAGTTTGGAAGTTTTAGGGATAAATCTTAATGAGCATGATATACGATTTGTAGAAGATAACTGGGAAAGCCCCACTCTAGGGGCGTGGGGGCTAGGCTGGGAAGTGTGGCTTGATGGCATGGAAGTTACACAATTTACATATTTTCAGCAAGTAGGCGGAATTGCTTGTAACCCCATTCCTGTAGAAATCACTTATGGCTTAGAAAGATTAGCGATGTATGTTCAAAAAGTAGAGAGCATACTAGAGATTGAATGGGCAAAAAATCACAAAGAAAGCGTGCGTTACGCTCAAGTGCATTTAGAAAGCGAATATGAGTTTAGCAAGTATCATTTTGAAGTAGCAAGCATTGAGAGACTACTAGAAATGTTTAAAAACGCTAAGATAGAAGCTTTGCATTGCTTGGAAAACAAACTCCCTTTACCGGCTTATGATTTTGTGATGTTATGCTCGCATTTTTTTAATATCTTAGACGCTAGAAAGGCGATTTCTGTGGCTGAGAGACAAAACTATATTTTACAAATCAGAGACCTAGCCAAAGGCTGTGCTGTGTTGTATAAAGAACAAGAAGAAGAAAGAGAAGAGCGATTAAAAAACGCTTTAGTTTCAAAGGCTTAAAAATGGCATTAGTAGGGGAAGTGCTTGAAGTTTTAAATACGATTTCGCCTTTTGAATTTCAAGAATCTTGGGATAATAGCGGACTAATTTTAGGAAGTAAAAATAATAAGTTTAGTGAGATGATTACATGTTTAGAAGTAACGCTTACTATTGCTACTAACGCTAAACAAAATGCTCTAATCATCACGCACCACCCTTTAATTTTTAAGCCCTTAAAAGCACTTGATTATACTACTTATCCTAGTAATATTTTAAAACTTTTAATTGAAAAAAATATTTCGCTCATTAGCATGCATACGAATTTTGACAAAACGCATCTAAACAAGCATTTTGCTAAGACACTTTTAGGATTTGATAATTTAATAGAAAAAAATCTCATCTTGGTTAAAGAAAATTTAAATTGGGATTTTGATAAACTTTTAGAACATGTTAAATTTCGCTTAGGGGTTGAAAAATTAGCTTGTGCTAAAGGCTCTCAAATGATTAAAGAAGTGGCGTTTGCATGTGGAGCTGGAGCGTTCGCACTTCATTCTTTAAAACCACAAACTTGCTTAATCACAGGCGATATTAAATACCATGACTCTATGATAGCCAAATCTTTAGGTATAAGCCTTATTGATGCGACGCACTATTATAGTGAAAGAGCATTCGCACAAATTATGGCTGAAATTTTGCATTCTTATGATTATTTGGTTACAATAGAGCATTTTGAAAACCCCTTGCAATTTATTTAAAGGAAAGCTATTTTATGAACATTCATCTCAGACAACTGATTGATATTTCTAATTTGGATAAAGAGATTGACTCTTTAGAGCCACTTATTAGAGAAAAGCGCAAAGACTTGGATAAGGCATTAAGCGATAAGGAGCTTAAGCAGACAGAATCTTTGAATTTAGAAGAAGAAAAAGGCGCTCTTAAATTACAAGTTTCTAAAAACGAGCAAACTTTACATGATACGAATGCTAAAATTGCTAGTATTCAAAAGAAAATGAGTGAGATAAAATCTGAAAGGGAGTTGCGCTCATTAAATATTGAAGAAGATATTGCCAAAGAGCGTTCTAGTCAAGCTAATAGAGAGATTGAGAACTTACAAAATGAAATCAAGCATAAGAGTGAGCGCCAAGAGATTCTTAAACAAGAAATTTTAGAGCTTGAAAAGCTTGCAAGTGAATTAGAAGGTTCTGTAGAAAATGAAGTCCAGCATATCAAAGACTCCCAACAGAAAATCTTCAAAAAAAAGCAAGACCTTGTAGAAAAAATGGAGCCAAAAATCCATCGTTTTTATGAGAGGATTAGGCGTTGGGCGAAAAACACTAGCATTGTAACCATAAAAAAACAGGCTTGTGGGGGTTGCTTTATTAGACTCAATGACAAGACTTATTCGGAAGTGCTAACAAGTGGAGATATTGTTGTTTGTCCGCATTGTGGGCGTATTTTATATGCAGAGAGTTTGGAAACACAAGCTCCTAGCACAAAAGCGTAATTACTTGAGCGTTGTTTAAACTTTTTTATTTTCTTATTTTAGGGTTGGGACATTTTCTTTGTTCGCCCCTAATTTTACTTTTGAGTTTTAAGGAAAAATACCGCCATTCTTTAAAGGCTCGCTTTTTTCTAAAGAATAACACCCTAAAAAGTGAACCGATTTTTTGGTTTCACGCATGCTCTTATGGGGAAGTCAAATCCTTAGAACCTATCATTCAAGTTTTAAAAGAACCTATTTTAATTAGTGTTACCACTAACACCGGTTTTGAATTAGCATCTAGGACTTATCAAAGTTTTAAGCATATAGAAGTGCGTTACTTGCCTTTTGAAACCTTATTATTTACTTGGAAAAAAAACTTAAAAAATCTAAAAACCTTAGTGGTTACAGAAGCGGAGTTGTGGTTTAATGTGTTTGATATGGCTCAAAAATTAGGGGCAAAAACCATGCTTATTAACGCTAGGATTAGCACACGCTCTTATCCTAAATATTTGCGTTTTAAATTCTTTTATAAAATTTTATTCAAACGCATTGATTTAATCCTAGCACAAAGTGAAGATGACAAAATGCGTTTATTGAGTTTGGGGGCTAAAAAGGTCATCAATTTTTTTAATATCAAGCGTTTTTCAAAACCTAGCATAACTTGCTATTACCCTAAAAACCCTAATACTTTAAATGTAGTTCTAGCCAGCACACATGAGAGTGAAGAAGAGCTAGGTTTAAAGGCGTTTTTGGAATTTAAAAAGATTCATACGCATGCAAGACTAATTGTAGTGCCACGCCACCCAGAGCGTTTTAAAAGCGTGCAAAATCTATTGCAAAATATATTAAAAACTACGCCCCTTAGCCTAGAATTTTTTTCTTCAAAGGGTTTTGTGGAATGCGATGTTTTATTAGTAGATAGCTTAGGGGAATTGAATAATTTTTACCAAATTGCAGATATTGTAATCCTAGGGGGTTCATTTATAAAAAAAGGGGGGCATAACCCCTTAGAGCCGGCGTTTTTTAACACCCGCTTAATCACAGGGGAATACATTTTTAATCAATTAGCGTTATTTGAGTTAGTCAAGCCCTATAGAATAGTTAAAAAAGAGAATTTATTAAACGCCCTTTTAGATTATGAAAATTTAGGCGTGGTGCGTTTTTTAGAGAATCAACACCATTTAAGCGGATTACTCACACTCATTAAAGGATAAATATGGAAAAAGCCTATAAATTATTAAGCATACAAGAAAATATTTCTAATAAAAAAGCAAAAGCTTTGATAGATTTAGGGTTAGTAAGCATAGGGGGGAAGAAACTTAGCATTGCTAGAAAAGAATTGCCTAAAAATACACGCTTTAGTATCCAAAAGATTGAAAAACCTAGCGTGATTTTTGAAGATGAAAATGTCCTAGCTCTTTTTAAACCCCCTTTTACAGAGAGCTATGACTTAGTGCATTTTTTCAGCGATTGGGTGTTGTTACACCGCTTGGATAAAGAGACTAGTGGAGTGATTTTATTAGTCAAAGAAAATTCAGAATTTCACTTAAAAGCTAAAAAGGCTTTTAAAGATAGGGTGGTGAAAAAGGAATATCTAGCACTCATTCAAGGTATTTTAGAAGAAGAACAAGAAATTAATGCCCCCATACTTACGACTAAAACTACCAAAGCTTTTAGTAAAATCTCGCCCAAAGGACAAGATGCCCTTACTAAGGTTACGCCCTTAAAAATTATGGGTAAAAAAACTCTTCTAAAAGTAGAGATTAAAACCGGAAGAACGCACCAAATTAGAGTGCATTTAAAGCATATCAATTACCCCATTATAGGTGATATGCTCTATGGTAATAAACAAGTTCCAGCCAAACGCTTAATGCTCCATGCTCATAAAATTGCATTATTAGGGTATGAGTTTGAAGCCAAAGCCCCTAAAGAATTTGAATTTGAGAGTTAAATATGAATGTTTGGAATACGATTTATGAGCGTTTTGACCCGATAGCCTTTAGTATTGGCGGCATTGAAGTGCATTGGTATGGTTTAGCGTATGCTTGTGCGATTATCATAGCCTTTTATATGGCATTAAGAATGATTAAAAATGACCCCAAAAGATTTCCCATTGAAAGAAAGGATTTTGAGAGTTATTTTTTATGGGCAGAGCTTGGAATAGTTTTGGGGGCAAGAATAGGATACATTCTTATTTATGACCCAAATTCTAGCTACTATTTAATGCATTTTTGGCAAATCTTTAACCCCTTTGATAGTGAAGGGAATTTTGTAGGTATTCGTGGAATGAGCTATCATGGGGGTTTAGTAGGGTTTTTAGTCGCTTCGTATCTTTATAGTCGTAAAGATTTAAAAAAGCTCTTAATCTATTTGGATTTAATCGCCATTAGCTTACCTTTAGGATATGTTTTTGGAAGGATAGGAAACTTTCTCAACCAAGAGCTTTTTGGAAGAATTGTGCCAGAGAACAGCCATTTAGGACAAATGATAGGCATTGTAATAAATAATGAATTGCGTTATCCTAGCCAGCTCATTGAAGCGTTTTTAGAAGGAATTGTGGTATTTTTTATGGTCATGCTAGCTAAGAAATACACTAAAACGCATGGACTTTTAATTGTTATCTATGGTTTGGGGTATTCACTCATGCGTTTTTTAGCAGAATTTTACAGAGAGCCTGATAGTCAAATGGGGGTTTATATTTTTAATTTGAGCATGGGGCAAATACTAAGTTTGTTTATGGTAATTGTTTCTTTAGGGATTTTATTGTATGCTAAAAAGTATTCTAAAATAAAGGAAATTTAATGGAATTTTTAAATAAAGACAAACGAAAGCAACTGCTTATGGAGCGTCATTCTTGCAAAATGTTTGATTCTAATTACAAGCTATCAAGCGAAGAGTTAGAAGAAATTGCTGAGCTTGCAAGATTATCGCCTAGTTCTTATAACACTCAACCATGGCATTTTATTATCGTTACTGATAAGAGTTTAAAAAGTCAAATCGCAACGCATGGCTATTTTAATAAGGATATGATTGAAAGTGCCTCAGCTTTAATGGTAGTATCGCATTTAGAGCCTAGCGAGCTATTACCCCATGGGCATTATATGCAACATCTCTATGATGAGCCTTACAAATCTAGGGTTATTCCATCATTTTCTATGATGTTAGAAACAAGATTTCAAAACAGCATGCAAAAGTTAGAAAATTATATGCCAGAGCAATGCTATATTGCTGTAGGGCAAATTTGTATGGGTGTGAGCTTAATGGGGTTAGATAGCTGTATTTTAGGAGGCTTTGATCCTAAGGGTGTGAGCGAAGTTTTGAATCATCATATCAATAAACCTAAAATTGCATGTTTGATTGCACTAGGCAAGAGAATTAAAGAGCCAACCCCTAAGTCAAGAAAATCTAAAGGTGCTACAATTACTTGGCTATAATGTATTATTTAAAATGTTTTTAAGTATTGTTTAGCTACCATTTTGGCTGAATGGCTGAATGGCTGAATGGCTGAATGGCTGAATGGCTGAATGGCTGAATGGCTGAATGGCTGAATGGCTGAATAGTCATTATATTTTAAATAAGGAGTTGAGTGTTGTTTGCAAAAATTGTTTTAGGTGTTCTTTTGGGAGCGTTCTTAAGCACTTCTTTAAGTGCTAAGGGTATTTTGAGAGAAAATGAAATTTTAGTTTCTGACTTGAAAAATATGAAAAAAGAGCTTGCCGGTGCGCCCAAATGGGTGTTTATGGACCCAAAGAGTCCGTATGAGGAAATGGGTGTAGCGTATATCCCTATTAAAAATAAGTATTTAGGGATTGACCAAGCTACTTTGAATGCCAAGTTAAGCATGATTATGGTATTCCATGAAGTTTTTATCAATTATAAAAAACTTTTTATGGAGCAGTTTCATGAAAGTGAGGCAACGGTTTTAGCTATTGGTGATGCTTACTATAACTATTTGATTACTAAAGTTAAAGTGGTGGATACTTACATCAATATGAAAGCAGAAGTTGCTGTGGTTAAGATTAGAATTGATGGCTGTAGAGTTGATGAGATTGAGCGTTACATTAAGGCTAGTATTAAAAATATCAACGATAATGAGCTAGATTATATTGGCAAGGTTACGCTAAAAGAGCTTGGAGATACTTGCACCGCTAAACCTAGATAAGTTATTTAAAGACTAAAGGAGTAGGGGCTTTTAGCCTTTGCTCTTTAGGGTTTTATTTTTTTGTGTTGTATTTTTAAAGTTTCTTAATCCCCTCGTAATATTTTATATAACCTTTTTAAAAATTAATTAAGCTGATGATAATTTTTCAAAAACTCTGTTTTAAAATCCAAAAAGCGTTCTTCTAGAATCGCTTTTCGTGCGTTTCTAGTCAGCTCTAAATAAAAATGCAAATTATGCAAGCTTGCTAAACGAGCATAAGTAAGCTCTTTAGCTCTAAATAAATGGTGTAAATAAGCCTTAGAATAATGCTTGCAAGTATAGCATGTGCAATTTTCTTCAATAGGGGTATTATCTGTTTTATATTGTGCGTTCTTAATAGAAATCTTACCAAAATGCGTGAATAAGGTAGCGTTTCTTGCATTTCTAGTAGGCATCACACAATCAAACATATCCACCCCCAAACTAATAGCCTCTAAAATATTTTCGGGTGTGCCAACACCCATTAAATAGCGTGGCTTATCTTTAGGAAGTAGGGGGGCAGTATGAGCGATAGTCTCATACATCTCATTGGTATTTTCGCCCACAGCTAATCCGCCTATAGCGTAGCCATCAAAATCTCTAAGAGTAAGCTCTACACTCATAGAGCGCATACTTAAGTTTGTCCCCCCTTGAATAATGGCAAAGAGATTATTATTGGGGCGATTATTCCTTTTGTGGTATTCTAGGCTAGTATTTGCCCATCTAGCACTGCGCTTTATGGATTCTTCAATGCGTTTTATTGGGGCTGGCAAGCCTACTAAATCATCTAAAACCATCATAATATCACTATTTAAAGCATATTGAATATCTAGGACTTTCGTGGGCGTAAATAGGTGTTTGCTCCCATCTATATGGGATTTAAAGATAATGCCATCTTCTTCTAATTTAACATTGGAATTTAAGCTAAAGGCTTGAAACCCCCCACTATCAGTTAAAAAGCTACCTTGAAATTGGGTGAAATTATGTAAGCCACCAAGTTTTTTAACTATATCTGCTTGGGGTCTTAAATACATATGGTAGGTATTAGCTAAAATGAGCTTGGCTTGCAAGTGTTCTTGCATATCTATGGCATCTAAAGATTTAATACATCCTTGTGTGCCTACAGGCATAAAAATAGGTGTCTCTACACTAGAATGTTTTAAGTTTAATACCCCAGCTCTTGCGCTATAGTCTGTTTTTTGGAGTTGAAAATCCATGTTTTAAAGCCTTAAATCTTGGTATAATGGCGATTTAATAGTTTAATTGTGGGAGCAATAGGTTTGAAAAAAATCGCTTTTATTTTAGATGGAATTGTAGCGAAAAATTTTTTAGACTTAGTGTTAGCACGCTATTTTAGCAATAATTTGTATGTGGTAATTGTTAAAGATGAAAGTTTGATTCCTAAATATTACCCTAGCACTTTTTCCTTTCATTGTTTTGATGCAACCTCATCTTTTAGGCTTTTGCAAGTGATTGATAGCGAAGTGAGTGATTTATTCATTATTACGCCTAATTTAGAGGAGCAACGCATTATTTGCGAAATTGCCAAAACACATTTTAAACGCATGCGTGTGGTATTGAGCTTGAAAGAAAGTCTTAATGATGAATTATTGGATAATGATAAAATTATTAGCATTGATGAGACTGAAGTCTTAGCAAGCAAGTTTTTGTCTCGTCTGCCAAATATTCCTAATACGCCCAAAGAATTTGGTTTAGAAAAGGGCGAAATTATGGAAATTGGCGTGCCTTTTGGGAGTATTTTTGCTTATAGGCATATTGGCTCAATAAGACAAAAAGAATATCGTATTGTAGGGATTTATCGTAATAATGAATTTTTGCTTTCTTCAGTATCTATGGTCATACAACCACGAGATATTTTGCTTGTGGTAGGTAATCCAGAAGTTTTAAATAGCGTGTATTTTCAAGTTAAAAGTAATGTGGGGCAATTCCCCGCACCTTTTGGAAAAAGTATTTATTTGTATATTGATATGAGCGTGCAATCTTCAAAAGAGATGATGCGAGATATCAATCAAGCGCTTTTTTTACACAAGCATTTAAAAAGCCACAAACTTTGCATTCAAATCTTACATCCTACTAGCCCTAAAATTTATCATAAAATCCATGCTTTAGAAAAGGAGGGCGTGGAAGTGAATTTGGATTTCTATGGGCAAAGTTTTGCGCAGAAGTTGGCTAAAGATAATAAGAAAAAGATTGGTTTGGTTGTGGTGGGTAAGGAGCTTTTTAAGCCAAGTAAGCATAGAAAAGCCCTCTATAAAACAGCTACACCTGTGTTTAAAACCAATCAATTAGGATTTTCTAAAATTTCTAGGAGTGTGGTAGTCTTAAATGAGAGTTTGCATATTAATGAAGATATTTCATCAGTGATTTTTGATGTGTCTTCGCAACTAGATTTAAAACTCTTGTTGTATGATTTTGACCCTAATAAGCGCTATAGAACTGAAATTATAGATAGTTATGAAAATCTTTCACACACCTACAATAGCAAGATTGATATTTTGCAAACAGATACTAAAAACCCTATTTTATACCTTAATTCTTTAAAACACCCTGTAGTGCATTTTTTGCCTTTTGAAGAGAGTATTACTAAATCTCGCTTTTTATGGTTTCTATCCACTAAAGTGGAGCGTCTAGCCTTTTTAAAAGACCATAATCCTCAGATTTTTATCCCTATTGTAGAGTAGATGCTATGAAAGAAATTCTTATTGATTTGAAAGAAAATGGCTATAAAGTTTTTTTAGGGACATTACCCAAGCTTGAAATTAAGCAAAAAGTGCTTATTGTGAGTGATAGTATTGTAGCAGGATTGCATTTATCTAAACTATTAGAATGCTTGAAAGCTAAAGAAATAAGAGTGTGTGTTTTAGAATCTGGAGAAAGGCATAAAAACATGCGCTCATTAGAGAGGATTTTAGAAAGTGCTTTTGAAATGCAATTAAACCGCCATTCATTAATGATAGGTCTTGGTGGGGGTGTAATTAGTGATATGGTAGGCTTTGCAAGCAGTGTGTATTTTAGGGGGATTGATTTTATTAGTGTGCCTACAACCTTGCTTGCTCAAGTGGATGCAAGTGTAGGGGGTAAAACAGGTATTAACACGCCTTATGGTAAGAATTTATTAGGCACTTTTCATCAGCCAAAGGCAGTCTATATTGATTCTTATTTTTTAAAGACACTACCTAGTAGAGAATTTAGAGCAGGCATGGCTGAAGTTTTAAAAATGGCGTTATGTTTTGATAAAGGGTTTGTAGAATTTTTAGAAGAGTGTTTGATAAAAGAATGTATTGATGAAGTGTTATTAAGGAGTATTAAAATTAAAGCGCAAGTAGTTAAGCAAGATGAAAAAGAGCAAAATATAAGAGCAGGGCTTAATTATGGGCATACCTTTGGGCATGTCATAGAGAATGAAACTAATTATGAGCGTTTTTTGCATGGCGAAGCAGTTGCCATTGGAATACGCATGGCTAATGCTTTAGCTCTAAATCTAGGCTTAATTAGCTCAAAAGAAAATGAGCGCATTGAAAAGTTATTAAAAAAATTTGATTTAGATTTGACTTATCAAATCCCTCATATAGAGCGATTTTATGAGCGTTTATTTATGGATAAAAAGAGTGTAGATAGTGCGATTAAATTTATTTTGCCTAAGGGAATTGGAGATTTTGAGATTGTCTCTAATGTTTCTAAAGAGCAAGTTTTAAAGGTCTTAGAACAATGGCAATAAGAATTATTTTAAGCTTAATAATGATGTTAAGCACTATATATGCAGATAATAAGCCTAATCTTCTTGTAAAGACTTTAGAAAGCAAGATGAAAGCGATTGATAAAAAATTAGAATCCAATGATAATGTATGGTTAAAAAAGTTTGAAAATTATAAGATTTATAGTCAAATCTATTCGGAAAAAGAGAGCGTGCAACAAGAGTTAAAGCATTTAAAATCTAAAAAAAATAAAGACATGTTAAAAATTAACACCTTAGAACACACACTAAAAGCTTTAGAATCTCAGCAAAAGATGCTAGAAAGTTATAGGGTTAATCCCTTTAAGGACTTGATTGAGCGCCCTCAAATCCCAAATGTTCCAAACATTAGTAATCCTATTGCTATTATTGATGGCATTTCTTTTATTAAAGCTCTTCGTGCTAGGCGTGCAAATTTTAAAAATAACCAACTTTCTTTAGAAGAAGTTTTAAAGAATTTAAATGCTAAATACACGCTTTTAAGCCAAATCCATGAATTAGAGCCAAGCAAGAAACTTAGTGATGAAATTTATCAAACTCAAGCTAAACGATTAGAATTACAAGGGGCTAAAAACATTTTAAAAACCACGATTGATATTTTTCAAAAAGATAGCGATGAAGCGATTGTGCTTGTTAAATCTCAAATTAAAGACCAGCTTTTTAAGTTTGCGTATGTTTTTTTAGCAGCCCTTTTAAGTGTGGTGTTTGCTTGGATTTTAAAGGTGGTTTCAAGCAAGTATATTGAAAATAATGAGCGAGTCTATACGGTCAATAAAGCCATTAACTTTATTAATGCCAACATTATTATCTTAATCTTTCTTTTTTCGTATTTAGAAAATGTTACTTACTTAGTAACCGTGCTAGGGTTTGCAAGTGCGGGTTTAGCCATTGCAATGAAAGATTTATTTATGAGTGTTTTAGGGTGGTTTATCATTCTAATTGGGGGGAGTGTGCATGTAGGCGATAGGGTACGTGTTGCAAAAGATGGGACAACTTTTATTGGCGATGTTTTAGATATTTCTATGCTACATATTACGATTTTAGAAGATGTTACACTTACTAGCTATATGGAAAATAGAAGAGCTGGGCGCATTATTTTTGTCCCTAATAACTATATTTTTACCACCATGTTTGCTAATTACAGCCATTTTGGCATGAAAACGGTGTGGGATGGCATAGATTTTTGCGTTACATTTGATTCTAATTTCAAAAAAGCGTCTAAAATTATGCTAGGGATTGCAACAGAGCTTTCTAAGGAATATACAGATATTACTTATAAGCAACTCAATAAAATGCGTGATAAATATTCTTTGAGAAGTCTAAGCGTGAAACCACGCTGTTTTTTAATGCCAGAAAATAATGGCGTAAAGATTACCATATGGTATCAAACAAACTCTTATGCGACCATGTCTTTAAGAAGTAGGATTACTACTGAAATTATTGAGGCATTTTTGAAAGAAGAAGATATTCATGTAGCTTATACCACAACTAAATTGATAAAAGTAGATACAAATGGAGATGGCTTTGGAGACAAAAGAAGTTAAGAAAATGAAAAAGGTGTATTTCAAAACTTTTGGGTGTAGAACTAATTTATTTGACACACAAGTAATGTTAGAAAATCTAAAAGATTTTACACACACTTTAGAAGAAGATGAGGCAGATATTATTGTTGTCAATTCTTGCACGGTTACTAATGGAGCAGATAGTGCGGTTAAAAGCTATACTAAAAAAATGGCTCGTTTAAACAAGCAAGTTCTTTTTACAGGCTGTGGGGTCAAAACTCAAGGCAAAGAGCTTTTTGAAGATGGGCATGTAAAAGGGGTTTTTGGGCATGACAATAAAGAAAAAATCAGCGTCTTTTTAAAAGAAAACAAACGCTTTTTTATAGACGATGATTTAGAAAACAAGCATTTAGATTCTACTATGGTAAGTGAGTTTGTGGGAAAAACTAGAGCGTTTATTAAGATTCAAGAGGGCTGTGATTTTGATTGTAACTATTGCATTATTCCTAGTGTAAGAGGGAGGGCAAGAAGTTTTGAAGAAAGAAAGATAGTAGAACAAGTTGAAATACTATGTTCTAAAGGCGTGCAAGAAGTGGTCTTAACAGGCACAAATGTAGGCAGTTATGGCAAAGACAAAGAAAGCAATGTTGCAAGATTGATTAAAAAGCTAAGTCTCATTCAAGGCTTAAAAAGGGTTAGAGTGGGGAGTTTAGAGCCTAATCAAATTAGTGAAGAATTTTTAGAGTTATTAGAAGAAGATTTTTTAGAAAAGCATTTACATATTGCTTTGCAACATAGCCATGATAGTATGCTAGAGAGAATGAATAGAAGAAATCGTGTTAAAAGCGATAGAGACTTATTAGAAAAAATTGCTTTAAAAGGCTTTGCGATTGGCACAGATTTTATTGTAGGACATCCGGGCGAGACACAAAGTATTTTTAAAGAGGCTTTTAAAAACATGCAAGATTTACCCTTAACACATATCCACCCCTTTATCTATAGCAAGCGTAAAGACACGCCTTCAAGCTTTATGACTGATAGCGTGAATTTGGAAGTTTCTAAAGAGCGTTTGAATGCTATAAAAAATTTGATTCTTGAAAAGAATAAAGCTTTTAGACAACTTCATTTTTCTAAAAAAACCCCCTTAAAAGCCTTAGTGGAATCTCAAAAAGATGGCGAATTTAAAGCCTTAGACCAATTTTTTAACCCCCTTAAAATCAAGAGCGATAAGCCTTTAAAAGCGAGTTTTTTAGAAATTACAGATTATGTTGTAGGCGAGAGAGAGAACTATGCTAAATTCTAAAATTTTAGATTATCTTATTGCTCCCTTTAAACGCATAAAAAACCGCTCACTTATCTCAGCGCTATGCTTTTTAATCTTAACCTTTGTTTTACTAGCATGGCTTGTTTTTAGCGATTCTTCTAGGCTTTTAGGCAGTAAGGACTTTTTCTATGTAATTCAGTCTAACCCTAAGCAAACTTTATTAGAAGATGAGCGCTATTTTTATGCAAAGGGTAATCAAGGTTTTTACAAGACCAATAAGGAGGCGCTTTTAAGAGCTTATAAAATTCCAGAAAACATGCCTATAGAAAAGCAAGAGAGTTTGAGTAAGGTTGCTAAAATCACGCTTGCCTTACTCTTTTTTATTGCAAGCATGTTATTTGGGATTTTTTGGAGATTAAGACAGCAACCAAGTCTCAAATCAAATTTTGAAAGCTTTTCTAAAAATGAAACACAGAGTGCTTTTAAGCGTTATGATACTTTGGGTATTAGTTTTGAAGATATTGCAGGGGTTAATGAGGCTAAAGAAGAATTATTGGAAATAGTAGATTACCTCAAAGAGCCTAAGAAGTATCAAGATTTAGGGATTTTCTTGCCTAAAGGCGTGTTGTTAGTAGGTCCTCCAGGTGTTGGAAAAACTATGATTGCTAAAGCTTTGGCAAGTGAGGCTAAAGTGCCGTTTTTTTATGAAAGCGGGAGTGCGTTTTCTCAAATTTATGTAGGGGCTGGAGCTAAAAAGGTGCATGAACTTTTTATGCATGCTAAAACTTGTGCGCCTTGTATTATCTTTATTGATGAAATTGATGCACTAGGTAAGGCTAGAGGGGGGCATAGAAACGATGAGAGAGAGGCAACGCTTAATCAGCTATTAACCGAAATGGACGGATTTTTGAAAAATGCTGAAGTGATTGTAGTGGGTGCGACTAATAATATGGAAGTGATGGATGAGGCATTATTAAGAAGTGGGCGTTTTGATAGGCGTATTTTTATTGGACTGCCTGATAATTTGGAGCGTCAAAGCATTTTAGAAAAGCTCTTAAAAGACAAAAAGCATGCGCTTGATTACGCTCAAGTGGCTAAAACTTGCATAGGATTTAGTGGGGCAATGTTGGCATCACTAATCAATGAAAGCGCTTTGAGTGCCTTAAGAAATAAGCGTTCTTTAATTACTTATGAAGATATTATGAGCGTGAAAGATAAAATCGCTTATGGGAAGAAAAAACCTCAAAGCCTAAATGAAAAAGAAAAAGAATTAGTCGCATTATATCAAAGCGCTAAAGCATTAAGTGCGTATTGGCTAGATATTGAATTTGATAAAGCACCTTTAATAGGGGAATTTATAGCGTTTAATGAGATGAAGATTAATAGTGAAAGTGAGATTAAAAACTATATTAAAGTCTATTTGAGTGGGACAATTATTTTAGAATTGCTCTATAAAGAGCGCTTTTCTTTGTCTAAAGAAGATTTAAAAAAAGCACAGAATTTAAGTGAGCGATTAATGAGTGAGCTTGCTCTAACACTACCCAAAAATTGGTTTCAAACACTCTATGAAGAACAACTGGAGTTTTTAAAACCAGCTATAGCCACTTGCAAGCATTTATCAGCAATTTTATTAGAAAAAGAGCATTTGGAATATGAAGTTATCAATGCCTTACTCCATGAGTCATAAAAATGCGTTATTTCAGTGGTTTTGGTTTTAAAGATGAAAGCGTTTTGTTTGAAGAATGGCTTTTAAAGGGGGCTTATGATGTGGCAGGCTTTTCTATGGGCGCTCAATTAGCGTTTGAATACGCTTTTAATGAAGTGTTAGAAAAAAGGCGCATTAATTCGTTATTGCTTTTTTCGCCTTGCATGCTTAATCATAAAAGTGAGTCATTTAAGCGCTTGCAATTAAGCGCTTTCAAAAAAAATCAAAAGGCTTATATGGATAATTTCTACCAAATTGCAGGCTTTAATGAAAAGCTAGAAAAGACTTGTCCTAATATAAAACAAGAAAGCAGTTTAAAAGAATTGGAATTTTTATTGCATTATGCGTTTGATAACGATAAAATTAAATTTCTGTTAAACAAGGGCGTTCGCATTGAGGTATTTGTAGGTTTAGCTGATAAAATTACTGACACACAAGCTATTTTAGATTTGTTTGTTCCCTTAGTTATGGTGTGGCAGTTTAAGGGATACAATCATTTGTTGCAAGAATTTTAAGGAGTAAAATGTTGAAAAAAATCTGTTTAGGGGCGTATTTATTGATTTTGGGCATGCTATGTGGCGCTTTATTGATTTTAGGGGCAGTAGTAGCACCGGTAGTTTTTAAGGCACAAGCGATTTTACCTGAACTTTCAATCAGTTCTTTTGAGGCAGGAAAGATTATGGCGCATGTTTTTGCTCGTTTCAATAGGATTTTAGAATTTGTAGGCATTATGGTTTTAGGGTATGAAATCGTGTCTTTTATATGGGGGAAGAGATTTTGGGTGCATTTAGTGCTTGGACTCATTATTGGTGGCTTGTCATTGTTGTTTGTATTTTATTACACTCCCTATATTTTACATGCTCAAGAGTTGGGCGAAGTAGCTATAAAAAGCGCTGATTTTGTCTCTATGCACTCTCAGAGTGAATGGCTTTTTAAGGAATTGTTCGTTTTAATTTGCGTTTTGTTTTTTGTGCGTTTGTGGAGCTATAAGAATTAGGGTTTTTAATGGAAGTTAGGATTATTTCGCTTAAAAGTAGCCCTAGATATGAAAAAATGCAAGAATTATGCAAAAATCCCCCACATAATTTAGCTAAAGATTTTCAATTTAGTATTTTTGATGCCATTAGTCCTAGCTCGCCTTGTTTTGAAGGCTTAAAATCAAAGCATTATCATAAAAACTATCTTAAAGAAAGCGATTGGGTCTATTGCAAAAGGGGGGCTGAGCTAGAACCCAATGAATTGGGTTGTTATATGAGCCATTTTTTATTGTGGCAAGAATGCGTGAATAAAAATACTCCTATCATTATTTGTGAAGATGACATTATTTTTGAAGAATCTTTTAAGCAAGCAATAAGAGAGTGCGTTCAAAGCCCCTTTGATTTAGTGCGTTTGCATGCAGAGTATTGGGGCTATAGGGGAGGGACTTTTCAAAAAGTCTTACCAAGAATTGAAAATGAACCCCTTTATATGACCTCTAAAGAAAGCTTGAGTATAGTTGATTCTATCAAGCGTTTTTTGAGAAAAGATTGTTTCAACCTCTATCAAATCTTAAGGCGTTGCTACTACCCTTTAAGCATGTTTGAAAAAGAAATTTTTTTGAGCGAACATTTTTATATGAGTAGTTTATATTTTAATTCTAGTGCTTGTTATTATTTAACTCCAAAGGGCGCAAAAACTTTAATAGAAAAAGCCGTTATTTTTTGCGAACCATTAGATATATTTTTATCCAATACTTTTAAACATAAATTACCAAATGTGGTTTATGTGCCTTTATGTGTAAGATTTAATGAAATGAGTTTAGTAACTACAATTGTTTTATCTAAAAAAATTAAAAAAGTCTTTTCTTATGCACCCAAGCGTTTGATAATGCCAATTATCAATCTTATGCATCGTTTGCAAGCTTATCGCCAATCTAAAAAGGCTTTTGAGAAATATAGAAAGAAATAAAAGCTTTAAGACAATAATACGCCCTAGATTGAGTAACAAACAATGGATTTTTTGTTACAATACGCTTATTTATTATAAAAATAATTTAAGGGTGAGATAACCTTGAGGGCAAAAAAAGCAAGTCTTAAAAGAATGTTGCATCAGCAACGAATCAAGCAGTCAAATTTTAAATCAGTTAAGACTGCCGTGCTTAAAAAGCCTTCTTTATGGCTTATGCCCTTATTGTTGAGTGGGTTTGTCAAGGGATTATACGCAAACGGGCAAGATATTTTGGGGTTGCAATGGGGTTCAAGAACTCAAGAGGTATGTGTTCATCACCCATGGTATGCGTTGTGGAGTTGTGATAAGTGGGAAAAAAAGGTTACTAATCTTAAAGGAAATCAACTTATCACACAAACTTGGGCTGGGGGTAATGCGGATAATTACTACCACACTCAAAATAATGAAAATATTGTAGCAAATTTAAAGAACGATAATGGAACTTATTATTTAAGTGGTCTGTATAATTATACAGGGGGCAATGATAATGGGGGGAATTTAACGATTGAGTTAGGGAATAACGCCACTTTTAATTTGGGACAAAGTAGTGGGAATAGCTTTACTTCTTGGTATCCCAATGGGCATACTATTATTACCTTTGATGCTGGAACTATCAATGTGAATAACAGCATAGAAGTAGGTAATCGTGTAGGCACGGGGGCTGGCACTCATACAGGCACTGCAACCTTAAATCTAAATGCTAATAAGGTCAATATTAATTCTAATATCAGTGCATATAAGACCTCACAAGTGAATGTAGGCAATACTAACAGCACCATTACAATCGGTTCAATTTCTTTAAATGGCAATGTGTGTAGCTCTTCGGTGAATTGGGGTGTGGGAGCGAATTGCTCTAGCACAGGACCCACTTACACATTCAAAGGGACTAGCACTTCTACAAACACGACCTTTAATAATGAGAGCGGTAGTTTTAACTTTGAAAATAACGCTCATTTTAGTGGGGTGAAATTTAATGGGGGAAAATTTACTTTTAGTAAAGAGTTCACGGCTACAAACAACACTGCTTTTAATAGCGGTAGTTTCACCTTTCAAGGCACAAGTTCTTTTAATAACGCTACTTTTGGCAATCTCACATATACTTTCAACAATCAAGCCACATTTCAAAACAGCACCTTTAATGGGGGAACTTACAACTTTAGCAATAGTGAAAATCAAAATCTAATTTTTAGCAATAGCGCATTTAGCAACCATAGCCCAATGACTATTCAAGGGAATGCCACTTTTAAAGAGAGCTTTAATAACCAAAACAATGATTTAAAAGTCCAAAGCGCTACCTTTGAAAACGCTACTTTCAACAATGGCGGTAAGCTCACTATAGAAAATAATGCAACCTTCAATAACACTTCGTTTAACACTTCTATTAATACTCAAAATACAGATATTAAAGGCAGTGTAACTCTTAGTGGTAGTAATAAATTAGAAAATAGTGCGACGCTTGATTTTGGAAACGCACAAGTTACCCTCAATCAAGGGACAAGCTTTAATATTACCAATTTAGGGAGTGGAAAAACTACGATTTTAAGCTCTAGTAAGGACATTAATTATAATAGTCTTTTAAGCCATCTTCTTAATAGTTATACTAACACTTTAAAAGAGAGTGCCTCTTCTCAAAATACCAAAACTTCTACCCAAGAAAGCTATGCTAAAGGTTTATGGGATATTATCACTTATGATAACACCCAAGGACATGTTACAAAAGTTACTAAAGATAACACAGATAGTGCCAATAATGGCTTAGGAACTTATCAAGTCGCCTATAAAGTTGGGGATAAGATTTATGGACTAGAAGAAACTTTTGGTAAAAATTCTATTACCATTCAAGCTATAGCAAGTGGCGATTACACACCACCTCCTAGCAATCCTTTAAGTAGCTCCAACTCTTTTGATTTGGCTAATTCAGCTCATATTAACGCTGATATGCCTTGGTATAATCATCAATACTATCTTCCAAAATCCAAAGATTTTACAGAAAGTGGGACTTACTACTTACCTAGCATTCAAATTTGGGGGAGCTATAATAATACTTTCAAACAAACTTTTAGTGCGAGTAATAGTAATTTAGTTATTGGGTATAACGCAATTTGGAGCAATCATAATGTTAGCTCTAATGATGTAGTGTCCTTTGGAGACACTTCCGGGAGCGCTCTTAGTGGGCATTGTGGGACTTGGCCCTATTACCAATGCGCTGGCACAACTAATGGCACTTATAGTGCGCACAATGTCTATATTACAGCGAATTTACGCTCTGGAAATCGTGTAGGCACGGGCGGAGCAGCTAATCTTACTTTTAATGGAATTGATAATATCAAAATTGATAACGCTAAGATTACGCAAAATAATGCCGGTATTTATTCAAGTTCTATGACTTTCTCTACACAAAGTATGAATAGTCAAAATGATTTAAATGGCTTAAATGAGCAAGGCAAGCTTTCAGTTTATGGCACGACTTTCACTAATGAGGCTAAAGATGGGACATTCACTTTTAATGCGGGGCAAGCCACATTTGAAAACACCAATTTTAATGGAGGCACTTATAATTTTCAAGGCAATAGCCTAGACTTTGAAAATAACAACCAATTCAATCGTGGCACATTTAATATTAGCGCTCATAACACGACCTTTAATAACGCTAATTTCAATAATGACACTTCGTTTGATTTTAATAACTCTAGTGCAACCACTTCGTTTAAAGGAGACTTCACTAACACTAACAAAAACATTCAAATTGCCGGAAATGCCGTTTTTGGAAATCCTATAACTAATAATAACTCTAAGATTGAAATACAAGATAACACACAAGCTACCTTTAATAATACCGGCTCTATCAATATTCAAGGGGATGCAACTTTTAATCATGTTACTTTTGATAGTCCTACTAATATTGATGTAAAAAATAATGTTGCTTTAGGCAATATCACTTTAAAGAATTTGGATAATCCTTTAACATTTGGCGAAGGCACGATTACTTTTAGTGGGGATACAAAGATTAATATTAATCAAGCGATTTCTAATGGCAACCCTATTGTGATTGTTAGTTCATCTAAAGCGATTAATTATGACACCAAAGATTGGGCTAAAGATTTATGGAAAATCATTAATTATCAAGGGGCAAGTAGTGAAAAGATAGTTTCTAACTCTAGCTTAAATAATGGCTTAGGGGTTTATGATGTTACCTATACTATCGGTGATGAAACCTACAAAATGCAAGAAACTTTTTCACAAAATAGTATTTCTATCAAGCGCTTGGGCGTGCCTATGCAATTTAGCAGTGTTAATATGGAAGACCCCTCTAATTTATATTATAAAAATATTTTAGGCTTTCAAACCTACATTCCTAAAAGTTATGATAATAATTTAGCAAGCAATCAAAACAATGTTATTTATTACTATCAAGATACCATTGATTTTTACGCCTCTAGTGCGGAATCGTTTTCTCAAAAATTCACAGGGCAAAATACTGCCATTGTTTTTGGGGCTAAAGATATATGGACTAATGCAAGCGATGCGCCTCAATCTAACACGATTATTTCTTTTGGGGATAATAAGGGAGCGGGGAGTAATGATGCGAGTGGGCATTGCTGGAATTTACAATGTTTAGGTTTTATCACAGCGCATTATGAGGCTCAAAAAATCTACATTACAGGCACTATTGAAAGTGGGAATCGTGTCTCTAGTGGTGGGGGAGCAAATCTTAATTTTAATGGTTTGCAAGGGATTGTTTTAACGAATGCGACCTTGAATAACCGCTCTGCTGGGACAAATGTTTTGGGTGTTTCGCAGATGAATTTTTCTAGTAATGCTAATATCCAAGCTCAAAATTCGCATTTTATAGATAATACTGCGCAAAATAATGGTAAGCCTAATTTTAGTTTCAATGCGCTTAATATGGATTTTTCTAATAGCTCCTTTAGGGGCTATGTGGGAGAGACGCAATCCATTTTTAAATTTCAAGCTAAGAATGCAATAAACTTTTCTAATAGCACTAATCTAAGTCAAGGCCTATATCAAATTCAAGCTACTAATCAAGTGGTATTTAATAATTCCAATTTGAGTTTGAGTGTTAATGCGAATAAGGGGGTAAGCACGATTGAGGCTAATCAAATTATTTTTAATCAAAATGCCTCTATCAATGCAAACAATAATGCTAGGCTTAATATTCATGGAAATTTAAGCATGGGCGACACTAGCTCATTAAATCTCAATCAAAAGAGTGTTGTTGAAATCAGCGATAGTGCAACGCTTAATGATAAGGTAAGCTTAATTTTGGATAATGGCTCTCAAATTAACTTTAATGGGGCAACCAATTTTGATTCAGACAATATCAATGTTGATTTAAACAATGATTCTTCTATCGTGTTTAAGGGGGCGACTTCTTTAGGGGGGCAATTTAATTTTAGCAACAACTCTTCTTTAAATTTTCAAAATTCTAGCACGATAGCCAATAACACGGCGTTTAATTTTTATAATAATGCGTTTTCTAACTCTCAAAGCCCTATTACCTTTCATCAAGCCCTTAATGTTAAGGCACGATTGAGCTTAGGAGGCAATCTCTTAAACTCTAATAATCATAGTGTGCTTAATTTAAATGGTAATCATTTCACTTTCAGTCAACAAGGAAGTTTGAATATTGCAAACATTGATTTATTAAGCAATCTTAGCGACAATGAAAATCGTGTTTATAATATTATTCAAGCTAATATGAGCGATAATAATAATTGGTATAAGCATATTAATTTCTTTGGCATGGACATTACGCATGGGGTTTATGACCCAAAAACACAGAGCTATAGCTTTATAGACCCGCTTAATAGCTCGTTGCGTATTACAGAGAGTTTAAAAGATAATCAATTAAGTATCACACTCTCTCAAATTCTAGGTGTAAAAAACACGCTCTATAACATTGCTCCAGAGATTTTTAACTACCATAAAGTCTATCAACAAGAAAATGGCACTTATTCTTATAGTGATAACGCACAAGGCACATTCTATTTAACGAGTAATATTAAGGGCTATTACCACCCTAATTCCACCTACCAAGCTAGTGGTAATGGTAATACCGCTACCAATAATGATACAAATTCTAAAAACTCTCAAAGCGCTGTTGTCCCCCAAATCTATAACGCTCAAGGTAATCCCATTAATGCGTTGCATATTTTTAATAAGGGCTATGACTTCAACAACCTTAAAAGTTTAGGGCAAATGGCATTTAGGCTATACCCTGAAATTAAAAAGATTTTAGGAGGCAATCTTTCGCTTTCAAGTTTGAGTCATTTGCAAGCTAACAAGCTCAATGAGCTTGAAAAACTTATTACTCCAGATGATTGGAAAAGTATTAGTAATTTTTTGAATAACGCTAGTAATTCTGTGGTGCAAAATTTTGATAATGGCTCTTTAGTGATTGGGGCAACCAAAATAGGGCAAACCAACACCAATAGTGCGATTTATTTTGGGGGGCAAGGCTATGAAAAACCTTGTGAAAACACTGATGTGGTGTGTCAACAATTTAGAAATACTTATTTAGGACAGCTTTTAGAATCTAGTTCGGCAGACTTAGGTTATATAAATACCACTTTTAATGCGAAAGAAATTTATCTTACCGGCACCTTAGGGAGTGGGAATGCGTGGGGGACTGGGGGAAGTGCGAGCGTAACCTTTAATAGTGCGACTTCATTAATTCTCAATAAGGCTAATATTGTAAGCTCTCAAACTGATGGTATTTTTAGCATGTTAGGTCAAGAAGGCATTAATAAAGTCTTTAATCAAGCCGGGCTTTCTCAAGTCTTAGGTGAAGTGGCTATGCAATCTATCAAAAAGGCTGGGGGCTTGGGGAGTTTGGTTGCTGATATGCTAGGGAATGATAGCGTTATTGGCAAAACCTTGACTGCTGAACAAAAAAATGAAACTTTTGACCAACTCTTAGGCAAACAGAATTTTGATAATTTAATGAATAGTAGCGGATTAAATCAAGTGATTAAGGATTTAATCAAACAAAAACTAGGCTTTTTTACAGGCTTAGTAGGGGGATTAGCTGGAATTGGGGGTATAGATTTACAAAATCCTGAAAAAATGATAGGCAATATGTCTATCAATGAATTACTAGGCAAACAAGATTTGCTTAATAAAATTACCGGCTATATTTCAGCTAATGATATAGGGCAAGTGATGAATGTCATGCTTAAAGATATTGTTAATCCTAGTAGCGCTCTAAAAAGTGATGTTGAAACTTTAGGTAAAGAAATGATAGGGAAGTTTTTGGGGCAAAACACTCTGCAATCCATAGAAGATTTATTACAAAATCAGCAAATTAAAGAAGTGCTAGATAAAATTCTTGATGCTAAGGGCTTAGGTTCAATTTATGAAAAAGGTTTGGGGAGCTTAATACCAAGTTTAGGCGATAAGGGACTTCTTGCACCCTATGGATTAAGTCAAGTATGGCAACAAGGCAATTTTGATTTTAACGCTAAGGGCAATGTTTTTGTGCAAAATTCTAGTTTTTCTAATGCTAATGGAGGAACGCTAGGCTTTAATGCGGGGGGCTTATTGATTTTTGCCGGAGATAATAGCATTAATTTTAGTAAGCATACCGGCACGCTTAATTTGTTATCCAATCAAGTTTCTAATATTGATATTACTACGCTTAATGCGAGTAATGGGCTTAATATAAATGCTACCAATAATAATGTATCTGTATCTCAAGGAAATATTTATGTGAATGCAAGCTGTGTGAGTGAAACTCCAACAAATACTACTACTTCAAACACAACTAATTCTACAAATATTTGTAAGCCTATTAATATGGCTAATTCTAGCAAAAATACTAAAAATACTTCTTCAAATAATAACGCACAAATTGTTTTAAATAATAATGATGAGAGCTTGAGCGTTACGGCAAATAATTTTAATTTTTCAGGCAATATTTATGCGAATGGGGTTGTTAATCTCTCAAGCGTTAAGGGCTTTTCTAATATTAAGAATTTATACCTTTATGACAAGGCGCAGTTTCAAGGTAATAATCTCATTATCTCTAAAAATGCCTCTTTAGAGCAAAATGCCTCTTTTAACACTAATAATCTTATTGTTCAAGGCATCTTCAATAATGGCACTCTACATGGCAATGTAAAAGTGAATAAAAATTTAGATATTATGCAAAATGGCTCTCTAAGCACTGGTGTTTATGGCATGCAAGTTGGGGGGAATTTCAATAATTTTGGGACAATAAACTTTGATTTAATAGGCTCTCAAACGCCCACAACACCCCTTATTCAAGTAGGGGGTGTGGTCAATCTCAATACTGCAGATAAACCTTTTATCAATATTACTAATAGTGTAGCTAATAATGCGACCTACACCTTATTAAAAAGCAGTCGTTACATTAACTATAATATCAACCCAAATAGCTTGCAATCTTATTTGAAACTCTATACTTTAATTGATATTAACGGACATCATATTAAAGATGATAATGGCGTGCTAACCTATTTAGGACAGAAAGTAAAATTGCAAGATAAAGGGCTATTATTAAGCGTAAGCGTTGATTCCACTACTCAAAACACTTCTAACACCACTGATAAAAATGATAGCTCAAGCCAAGCACTTACAAAAGAAAGCGCTCTAAAAGCGCCTACAAAGGATAATATTTTAAGCCTTTCTATTTTGTATAATCAAATTAAAATGTCTTATGGCAATAAAGTTATGGCGTTTAACGCTCCCACTTTGCAAGAATATATTACAAGCATTCAAGGTAAGAATGCTTTGGATAAAATCTATGCTATAGGCGGAAATAGAGTGATTAATTGGTTTTCAAAACTCATGATAGATTCTCAAGAAAACCCGCTTTTTGCACCGATTTATTTAGAACAACACAACTTAAGCGAATTGTTAAATGTGGCTGAGGATATTAAAAATACCATGAGCTTAATTTCTAACCCTAATTTTAGAAATAGTGCCTCAAGGCTTTTGGAAGTTGCAAGTTATACCCAACAAACTAGCCGTTTAACCAAACTTTCTAATTTTAGAGCTGAGGCTGAACCAAGTTTTCATGAGCGTTTGCTAGAGCTTAAAAACAAGCGCTTTAGTGATTCTAACCCTAATGCGCTAGATTTTATTCTTAAATATACAGAGCGAGATAAATATAAAAACAATGTTTGGGTGCAAGGAGTAGGGGGAGCAAGCTTTGTAGCTGGAGGCACTGGCACACTTTATGGCTTGAATGTAGGCTATGATAGATTTATTAAAAATGTGATTCTTGGGGGTTATGTAGCTTATGGGTATAGCGGGTTTAATGGGCGCATTCTTAATTCTGGCTCTAATAATGTGAATGCAGGATTTTACACTAGAGCATTTGTCAAGAAAAGCGAAATTACTTTTAGTGCGAGTGAGACTTGGGGAGGTAATAAAACCTCTATTACTTCTAATAATTCATTGCTTTCTGTAGTCAATCAGCGCTATAACTACAACACTTGGACAACCAATCTTAATGGCAATTATGGCTATGACTTTATTTTTAGGCATAAGAGCGTGGTGTTAAAGCCTCAAGTGGGTTTAAGTTATTATTATATGGGATTAAGTGGTATGAAAGGCAAGATGAATAATCCCTCTTATCAGCAATTTGCTACTAATGCCAACCCCTCTAATAAATCTATTTTAATGGTTGATGTGGGGGTTGAAAGCCGTCAGTATTTTGGTAAAAATTCCTATTATTTTGTAACTGCAAGACTTGGAAAAGATATTTTTGTAAGTTCTTCTGGCGATAAAATGGTGCGCTTTATGGGCGAAGATACCTTATTGTATCGCAAAGGAGGAGCGTATAATACCTTTGCAAGCATTACCACAGGGGGCGAAATGCGCTTATGGCATGCTATTTATGTGAATGCGGGTATTGGAGCTAGATTTGGTTTGCAATATCAAGATATTAATTTAACCGGAAATGTGGGTATGAGAGTAGTGTTTTAGCTTTTTTGCTATAATTCTAGCCAAATCTCTTAATTTTAGGTCATACATGCCAAACTATGAAAAGTTATTAAAAACTTATGAAACCCCTTTTTATCTCTATGATTTTAACCAAATCAAACAAGCTTTTTTAAACTACAAAGAGGCTTTTAGAGGGCGTAAATCTTTGATTTGCTACGCTTTAAAGGCTAATTCTAATTTAAGCATTCTTTCTTTATTGGCGAGTTTAGAAAGTGGGGCAGATTGTGTTTCAATAGGCGAGATAAAAAGGGCTTTAGAGGCTGGTATTAAGCCCTATAGAATCGTGTTTAGTGGGGTAGGCAAAAGCGAGTTTGAAATAGAACAAGCCTTAAAACTCAATATTTTATTTTTAAATGTTGAGAGTTTTATGGAATTAAAAACGATTGAAAAAATCGCTCAAACTCTAGGGATTAAGGCTAGAATTTCTATAAGAATTAATCCCAATATTGACGCTAAAACGCACCCCTATATTTCTACCGGTTTGAAAGAAAATAAGTTTGGCGTAGAAGAAAAAGAGGCCTTAGAAATGTTTGTCTTTGCCAAAAAAAGCGCCTTTTTAGAGCCTATTAGCGTGCATTTTCATATTGGTTCGCAACTCTTAGATTTAGAGCCTATTTTAGAGGCGAGCGCTAAGGTTGTAAAAATCGCTAAATCTTTAATAGCCCTTGGGATAGATTTACGCTTTTTTGATGTGGGGGGTGGCATTGGCGTGAGTTATGAAAATGAAGAAACGATTAAACTCTATGATTACGCACAAGGGATTTTAGATTCACTTAAAGGCCTAGATTTAACCATAATCTGTGAGCCAGGCCGTTCTATCGTGGCTGAGAGTGGGGAATTAGTTACGCAAGTTTTGTATGAGAAAGTGGCTCAAAACAAGCGTTTTGTAGTTGTTGATGCTGGGATGAATGATTTTTTACGCCCAAGTCTTTATGGCGCTAAACATGAAATTGAGGTTATTTCTAGTGCGAATAAAGGGGGCGAAACTTCGCTTTGTGATGTGGTAGGGCCTGTGTGTGAATCTAGCGATACTTTTTTAAAAAATATCCATTTACCACCATTAGAACAAGGCGATATTTTAGCTTTAAAAAAAGTAGGGGCATATGGCTCTAGCATGGCTAGTAATTATAATTCACGCCCCAAACTCTTAGAATTAGCCCTAGAAAATGAGAATGTAAGAGTGATTAGAAAAAAAGAGAGTTTAGAAGACTTGTGGCGTTTAGAAAAGGAATGTTTAAATGGTTGAAAATAGCAATTTAAGTATTTTAAGAGCTAGAATTGATGAGATTGATAACAAAATTATAGAATTGTTAGAAACACGCTTAGAAATGTCTGTAAAAATCGCACACAATAAGGATAAAAATTCTATTTATTGCCCTAAAAGAGAAGAAGAAATTATCAATCGTTTGAATCATAAGCTTTTAAAATACCTAGATAAAGCAACGCTTATAAAGATTTATCAAGAAATTTTTAGCAGGTCTAAAGACTTGCAAGAAGATGCTTTAAAGAATAAAAAATAATTTAATAGCTATTAAATATAAGGAAAATAGATAATAATGTTTGAAAAAATCACTTTAGAGCATAAAGATTTGTTTTCAAGGTTTTTAAACGCTCAAAGGATTGTTGTATCTGATGTGAGTTTTGTGAATTGCTTTTTATGGCAACATGCACGACTCATTAAAGTGGCTGTGATTAAGGATTGTTTAGTGATTCAAACCACTTATAAAAATCAAAAGCCCTTTTATTTCTATCCTATCGGTAAGAATGTTAATGAATGCGTTAAAGAGCTTTTGACATTAGAAAAAAATTTGGAATTTCACTCTCTTAGTTTAGAGCAAATGGAAAGTTTAAAAGAAAATTTTGTAGGGGTTTTTGAATTTGTTTATAATAGGGATAGGAGTGATTATGTTTACTCTATTGAAGAATTAATCGCTCTAAAAGGGAAAAAATACCATAAGAAAAAAAACCACTTAAACCAGTTTTTAAAAAATTATCCTGATTTTGTTTATGAAAAAATTTCTTCTAAAAATAACAAAGAAGTTTTAGAAATCTCTCAAGAGTGGTTTTTAAAAAGTGCAACTAATGACTTAGGGCTAATCCATGAAAATAAGGGGATTAAAAGTGTCTTAGAAAATTATGAAAGCTTGGATTTAAAGGGGGGGCTTGTTAGGGTTGATAAAGAGATGGTAGCGTTTAGCTTTGGAGAAATTTTGAATGAAAATAGTGCACTCATTCATATTGAAAAAGCTCGTTTGGATATTGTGGGAGCGTATCAAATTATTAACCAGCAATTACTATTAAACGAATTTAGCCATTTAACTTATGCTAATAGAGAAGAAGACTTAGGATTAGAAGGCTTGAGAAGGGCTAAAATGAGTTATAACCCTGTCTTTTTTATAGATAAATACGAGGCCATTGCTAAAAATTAAATGATTTTTGGGGATTTTAAATATCAAAAATGCGTTAAGAAACTTGTTGCCACTAATTCTAACGAGCTTAAAAATGCCCTAGATTTTATCTCTCAAAATAGGGGAAAGGGGTATTTTGTAGGGTATCTTACTTATGAAACACGCCTTGCTTTTTTAGATGAAACTTTTAAAAGCCAAACCCCTTTTTTATATTTTGAACAATTTTTAGAAAGAAAAAAATACGCTTTAAAGCCTTTAAAAGAACACACTTTTTACCCTAATATTCATAGCCCTTTAAATAAAGAGAGCTATTTTAGGCAATTTAAAAGCATTAAAGAGCATTTAAAAAAGGGCGATACCTATCAAGTCAATCTCACTATGGATTTAATTTTAAACACTCAAGCCAAGCTAGAAAAAATTTTTGAAGAAGTGTTACATAACCAAAACACGCCCTTTAAGGCTTTTATAGAAAATGAGTTTAGTAGCATTTTAAGCTTTTCGCCGGAATTATTTTTTGAATTAGAATTTTTAGATAATGCGATTAAAATCATCACAAAACCTATGAAAGGCACGATAGCTCGCTCGCCTGACCCCTTAATAGATGAGAAAAACAAATTGTTTTTACAAAATGATAGTAAGAATAGAAGTGAAAATGTGATGATTGTGGATTTGTTGCGTAATGATTTGAGTCAAATTGCTCTAAAAAA
The DNA here is from genome assembly GCF_000259255.1 of Helicobacter cetorum MIT 00-7128. NCBI lineage: Bacteria > Pseudomonadati > Campylobacterota > Epsilonproteobacteria > Campylobacterales > Helicobacteraceae > Helicobacter > Helicobacter cetorum. The sequence continues at coordinate 1,225,347 of NC_017737.1, forward strand.
TAGCCTAAAAGTCAATCAATTATTTGAAATCATAGCCTTATCTAGTGTGTATCAAATGGTGAGTGAAATTGAAGCCAAATTATCTTTAGAGACAAGCTTATTTGAGATTTTTAAGGCGTTGTTTCCTTGTGGCTCTATTACAGGGTGTCCTAAGATAAAAACCATGCAAATCATTGAAAACTTAGAAAGGCGTGATAGGGGGGTGTATTGCGGAGCCATAGGACTTATTGAAGAAAAAAGAGCTCTTTTTAGCGTGCCCATTCGCACGATTGAAAAGAAAAAAGGCGAAAATTTTTTGCATTTAGGGGTAGGGAGTGGGGTTACTTATGAAAGTAAGAACGAAGATGAGTATGAAGAGAGTTTTTTGAAATCCTTTTTTGTCATGCCTAAAATTGAATTTGAGCTTATAGAGACGATGCGAGTGATAAAGGTAGCTCAAAAATTAGAGATTAGAAATAAAAACGCCCATAAAGAACGCCTTATGAGTAGTGCTAAATATTTTAATTTCAAATATGATGAAAATCTTTTAGACTTTGAGCTAGAAAAAGAAGGGGTTTTAAGAATTTTATTGCAAAAAAATGGCACACTCATTAAAGAATATAAAGCCTTAGAACCTTTAAAAAGCCTAGAAGTGCGTTTAAGTAAGACCCCCATAAATAAACACAATGATTTTTTATACCATAAGACGACTTACGCCCCTTTTTATCAAAAGACTAGAGAACTCATTAAAAAAGGCGTTATTTTTGATGAAATCTTTTATAACCAAGATTTTGAACTTACTGAAGGGGCTAGAAGTAATCTTATTTTAGAAATCAATAATGAGCTACTAACCCCTTATTTTAGTGCGGGTGCGTTAAAGGGAACAAGTGTTGTGGAGCTGTTAAAAAAGGGTCTTGTTAAATATGCCCCTTTGAATTTGCAAGATTTGCAAAGAGCAACAAAAATCTATTGTGTGAATGCGTTGCATGGCTTGGTAGAAGTAAAATGGATTATGTCGTGATTTTATATAGGTCTTGTTATTCATAAGAAACTAATTCTTATAAAATGTTTTATTAAAACGAGAAATATAACCTACAAATCTAATCTATAAGACTGATTGGGTTTTATCAAAAAGGATTTTTTAGAATTACTATAGATTGTTATTATTCTTGTAGTTTTAATATTTTCTAATTGATTTTCAAAAAAAAAAAAAAAAGAAAATAAAGCGATGATAAAAAGCATAATGCGCTTTAGGTTATAAAATATATCTTAATTTTTAGACTAATATTAACCATTATTAAACAAAAATAAATTCTATTATCCAAAATAATTGGTTGAAAATCATAGATTACACTATTAAAACAAGCTTAATTCTTAGTAATACAAAGCATAATTGATTCTAAAGAAATCGCTCTCATTAAAATTTGTTAACCCTAGAAAATTACCATTCGCACAACAAGTCATCTTGTTAAAAAACATAAAAGGATTGAAAATGAAAAAAATCGTTGTAAGTGGAATTTTAGCCTCTTTGTTAGCTACAGCTCTTATGGCAGAGGATACTAATTCTGATGAGAAATATGATAAAGCGTTGAATAATAGTGTTTATGGCATTGTGGGTTTCCAATATGGTCAAATGAGTCATGCCATATGGAATAGACATTCTCAAGGTGATCCGGGTTATGGTCAAACTAATATTGGTAATGGCTATGGTGTGAATGTGAGCTTAGGTTGGCAAGGGTATTTTGGCAAGACTAAGAGATGGGGCTTTAGGATTGCGGGCGTGTATGAATACATGTATTCTAATCCTGCTTTTGGTGGTGGTCAAATGAATATTGATACCTATGGTGCGTATTCAGATATTTTGCTTAAATTTGCTAAATTTGGCAAGCACTATGTTTCTGCCTACTTAGGAACAGCGCTTTTGGGTCAGTCCTTTGGTGTAAAAGGTGCTTCTTATATGGACGCATCAATGAATCATGATAACAATAAGATTCATCAAACTTATTTCCAAATCCCTATTCGTGTGGGTGTTATTGTAAGTTTAGCCAAACATTTAGATGCGCAATTTGGCTTTGAGATTCCTTTGGCTCGTGGCACTGCCTATAATTTTAATAATGCCAATGGTGATATGAAAGTAACCTATACTCAAATGTGGAATGTAAATTATAGTTTGATTTTTAGATTCTAAGTTTGCATTTTGACTCAACACTTCCTTTTTTTAGGGGGGGGTGTTTGAGTGGTTATAAGTAGGGGGGGCAAATAACGCCTATAATCTAACAAGTTTTTACTATCTCTTGTTTTTTAGTGCTTGAAATTTTAGGGAGTTTCAAACAAGCTTTTTTTAAGAAGTTTTTATTTTTCAAAAAATTGTAATGGTTTAAAAACTCATTAAAGCACTCATTGATTTAATCCTATAAAGTTTATAAAAAGATTTTGTAACAATAGGGGGTAAGGCTAACTCTCTTCCCAAATACTCGCCGCCTCTTCTAAACGCTCTTTATCAAAATGCGTATAAATCCTACTCGTATTCAAGCTTGCATGCCCTAGAGCTTCTTGAACTAAAATCAAATCATGGCGTTTTTGATAGAGTAAGGTTGCAAAAGAATGGCGTAACATATGAGCCCCATTTTTCTCTCTTCTAAGTCCTGCAAAACTTATAATGCGTTCTACTTGTTTATACAAATAAGCTTGCGTTAAGGCTGTGCCTTTTTGGTTACAAAACAACAAGTCATCTTTTATAGGGTATAACTCTCTTTCTATGAGCCATTCTTTTAAAAGGCTTTCAATGTGAAAAGCTTTTAGCATGACCGCTCTGTATTTATCGCCTTTACCCTTAATAGAAATGGTATAACAACCATTTTCTAAAGCAAAATCTTTGATTTTTAGTTGCAAAGCCTCACTAGAACGCATGCCTGTAAAGACAATGATTTTAATGAGTAGGCGATTTCTAGCTCTCACTTTTGCTGACATCTCTATTTTGTCAATACTCTCTATAAATTTGTCTAATTCTTCGTTATTTAAATGAGTAGGGAGCTTATTGCCTGAGCTTTGATTTATGCCGCTGATATTTTTAAGCGTGATATTGTAGATGTAAGATTGCTCGTTTTTATCTTGATTTTGCTTGTCTATGTAGCTAAAAAGTCCTAATAGGGCAATCCTATAATTCTTTTTAGTGGCTAAACTTAAACCCCCTGTATAAATACTTAAAAATTCAGCTAACATCACTTCATCAATGCTCTTAAGCGATTTTAAAGAAAGTTTTGCAATATATTCATAGAATTTGAATAGGGGTCTAGCATAGGTATTGATACCTAATAATCCCGCATTGCGAGCTTTTTTACAAATTTTTTCTAAGCATTCTACACTACACACTTGGTTAAATGCATTCAAACATTCAAAAACCTTATTTTGGTCTTTAACTTGAGAATTAGACAAGCTTGTGCATTTGTAACGCAAAAAGCGACTAATCCACAGCAATAGATTTTCTAAAGGGTCTTTTAGTTCTTCTAGGGGGTGTTTCATTTTGCTCCTTTTTGTCTTTTAAAAAGATAGATTTTCATATAGTTAGCAAGAATGCTATGAGCCATTTTTTAGAATTTATTATGCTTTTTTTATTAGATTTTGTTTTAGATATTTTAGTATTTTATTTCTTATTTTTTCTACACTAAATTCTAAAGAAAGATAATGTAAATTCAAAGCATTTCTAAGTTCGCATTTTTTAGCAAAAGTGTGTCTGTTGAGACTTAAATAGTGGCAGTTGTTTAAATGTGTGCTTAAATCCATATTGGTATAAATGAAATGTAGGGAGTTCTTTTTTTCTAGTATATGTTTTAAGATACAAAAGCGTTCATTTTCGCCATAGTTACTGCATTTGTTGTGTGGGCTAGGTAAATTATTGGCTATATCAGTATAAAAATGTATAGAATATTCTTGTATCCATTTTCCCAATGAGAGCATAAGCTCTAATGCAAGATTGATAGTTTTTATTTCAGCATAATGAGCATTTTTATTGCATTTGTATTTGTCGACATAATAAGGAAATTCCTTATTGTTGAAAATCGCAACAAACGCACCCGTCGCACTCTGTGGATTAGTATGGCTTAAAAAACTTCCATCGCTAATAATTTTAATTTGCTTTAGTTCTGTCATTATTGTATTAGTGATTTATTTAGTTATGAAAACTGCACTTTTCAAACTTTTATACAAGATATACAAAACACCACACAACAAGGAAAGCCCCCTTTGTTTGTTGTGTTTTATCTTCTTATAGATTTTTTACAAAGCGAGCGAGTCGCTCAATACCTTGTTTGATTTGTTCTTCTGAACATGCAAAGGATAAGCGCACATAGCCTTCTAAACCAAAGGCTTTTCCAGGCACTAGAGCCACGCCCTCTTTTTCTAGTAACTCATGGCAAAATTGCATAGAGTCCCCCTTACAAAGATTGCCAATATTGATAAAGAGATAAAACGCACCATCAGGTTTTAAAACTTGTAATCCCTCAATGGCATTGATTTGAGCATGAGCTAAATCACAACGCTTTTGAAAAGCTATGCGCATCATTTCAATTTCTTTATCTACCATACCATTAAGAGCTACAATAGAGGCTTTTTGCGTGATAGAGTTGATATTAGAAGTGCATTGACTTTGCAAATTATTCATCAATTTAATCAACTTTTTATCCTTGCTCGCCACATAGCCAATGCGCCAGCCTGTCATGGCCACAGACTTGCTTAAGCCATTAATGGTAATGGTGCGCTTTTTCATATCTTCATTGATTGAGGCACAAGAAACAAAAGAGCCATTATAAACAAGCTTTTCATAAATCTCATCGCTAAGCACCCATACCTTTGTGTCCTTCAAAACTTCGCTCAAAGCCTCTAACTCGGCCTTGCTATAGAGCATGCCGGTAGGATTTGATGGGGTGGTTAGAATAAGCATTTTGGTTTTAGGGCTTAGGGCATCTTGAAGTTGTTTAGGAGTGATTTTAAAATGGTTTTTTTCATCAGTTTGGATAAATTTGCTCACTCCCCCACTATATTTTACAAGCTCAGGGTAAGTTACCCAAAAAGGCACAGGGATAATCACTTCATCGCCCTCTTCTACTAAGGCTTGAATGGCATTAAACAAGCTTTGTTTAGCCCCATTACTCACTAAAATTTCGTTTGGCTCATAATCTAGGTTATTTTCTCGTTTCAATTTATCGGTAATAGCTTTTAATAATTCTGTTATTCCAGCTACAGGAGTGTATTTAGTAAAGCCCTCATTTAAAGCCTTAATCGCCTCATCTTTAATGGCTTGTGGGGTATCAAAATCTGGCTCACCGGCTGAAAAACTTAAAATATCTTTTCCTTGTGCTTTTAGCTCTTTTGCAAGGGTGCTAATAGCGATAGTGGCTGATTCAGAAAGTGATTGTATTTTAGAAGAGTAAGTCATTAATAATCCTTTGGCATTTCTAGGTATCATAGCATATTCAAAAGAATTTTATCCCTATAAAGAGCTAAAAATTTTTTAAAAAAGCAAAATGATTAGAAACTAAACGCCAAAATCTTTTATGAAACTTATAGAATGAAAGTAAGAAGAGTCTCTTAAAATTAGAGACTCTTAAAATTAGAAATTATAGCGATAACCTACATAAATGCTGTATTGACGGCGGTATTTGACATTCAAACCACCTTCGTTAAAATAATAAACATTAATGGTAGGAATTTTCACACCAAAATCAAAACCTTGATGTTTGCCGATATGGGTGCGCATACCCAAGTTGAATAAAAATTGGAAAATCGCAGGGTCAATACTCGCTGATTGGTGTTTATAGCGAGTATCTTTCGCCTCTACCAAGCTCCCCAAAGTATTCCCCCAAGAGTTACCCGCAATCTGCGCACCAAAGAAAAAGCCAAAGCTTGCATTTTCTCTATTGATAACATTATAGAGGGTATCAATACCCACACCATAAGTGAACATATCAGAGATATTGTTAAAGCGTGTGCTATTGCTAGGAACATTGCCGTCTTTGGGGTTATTGATACCACATGGCGTGCCGGCTTGAACGGATTGTGGGTCGCACACATTATTATCCCAACCTGTTAAAGCACCACCACCAAAGTTAGAATGACCATAGTCCATAAAGCCATAATAACGCATACCAAACCAACGCTTAGCACCATAGAACTGCTTATAACCCACAGTAAGCCCAATACCTTGCATAACGGCTAAATAATCGGTCTTGCCTACAGGAAATTGCCTAATATTGTAGTGATTTCCTCTCTCTGGGTTTCTCACGCTCTCTGAGGCTTGACCCACTTGATAGCTAATCCCTACATACCATGCATCTTTTTCGCCTTTTACTTTTTTCTTATGATCTTCTGGCTTATCAAGGTGTTTTTCTATATTACTTTCTGCTGCCACTAGGTTATTTAATAATGCCACTGACAGACAAAGCGCTCCAAACACTACAAACTTTTTCATACAACATTTTCCTTCTAAAAGTCTATTTCGTGTAATAATAGCATAATAATCTATAAAAAACCTAAATTCTCTAAAAAAACCGCTTTAAAAACCTATTAAATCTCTTTTAAGGCTTTAGCGATTAATTCTAGGGGGTGTAAAAATTGTGGGCTTTTATTTTTATCTAAAGTTTTTAGGGCATTATTAAGTTGCATATGGCATGCCCCACATTCTGCACTCACAATTTTTGCTTGAGTGTCTGTAATATCTTTAGCCCTAAGAAGTCCTGCTTTTGAAGAAAATTCTGCTTTGTCTGTTTGCATCGTAATCCCCCCAAAGCCACAGCATTTTTCATTGTCTTGCATTTCTTTGATTTCATAATGAGTGCTTAATAGATTTCTCACTTCTTGATAGGCTTTTAGGGTTTTTCTTGCATGGCATGGGTCATGGTAGGTAATAGTCTCTTGCTCTTCCCCTTGTTTTTTTTGGGGGATTTTTTCTAAAAGATTTTTTAATTGCGTGCATTTATCTAAAAACACGCTTGCAAGATAAATTTTAGGCGTGATTTTTTCTAAACGCTTTAAAAACTCCTTTTCATTTTTTTCGCCTAAAAAGACTTTATAATAATCCTTTATTAACATGCTTGCGCATGTAGCCTCAGGCACAATAATCGCATTAGCTTCTTCTAAATAGCTTTCAAACAATTCAATGTTTTTCTTAGCTAAAAAAAGCGTGGTATCTTTATCGCCGGTAAAATACGCTGGTGCAGAGCAACATTCTTGTTTAGGAATAATGGCTTGAATATTGAGTTTTTCTAAAATATATAGCAAACTCTCCCCTACTTGTTGGTAATGGTAATTACTCAAACAACCAATAAAAATCGCCACTTTTTGAATAGGATTTTCTAAAGGCTTAATATTATTTGCATGCATTTGTAAGAAACTTTTTTTATTTAAGGGGGGAAGAGAAGTTTTTTTAAAGCGTTTGAATAAGCCTTTAAAGATTATTCTAGGTTCTAAGCTATCCTCCCCTATTTGCTTAAACACACAAGGGGCTAAAAAATGCATTGTAGAAAACACTTTATCCATTTTTTGCCTGTTTTTTAAGAGTGAAAAATAGGATTTTTTATACCAAGCAATGCCATATTTTTGAGCGATTTTTTCTCTAGCTTTTTCTATTAAAGTGTCTATAGGTAGATGAAAGGGGCAAGTTTCCACACAAGTGGTGCATAAAAAACAAGTTTCTAAAATATGTTTTAAATTAGTGTCTAATTTGAGCTTATTTTGAGCGTTTAATCGCATTAAATCCAAAAATCCCCTAGGCGAAGTGCTCTCATCTTTATGAATGCGATAAATGGTGCAAGTTGGCACACACTTAGCGCATTTAACGCAAGTCTCCCCTACTTTTTCAAAAATATTCTCGCTCATAGGGTTTTGCTGAATTGTTTTTCGCCCCCACGCAAATAGGCATCAAACTCCATGGCAATATTTCTTACAAGCATACTACCGGTTCTTGTCATCTCAAACCCTTTAGAATTAAAACAGAGTAAGCCCACTTCTTCATAAGGCTTTAATTTTTCTAATTCTTTTTTAAAATGCGTTTTAAAATCAATATGAAATTTCTCTTCAATCTTAGAATAATCTAATTTTAAATTACTCATCATTTGCATAATCACTTCTTTTCTTAACACATCTTCTTTGGTGAGTGCCACGCCCCTTTCTACCGGTAAGTGCCCTAAATCAAGGGCTTTTTCATAATCTTGCATGTCTTTATAGTTTTGCGTGTAATAATCGCCCCCTTCACCAATGCTCGTAAGACCAATGCCAATGGTCTGAGTGAATTTCTTAGTGGTATAGCCTTGAAAATTACGGCGTAACTCTGATTTTTGCAAAGATTTATACAATTCGTTATCGCTTTTTGCAAAGTGGTCCATGCCTATCATTTTGTAATTCGCCTTTTCTAAAAACCTAATTAAAGCTTCCAAAATCTCTAGCTTAGTTTTAGGGCTTGGCAATAAGGTTTCATCAATTTTACGCATAGTCTTTTTAACCCAAGGCACATGAGCGTAGTTAAACACCGCTAATCTATCGGGGTTTAACTCTAAAACTAATTCTAAAGTTTTTAAAAAGCTCTCTTTAGTTTGATTGGGTAATCCATAAATCAAATCAAAATTGATAGACTTAATGCCATAGTCTCTAGCGAGTTTCACAGCGTTTTTAACCATCTCAAATGGTTGGATACGATGGATTGCTTTTTGGACTTCAAATTCAAAATCTTGCACCCCAAAGCTTAGGCGATTAAACCCTTTTTGAGATAAAGTTTGCATATGTTCTTTAGTAAAATGCCTAGGGTCAATCTCACAGCTCATTTCAATATCTTTGCTAAAGTTGGGGAAAACTTCTTGAATGCTTTGTGTAATCTCATCTAGCTGAGTGGGTGAGAAAAAGGTCGGCGTGCCACCGCCATAATGAAATTGTGCGACTTCCCTATTCGTATTCATAGCATTTTTTAAAAGGCTTAATTCTTTTTTAAGATAGCTAATATAACGAGTTTTCTTATCTTCTAAGCTTGTATAAATGACTGAACATGCACAAAAATAACATGCACTCCTACAAAAGGGTAAATGTGTATAAAGCGATAGTGGCATGGGATTTTTGAGATTGTCATGGCAAAAAAACGCCGTTTTTAAACTCTCTTCGTTAAAACCTTCTTTAAACTCCACAGCGGTAGGATAGCTTGTATATCTGGGACCTGGCTTTGAGTATTTAGAAAATTTTTCAAAATCAATGTTTTGTGTTGTTTCTATTGCTTGCATTAAAAACTTTCCTCATCGCTATCCATAAAGGCATCTTCAGTGAAATTGGGGCGTTGTTTGAACATGTTATCAAAGTTAAAAAATAAATTAGGATGCTCTTTTTTAATCTGCTTGACAAAATTCAAAGTATTGATATTAGGCAAATTCCCATCTTTTTGGCGTAAATTTTCTAATAAATGTAACGAAACTTCACGCACATCTTCAAAATCAATCGGCCCTTGAGTGATAATATCTCTTTCTAATTCTGCTCTAAGCCTTGCCTCAAATGCCTTTCTAGCATTATCTGCCATAACACTAATCACATTATCTGGCACTACCACATAGCTTTTGCCCTCTTCATCAGTAAGAAACCAAGCCTCATTATTTTTGAAAGCTCCATTTTGTAATTCTAAAACAACTTCATCAGAGCCAATTCTTTTAAGTAAAGCTCTATTTTTTTGTGATTTTAGACTGCCTATGATACGCTGTGCCTTAAGCTTGGACATCGCTCTTTTTTTAGATAGTTTTTCCAACTTAATCTCCTTTTCTAAAATCCTTGTAAGATTGTAGCAAAATTCATTTAATTCCCTTTATAAATCGCTTGCAAATGCTCTATTTTTGAGCCTAAATTTAATAACGCCATATCCGCTAATACCAAAGCAAGCAAGCTCTCACACACCACACTACCCCTAATAGCAATACAAGGGTCATGCCTACCTTCTAAAAGGCATTCGCATTCATTATTGTGAATATCTATAGTCTTTTGGGGTTTAAAAATGCTTGGTGTGGGTTTAAAATACACTTTGATAATAATTTCTTCGCCATTACTCATTCCTCCTAAAATCCCCCCACTATGATTACTCAAAAAACCCTTTTTATTAATTAAATCATTATATTCTGAACCTTTTAATTGAGAGCTTTCTATACCTTTGCCAATTTCAACCGCCTTAACCCCATTAAGCCCCATCATCACTCTAGCGATTTCAGCGTCTAATTTAGCGTATAGTCCTTCGCCAAGACCTATAGGAAGTTTGTAATCTTTTTTCAAACTTCTAGCCCTAATTAAAGCCACTCCCCCTATGCTATCGTGATTTTTTTTAGCGTTTTGAATGATTTCTTTTTGAGCTATCTCTTGATTTTTATCTAGGGCAAAAATTTCACTTTTTAAGGCGTAGTTAAAATCATAATCTTTTGCTTTAATGCCCCCTATTTCAATAATCCCATTTTCACAAACAATGCCAATTTCTTTTAAAAGCATTTTAGCAAACGCCCCACCAGCCACTCTTATAGCACTCTCTCTAGCTGAACTTCTTCCCCCACCCCTAAAATCCCTTATGCCATATTTGTGAAAATAAGTAAAATCTGCATGGCTAGGTCTAAAAAGGTTTTTAATGTTCTCATAATCCTTGCTTCTAGGTCTTTTATTATGGATTAAAAACCCTATAGGTGTGCCGGTGCTAAAATTTTCAAAAACCCCGCTTACTATCTCTACTTTATCATCTTCTTTTCGTGGTGTAGTGAAAATATTACGCCCCCCTTGACGGCGTTTCATTTCATTTTCTAATAACTCATAATCAATCTTAATCCCACTAGGCATGCCATCTAATACTCCCCCTATCATATCCCCATGCGATTCTCCAAAGGTAGTGAGCCTTAAATAATGCCCTAAGGTATTCACTCTTGTTCCTTGAGTTGATTAAAGGCAATAAGGGCGCATTGTTGTTGGGCATCTTTTTTGCTCTTGCCTTTGGCTTTAGCATAGATAGTATCATTGATAAGTAGTGCTATTTCAAATTCTTTGTGGTGGTCTGGCCCATTCTCTGAAATCAATTCATATTTAGGAATAATTCCAAATTTTGCTTGCGTAAGCTCTTGTAAGGCAGTCTTATAGTCTGCAAATAGATATTCTAAATCTAGGCGCTTATACGCACGATTAAGTAGTTTTTCTGTGATTTTGCGCACTTTATCTAATCCTGCCTCTAAATACACTCCAGCCATTAGAGCCTCAAAAGCGCTTGATAAAATGGAGGGCTTTTCTCTACCTTTAGAACTTTCTTCAGAAAAAGACACTCTCAAGTAATCTTGCAAGGAAATCACTTTAGCCAATGTGGTAAAACCTTGTTCGCTCACTATAGAGGCTCTTAGTTTAGAGAGCTTTCCTTCATTGTATTGATAGAATTTATGATATAGCAATTCGCCTATAATCAAATCTAGCACCGCATCACCTAAAAATTCTAAGCGTTCATTATTTAAAGCTTGACGATAAGATTTGTGTGTTAAGGCTTGTTCTAATAGGCGCTTATCTTTAAAAAAATACCCTAAGTCCTTTTCTAGTTTTTGGTAAGGATAAGTTTGATGTTTAGGGTGTTTTTCTTTCATAATTACTTCCTTATACAATTTTACTTTTTAAATTTCTGTGCCTCTAATTTAGCCAAACTATCACAGCGTTCATTTTCAGCATGTCCATTATGCCCTTTAACCCAAATCGCAATGATAGAGTGTGTTTTTGACACTTCTAAAAATTCTTTCCATAAATCTACATTTTTTACTTTAGCAAAATTTCTCTTTTTCCAACTATCCAGCCAAGCATTAATCGCTTGGCATACATACTGCGAATCGCTATAAAGAGTGATTTTGCAAGGGGACTTTAAAACCTTTAAAGCCTCGTTTAATGCTCTTAATTCCATGCGATTATTTGTAGTTAGGCTCTCGCCCCCACTCACAATTCTTTCTTTATCTTTATAGCGTAAAATCGCTGCATAACCTCCCGGACCGGGATTTCCTAAAGAAGAGCCATCGCAAAAAATTTCAATGTCTTTTAAATTGCTTTTCATGCATATGCCTCTTTATAAGTTTCTTTAGAAATTTTACACACAACTTCCATAAAAGCTAATTTATAGCATGTGGGACAACGATAGTTTTCAAAAGGAAAAATTTGTTTGCAAGCCTTACAGCGGTATTCAAAAGTGAGCTTGGCTTGTGTGGGTGCTGTTTTTAAAGAGCGCATAATTTCTAGCTCAAAATTTTGACAATGACAATTATCCTCTAATAGTCCTTTAGCTCGTGCAATGTCTTTTAAAAGGGGGTGTTTTTCTACAATAAGGGGGGGGTAATAAGAAATATCCCACAATACATCTAATAATGGCTCTAGGTATTGCATTTTGTCAATTTCTTGCCAAAATAAGTCAATATTATGGGTTTTTAGGTAATTGAGAGCAATTTTTTTAAGCCCCTCTTGTGTGGCTAAATGCAGGATTTTGGTATCATTTTCTTGATGTTCTATTAGATACATCATATAAAGATAGTTTTTTGTGGTCTCAATCTCTGGGACTTGCAATTCCTCTAGGCATTCCAAAGTTTCTAAGGCTTTTTGGTATTGTTTTTCTAGCTCATACACATGCATAAGTTTTAAAAGTGCCTCAGCGTTTCTAGGTGCAAAGCGCAAAATCTCTTTGAGAGCATTTTGGGATTTTTGCAAATAACCCACGCTAAAATAATTTTTAGCTAATAGGTCTAATACGGCGATTTTTTCTTCAGTGTTTAGGGGGCGCTCTAATAAGCCTTTTAAAATCCTTACACTAATTTCTACATCAGCGCTTTTAAAATACGCTCTAGCTAAAAACATTAAGCTAGAAAATTTTGCATGTCTTAAAAGCTCTTCTAGCCCTTGATTATCCATAGGGGCGTTTTGGGTTTTAATGAATTTTTCTAAAAAATGGCGGTTTTTCCTTTGGGTATAGTAAGCCCTCATTTGCTCTAATAAAATGACTAAAGCAATAACAAAGGTTAAAAGAGCGATAGAAAAAAGCGAATCTTTGTAGAGAAAAGCAAAGTGTTCCACAATAAACAAACTCGCTATTCTCTAATAATGACAATTTTGGCTTTAACACGCAATTTTTCAAAATGCTCTTCTAAAATTTTATCCTTAGATTCTTCTACTAATTTTTGCGCAATAAATTGCTTGGCTTGGCTAAAACTCACTTCATTTTTACCTAACTTTTCTTTGATATAAAAGGTAATGAATTGCCCTCCACCACCATTCATAATGGGTGTAAAAGAACCTTTTGGGTGCGTGATGAAAACTTGAGCGATTTGGGGGTTTAGGGTTTTCATATCTATTTTTTCATCAGTTTTGCTAACACCCGGAATTTGCAAATTTGGGTCTGCCATAGCCTTTTCTAAATCTTCTTGATGTTCGGAAGTGTAGCGAATTGTCTCTACTTCGCTAGGAACACTAAATTGTTCTCTGTGCTTGTTATAATATTCACGCATTTTGGTTTCAGAGCTAGTATCTACATTGGTAAGCAAGATATTGCGTAATAAATCTTGCATTTCTAAATGCTCTTTCATTTGCTCTCTATAATTAGCGTATTGCCCCTCACTCATAAGCATTTGCTTAAAGCGCTCCAAATCCATGCCTTGCTGTCTGGCTATCATATCCATTTCTTGGTCTAATCTGTCATCATCTACATGGATTTTTAAGCGCTCAATCTCTTGGTTTTTAATGCGTTCTGCAATGAGATGGTCTCGTGCTTGTTGTTTAGAGACTTTAGAGCGCTCTTGTTCTTCTTGGATTTGATAGAGAGTGATAGGTGAGCCATTGACTAAGAGTGAAATCCCCCCTACTACCTTATCTTCAGGTGTTTTAGGTTTTGTGTTATTAGAATTACCAAAAATAGAATTAAATTGAGAATTAGAGTTTTCTTGCTTGTCTTCTTTAAAATTATTTGCTTTGTCTTTACCACTAGATTCTTTAGATTCTTTTGTATTGTTACTAGCGCCTTTCTTAGTATCCTTTTTAGCATTAGAAGAAGTGCTATCTTTAGTATTGGCATCCTTTTTAGCGCCAATTTCAACATGATGGACTTCAACTCTTGCTTTATTTTTCATCTCTTGGCGGATTTTTTTATCCAAGTTGCGCTCTGGTTTTCTACCCTCAATCGCCTCAACTTCATGACTAGGTGTTGCATAAATAATCTCAAAAAACACCAAGAACCAAGAAAAATAAGAAAGGATTTTTATCATGTGTTTAATTTCTCTTTCAAAATGGCATTCACAACACTAGGATTAGCCCCTTTGAGATTTTTCATCGCTTGTCCTACAAAAAATCCAAAGAGCTTGTCCTTGCCACTTTTGTATTCCATAACTTTATCAGCATTGAGTTGCAAAACTTCTTCTACCACCTTTAAAATAGCGCTTTCATCGCCCACTTGTGCCAAGCCTAAATCAGCGATTAAAGTATCTACATCACCACCCTTAAGTTCCATAAGCTTATCTAGCAATTCTTTAGCGCTTTTTCCAGAAATCTTGCCCTCATCAATGCGTTTAGCTAAAGTGCCTAGCATTAAAGAAGTAATCCCACAATTTTCTAAAGTAGTCTCAGCCTTCAAGCGCCCTAATAATTCCACACATAACCATGTTACGCTTGTTTTGACTTTAGCTCCAAGTTTTAGCATATCTTCAAAATACTCTGCTAATAGAGGTTCGCTTGTAAGCAAGTTTGCGTCATCTTCTTTAATAGCAAAATCTTTTACATAGCGAGCTTTTTTAGCGCTTGGTAATTCATTGATTTTTTGCCCCTCTTTTAAAAGGGTCTCATCAATAAACACAGGATATAAATCAGGGTCAGGGAAGTAGCGATAATCAGCAGATTCTTCCTTATCACGCATAGAAATTGTAATGCCCTTTGTGGTGTCAAAAAGGCGTGTTTCTTGAACTACTTCTTCATTATAACGCCCATTTTCCCACGCCTCGCTTTGGCGCTCTACTTCATATTCAATCGCTTTTTGAATAAATCTAAAACTATTAAGGTTTTTAATCTCTACTCTAGTATAAAGCTTTTCATCGCCCTTGGGTCTAATAGACACATTCGCATCGCATCTAAAATTCCCCTCTTGCATGTTCGCATCAGAAATACCAATAAAACGCACAATTGCATGGAGCTTTTTAAGATAGGCAACTGCCTCTGTAGCACTAGACATATCAGGCTTACTCACAATTTCTAATAGTGGGGTGCAAGCACGATTCAAATCCACTAAAGAATAATTCCCCTCATGGATATTTTTACCCGCATCTTCTTCCATATGCGCTCTTTCAATACGCACTATTTTATTGCCATGCTCTGTTTCAATCTCTAATTTTCCTTCACTTACGATAGGGATTTCAAATTGTGAGATTTGATAAGCTTTAGGCAAATCGGGGTAAAAATAGTTTTTTCGTGCAAAAACAGAATTTTGATTAATCTTAGCCTCAATGGCTGTGCCTAATTGGATAGCCTTTTTCACCACTTCTTTATTTAATACCGGTAAAGCTCCGGGTAAGCCTAAACATACCGGACAAGTATTATTATTAGGAGACTCCCCAAAGCTTGTAGAGCAAGCACAAAAAATCTTAGTATTAGTGTTTAATTGCACATGGACTTCTAATCCAATCACGGTTTCAAATTGCATTAATTATCCTTAATGATTAGCATGTGAAGATTTTTGAGAATTTTTATTGCTAATAATGGCAAAGCTCAAATCATTCACCTCAGTATGAGACTTAATAAACTGATTGATTTCATCTAAATTTAAGGCTCTAATTTGCTCTAACATCGTTTTATCAAAATCTAAAGGTAGCCCCAAATAGAAATTGTGGAATTTTGTGCGTAAGCGACTTGATAAAGTCTCATTATGCAAAGGCTCAGAGCCTAATAAAAACTTCTTAGCATCATCTAGTTCTTGCTTAGTCATACCTTTTTCTATAAATTCTTTAACAAGTTTTTTAACAAGTGCTATGCTTTTAGCTTGTGTGCTTAACTTCGTTTGCAAGTAGCCCCCAGCAAAATGCGCTGTTTTAGAAAGATTAGCACGCATATACACACTATAAGCCAAGCCCTCTTTAACTCTAATTTCTTCCATAAGCCTTGAGCCAAAGCCCCCCCCAAGCACAAACATCATCACTTTAGCCTTAGCTAAATCTTGTTTAAAATCTTTCACTTTAAAAGGTGCGCCAAAATACACATAGGCTTGCTGAGTATCTTTGTAAAGGATTTTTTCTTGCTTTTTGTCGCTTGTTTGAAAATAAGGCTCATCATAAGCCTTGCCTTTGGGTAAGAAATTAAGCGCATTGTCTAGGTGCTTAAGGGTTTGCTCTATGTTTAAATCCCCTCCTAACACAATAACAAGCTTATCTAATTCAAAGACCTTAGCAAATTGTGCTTTTAAATCATCTAGCTTAATGCTTTGAAGGCTTTTTTTTGTGCCTAAAGTAGGGTTAGCTAAGGGGGTGTTAAAAAAAAGCTCTTGTTTTAGGGCAATCTTAGCCATGTAATCAAAATCGCTTTCTTTTTGTAAAAGGGCGGCTAACATTCTAGTTTGCACCTTTTCTAAAGCATTTTGGGTGAAATTAGGCGATTTCAAAAGCTCGTTCAAACGCTTGATAGCCTCTTGTTCATATTCTTTCAAAAATTCTAAAGTGATTTGCAAATCTTGCTCACTAGAATCTATGCTTAAATTAATGGCCTTTTGCTCTAAAAGTTGAGCGAACTTCACTGAGCCAAGCTCTTTAGTCCCCTCATTAAGCACTTGAGAAAATAACTTAGCTAAACCTAGCTTTTCTTTATCTCCTAGGCTACCGCCCCCCCTAAATACCAAATGCACAAATCCCATAGGTAATAAATGGTTTTCTTCATAAATCACAGGGACTTTAGTGTGATTAATTTCTTTATGTGTCAAAGCGCTTGCTTGCAATCCCATGACAGCTCCTAACAATAAAATAATAAAAAGTTTTTTCATGCGTGTGCCTTTTCTTTAATAGGGTAGCGCTTTAAGATTTCATAGGCCGTATTGCGCTTAGCTGGAATGCTCCCTATATCTCTAATGAGATTGACCATTTCTAGTTCGTCCATGCAAAAGCTTGTTCCAGCAGCTTTAACGACATTTTCTTCCATCATCACACTGCCTAAATCATTGGCTCCAAACAATAAGGCTAATTGACCCACCATAGAACCTTGCGTAACCCAAGAACTTTGAATATTTATAATATTGTCTAAAAAGATTCTACTACAAGCTAACAAACGCAAATAGCGATTAGAACTAGCCTTTCTTAAACTAGGGATTTCTGCTTTTAAAGGGGTGTTATTGGGCTGAAAACTCCATAAAATAAACGCCCTAAACCCCCCTGTTTCATCTTGAAGATTACGCACCCTTGTTAAATGCTCCGCTACATCTTCATCATTATCCACGCTTCCAAACATCATTGTAGCCGTGCTTTTAATCCCGCAAAGATGCGCTGTTTTATGCACTTCAATCCACCTATCACTACTAAGCTTTTTAGGAGCAATCACATCACGCACCCTATCGCTTAGTATTTCTGCTCCTGCTCCGGGAATTGAGCTTAAGCCCGCATTTTTTAATCTTTCTAAAACTTCTTTTAAAGACAATTTAGAGATTTTAGAAATATAATCAATTTCAATCGCACTAAAACCATGAATGGTAATGCTAGGGAATTTTTGTGAAATATGGCTGACTAAATTTTCATAATAATCAATCTTTAGCTGTGGATGCACCCCCCCTTGAAAGAGAATTTGCGTGCCTCCAATAGCGATTAATTCTTCAATCTTTTTATCAATTTCTTCATAGCTTAATACATAAGCATCTTTTTCTTTCAAAGTGCGTTTGAACGCACAAAACTTACAATCTACAAAACAAATATTCGTGTAATTGATATTTCTATCCACAATAAAGGTGGTTAAGTTTTCAGGGTGTAAGCGCTCTTTGATTTTTAGCGCTCTTTGACCTAGCTCTTTTAAGGGAGCGTTTTGCATTAAATCCAACAAATCTTCTCTACTCACTCGCATGTTAAAACCTCGTTCCCATAGAAAATTCAAAGCGTTGGGTGTAATCTTCCATGCCCGGATTAAAGCAAAGACCTTTACAAGGCTTACCATCGCTTTTTGTGCCACCAAATTGGTTAAAGAATGCAATAGGGAAAATCAACACCAAAGGTCCCATAGGCGAAATCCATTCAATCTGTAAGCCTGTAGAGGCTCTCCAAGTCGCATGCTCATATCCAGCCCCTACAACACCATAATCTGTAAAGTTTGCTGTAGTTCTAGGAGCGTTTTGCCAAAAACCAAATCTTTGGAGTTGCCCACTAGCATTATAGAGTTCATTATATCTCTTATCGGTTTTAAAAGTTAGGAAACCAAAGTCAAAAAACCATGCCAAACGCATTTTGGCTGCTTTTAAAACGCCATAGCTTAATTCTGTGGAGGCGGTGAAAATTCCATCACCACCAAGCCATAAGCCATAAGGGTCTTTAGGAGTAACTGAGCCATTCCTAAAGCCTCTAACCGTGGTTACACCCCCCATGTAGAATGTGGAGTTCATAGGCAAGTAATCTTGTGTGTTGTATCTAAAGATATAGCCCCCTTGGGTTTTAAAGCGAGCAATCAAGTCTATGAGCAAGTATTTTTGCAAATGATGATACGCAGAGAATTTGCCATAAACTTTGGTGTTACGCACATTCCCCCCTAGCCCATTCCAAGAATTAATGCCACCAGCACTTGGTAAGCCTGCCATAGTTACATAGGAATTGAAAATCACACCATTTTTAGGGAAATAGTAATCATCGGTATTATCATAGCCCAAATCAAAAGTGAAAGAGCTTGTAATAGGCGTATGGTAATCTCTATCCCAAATTCCTGTTATGGGTTGAGTATGTTCTTTATTATATCCTTTGGGGCATTCTCCATCTTTTCCAACACCAGTATTAATAATGCCAGCAAAGCTACAATATGGTCGTGAGGGGACAATAACCTCACTTTTAGAAGAATAATATCTGTTATACAAAGGGCTACTAAAGCCAATAAGCTTGGTAACATTCAAGTTATACCCTAAGCTTACATGGGTTCTATTACCTAGCATTCGCCCTATAGTTACACCAAAACCCCCGCCTTGTTGGACATACTGATAGCTTACTCTATAGTTTGCATATACATTAATAGTAGAGCTATACCAACTATCAAAGATTCTTGGATTTCTTAAGCTTACATTTGCTGAAAGCATGCGCCCCGCACCCTTTGGCATGCCCGGATAGCGATACCCCCCACCGGTAGCGATATTCGCATACAAGCTTACAGACTGACCGGTTCCAAAGAGATTTCTTTCACTCACTGAGCCATTAAGCATAAGACCTCCATAAGAGCCATAGCCTAGACCAAATTGTAGTTGTCCGGTGCGCCCCTCTTCCACACTCACTAATAAATCCATAAGTGAGCTATTGACCCTTTTTTCCTCAATCTTAACTTTAGAGAAAAACCCTAAACGCCTTAAAGAATTTTCTGAATTTCTAAGCTTGCTTAGACTATATTTGTCCTTAGGGCCTAGTAAAAGCTCTCTTCTGATAATTCTATCGCTTGTGCGTTGATTGCCTGAAATAATCACATCGTTGATATAAACCATATCGCCCACTTGGATGCGATAAATGACTTTTACCAAACCATTTTTTTCATCTTTATCTAAATCGGGCTTAACGACTGCAAACGCATAACCCTTATCCGCTATTTCGGTTTTTAAAATTTGCGCATCTGCTCTTAAGTGCTCAATGTTAAACACATCTTTTCGCTTAATTTTAAGCACTTTTTCAAGTTTAGCTAGTGGCACAACAGGATTATCAATCTCTATGAGAATATCTGAAACTCTGTATTGAATCCCTTCTTTTACCTTGTAATGTAATTGAGCGTTACGAGTTGCAAAATCAGTTTTTAAGAAAGGCGAAGAAATGTTAGCGTCCAAAAAGCCCCTACGCATATAGACATCTTGAATACGCATAGAATCATACTCTAGCTGGTCAAGGCGTAATTTTCCGTCATTTAAGCCCCATAGCCAACCTAGTGGGTCTCGTTGCTTGTTTGCGCTTAGAGATTCAATCACACGATGTTTTAATTTAGCACTACCCTCATAAATAGATTGTTTAATATGAATACTCCCTCCTTTATTCACATCAAATACCACTAAAAACGCTCCCTCACTGACCTTTTCTTTTCTAGCCTCTACCACACTCCCATAGTAGCCTTGAGATTCTAAGGCGGCTTTTAGGGTTGCTTTAGCATGCTCTAATTTTTGGTCATCAAAGGTATCGCCCTTTTTAATTCCCATTTGTGATTTAATCGTTTCTTTTTCTTTTTCGCTCCCATAGCCCTTGATTTCTACACCAGCAATTCTTGGCTTTTCATCAAAATGAAACTCTAGCATGCCATTCTCAAAAGTGGCATAAACATCTTTAAAATACCCTTGATTAAACAAAGCTAGGACGGCGGTATCTATCTTTTTGGAATCTAAAATATCGCCTACACGAATCTTTACAATTTCATTGGCGAGCATATCAGACATATAGGAGAGTCCCACATAAGAGATAGATTTGACTCTTTCTTCTTTAGGGATTGGAGCGCTTGAACTATCGCCCTGCAATAAAGAATTAGCGCTGATTGGGCTTGGTTGAGACTCTATTGCTTTAGCACTAACACTTCCATACACAAAGATAAGAGATGTCAGAATGATTTTTTTAATTGTGATTTCCTTAAATAGGTTTGACTTAAATTGTTACTCTTATGCTATTATAGCCGACCTAGTCTTAAACAATCTAAAAAATTCTAAAATTTCTGTATAAAATTATACAGACTATCCCTTTCTACCGCAATAAACCCCGCATCCTTGATTTGATGGATTAAATCTTCTTTTTCTAAACCATGCCTACTTTTAGCTCCAGCGGCACTTTGGATACTCTCTATTTCTATCGTGCCATCTAAATCATTAGCGCCAAATTCTTGAGCCACTAAAGCTAAGTTTAAGCCCAAGGTCGCCCAATAAGCCTTAATGTGGGGGATATTATTTAAAAGAATGCGAGATATGGCTATTGTTTTTAAGATTTCTATCGCACTAGGAGATTTTTCTACTTTCAAATAGTTGTTTTCTCTTTGATAAAGTAAGGGGATAAACGCATTAAAACCCCCTTCTTTATTCTCTACTTTTACTTTGGGGCTTTGAATGTTTTTTAATCTTAGCATATGGTCTATGCGATGAACTTTATCTTCAATATGCCCAAAAAGCATGGTTGCATTACTCATTTTGCCTAGTTTGTGCCAATAGGCATGGATTTCTAACCACCTAGTAGAGCTGACTTTTCCATTACAAATTTTTCGCCTAACTTCTTCATCAAAAATTTCAGCTCCCCCTCCAGGCATTGAATCCACCCCAGCCTTTAGCATATCTTCTAAAACTAATTCAAAAGGCTTATTAAATTTAGTGCTTAAAAAATTCACTTCAGCCGCTGTCATTGCCTTTAAATGTAAATGTGGCATTTCTTGTTTAATGGTTTCAAAAACCTTTAAATACCATTCATAAGAGTAGTTAGGGTTATGAGCGCTTACAATATGAACTTCTTTAATCCCCTTAGCATAGGAACTTTTAACCTTTTCTACAATTTCTTCTAAGCTCATTTCATAGGGGTTAGGGTTCTTTCTATGAGCTGAAAACGCACAGAATTTGCAAGCGTCTGCACAAATATTGCTAGGATTTAAATGCCTATTAACATTAAAATACACGATTTTTTGATGCAAATTTTGTCGCAAATTATCAGCCACTTCGCCTAGTGTGTATAAATCATAGTCATAAAGCTTAACCAATTCTTTAGGGTCAGTTACTTGATTGTCTAATACTTTTTCTAAAAAGTTCATTGTTAATATTGCCCTTTCATTTCAAAACAAGCATTGTAGCATAATTAAGAATGCTGTTAATGTATTTATTATATTACTTAAATAGCAACGCTAGAATTAGTCGCACGCTTTTTCTTAGTAATATAGGTCATATAATAATCTTCATTGAGTATTTTTAATAGCTCCGTAATATCTTTATTTTCTTTTAAGGGTTTAAATTGTTCATTTGCATACAGGGGGCTTTTAAAATTCCTAGCATAATTTTTAAAATCATCATAAAAATCACAAAAAATATCTAATTTGCTCTTATTGCTGTTCTTTTCATCTTTTTTCAGCAAAAGATTGATTTTTTTAAGATTTAATGGCTTAATATCTTTATAATCCATAGTTATTTCAAAACCTAAGGTTTTAATTTCCTTAGTGAATGTATTTAGCTCGTCCTCTGTGGCTTCTTTGTAATACTCTATAAAATCCTTATCTAATGCTGTTAGAATTTCAAATTTTTTAAAATAAATCGCATTTTCCCTTAAATCAATAATTGCATCAACAGAATTTCCTAGCTCAATACCATTTTCATACAGATTACATTGATATTGTACTTTGTCCCCATTGAAATCAAGCCATGCAAACCAACGCTTTTCAATTTTATACTTGGGGGTTATTTTTTGAATGTTTAATATAGACTTATTATAAACAAAGGCTAAAAAACTTAAATCCTTAAAATTAGGTTTAGCATTATCGCATTGTTTTAAACACTCTTTAATGCGTTTAAAAAAAGATAAACTGCTATCTTTCAAATCACTATCTTTAATCACAAGCCATTCATGGCTTTCTTTAGGAAAAAAGTCTTCATTCCCTTTAAACTCAATTGCTGTAATAGTATTCAAATCAATTTCTGTAAAGAACGCATTTTCTTTTAAATTTTCTGAATCTTTAATGCCTATTTTGTAAGCGACTTTGATTTTATCCTTTTGTTTCACAAATGCTCTTAAACCATTATCTAACATGATGATTTTCCTTTTTTTCTTTGATTTCTAAAATAAACCAAGTGTGTTTGTCTAATCCCACACGAAAAATTACAAATTCTTTATTTTCTTCATCAAATTCTTTATTTTCTTCATCAAATTCTTTATTTTCTTCATCATATAGCCCTTTTAACTCTTTGTATATAATGTCATATATGTTTTTATGCATAATAAAAATATAATTTGTTCTTAAACTCTCAACTCTATACACACGATAAGAAAGGCAATACCATATGGGGTTAAGATAACTCACATTATGCAACATAAATAAGAGAAAAAGAAAGAGAGTGATACCAAGAAACACCCAACCATTATAACTTTCATAAGATTTCATGCTAAAAGCAACCACACAAATAGCAAAAAATGCCGGTATTTGTTCGCTATGGATAGGATAAATCTTTTGTATTACATTGCGTATTGCAATAGGGTTTTGTTCATGTTCAGGGTCTTTAGTGGCTTTTTTAATCCAAAATAGCAACAATAAAAAACTCACTAAAACAGCTACAATAAGCACGATAACAGCGTAATAATAAGGAAATCCATTGCTATTATTAATACTTTCTGTATTATTTAATACATACACCAAAACAACCCATATAAAAGTTGAAAAGTTAAGCCATAGCCTAGGAAACATGATTAACTTTCTAATAAAAAATAATGTTTTATCATTAAGCTTTTATCTCACTCTCACTTTTTTATGCTTATAGATTTTAAATATCTTAGAACTAGTGCTTTCAAATAAGCCCCTTTCATCGCTTATGACTACATCAGCAAGTTTGAAAGCAATCTTTTTATCATAAGCGCATTGAGTGAGATTAGCCGAAGTGCTATAGAGCGTTTTAAAACGCTTTAAAAAATCCCTATGCCTACCACTAACCACACGAACAGCCTTAAAATTAGGGTAAATAAAAGTCGTTTTTGCACTTCTTCTAATAAAATTTTTAAACTTATTAGGCACACGCACCAAGCTTTTTAAGGTGCTAAAATCATAGCTTTCTATTAAAACGCTTTTATCTTTAGGGCGTTTTTTTAGAACATTAAGCCTTATACTATCTTTAGAAAGCAATCCGATAGTTGTATCGCTTTGGGCTAAATACACTAATGCCATATTACCCTAAATAATCTTGTAAGGCTAGTAATTTATCTTCTTTAGAACCTTTTTCTAACGCTAAGAGTAAGACTTCTACAGCGCTTAAAGTCGTGAAATAACTCACATGATTTTTAAGCACAGAAGTGCGGATAAGTTTGGCGTCGCCTTGAGATTTATTATCGCTCGTATTAATCGCCATACTGATTTCTCCATTCATCATTAAGTCTATAATATTAGGGCGGCCTTCTGAGATTTTAAGCACTTTTAAAGACTTTACTCCGGCTTTTTCTAAGGCTTTATGCGTGCCTTCTGTAGCGCATAATTCAAAGCCTAATTCAACTAAGCGTTTCAATAAATCGCATGCTTTTTCTTTGTCTTTATCTTTTATGGAAACAAAAATCAGCCCCTTGTTTTTAATAGGGTTAAAACAAGCCATTTGAGCCTTAAAAAATGCCTGCCCTAAAGAACTCGCAATTCCCATAACTTCGCCCGTGCTTTTCATCTCAGGCCCTAGAATTAAATCTGCTCCATAGAGTTTGTTAAAAGGAAAAACCGCCTCTTTTAAAGCCACAAAATTTGGCATTTTAGGTTTATAAACTCCCTTAGAATACTCCACAATACCCTTTTTATCATAAAATTTAAGAGCCTCTTGTAAGTCTTCTAACACCATAACCCTAGTAGCCACTTTAGCTAAAGGAATGCCTAAAGCCTTGCTCAAAAATGGCACCGTCCTACTTGCCCTAGGATTAACTTCAATCAAATAAAGCGAATCATTATAAACAGCAAACTGAATATTTAATAGCCCCACTACACCTAAATGAAGGGCGATTTTTGCAGTGGTTTGTTCAATCTCATCTAAAATCTTAGAACTTAGGGTTGAAGGAATGAAGCACGCCGAATCGCCTGAATGAATGCCTGCTTCTTCAATATGCTGTAAAATGCCCGCAATATAGACATCTTTTTTATCACAAATGGCATCTACATCTAACTCAATCGCCTTTTCTAGAAACTTATCAATTAAAAGCGGATTTTTAGGGCTAATCTCTAAAGAATGCGTAACATTTTCTAAATAATGGCGTAACTCTTCAATGTTTTCTAAAGTTCGCATATATTGCCCCCCTAGCACATAGCTAGGACGCACAATGATAGGAAAACCAATCAAATTAGCAATACTATAAGCTTCATCAATACTCTTTGCCATGCCATTTTCAGGCTGTTTGATATTAAGCTCTTTTAAAAAGAGTGAAAATTTTTCTCTATCTTCTGCAATATCAATCACTTTAAAAGGCGTGCCAATAATAGGGGCTTGCATTTTAGCTAAATCTTTAGCGAGTTTTAGGGGCGTTTGTCCCCCAAAATGCACGATAATACCTTCTACATGCTCTCTTTCTATAATCGCTTTCACGCACTCAAAGTGAATGGGTTCAAAATAAAGTGTATCGCTTGTATCATAATCAGTGCTTACGGTTTCTGGATTACAATTAAGCATAACACTTTGAATGTTTAAATCTTTTAAAGCAAAGCTTGCATGCACGCAACAATAATCAAACTCAATGCCTTGACCAATGCGATTAGGTCCAGAACCTATGATGAGAATTTTCTTTTCTCTATTTTTTTGAATGGGGGCTTGTTTTAAAACATTAGGGGTATAGGTAGAATATAAATAAGGCGTGAGCGATAAAAACTCCGCTGCACAAGTATCCACTTCTTCAAAATTAGGCGTAATTTGTAAAGTCTTTCTAGCTAATTCCACTTCAAACGCACTTATTTCTAAATTTTCATTCTCTCTAATTTTGGTTGCAATTCTAGCGTCGCTAAAACCTAAGTTTTTAAGCTCTCTTAATTTTAAAGCGTTAGTTAAAACGCTAGAATTAATGCTTTCTTCTACTTCTACTAGCTTTTGAATTTGGTGTAAAAACCACTTATCAATCTGACACAATTCAAAAACTTCATCAACAGAAACTTTCAATCTAAACGCATCAGCGATATAAAGTAATCGCTTGAAATTTGGTCGGCGGATTTCTTTTTTAATGCTCTCTAAATCTTTGCTTAAAGATTCAAACCCTAGCCAATTATTTTCTAAAGAGCATAACGCCTTTTGTAAGGCTTCTAAAAAATTCCCCCCTATTCCCATCACTTCGCCAATGCTTTTCATAGAAGTTCCTAGAGTGCTTGAAACGCCGGCAAATTTTTCAAACGCAAAGCGGGGGATTTTAACCACAATGTAATCCAAACTAGGCTCAAAACTCGCTGGAGTGTTGGTAATATCATTTTTGATTTCATCTAAGCTAAAGCCCACTGCAAGCATGGTTGCGACTTTTGCGATAGGAAAACCGGTCGCTTTTGATGCTAAGGCAGAGCTTCGGCTTACTCGTGGGTTCATTTCAATCACAACCATTCTTAAAGTTTCTGGATGGATAGCAAATTGCACATTGCTTCCGCCGGTATCTACGCCAATCTCTCTTAAAATCGCAAAGCTTGCATCTCGCATGCGTTGGTATTCTTTATCAGTTAGAGTGAGACTAGGAGCAATCGTTATGCTATCGCCGGTATGCACGCCCATGGGGTCAATATTTTCAATACAGCACACAATAATACAATTATCCTTGCTGTCTCGTATGACTTCCATTTCATATTCTTTCCACCCTAGCAAGGACTCTTCAATCAAAATTTCACTAATGGGCGATGCTTCTAAGGCACTCTTAGCTAATTCTTGAAACTCTTCAATATTATAAGCTACCCCACTCCCTCCGCCAGCTAGAGTGAAACTCGCTCTAATAATGGCTGGAAAGCCAATTTCTTTAATCGCTTCTAAGGCTTCTAATTCTGTGTAGGCATAACGCCCCCTAGGTAAGTCCATGCCAATTTTTAGCATAGCCTCTTTAAAAGCCTGTCTGTCTTCGCCTTTCTTAATCGCATCAATCTTAGCCCCTAAAAGCTCTATGCCTTCTAACATGCCCCTTTTGTGCATTTCTAAGACCACATTTAAAGCGGTTTGTCCACCCATTGTGGGTAAAATGGCATCAATTTTTTCATTCTTAATGATTTCTGCAATGTTTTCTGGGGTAATAGGCTGAATGTAAGTTCTATGCGAAAATTCAGGGTCAGTCATCACGGTGGCGGGATTAGAATTGATTAAGATAACTCTATAACCCAAGGATTTTAAGGTCTTACAACTTTGAGTCCCTGAGTAGTCAAACTCACAAGCTTGTCCAATAACTATAGGACCTGAACCTATAAGTAGAATATTAGAAATATCGGTGCGTTTAGGCATAATCAATCCTTAGAATTTATTTATTTTCAATAAGAGCGAGAAAAACTTCCTTTTCTAAAATATAGAGCTCATAGCGTATTTGTTTAAAAGTTTCACTATTGCCATAAGATTTAATTTCTTCAAGTTTCAAACATTCTTCTAAAACTCTAGCACTCTCTTGGGCTCTCTTAAAATTAGATACTAGCATGCTTTGGATATTTTCTCTCTCAAGCTCTATGGTCATGGTGGTTTTTAGGGGGTCATTATTAACATCTCGTGCCTCTAAGCACAAAGAATAATTGTTTAATAAAGCTTGGTGGCGCAAAATTTTTAAGCGCTTGGAAAGATTCTCGTTATTTAAGATGTAACGAGCTAAATCTTCTATAACACGAACCCCCTCCTTAAGGCGATTGATATTAGCGTCTAATAAGCGAGCTAATTTCAAGGCTATCTATCTCTATCTGAACCAAAAATACCAATAATTTGTAAGATAGAGATAAAAACATTTAAAAAATCTAAATACAAGCTTACAGCCGCATCAATAGGGCTATCATACATACCCCTAACAATGTTTTGAGTGTCATAAGCAATATAAAGGCTAAATAAAATTGCACTCGCTCCAGCAATAACAACTTGAAACATAGAATTACCCAAGAACAAGTTAATGAGCGAACATACCACAACTACAATAAGCGCAATAAAGAGCATTTTGCCCATGTTGGCTAAGTCGTTTTTGGTTTTTAAGGCATAGACACTCATTAGGGCAAATACGATTGTAGTCATGCCTAGTGCTTGCCAAATTGCCCCTAGACCTGCTTTTGCAATGACCATACCTAGTAGTGGCACTAGAGTAACCCCAGAAAGTGAAGTGAAAGCAAAAAGCATGAATAAATTTAATCCGGGCTTAGATTTAGAAAACATCAAGCCAAAGAATGCCACAATTTCAGCGATAAAAAACGCCCATTTATACTGCACTACTGCTTGAAAATTCATTAACCCTAGCAACGCTCCAATAGTCGCTAGTAACAAACTACCAGCAAAAAACTTATAAGTAGTTTTAACAAAATTTACTAATTCGCTTTCATGTGTTGCGCCTAATAAACTCTCTTCATACATATTATGAGAGTTTGCTCTATCATATAACGCCATAATAAGCTCCTCATTTTTCAATTTAAAAATCAGTTTGGACTAATCCCTATTAAAAAGGTCAAATATAATAACACAAAATGTAGTAAAATACCAATAAAACGCCCTCAAATTAAGAAAAAATTTGATGAGATTAGGATATTAATTAC
Source organism: Helicobacter cetorum MIT 00-7128 (assembly GCF_000259255.1). NCBI lineage: Bacteria > Pseudomonadati > Campylobacterota > Epsilonproteobacteria > Campylobacterales > Helicobacteraceae > Helicobacter > Helicobacter cetorum. Next base: position 1,253,925 of record NC_017737.1, read on the forward strand.
ACATGAAAATATTTATCAACGGATTTGGTCGCATTGGAAGATGTGTATTGCGTGCTATTATAGAGCGCTATTATAATTTTCATAATACGCCTTTAATAGCCCCTCAAATTGAAATTGCGGGTATCAATGACCCTGCTAATTGGGAAATCCTCTCTTATCTCTTAGAACATGACAGCACCCATCAATTATTTTTTCAAGAGGTGAGCCATAGCAACAATAAGCTTAAAATAGGCTCTTTGGAAATTCCTACCTACAATTCTATAGAAAACTTAGACTTAAAGGATGTAGATGTTTTAATAGAATGTTCAGGGAAATTTTTAGAGCCAAAGCTTTTAGAGCATTATTTAGAGCTTGGAGCTAAAAAAGTTGTGCTTTCAGCACCCTTTATCAATGAATATGATGAAAATAAATACCCTACTCTAGTCTATGGCATAAACCATACTATTTATAAAAATCAATCTATTTTTTCTAATGCCTCATGCACCACTAATGCTATTGCGCCTATTTGTGGGCTTATTGATGAGGTATTTGGCATTCAAGAAGGCATGCTAACCACCATTCATAGCTATACAAGCGACCAGCATTTAATGGATAGTGCGCACAAAAAAGATAAACGCCGCTCTCGTGCCGCTGCAAATAATATTATCCCAACTACCACAAAAGCTGCTCTAGCCCTACATAAGGTTTTACCCAATCTTAAGAACAAAATGCATGGACATAGCGTGAGAGTTCCAACAATTGATGTTTCCATGATAGATTTGAGTTTGCAACTTCAAAAAGTAGCCTCCAAAGAGCAGATTAATACTCTTTTTATTGAGGCATCTAAAGGTCATTTAAAAAATATCTTAGATATAGATTTGAAAGAAAGAGTGAGTTCTGATTTTATCTCCAACCCCCATAGCGTAGTTGTTGCCCTAGATTTAACCTTTACACTAAAAAATATGGTAAAAATTATGGCTTGGTATGATAATGAGTGGGGTTATTCTAACCGCCTAATTGACATCGCTTTTTTTGCATACCAATACCAACAATAAATTTTGTGAGAGATTAGATTGAAAAGAATGATGTTATTTTTTAGTTGTTTGCGTTAAAAATCTTTATTTTTGCAATAGTTAGGATTTAATCTTTTTGGTTTGGTTATTGCATTTTAAGATTCTTTTTTTCAAAATCTAATAGCCATTTTTTAATTTCTACTCCTCCACCATATCCGCCTAAACTACCATTTTTACGCACCACTCTATGACAAGGCACAATCAACGAAATAGGGTTATTATGATTAGCATTACCAATAGCCCTGCAAGATTTAGGATTATCAATGAGCTTTGCGATTTCATCATAACTTCTTGTCTCACCATATGGAATCGTTAATAACGCATTCCAAACTTGCTTTTGAAAAGAAGTTCCTACAAAATCTAAAGGCAAATTGAATTCAAAAAGTTGTCCTAAAAAATAACGCTCCAAAGCTTGAATGCTTAGTTTTAGTGGGGTATTAATGGTAGTGTTGTGAGAGAAATTTGTTATATCAAAATCTAATCTCAATAAGTGGCTATCATTAGCACACAAATGCAAATACGCTAAAGGAAAGCTCTTTGGGGTTTTGAAGTAATAGTGAGATAGCATAATATTCCCTTTATTTTTTAAACTAAGGTTTTATTAAAAGTATAAAAAAATTCCTTTTAAAATTGAATATTCTCTCACAACCCCATTTTAAAAGGATTTAAAATATTGTTTGGGTCAAGGGCTTTTTTAATCGTTCTAAAAAATTGCATTTCTTGCTCATTAAAAGCTAGGGGCATAAATTTAGCCTTAGACAATCCTATACCATGCTCCCCACTTAAAGTCCCTTCCAAACTGACAGCTACTTGAAAAATTTCTTCCATAGCTTGATGGCCTTTTTCTAAATCTCTCTCAGGATTTTCTACCATAACATTCACATGCACATTGCCATCGCCTGTATGACCAAAGCAAGGGATTTTAAAGCCATATTTTTCACTAATCTTTGCAACTTCTTTTAATAAACTTGGTAAGCTAGCCCTTGGAACGGTTACATCTTCATTCAACTTCTTTTTGCCATAAATACTAATACTTTGAGATGCATTACGCCTCGCAAACCACAAATCTTGCTCTTCTTGTTCATTTTGAGCGGTTTTAAAATTTATACAACCATTGGCTTTAAAATGCTTTTCTATTTCATTGAGTTGCCATAGAATTTGCTCTTTAACCACACCATCAACTTGAGTAATGAGTATCGCCCCTGCGTCTTTGGGTAAACCTTTAGAAAACCTTTCTTCAACAGCCCTGATACTCAAATTATCCAAAAATTCCATAGCTACAGGTGTAACACCACTACTCATAGTCTTATAGACCGCATTCATAGCATCATCAATATGATTAAAAACTCCCATTGCACTTTGTTTTAAGGGCGGTTTAGCTAAAAGTTTTAAAGTAATTTCACTAATCACGCCTAAACACCCCTCACTTGCAATCATCAAGCCTGTTGTGTTAAAGCCTGCAACATCTTTAATCGTTTTTTTACCCGCTCGAATAATATCACCATTAGCTAACACCACTCTTAAGGCCATGACATAATCCTTTGTAATGCCATATTTTGCTGCACGCATGCCACCGGCATTTTCTGCGACATTCCCCCCTAAGGTGCTTTGATTTTCGCTCGCTGGGTCTGGGGGGTAAAACAAATTTAATTTTTCCACTTCGTTTTGAAAATGCTTGTTAATCACACCGGGTTCTACTCGTGCGATTAAATTTTTAGTGTCAATCTCCAAGATTTTATCCAAATGCTTTTCTACACTTAAAATGAGTCCCCCACTCACGCTTAATGCCCCACCTGTAAAACCACTCCCAGCCCCTCTTGGCACAACAATAATTCTATGCTCGTTACAATATTTTAAAATGTGGCTAATTTCTTGCTCATTTTTAGGAAAAATCACGCCATCTGGTAAATAACGCTCTTTGGTAGCGTCATAAGCATAAGCGTTTAAATGGGCATCATCAGTAAAAAAATCCTCTTCCCCCACTAAATTTTTAAAATATTTAAGATGTTGTTTGGCTAACATTATTGTTGCCTTTTACTTGCCTCTAGGGCTTTTCTTCTTTCTTCAAGCTCTCTTTCATCTTGCTCTTCTTGTTCTTTTTCTCTCTCTTCAAGCTCTTTGGCTCTTTTTTCAGCTTTAGCTTTGCGCTTTTCTTCTCTTAAAAGATGTTTATCTTCTTTCTTTTGGAGTGTTTGTTCTTTTGAAGTGGCTTTTTCTTGTATTTTTAAAGCCCCTTGATTATCTTCACGCTTTTTTTCTTGGCTATCAATTTTTATTTCTTTGTATCCCATTCTTGTTTCTTTGCGTTTTTCCTTTTTTAAGAGCATGTCATAATAGACAAAATAATGCTTGGCTTGACTTCCAGAAAAGAGCTTTCCTAAAGTCCCTACATCAACCCCCTCAACCCTAGAAAAGAAAGGCACAGCAGTTTTGCCAACCCTAGAAGTGTCAAAAGGTCTTTTTTCTAAAAATTCAAAACTTTGGCAATCTAAAATATTAAGCGTATTGGTAGTTACAATGTATAAAACTCCTACACTATAAGCATTGCAAGCCTTTTTCAAAGAGGCAGCTTTTGGGTCAAACCCATTAAGATGAATAACTAATAAATCAGGGCTAATAAAATTAGTATCAGGATTTTCTGCTTTGATTTGTTCATAAATCTCATCATTAGGAGCGATTAAAAACGCTTGGTTATTAAATTGTCTAAAATAAATCAAATCACCCTTTTTGGCAACCATTCTTGGGGTAGGCAAGTGGCGTTGTTTCATAGAATCAAAAGTCTTAAAGCGTGCTGTAGCTACGCCATTTTCAACAGCAACTACTAATACTTCAGAAGTAACAATCTCATAATCAGATAGCTTGGTTACTACAAAACCAAACTCCCCCACTTGCAAATCATACGCAGGAAAACGCACGATTTTTTTAGGCACATCTACAAAATCAATACTAACCTTTAACGGCTCTTGCCAAGAGGCTGAAAATAAATAACTAAAACTTAAAAAAAATAATCCAAATAAACGACTTATCATTTTAAAAATCCTTTGACTTGCAAGTCATATCAAATTGTTTTAAATGCCATAAAATTGCATAGCTTAATCCGGTAGTCTTAGGGTATTGAAAATCCATAATAAAATCAAGGGCTTTGACTCTTTTAAGGTGCAATATTTCAATACGCTCCATATCAATCCCCCCTCCATTAGAGACTTTCAAATCTTGCGAAACCTTGGCATAATAGATTTTTTGCAAGCTCCCACTCACGCCTGTAGCACTATAGAAATTACCTATATTTTCTAAATTTTTAGGCTCAATTTTATAACCGCATTCTTCTAGCACTTCTTCGCAAGCGATTTCTTCTAAACTCTTATTGGGTTTATCTACGAGTCCTGCACACAATTCATAAGTGTAACCATCTAGTTCTTGCTGATGATTAAGATTGCGTGCATAAATAGCTGGGCGAAATTGACGCACGATTATATAACAATCAGTTTGCAACTCATAAAGCAAAATAGCCACACTATCTAAAGAGTTAATAATATCCCAAGTCTTTTTTATGCCTTCTTCATTATAGTGCATGCGTTTTTGTTGGATATACAAAGAATCTAAACAAGGCTCTAAATGCACGCCACTAATAGCTGAAACTTGAGAGAGAGAGTCTTTAAAATATGACATTAAAATCCCTCCAAGAGATAATAAGACTGCTTATCAAATGAATGGTCTTTAAACACTTTTTCTAAGGTTTGTTTAGAGAGTTTAGTTTTTTCTAAAAAAGCCTCTTTTTGTTTGCCATGCAATTTGCTCTTAGTGGTGCGAATATGCCCTAAAGGATTGATAGGTAAAGAATTTTTATACACTCCAAAATGCAGATGAGGTCCTGTGCTCATACCAGTGCTTCCAACCCTACCTATGACTTGCCCCTTTCTTACATATGAGCCCTTTTTTAACCCCTTAGCAAAAGCACTCATATGAGCATAGACTAATCGCAACTCACCCATATAATTGATTTCAATCATTTTTCCATAACCCCCTCTATCGCCTATGAAACCTATGCGCCCCTCAGAAGCTGAGTGCACTAAAGTGCTTTTTTTAGCCGCATAATCCACGCCATAATGGGGTCGTTTAACTTTTAAAATAGGGTGAAACCTACCATAAGAAAATGATGATGAAATGCGAGTGTATTTCACAGGAGTTTCTAGTAAAAATCCAGCTACTTCCTCTGCCTTTGAATCATAGTAACGACCATTTGAATGAGAAAAAACATAATAATTATGATAGCGAGTGCCAACCATTGCCATTTTGATAGCTGGCTGTCCAAATGCTTGACCTACACGATAATCTCTTGTATAGACAATTGCAATTTTGTCATTCCTTGCTAGGCGCTTAAATGGCACGCTTTTTTTATACACATTGATGAGTTGATGAGCTAAAAGGGGGTCATTAGTCGCTTTGACAATATCTTGGTAAGGAGAATTTTGCAACGAAAGAATCAAAGTTTTTTCCTTACGAGTATAGACAATAGGAATAAAATCTAAAAAATACTGCTCCCCTTTTTTATATAAATGGATTTGCAAATCTTGGCTAATAGGAATGAGCGCTTGAATAAGCGTGTTGTTTTCATCTCTCAAGGTATAGTAAGTAACATTGCTTTGAATATCAGCACTCAATTCCTTATCTTGAGAGCTCAGATTATAATATAGCTTTTGGGGTATTTTATTGCGCTCCAAAAAACCTAAAAGCGTGAGTTTATTCCCCCATAAAAGTTGCTCACCCACCAAACTTGGAAAAGAATTTGAAAGACTTGATTGGGATTGATTGATAATATCTTCTGTAGAGGTAGCATTTAATATTACATTTAAAGATAACGCAACCCATAATAATTTCACTCTAAAATACTTGAGTGTCAGTAATTTCTTCAAAAAAGCTTTCATTGCTCTAATTTAATACCTTAAATTTAATTCTTTACTCTAGGAGGTTTATTTTAGAAAGTATAGCATAAAGCACCCTAAGAACCTAAGTTTAAGTGTGCTTATACTCTATTATTTTATAAAAGCTTTAGAGGGATATCTTGTTTTTTAACACATTGTGCGATAATGCTTGCTTGAATGTCATTATCTACAAGTTGTTTGAGCAATTCTTTAGCATCTTTTTCATTTAAGGCAATGAGTAAGCCTCCTGAAGTTTGAGCGTCATAAAAAATCAAATCATTCCCCTTAAAATGAGATTTAACAAAAGGGCTTAAAAATTCCTTATTTTTCCTACTTCCCATAGGAACTACTTCTTGCTCTAAAAATTCTATAGCCCTATCAAATACAAGCACTTCCTTAGCCATCACTTCAATAGAGATGTGGCTATTTAGCATTTCTTTTAAATGCCCTAAAAGCCCAAACCCTGTTACATCGGTGCAAGCTCTCACTTCAAATTTTTGAGCAATTTCCTTAGCTCTTAAATTCAAACTCGCCATAGATTGCACCACTTCTAAAGAGCTAGAATACTCCATTAAGCCCCTTTTTAATGCGGTGGTAAGTATCCCACTTCCTATAGGTTTAGTTAAAATAATGCTATCGCCTACTACAGCACCATTATTGCGCCAAAAAATCCCATCTTCTATAATGCCTGTTACACTCAGTCCGTATTTTTGCTCTTTATCCACTATGCTATGCCCCCCTACTAAAGCACACTTAGCCTCATCTAGCTTAGCTTGAGCCCCTTCTAAAATGGCTTGAATATCTATGGCTTCTAAATGCTCTTTATCCCACATAAGCAAGCTCATAGCCGTTATTGCTTTAGCTCTTTTAGCAAAAACATCACTCAGTGCATTCGCACCCGCAATTTGTCCATACATAAAAGCATCATCTACAACAGGTGTGATAAAATCCACGCTTTGCACTAAAAGCGTATTATCTCTTAAGCGATAAATCCCACAATCATCGCTTTCTTTAAAGCCCACCAATAAATTTTTGTCATCAGTTTGTTTGAGATTAGCCATTAAATGTGCTAGGTCTTCCAGACCTACTTTGGCCGCTCAACCCGCACAGCTAACAAAATGCGTCAATTTCTTAGAACTCAAAGTTTTTCCTATAAGTTTTTAAATATTATAACTAAAAATAAAATTGTTATTCTAAAATAGGGTAAAATCACAGCTTTTAAAAGTAATGGTGCATGGAAATTAAAGGCAATTTAGCCTATAATTTCTACTGCCTATAGATTAGGAATTTAATTTCAATTAGAGAGAAAAATGCCATTGATGTTTAAAACCTTATTTTCAAAACACTTTTTTAGTGCTTGCTTAGCATTCTTAGTAGCAACACCTTTGAGTGCAAAAAGCTATTTATTCTCCCCCTTGCCCCCAGCACACCAACAAGTTTTTAGAGCACACCCTTGCTCTTTAGAATGCTTAAGAACTCTTATGCGACAAAATAAGGTTTTTTCTTTTGTGTCTAAGTATGATTATCGCACCCAAGATAAAGCCCTAAAGGCTTATTACCTTGAAATTATCAATAAGCTCAATCCCCCCTATGTCATATCTAATGCCTCACACAAAGATAAATGGGAGCTTAAAGCTGATATTGCTGTGCTTTTACCAAAGGCTGTTGTGGGGCGTTATGCGATTTCAGTCCTTAATAGCATTCTAGCATACCTAAATACCAAAGAAGGGGATTTTAGAGTGCAAGTCTTTGATAGCGACCAAGAAGACCCAGACCAATTATTTAGAGCTTATCAAGAAATTGAAAAAGCAAAATATCCTTTTGTGATTGCCCTACTTACTAAAAATGGGGTGGAGAATTTACTTAAAAAAACTAGCATTAGTATCCCTACTTATGTGCCAAGTGTGCATAAAACACAATTAGAAATAACACAAGCCAACCAAGCACTTCCAGAGCGCTTATATTTTGGAGGGATTGACTATAAAGAGCAATTAAAAATGTTACTCCCTTATATCAATCTTAATGCCCCCATTATTGAATATGATGATGATGGAATTATGGGAGAGCATTTAAGGCAGGTAGTAGAGAGTCTAAAAATTCATGTAAAATATCAAGAAAATATTTCTTATAGGCGTGCGACAAGCTTTTCTAAGGGCTTTAAAAAAGATGAAGATTTTTTTAAAGATTCTATGTTAATTTTAAATACCCCTACCATAAAAAGCGGACTCATTCTCTCTCAAATTGGACTTTTAGATGATAAGCCATCAAGAGTATTTTCTACGCAAATCAATTTTAACCCTTCTTTGTTGCTCCTAGTCCAACCTAAAGACAGAAGAAATCTACTCATAGTTAACGCTTTGCAAGAAAGCAATGACAAATTAGTAGAATACGCTTCATTATTAGAGAGTGATTTAGTCTATGATTGGGTTAATTACTCTAGTGCAATTGGTGTGGAAATGTTTTTAGGTATCTTAGACCCAAAACTTGAGAAATACTTCCATGAAATTTTAGAAGATAATCAAGTGCAGTATGTTAATCAAATCTATCAGGCTTTAGGGCATTCTTTTGAACCTATGAAAAAATAAAAACATATTGGGTCTTTTAGAGTTTCTAAGAAGTTGCCCTTAAGATGTTTTTAGAAAACTTGTAATACAATACGCCCTAGCTTGATTGGCTTAGAGGGATTTTTATGTTGCGTTTTCAAAAAGCGTGTTTGATTGCCTATTTGCATTCTTATGCCTTGTTGCAAGCCTTTGATTATAAATTTATTGGTATAGCTGAATCTTACTCAAAAATAGGCTTTAATCATACACCCATTAATTCTAAAAAGGGCATATTCCCTACAGAAACCTATTCAACCATTACCACTAAACTTCAAGTAGATGCTAATTTACTCCCTAAAAGAATAGAAAATCATAGCTTAAAAGTTGGCATTGGGGGTATGATAGGCGCTTTTGCTTATGATTCTACCAAAACTCTTATAGACCAAGCTACAGGGCAAATTTATGGTTCAGAGCTTTATTTTTATTTGGGGCGCTGGTGGGGCTTTTTAGGTAATGCTCCTTGGAAACATTCAAGGGTTTTATCTAATTTACATGCTCGTGATTATGTGCTATATAACGCTTATTTATCCTATGACTATAAGGATAAATTCCATTTGAAAATGGGGCGTTATCTATCTAAAATGCACTTAATGAGTGGCTATACACAAGGCTTTGAATTAGAATATAAGATTTCACCTATAATGAGCCTAAAGTGGTTTAGCTCCTTTGGTAGAGCCTTAGCTTTTGGGGCATATATTCGTGATTTTTATGCCCCTATTACATATGATAATCATAATAAAGTAGCTTTTTATGGCATTCATTCTTTAAATTTCAAAATCTCTACTAAATATTTCAGCATGACTCCTTTTTTATATTTTTCGCCAAAAGTCTATAATACACCGGGTTTAGAGGCTCACATAGATAGTAATCCAAAATTTAAGGGACTAGGTTTTAGGTCGCTTACTCAAGTAGTAATATTTTTCCCTATTTATGCCTCCTACTTAGCTAATACTTATTGGCGTAACGCTAAATTGGGGCATTTTGGGACTTCTTTATCCTTGCACCAACGCTTTGATTATAATGAATATAATTTTGGCTTTGGGTATTATGAAAACTTTGGCAATGCTAATGCAAAAATTGGCTGGTATGGTAGCTCTACGCCGATTTTATTTAGGGATAGTAGCATTTATGATGGTTTTATTGATAATTTAGTCTCACCTAATGCAATCACAGGTTATGTCTTTGGCGGTGGGGCGCATAAGAAATTTTTATGGGGAATTATGGGTAAATATATTTATGCTCCAAGGGCTGATGAATGGACAACAGATTTTCATGTTGGATATAAATGGAGTCGTTTTGTTAGTATTGATGTTTTACTTCAGTATCACACTCTTAACATGCATAAAGGCTATAAAACTAATCCTAGTGATTGGTATCAGCCCTATAATAAAAATTTCAAAGCCACTTCCCAAGATAGAAGTGCGATGTATATATCTATGAAATTTATTTTTTAGTCTTATTCTTCCTTTATTAACATTAAAATCATTAAGACTTTGTTTATAAACTTAACATTACCATTTTAATGCCTTTTTAATAAAGTTTGCACTAATATACAAAAAGTTTTTAACCAAAAGAAAATAAAAGGTTTTTCTCGTGTTAGTCTCTCAGAGAATGTTGGCATTAATCGCTCCATTTTGTTGCATGCAAGCGTATTTGCAAGCCTTTGATTATAAGTTTAGTGGTATAGCTGAATCTTTTTCTAAAGTAGGCTTTAATCATTCTAAGCTTAATTCCAAAGAAGGGATTTTTCCTACTGAAACTTTTGTAACAACCACTATCAAACTTCAAGCTGACGCTAATTTACTCCCCAAAAAAATAGAAAACCATAGTATAAAGATAGGCATTGGAGGAATTTTAGGTGGAGTGGCTTATGATTCTACAAAAACTCTTATAGACCAATCTAATGGCAAGGTTTATGGCTCTGAAATCTATGTTTATATGGGGCGTTGGTATGGTTACTTAGGCAATGCTCCTTGGAAACATTCAAGAATTGAGGCAAACGCACATGCACGCAATTATGTGCTTTATAATGCTTATTTATTTTATACCTACAAAGATAAATTTACAATGAAGTTGGGGCGCTATCTCTCAAAAGCGATGTTTATGAGCGGATACACTCAAGGTTTTGAATTTAATTATAAAATCAATTCTAAAGTTGCCTTAAACTGGTTTAGTTCGTTTGGAAGAGCGTTAGCAGTGGGTGAATGGATACGAGATTGGTATGCACCTATTGTTACAGAGTATGGTGATAAGGTCAGCAATACTGGTATTCATGCTGCACAAATTAATTTTTATAGTAAATATGTCAAAGTAACGCCTTTTATTTATTTTTCACCTAAAACCTATGAGGCACCGGGTATTAACTTTCATTTTGATAGCAATCCTAAATTTAAGGGTTTGGGACTACGCTCTCAAACTACCATTAATGTGATTTTTCCTCTCTGTGCATCCAATTTAAGCGATATATATTGGCGCAACGCTAAGATTGGTAAATGGTCCTCTTCGTTGCTTATTCACCAACGCTTTGACTACAACGAATATAATTTTGGCTTTGGGTATTATCAAAACTTTGGCAATGCTAATGCAAAAATTGGCTGGTATGGTAGCCCTATTCCTATTGGTTTTAGAAATAATAGTGTTTATGGCGGTGTTTTAAACAACATGATTTCTCCTAATGCTATTACAGGCTACCTATTTGGGGGTGGTGTGCATAAGAAATTCTTGTGGGGTATCTTAAGCAAATATACTTACTCCCCACGAGCGAGCGAATGGGGAGTAAACCTTAATTTGGGCTATAACTGGAGCGCTACTTTTACTACCGATATTAAGCTTACCTATCATGTTGTTGATACTCATGAGGGCTATAGAGTAGGCTATGATGGCAATCCTAGCCTATGTAACCATAATGGCTATAGTTGTAAAGCTAATATACAAGATAGAAGCCATTTAATGACTTCTATGAAGTTTTTCTTTTAATTTATCTTTGAGTAGCCAAGAGCTAAAAAAGGCTTTTGTAGCTTAAACAATGAGGCTTAAACTTTTAAGCTCTCAAAGCACGCATAGAGTTTGCTAAAGCTAGTAAGGCTACACCCACATCACCAAAAACTGCCTCCCATAAAGTTGCAAATCCCATAAGTCCTAATACAATAAACACTGCTTTAACCCCTAAGGCAAACAAGATATTTTGCCAAATAATGCTCTTAGTTTTTTTAGCAATAGCCAAAACTTTAATTAAAGAAGATAAAGAATCGTTGGTAATGATAATATCAGCGCTTTGTTTGCTTAATTCTGAGCCATGCCCCATACTAATGCCTACATCAGCGCTTGCTAAAGTCGGAGCATCATTAATGCCATCGCCTACAAAAATAGCTGGGGTTTTATAGCGCTCTTTAAATTCCTTAAACGCCATAGTTTTTTCTTCTGGTAATAAACTAGCATGGTATTCGCAATGAAGTGTTTGAGCAATTTTTTGAGTTGCGCTTTTTCTATCTCCGCTAAGAATACAAAAATGCTCTATGCCATGCATTTTTAGAGTTTCTAAAGTTTCTAAAGCATCTTCTTTAATCTCATCACTAATAACAATATGTCCAACACACACTCCATTAAAAGAAACATAAACTACCGTTCCTCTATCTATAGGGCAATAATCATGGCAAATATTAAATTTTTCTAACATCTTTTCATTCCCAGCAATAATCAAATCTGCATGGCATCTTGCCTTAACCCCAAGACCACTGATTTCTTCATAATCTTCTATGCAATGCTTGTGCGTATTATTATCCTTTAAAAGCTCTTGACAAGCTTTATTGATAGATACTGCAATAGGGTGTGTGGATAAGAGTTGCGAACAGCTTGCATAACGCAAAACATCTTCCTTGCTATAGCCCTCTTTAGGAGAAATCTCTACCACTTTAAACACCCCTTTAGTCAAGGTGCCGGTTTTATCAAAGGCAATGCTTTTAGCTTGAGTTAGCACTTCTAATACATGTACACCTTTCATCAAAATCCCCTTTCTGCTTGCTGCTCCCACACCTCCAAAATAGCCTAATGGCACAGAAATGACAAACGCACAAGGGCAACTCACCATTAAAGCAACAAGCCCTCTATAAATCCATTCATCAAAACTCCCCATATTTAATAATGGCGGAATAGTTGCAATTAAAAATGCAATAAAAAGCACACTTGGAGTGTAATAGCGTGAAAACTTAGTGATAAATTTTTCTGTCTCACTTCTTTCATTAGCGGCACTTTGAACCAAATCTACCATTTTAGCAATAGAAGAATCTTGATAGGTTTTTTTCACTTCTACTTCAATGACTGCCTTTAGATTCAAGCTACCCCCAAGCACCTCTGAAGTTTCTTTAACATTAATAGGCATAGATTCCCCCGTTAAAGCTCGTTGATCTAATAAGGTCTCGCCCTTAAGAATTGTGCCATCTACAGGAATTTTTTCACCCACTTTAACCACCACTACATCACCAACTTTTAACTCCTCTGGTGCTATAACGATTAATTCTTCACCTCTTTTTAAACAAGCTGAATGGGGTGCAACATCTAAAAGAGCCTTGATAGATTTCTTAGAGCGTGCAATAGCAAGCTTTTGTAAAAATTCGCCCGCTGAATAAAACACCATAATAGAAACACTCTCTTCATAAGCTCCTACACAAAAGGCTGCTATAGTAGCAATAAGCATTAAAGCGTTTTCATCAAAAAAATGCGCCTTTTTAAAACTATAAAACGCCCCTAAAAACACATCTTTACCCGCATATAAATACACTAAGCCAAGCAAGACATACATGCTTTTTTCTATTAAGCCCTGTGGCTCAAAATGCAAGACTAATAATGCCCCTAAAAATACAATAATCGTTGAAATAAGCGGCACAAAACTTAATGGCTTTTCCTTCGTTTCTTCTACGAATGAAAGACTTAAATGCGGTTCTCTTTTTTTAATAAAGCTTTTGACTTGCTCAAAGTCATCAGTTTCTAGCAATAATTTATTGGTGCTAAAAATAATTTGAGCCTTTTTGACATAATCTAGCTTATTTAAAGCATTCTCTAACTTAGCCGCACAATCAGGGCAATCTAAATTATGAATATAATACTCTTGCATTACTTTTCCTTACACTTTTATGAGTTTTTAAGGAAGTATTGTAGGATATATTTTCTATTTTTAAGAAATTTTTCTAAAACTTAATGCTTTAAGCATGTGTGTTTTATTAATGTTTTCACAATCATTCAAATCTGCTATTGTTCTAGCAACCTTTTTAATCTTATTGATAGAACGCATAGACAAACCAAAACGCTCAATGGCTTGCTCTAACAGACTTTGACTCTCGCTATTTAAAGGGCAAAATTGTGTAATTTCTGCTTCGTTTAACTTCCCATTAAAGGTGGTTTGCTGGCGCTGTTTTTGATGTTTGAATGCTTGCATAACTTTTTGGTGCATAATCTTAGAAGTCCAAATATTTTGATTTGGATTTTCTTTTGTGGAAGTTTCTTCCATTTGCACAAACAAATCTATCCTGTCTAAAAATGGCTCAGATAAGCGGTTTTTATATTGTGTGATTTCTCTATCTTGGCAACGACATGCCTTAAATTGACTTAACAAATTCCCGCATAAACAAGGGTTTAAAGCTCCAACAAATAAAAATGAAGTGTCGTATTCAATCTTGCTATGCACCCTTGAAATCACTAATTTATTATTTTCTAAAGGCTCTCTTAAAGCCTCTAAAATATCTTTTTTAAAATGAGGCAGTTCATCAAAAAATAGTATGCCATTGTGCGCTAATGCGATTTCACCGGGTTTTGGCTCTTTTAAAGAGCTTGAGCCTAAAATGCTAGATTTAGATGCGCTTTGATGAGGGTTTCTAAAACTTCTTAAAGGGCTATAGGCGCTATCTTGTTGGCTTAGAATGCGTAATTTAATAGATTCTAACATTTCATTGAGACTTAGTGGTGGCAAGATATAACGCATGCGACTAGCTATCATACTTTTTCCACAGCCCGGACTTCCCTCTAAAAGCAAGTTATGAAATCCAGCACTCGCTATTAAAGCGGCCTCTTTGGCAATCATTTGCCCTTTTACTTCCTTAAAATCCAATTCATAATCATTGGAAAAATAATAGTTTTTATCATCAATTTCTAAAGATTGGAACGGCAAATCCTTAACATAAGAATCTGCTTTAGCCTCTGGGTTTTGCACAATTTCAAGCGCCTCTTTAAAATGCTCTACAAAAAAGCATTGCAAATTAGGGATTAGAGAAACTAATTCTTGACTTGCTTTAGGAAGAATTACTTGAGCATTAGGGTATTTAATGGCAATATCTAAAAGCATGGGAAAAATATTTTGATTATATTTTATCTTGCCATCTAAGCCTAACTCTCCAAACGCAAACCATTTTTTAAAACTTAACTCTTGTTTTTGCAAGGCTACTAAAAGTGCAATGGGTAAGTCAAAATGACTCCCAGATTTTGGTAAATCAGAGGGGGAAAGATTGATAGTAATTTTTAAAGGCGGAAAGGTAAAATGATTGTTCTGTAAAGCGGATTGGACTCTTTGCTTTGCCTCTTGAATAGAATTATTTGCTAAACCCGAAATCACAAATGCCGGTAAAGCACGACTAAATGTTGCCTCTACAGCCACGACTTCTGTCAAACCTCGTTGCATGGTTGAACAAAATATCGTATTAATCATGACTTATTTTTGTGTTTTTGCTTTTTCTTTAATTCTTTTTCAAACTTATTGCGTTTGACAATAGAAAGCTTATCAACAAATAGCACACCATTTAAATGGTCCATTTCATGCTGAATGGCTATTGCCAATAAATCCTTTGCCTCTAAAACTTTTAATTCACCATAGCGATTTTGGTATTCTATGGTAATTTTTTCAAAACGCTCCACTTCTTCATAAAAATCAGGCACTGACAAGCAACCCTCATTCCATTTTACAATTCCCTTAGTATCTATGAGTTTTGGGTTAATAATTTCTAAACAATCTTCTTTGTATTGCTTATCGTCATCTCTAGGAATATTGATAAGTAGCATTCTTAAAGCCAAATTCACTTGAATGCCAGCTAATCCTATCCCCTTGCCCGCAATCATTGTTTCATACATATTGTCTAAATGTTGATGAAGTTCTTTATCAAAAGAGACCACTTCCTTAGAAATGGTTCTTAAGATTTTAGAAGGATAATGCACAATTTCTAATAACATGCATTTATTTCTTTAGCTTTTTTTGCAATACTTGGTCAATGAGACCATATTCTTTCGCCTCTAAGGGACTCATATAAAAATCTCTTTCGGTATCTTTTTGGATTTTCTCTAAGTTTTGGTTGGTATTTTCTGCCAAAATAGAGTTGAGCAATCCTTTAAGTCTTAAAATTTCTTTAGTGGTGATTTCAATATCAGTAGCTTGTCCTTGTGCACCACCTAAAGGTTGATGAATCATAATGCGTGCATGAGGCAAAGAAAAACGCTTGCCTTTAGCCCCAGAACTAAGTAAAAATGCTCCCATTGAAGAGGCTTGCCCCATAGAGATAGTGCAAACATCAGGGCGAATAAAATTCATGGTGTCATAAATACTAAACCCACTTGTAATAACACCACCCGGTGAATTGATATACAAACTAATATCTTTTTCGGGATCTTCAGCCTCCAAAAACAAAAGTTGTGCCACAATAGAAGAGGCTACTTCATCATTAATTTCGCCACTCAAAACAACAATGCGGTCTTTTAAAAGGCGTGAATAAATGTCATAACTACGCTCTCCACGCCCTGTTTTCTCTATTACAAAAGGAACATAACTCATATAATCCTTACCTACCTTTTAAAGTTTATTTAGTATTCTTTGAAGTTGGTTTTAGACTTTGAATCATCTCTTGTTCTTCTTTAGATAATTGTTGGTCTAGGAAATGGGTAAGCACCCTATCTTCAATCATTGCCATTTTTACCGCTGGTAACATATTGTTTTGGCGGTATTGCCCAATTAGAGCTTGAGGATTTTGACCTGTCATCATAGCCTCGTAATATAAGGTTTGAAATACCTCATTATCATGCACAAAAATCTCTTCTTGTTTGGCTAGAGCATCTACAATGAAAGTAACTTTCACACTCTTTGTGGCATCTTTTCTAAAAGATTCACGCTTTTCTTTGGCTTTTTCTTGGTCTTCTTGAAGAGCTTTCACTTCCTCTTCTTCCATAGAATAAAGCGCATTTCTAAATAATAAATCCATTTCTTGCTCTACAATCGTTTTAGGCAAATCAAATGAAATTTTCTCATCTAGGCTTTCAATAAACTTCTCTTTTAATTCCTCATTATAGAGCTTGGCTTTGTTTTCTACAAAAAGTTGTCCTTTCACTCTGTCTTGTAAAGTAGCAAGAGTGGCATTTTCTTCTTGGGCAAGCACATTTTTAGCAAACTCATCATTAATTTCAGGAATATCACGCACTTGAATTTTATGCAACTTCACTTTAAAGCGAGCCTCTTTGCCAGCTAAATGATTAGCATGATAATCGGTTGGGAAATTTAAAGGAAACTCTTTTTCTTCGCCCACTTTCATATTCAAAACGGCTTTTTCAAATTCTTCAAGCATTTGCTTGCTACCTAGAGTGAAACTAAAATTCTCAGCTTTACCACCTTCAAAAGGCTCATTATCAATAAAGCCCTCAAAATCAATCGTTACCACATCATCATGTTGAGCCTCTTTGTTTTCTTTAGCATCTATAAGTTTAGCATAGTCTTTGGCAAGTTTTTTCAAACGCTCTTGCACCATTTCTTCAGCTACAGCCTCTACTTTAAAACTAGGCGCACAATCTTTAATCTTATCCAAAACAATTGTAGGCTTTAGTCCTACGCTCATTTCTACTTCAAAACAATCATCTTTTTTTTCAAACTTAGTAATATGGGGGCTACCAATCAAGTCTTTAGACTCAACGCCTAATTCTTTAAGAGCATCTTTTAAGATTTCTTGCACCATTTCTTCTTGAGCATCTTGCTCAATATTAGCTTGATAACGAGATTTAATGAGACTAAGAGGGACTTTACCTCTTCTAAAACCATCTATCTTAGCGTTTTTGGCAACTTTTTGAGCGAACTTCTCATAGCGCTTTTGCATATCTTGCGTAGAGGGTTTAGCGCTCACTTGAGCGTTTGCGGTATCAAGTTTTTTGACTTCAAGGTTCATGCGTTTCCTTAATCATTAAAAAATAAAATGTTATAAGTTAGTTATTATAGCCGAATTTATTTTAATCAGAGTTTAGAAAAATTGTTTTAATAGCGCCTATAGATGTCCCCATAATAACAAAAATCTTGCGCCTCTTGTGTTTTTTCAATACGCTCTAACGCCTTAGAATCTGAAGCTTTATCAAAATCTTTATCCAAGTTTTGATAGCTAAAAGCCATATAGATTTGTTTCACCTCCTCTAATGCCTCTAAAGTCTTATAAACCTTTAATTCTGTTTCTAAATCTTCACATTCAATAACAATAACTAATTTATTGGATTCCTCTAATTCAATACTACAATGCTGTATTAAGGCGATTTTTTCTTTCAAGCTTGTTAAATTTTTAGTCTCATATTCCACAATCACACTACTAATATTCATCATTTTCCCTTTTTTAACAAATCTATTAAATTAAAATTCAAAGCATCATCATCGCACACTTCAATACAGCGAGCGCATTCTATGCACTCTGTATTTTTGACCCATTCACTTCTTTTGCCTATCATTGTTAGCACTTGACTTTCAGGGCATACCATTAAACAGCGATCACACCTTGTGCATTTGTGGGCTTGGTGTGAAATTCTTAATAAAGAAAAGCGTGAAATAAGAGCATAAAACGCCCCTAAAGGGCAAAGCTTAGAGCAAATCAAGCGCTCAGCTAAAAACAAATCTATGCAAAAAATCACAAACGCCACCATAATCCATGAAAATGAACCAAAAATAATTCCCCTATGCACCACCCCAATATAAGAAATCCCCTCAAATGCAGGAAATCCTAAAATAAAGGATAAAATCAAGCATAAAACTAGTGCGTAATAACGGGTATTTCTATGGATATTTAAGGCTTGCGAATGTTTAAAAATCGTTTTTTCTCGCACATAATGAGCTAAATCAGTAATTATGTTAATAGGGCAAACCCAAGCACAAAATGCCCTACCCGCAATAAGAGCGTAAAAACCTAGCATAACTACAGCGCCTAGAAGAGCCTTAATGCCTATACTAAAACCTGCCAAATATAATTGTAAAATGGCAAATGGGTCGCTTAGTGGAACTTTAGAAAAAATAACTGAAGAGCTTAAATTCCCTTTAAATCCTATCCCTAGAACAAATAAGACTAAAATACCTATTTGCACCACACGCCTAGCTATTAAATAACGCATTATAACCCCTCATTGAGATAATCTATAGCTTTTTGCTCATTTTTTGGCAAGATTGCACCTTGAGCCTTTTTAACACGCTCTTGGTCTTTAATATCCCAACCTTTCACATAATGATTGCCTACTTCACCCAATACAAACTCTCTAGGCAACACCCTAATAGCAGGCTCTTTGGTAATACAAGCTCTCTCACAAAGCCCACACCCCACGCATTTATCATTTTTAACCACAGGCAATAAGAGTGCGTGCCTATTAGTGCGCTCATTATGCTTTTTTTCTAAAACAAGTGCCTCATCTATTAAGGGGCAAGCCCTATAACACACATCACATTGTATCCCCCAAAACGCCACGCATGATAGAGAATCTACAATAGCAATTCCCATTTGAACTGAGCGAATACCTTTATTTGGCTCTAAATGGCTTTTTAAAAGTGCATCCGTAGGGCATGCTCTTATGCATGGCAAATCAGAGCATAGATAACAAGGGATATTCCTTGCCTCAAAATAAGGTGTGCCATTGTTGGCTAGGTCTAATAGGCTTGCTAATTTTAAAGTATCATAAGGGCAAGCTTTCACACATAGTCCACAACGAACACAAGCGCTTAAAAAACGCTTTTCATCTTCAGCGCCTGGCGGGCGTAAAAAATACCCTTCTTTACTCTTTAAAAAAAATGCCCCCACAAAGCTCACGCTCGCACAAAGGCTCGCACCCTTTAAAAAGGTGCTTAAAAATTCACGCCTAGAAGAATTTTTTGGCTCTTTTTGCATGTTCTATTCTTTAGTTTTTTAAACATTATGAGCCTTAGTGATTTTAACGGCGCATTTTTTATAATCCGTTTGTTTTGAGATAGGGCATGTTGCATCTAAACAAACCTTATTGATGAAAACTTTCTCATCAAACCAAGGCACATACACTAACCCCATGGGCGGTTTATTACGCCCTCTTAAATCCACCCTAGCCTTAACCTTACCACGGCGTGATTCAATCCAAACTAACTCGCCATTTTCTACACCCAAATTTTTAGCATCTTCTTCATGCATATAGCACCTAGCCTCTGGCACTGCACGATATAATTCTGGCACTCTCATAGTCATCGTTCCACTATGCCAATGCTCTAGCACACGCCCGGTGGCTAACCAAAAAGGATATTCTTTATTAGGGCGTTCAGGGGCTTTCATAAAAGGTCTAAAGAAAATTTTAGCTTTATTATCCAATTTGACTTTAGTTCCCTCTTTAGGGGCTTTTAAATCGCCTTGTGGGATTTCTTTCATAGCCTTTCCATAAAAGGCAAAATCACCATTAGGATTAGCTTTTTTTGCATAAGGGTCAAATTTAGTGTTAAAGCGCCATAAAGTTTCCTTGCCATTCACTACAGGCCATCTCAAGCCCCTAACTTTATGATAATCATCAAAATACGCCAAGTCATGCCCATGTCCAAAGCCAAATTTACGATACTCTTCCCATAAATATTTTTGAATAAAAAAGCCATAGCCCTTAAAGACTTTATCATCGCTCCCTACTACATTACGACTATCGCCAAACACTTCGCTATTTTTAGCTCCCTTTCCCACTACATCATTAGCTAAAAATTTCTTAGCCTCTTGGTTAGCAAACAAGACTTCATATAGAGTGGTGTTTTCATGGTAGCCCATTTTCTTAGCCTCTTCTAAAACATTGGGTAGAGTGAGCTTATCATCAATTTTATGCTCTTTCCAAACTTCTTTGAGCTTAAAGCGCTTAGAAAACTCCATAATTTGCCAAGTATCACTCATAGCACTTCCTATGGGTAAAACTTGTTGTTTCCAATGTTGGGTGCGTCTTTCTGCATTTCCATAAGCCCCCCATTTTTCATAAATCATAGCTGTAGGTAAAATCAAATCCGCCACCTTAGCGCTAATGCCCGGATAACAATCACTTACCACAATAAAATTATCCATTTCTCTTGCGGCTTTTATCCAATGGTTTGCATTAGCGCTATTTTGCCATGGGTTATTGACCGCTACCCAAATAAATTTAACCTTACCATCTTCTAAGGCTCTCATCATAGAGACAAAATGGTGTCCTGGTTTAGGATTTATGGTATTACTTGGAAGTTTCCAAATTTTTTCAGCAATTTCTCTGTGTTTAGGATTAGTTACAACCATATCTGCTGGTAAGCGAGCATTAAAAGTGCCTACTTCTCTAGCTGTCCCACAAGCACTAGGCTGACCGGTTAAAGAAAACGCTCCATTTCCGGGTTTAGCTTGCTTGCCTAGTAAAAAATGCACCATGTAAGCTTGCTCATTTACCCAAGTTCCCCTAGTATGCTGATTAAAGCCCATAGTCCAAAAGCTCACCACTTTTCTATTTTTTTCAATATAGAGTTTGGCAAGATTTTTTAATTTTTCTTTAAAGCTCTCTAAAGGCTCATTTTTATCTCCCTTAGCCACTTTTGCAACATATTCTAAGGTATAAGGCTCTAAAGCCTTTTTAAACTCTTCAAAAGAAATTTCCCAATGTTTTCCAGCCTCTTTTGAATGTTTCATTTCAAACTTATCACCCTTTTTAACCCCTAAATGCTTTAGAGCGATAGCCTCTTCTTCGTCTAAAATGATTTCATTTTGCTTTCTCATCGTCTCTTTTTCTTTGTTGCTATATTTTGGGTGGTTAGGATTATCTCGCATGCCATAGCCAATATCAGCATAGCCGGTTGCAAAAATAATGTGTTTTTTCAAAAATTCTTTATCCATAACTTCGGGGTGGTTATAGACAATTTCTCTAGCGATGTAATTCCAAATCGCTAAATCCGTGCTAGGCTTAAAGATAATTTCTATATCTGCAATTCCGGAAGTGCGGTTAGAAAAAGTGGTAAGATTGACTACCTTAACTCTATCTGGATTACTCAATCTTCTATCGCTTGCCCTAGACCATAAAATAGGGTGCATTTCTGCCATGTTTGCCCCCCAAGTGATGATAGTATCAGTTAATTCAATATCATCATAGCATCCTGCTGGCTCATCAATTCCAAAGGTTTGCATAAACCCCCCTGCCGCACTTGCCATGCAATGTCTCGCATTTGGGTCAATATTGTTACTACGCCACCCAGCCTTTAATAACTTAACTGCTGCATAACCTTCCAAAATAGTGTATTGCCCAGAGCCAAAAATACCTACGCCACTTGGTCCCATTTCGTTATAGGTTTTTTTGAATTGCTTTTCCATTTCATCAAAAGCCCTTTTCCATGATACAGGTTTGAATTTGCCTTTTTTATCAAACTCGCCCTTTTCATTCACCCTTAATAATGGTTCAGTCAGTCTGTCCTCGCCATACATAATTTTAGCGTTAAAATAACCCTTAATACAATTCAAACCTTTATTTACAGGAGCGATAGGATCACCTTTCACAGCTACAATCTTATCGTTTTTAGTGGCTATCATAATGCCACAGCCTGTGCCACAAAATCTGCAAGGGGCTTTATCCCATTTCCAATTCTCTTGATTATTATCCATCTTAGCCTCTAAGCTACTAGGCAAGAGCATTCCAGCACTACTTGCCGCACTAGCAATAGCAACAGATTTAATAAAATCCCTACGAGAAAATAAAGAATGATTTAAAGAGTTATTGTTGTTAGGAAAGTCTTTTTCTAGTTTTTGTCCCATGTTTTTACTCCTAGCTTTTAAGGTTAATAAGACAATCTTTGGTTGATAACCTAATTATTATAACCTAAGAAAATTAAAACTTTTCTAATGATTAGAAATTTTACAAAAACAAAAGACTTTAAAAATCGTAAGTTGAAGTGAGATAGATTGAAAGATTACGCCTAAAAGTAAGTTCATAAGTAGGACTTTTAAAGTAATGATTATTCAATATGGGAATGCGTGTGCCAAATTCTATCGCCCAATTTTTATGCCTAGAAAAGCGGTAGCGATACCCCATATTAAACATCAATTGAAACATATTGGGTTTATAGGTGGTATGCGGAGTTTTTGCCCATTCTTTAAAAATCTTAGTTTCATAAAACCAGCTTTCGCCTACTAAGTTTATCCCTAAAAACAATGTCCCAAACGCACGCCTATATAAGACATCTAATCCCATCCCATAAATAAGGGCGTTAATAAAAGTTTCTTTTTTTTGTAGTTTGTTTTGATAAGCCTTAGGAATGCTTGTGCTTTTTATAAAATAAGCATTATTAGCAAGTTCACCTTTAGGGATAAACCCATACGCATAGTCTAAAAACGCATAATAGCGCAACCCATAGCGCCCTTTTTTATCAAAAAAATGCTTATAGCCAAGAATTAAGCTAATTTCAGCAAAAGGAATACTTTGAGATTCTAAGGGGGCTTTTTTAAAGCGCTGAGTGCTTTGTAGCCATGACATCTGCACCACGCTTGTGCCATAATAACGAGAGCTTTTATCTAAATTAAAAGGCTTTTTAATGGGGGGTTTAGATTTGGTAAAGCAAGGGGGTTTTAAAGGGTTTCGTAAGCATTTCTTCTTTAAAAATTTGCGATGCCCCAATTCTTCTTTTTTAGGAATAGAGTAAGTAAAATCCTCTGCATCTAAAATACATAAAGAGCTTAAAAAAACTCCTAAATAACCCCCTCCAAACGCTTTATTCAAGCAATTTCTATCTATTTTTCTTATTTTTTAACTCTTGGGCATCCTTTTTATAAGCCTCTAAATTGCTTTGAGTGAGCTTTTTATCAATCCTATCCATAATGTCTTTAAAAATCTTATTCAAGGCATTCTTAATCGCATCATTAGAATTATCTAAGCCCTTAACCATAGTGCTAACTAGCCCTCCACTATGACTAGAATGAGTGGTGCGCAAAAACTTCTCTTGAATATCTAATTCGCTCAAATCAATCATAAAGGAATCCAATGCCTCTCCACTCATAGGCTCAATTAACATCACCTTAATAAAGCCTGCTGAAACTAAAACTCCCTCCATTTTGTCCAATCCGGTAGAAAACAATAATCCCGGCTCTGACTTTTTTTGCGTAGTTCTTTTGGGGTCAGGGCGTAAAACTATTTCTCCATTCATAGAGATTGCCAAATACCCCTCTTTCTTTTGCGCAAAAGATAAATCACTTTTTTCACTGCTTTCAACATTAACAACCCTATAACCTTGATTCTTTAAAATATCTTCAGTTTTAAGCACAACTTGGTTTTTGAATTTATTTTCATACTCTTTAGCAATATTATCGCTATACTGAAGTGAGGGTCTTAAAAGTAAAATACTTTTATCTAATGCTTGAGCGCTATGTGTGGTTGGCTGATAAACTAATTTTAATGCCACATTATCTGTTTCTATAATCTTAGGACTACAACCAACCAAGAGAGCTAATACACTCGTCCCTAAAACACATTGTCCAAACAAACCTCTAATAGAACCTTTAATATCCTGCATGTCTATCCTTAAATTCAAAATCTTTTGTATTCTTTGACAACCAAATTGTCATTTATATAAACCATTCTAAAACTTTATTTTATCTTAATATTTCTAAGCTTTAAAGAGAAAATGATAATTTAAACCATATTTCTTGCTAAAACTCAATGATAAATCCCACTCTTTCCCCCACTCTTATACTCTAGCATAATTTCACTTATAACCATGCTTTTATCTATCGCTTTTACCATATCATAAATAGTTAAAAGCCCAGTGCTTACACTCATTAAGGCCTCCATTTCTACACCCGTTTTGGCTTGAGTTTTCACTCTTGCATAGAGTTTGAAACTACAAGTTTCTTTCTCTTCTAAGATATCAATATCTACCCCACTAAGCATTAGAGAATGACACATAGGAATGAGCTCACTTGTCTTTTTAGCCCCCATAATACTTGCAATAATAGCGGTTTGTAATACAGGACCCTTTTTGACAGAATGATTGACAATCGCCTCATAAGCCTCTTTACTCATGCTAATTCTTCCGCTTGCTAAAGCAATGCGTTCAGTAATTTCCTTATCTCCTACATCTACCATTTTAGGCTGATTTTCTTCATTCAAATGAGTGAGTTCCATATTTTTACCTTTTAAGATTGTTTGGGACGAAAGGCTTGAATATTTTTTTCATTCACTTCCATATAACGCCCTAAAATCAAATCCACACAATAAGGAATAGCTGGGAAAACCGCCTCTAAGCACTCTCTAATGCTTTTTGGCTTACCGGGTAAATTCACTATTAAGCTTTTATTTCTAATGCCAGCACTTTGGCGTGATAAAATCGCTGTAGGCACATATTTTAAACTTGCTGTGCGCATAAGCTCTCCAAATCCGGGGAGCATTTTTTGACACACTTTTTCTGTAGCCTCTGGGGTTACATCTCTTAAGGCAGGACCTGTGCCACCGGTTGTAACAACCAAATCGCATTGATATTCATCACACATTTTAATGAGTGCTTTTTCAATCAAATCTTGCTCATCAGCTAAGACTTCATAATGAAATTCTAAGGGATTGAGCAAATATTCGCTCAACACTTCTTGTATTGCTTTACCGCTAATATCTTCATAAATCCCTTTTGATGCCCTATCGCTCGCACTTAAAACGCCTATATGAATAATTTGCATACTAACTCCTTTTTTTTAAGCTAAAAGCCCACTTCCTTTTAAGGGAAAACTTCTTTCTTTGGCATAAATGCGTTCATTATTGATTAAATCGTATTTCCAAATGGGGGCGTTATGCTTAAAATCTTCAATAAAATTTTCGTATAATTCTAAGGCATTTTTTCTATTTTTCCCCATTAAAACGCATAAAAACGAGCTTTGCCCTACTAAAACATCGCCATTGCTATGTGCCATTTTTAGCATTACGCCTAAATTTTTGGCTTTAATTTGCCAATTTTCAAACCACGCTTTTAAAAGCGCCTCGTAAATATCAAAGCTCAAGCCTTGAATGTTATTCTCCTCTCTTACAATACCAACAAACACGCAAAATGCTCCAAAGTTTTTTAAATTTGCCTCTTGTTGGTATTGATTCAAAAGCTTAGAAGTATCTAATGCTCCTTGAAAAATTTCTAGCATTCTAGCCCCCACAAACCGGCGGTAACAAGCTAATGACATCGCCATCTTTTAAGGGCGTGTCTAAATCATCTATCAATTTATCATTAAGCGCTATAGCACACACGCTTAGCCACTCTTTCACGCTCTCTTTTTCTTGTAAAATCGCTCTTAATTCCTTTAAATTGCTCGCTTGGACTAAAAAATTTTCTTCTTTTATAGGCCCAAAAAATCGCACTTCTATCATAACTCTAACCTTAAACTTTTAGACTAAATCTGCTAGACGCATTACTTTAACAACACTTCCTTTTTGAAAATGCAATACTTCTTCATCTAATAAAATGACGCCATGTTCTTTAGGATTTCTATAAACTACAGGCTCTAAACTTGCATGCCATGCGCCTTCTTTAAGTTTTAAAGAGCAGAAACGAAATTCTAAACGAGTGTCTTTACGCATAATTTCATCTTCTAAAATGGCTTGCATTATGGGTAAATCTTCTTGATTGCCCCTATTAAGCAAGTGATTGAAAAGGATTTTTCCAAATAAATAAAAAGTCATTAAAGAGGCATCAGGGTTTCCGGGCAAAGCCAAAATAGGCTTAGTGATATTGTAGTGCTTATATAGAGCAAAGGCTATGGGCTTTCCGGGTTTAATGCGTGCTTTTTTAAACTGCATTTCACACATTTCTTCTAAAGCCACTTGCACAAAATCATAATCCCCCATGCTCATACCTCCTGTAGTAATAAGCATGTCATTTTCTAGCAATGCCTCTTGCATACTTTTTTTGATAGCGCTTAAATCATCGCCCATAAGCTCATATAACACACCAATACCCCCCATGCTCTCTACAAGAGCTTTTAAAAGATGATTATTTGAACTTCTTATAGCATTTGGATTTTGTGTTTCAGCCCCTACTTCAACAAGCTCATTTCCGGTGCTTAAAATTGCCACTCGTGGTTTTTTCATCACTTCAACAAACACTTGATTAAGGCTTGCTAAAAGCCCTATGCCATAGGCTGAAATTTCTTGCCCTTTAGCAAATAATTTATCGTTTTGAAAATAATTTTGCCCCATTTTACGCACAAAATCATTGGGCTTTGGCAAGTTTATGCCCTCTTTTAAAAAAAGCTTGTTATCTCTTATTTCAGCATGCTCTACAATTAAAAGCGAATCGCTATTTTTTGGCATTCTTGCCCCAGTAAAAGTCTTAATGGCACAGCCCTTTTTTAGCGCCAATTCTGTAGAGTTTTCTACCGGATTATCACTAGGAAATAATTCTAAGCCCTCTGTGATTAAAATCTGAGTGTCTTTGCTAGAAAACGCATAAGCGTCCATGCTTGAAACATCATATTTAGGGTTATCAAATGGCGCTACAATATCTGTAGCTAAGGTTCTATTAAGGGCTTGAGAAAAAACAACTTTTTCTTTCCCTAAGGGCGTAATATGCGCTTGCCTAACAATCCTTAAAGCCTCTTCAAAACCAATTAAAGTGGGGTAAGTTTTCATAATAAATGCCCCATTTTTAGCTTTTTAACTTCTAAATATTTTTTGTTGTGTTCGTTAGCACATATAATCAAACTTTCTCTTTCAATCTCAGCGTATTTTTCTAGGGCTATGATTTTTTTAGGGTTATTGGTTAATAAGCGCATTTTTTTAATGTGATAGTATTCTAAAATCTCCCCTACAATGCTATAATCCCTCTCATCATCTCTAAACCCCATCATCTCGTTAGCTTGAATTGTATCATAGCCCTTATCTTGCAAGGCGTAGGCATTAACCTTATTGAAAAGCCCTATACCACGACCCTCTTGACGCAGATAAATCACTAGCCCCCCCTCTTTAGAACTAATAATCCTTTCCATTGCCATTTGCAATTCCCCCCCACAATCGCATTTTTGCGAACCTAAAGCATCGCCGGTTAAGCATTCTGAATGTAATCGCACCAAAGGAATATCTGAAAACTCAGGTGTAAAAATTACTAAATGGTCTTTAGTGCCATTAGAATCTTTTTCCCTAAAAGATTGCATGTAAAATTCCCCAAATTGCGTGGGTAATTTAGCCTTGTTAGAAACTTCTAAATGTTGCAAAAGAAATGCTCCTCTAAATGTAATAGAATTAAGCTCTTTTTCAAATACTCCAACTATAGCGTTAAAAAGTAATTTTTCAAACTATTCTTATCTTTTTATTTTTATTTTTTCAAAAAACCCAATCTCAAAATATCAAAATTTATAAGTTATATTCAAACCACTTGGCGAAAGACTTGAATGCCATTCATTTTTATTATAAATCCCTAAAGCCTCTCCTAAGCCTAAATCCCTAATAATAAAACCTATAGGGTCCATTAAAGCAATCACTAAACGCCCCAAAAATAATGAGCCAAACAACTTCCCACCATTATTTTGAATACGGCGTGTGAGCTGATAAAACCCCTCTCCAAGCAATGAACCCAATAATGGTGTAATGATTAAATCCTGCCAACTAGGAATTTCTACAAATGCCTCTAAGCCATACTCCCAAAATGCCGTTGACATCACAAAAGAAAACAATGCCGAAGCCATCCAACTAAAGCCTGCCATGCGGGGTTGCATATAATACATAGCGCCAAAATAAGGGTGTAAAACTTCATTAAAAATAAAACTATCATTATCTAATCTAGGCCCCATACGCACATCTTCAAACCAACTTTTCACGCCAAAATGTTGCTTATCCCAATTAGTTACACTCTCTGGCATAAGGTATAACCCAACAATACCTATAACCAACGAGATTCCTAAAATTCCAGCGCTTGTGCCTAGATACTTCCAACGACTACTAGGGGTATAATAAAGCGTGTTACTCTTCTTAAACCTTTCTTTAAAATGTTGCCAAGCAAGATTTTTGGAATGGTGCTTGAGTGATTCTTCAAGTTTTGTGCTTTTTGCCTCTACATTAAGGCTTAAAAGCAAAAAAATAATATAAATTATCCATAATCTTTGCAACATTTTAAGCAAATCTGACATACACCTTAATTGACTGATATTATTCTCTTGTTTAGATGAGTTAAAAAGAATGTATTATATCCAAACTAGAGACTTTTAAAACTCCTAAAACTTAAAAATTAATCGTTTCTACAAGCTTAAGCCCAAAACCACTTAAAGCTTTATATTCCTTATCTTCAGAAGAACTAAGCAATCTAAAACTCTCTATCTTAAGGCTTTTTAGGATTAAAGCCCCAATACCAAAATCTTTAATCACACTGCTTTCTTTAGTTTGTGCATGCATAAAAATCAAATACCCCCCCTCTAATTTTAACCTCTCTAAAACCCTAAGAAAGGATTCGTAAGCATTTGAACTTAAAAACTCATAATCTTCTTTGATAAGATGAAAGCGCACTAAAGGCGCTAAATCATTAGGCTTTGAGCCTTCAAATTTAAACGCATAATGACTCTTTTTTTGATGGTCTAAAAAGGCATAATACTTAGTTTTATGATTTAAAAATTCCTTTTCTTTACTTTCAAGTATTTGAAGTAAGTTTTCATTTTGCAAGCGATAACTAATCAAATCAGAGACATAAAGGGTTTTTAGATTATGCTTAGAGGCAAAATCGCCTAAGAACTTATCGCCCCTTCTAGCCATAGAGCCATCTTCTTTCATAATTTCACAAATCACACTTACAGGTTTTAACCCACTAAGTTTACACAAATCCACGCTTGCCTCTGTATGACCTGTGCGTGCTAAGACCCCACCATCTTTAGCAATCAAAGGAAAGATATGCCCCGGGCGCACAAAATCGCTAGGCTTTGTGGTGTCTTTACATAATAAATCAATCGTTAAATGCCTTTCAAAAGCAGAAATCCCCGTTTTTGCAACTTTAGCATCAATAGAAACCGTGAAAGCGGTCTCATGATTAGAATCATTCACGCTAACCATAGGGGGTAATTCAAATTTTTGTGCGATTTCTTTGGTTAAAGACACACAGATTAGCCCCCTTGCATGCGTAGCCATAAAATTAATTTTTTCTGGAGTAGAGAAAATCCCAGCTAGAACTAAATCGCCCTCATTTTCCCTATCTTCATCGTCCATTACAATTATCATTTCGCCATTTTTAAAGGCCTCTAAAGCCTCTTGAACTCGTTTTAAAAACATATAACTCCTAAAAATTCAAAACTTTGATTATAAAAACAAGAAATATAGCATGTTTTAATAAGGCTTATGGTTTTAGGCTAAAATTCGCTTTTTTAAAGTAAAATCAACTAGAACTAAAAAATCAGATTTTAAACAAGGATTTTTCTTATGCTAAAAAAAATTATAGCCCTTATATTATTTTGTTTTATAAACACACTCTTAGCACAAGATTTAAAAATCGCCGCCGCCGCTAATCTTACGCATGCTTTAAAAGCCCTTATTAAAGAGTTTCAAAAAGAACACCCAAGCACAAATATCAGCACTAGCTTTGGCTCTTCAGGAAAGCTTTACACTCAAATTGCTCAAAACGCCCCTTTTGATTTATTTATCTCAGCAGATGTTGCTAGACCTAAAAAGCTTTATGATGAAAAATTAACTCCCTTTAAAGCCGAAGTTTATGCTAAAGGGGTATTAGTGTTATGGAGCAAGAATCTTAAAATTAATTCTTTAGAGATTCTTAAAGACCCTAAGATTAAGCATATTGCTATGGCTAATCCTAATTTAGCCCCCTATGGAAAAGCGAGCCTAGAAGTCTTAGAGCATTTAAAACTCACAACAAGCCTTCAATCTAAAATCATTTATGGCACTTCTGTTTCACAAGCGCATCAATTTGTTCTCACTAATAACACTCAAATAGGCTTTGGAGCGCTATCTTTAATAGATAAAAAGGATAAAAATCTCTCTTATTTCATTATTGATAAAGCCCTTTATACCCCTATTGAACAAGCCCTAATCATTACCAAGCATGGGGTTAATAACCCTTTAGCCAAAGTTTTTAAAGACTTCTTATTTAGCCCTAAGGCTCAAGCTATCTTTAAAGAATACGGCTACATTGTAGATTAAAACAAACAAAGAAAGGGTTTTATAAAGAGTGGATAATGAATTTTTAATTACCATGCGTTTGAGCTTTTCTTTAGCTTTGATTACCACTCTTATTTTACTTCCTATAGGCATTTTCTTAGGCTATTTTTTAAGTCTTAAACGCAATCTTTTAACTAGTTTAGTAGAAACGCTTGTGTATATGCCTTTAGTCTTGCCCCCAAGCGTTTTGGGATTTTATCTTCTTTTAGCCTTCTCGCCCAACTCGTTCTTAGGGGCGTTTTTACAAGATACTTTGAATTTAAAACTAGCTTTTAGCTTTCAAGGGCTTGTTATAGGAAGCGTGATTTTTTCCTTACCCTTTATGGTAAGCCCTATTAAAAGTGCGTTAATTTCCTTACCCCCTTCTTTAAAAGAAGCGAGTTATAGCTTGGGTAAAGGGGAGTGTTACACCCTTTTTTTTGTCCTACTTCCTAATATCAAGCCTAGTCTATTGATTGCTATTATTACAACTTTCACGCACACCATAGGGGAATTTGGCGTAGTAATGATGCTTGGGGGTGATATACTAGGTGAGACAAGAGTGGCTAGCATTGCGATTTTTAATGAAGCAGAAGCTCTTAATTATGCTAAAGCCCATCAATACGCCTTAACGCTTACGCTTATAAGTTTTAGCTTGTTATTTATCACTCTATTTTTGAATAAAAAACAAAGCTCGTTTTTATGATAAAAGCACGATTTAAAAAACCCCTTTTAGGGGCTAGGGGTAAATTTGTTTTAGATATAGACCTAGAAATTGAAGAAAAAGAGATTGTAGCTTTATGTGGGGAATCAGGGGCAGGTAAAAGCACGATTTTAAGGGTGTTAGCCGGGCTTGAAAGGGTAGATGAAGGCTATATTGAAGTCAATCATTCCATATGGTTAGACACTCAAAAAAAGATTTTTTTAAAACCACAGAATAGAAAAATCGGCTTTGTGTTTCAAGATTACGCCCTATTCCCACATTTAAATGTCTATCAAAACATCGCCTTTGCTAATCCTAAAGACAAAAACAAAATCAATGAAGTATTGCACTTAATGCGTTTAGAAAATCTAAGCAAACAAAAAATTTCCCAACTCTCTGGCGGACAAGCCCAACGAGTCGCTTTAGCAAGAGCTTTAATAGGTGCGAAAAATTTACTACTTTTAGATGAGCCTTTGAATGCCCTAGACAATGCCCTAAAAACCGAAATAGAACTTGGATTGCTTGAATTTATTAAGCGTGAAAATTTAAGCGTGATTTTAGTAAGTCATAATTTGAGCGAAATAACTAAGCTTGCACAAACCTTTCTCTTTTTAAACAAGGGGATTCTCAATGCCAATCAAAAAAGTTTACCCTTTTCAAATCGTTTGCTTGCCAAACCTCTCTTTGAAGATGAAAATTGTTACCATTATAAGATTCTTTCTCAAACGATTACCTTACCAAAAGATTGTTTAAATCCAACCTTTAAACTTGAATTCAAATAGACGATTAATTTCTAAAGATAATACTAACAATCTTATTAAACACCTTTATCACAGCTTTATGTAAGAATTTTCCTATTCTAATTTCCACAGACAATTTTTTAGGGATTATTTTTTGTTGCACATTAGAATATTCGCTCAATGTTTCATCTTCACTAATGGCAAAAGGCTCTAACACATAGTTTTTTACCCCATGCAAGTAATACCTATCCATAATATTATCCACAGGCATGACCCATTTTTTAGCGCTATATTTCAATAGCTTTTGAGCCATTTTGGGGCTAATCACATAGCCTTGAGTGCCAATGCCATCTTTAAAATGTAAGATTTTAGATATTCCTTTTATAGAAGTAGCACGCTTTAAAACCGGCTCAAATTCTAAATGCATTAAGCGAATATAACCTAATTTATTTATATGTTTTTGACAAAAATCTAATTTTTCTTTAAAGCACCCCCCCCCTATTTTCACATCATCTTCTAACACACAAATAGGCTCATTAAGCTCCACACATTTTTGCCATAACAAATAATGGCTCGCATAGCACCCAAGCTCGCCTAAATTCATTCTCTTCCCACAATGCATTAATGCATAAAAAAAATCTTTTAACACATTTTTAGAATAAGCTCTATCTTTTAAATACAGCTCTAGCACATTATCAAGGACAAAAGAGGGGTGCGTATGCTCTAAGATTAAAGGATTTAATTTATTTTGCAGAGTTTTAGAATAAATGGCTTGAAAAACTTCATAAGAAATTTTTTGAGTTTCTAAGCTTGTTTTTAAAGGCTCAATGTTAGTTTCTTGCAAATGAAAATCTATACAAGTTTGTTCGCTTAGATGGATAATAAAAACACGCATATTAAACCTTAAGTAAATTAAATGGAGTATTAGCTATGCATTGTAACACATTTTATCAAGCCATTATCTTAAAGATAATTTTATAATTTTAAACGATTTTAGGTATGATTGCGTCTCACTTAAGCGCCTTTTTAAAAGGTTAGTGATAAATATCAATCAAGGAATTATATGGAATTTTTAGGACTACTTTTAACGCTTATTGCGATTTTTTGGGCTTATAAGAACCCTAAAAGAGAAAATTTTGCCTTTGGGATTTTAATTGTTGTATGGCTTGTAGAATTAACTATCTTTATCGCTCATAGCTCTAGTGTATTACCCAACATTAATTTATAAGGAAATAATAATGCAAGAAAATCATTCAAATAAATTTTACACCCTTTTTTCTTTAGCCATTTTAGGGATTTTGATTTTTCCTGTGGGTTTAGCGAATTTCTATTTTGGCTATGTTTTAAAAGATTCGCCCTGTATTTTTTGCTGGGCACAACGCATGAACATGATTTTTATAGGGGCTGTAGCGCTTTTAGTGGTGCGTTTTGGGTTTAAGCCTAAATACATCGCCTTGCTACTACTCATTGCTAGCAGTGGGCTATATGAGAGTTTTTATCATACCGGTAGTCATGCTTTAGAAGATGTGGGGCAAGGCTTTGCGTTAGCGATTTTTGGCTTACACACACAATTTTGGGCGTTTTTTGTCTTTTTTAGCGTAGTAGTGCTTTTGAGTCTCATGCTCTTTTTTGCCCCTAGCATTCAAAATTTTAAAGAACGCTCCTTAAATACGCTCAATAAAAGCGCTTTTTGGGTTTTCTTTGTAGTCGTAGGCTCTAATGTAATTCAAGCGTTTTTTTCTACAGGACCTTTTCCTTATATAGGGCAAAGTGACCCGGTGCGTTTTTCTTGGAATTTAAAAGAGGCTGTTTGGTCTATGGAGAATTGGGGCGATTTGAAATTCCCACGAAGTGTTTTAGGCAGAAGAGATGTGGGCAAGCCTACTAAGTTAAGTGCCTTACCTAAAGACAATGATTATCAACATTCGCCTTTAGAAATCACCAAAACTTTAGAGACTGAAAAAAAAGAAGTGCTTTCTTTGAAGCTTAATGGAGCGATTACTGATTTAAATTTTAACGAAGAAAATGCAATCCTTATTACAGAAAACCAAGGTCTCTATCTTGTGAGTAACGATTTGAAAACCATTCATAGCCATATGGTTTTGGATAGTTATTATAGTGCTACGGTGGGTTCGTTTGTGGGAGCGGATTTTAACGAAGATGAAAATATTGTGATTATGGGCAATAATAAAACGAGCGTAGAAATCACGCCTAATAAAAACGCTAACGCCCTTAAAAATTACCCTTATTTTTTAGAGGGGGCTAACTCTTTTGATGAAGTGGAACGCAATCGCTTAAAAACTTCTAGGGCAAAAAATTATTATATTGGCAGTGCGAGGCGTGGGGATAAGGATACTTATTTAGTTACCATACCTAACAAGCGTTATAATGATTTAGTTATTATCTCTATGCTTAATAGCGATAAACAGGTGCATGCGGAGTTTGTCCCTGAACTTGGCGATATAAAACTAAAAGAAAAGAGAAAATTAGGCGAGTTGCATATAAGTGCGTTAGCTTTAAAAGATAATAAGCTTTATGCTATCAGTAAGGAATTTAACACTCTTTTAATCATAGACCCAAAAACAGAAGAAATCATTGAAGTTTATGGCTTACCAAAAGAGATTAAAAACATTACTTCAGCAAGCTTTAGAGATAACACTCTTGTTGTAACAAGCTATGAAGAGAATCAAAACATGCTCTATGAATTATCAAATTTTTAAGGCATTAAACTCTTTTAAAGCCATTTTAATCTAAGATAATAAAGCTAGGTATAGAAGATGGTCGCTATTTTTTAATAGAGGAAAGTCCGGGCTACATTAGACAGGATTCCATTTAACTAATGGCTAGCGTAAGCTAAGGGAAAGTGCCACAGAAAGCAAACCGCCTTTTTAAGGTAAGGGTGAAAGGGTGGGGTAAGAGCCCACCAAAGCTAAAGCAATTTAGCTTGTATGGTAAACCCAATTCGTAGCAAGAAGTGCATGGTAAGTCTAAGATTAGTGCGTGCTTCGCTTGAGAAATATTGCAAAATATCTCCTAGATAAATGACCATCCATTGACAGAACCCGGCTTACTCTATGCCTAGTGTGTGAATACCCACCCACCCCAATCCTAAAAATCCCCATTTCACACTTCTAGCTACTCAAATACTTAAACATTATGTTACACTAGATAAATATTTTCAAATTAAAAGGTGGCAATAATGAGAAACTATCTTAAAAATAAGTCATATGTCAAACAAGCGCTTTTATGTGGGGTTGGATTATTAGTATTGCAAGCTTGCACATGCCCTAACACTTCGCAAAAAAATTCATTTTTAGAAAATGTGCCTTATTGGATGCTACAAAATCGTAGCCAGTATGTTACACAAGGGGTGGATAGCTCGCATATTGTAGATGGCAAAAAAACCGAAGAAATAGAAAAGATTGCCACCAAGCGTGCTACTATTAGAGTGGCTCAAAACATCGTGCATAAGCTCAAGCAGTCCTATATTTCTAAAGATAACAAGATTAAGCAAAAGCTTACCAATGAGCTTTTTGACAAAATGATACAGCCCATATATGATAGCTTAACCAATGTCAATCGCTTAGGAATTTATATTAACCCTAATAATGAAGAGGTTTTTGCGCTTGTTAGAGCCCAATCATTTGATAAGGATATTTTAACCCAAGGGTTACATAAATTACCCTTAGAAGACCAAAGTATTAAAATCCTTATTTCTAAGATTGATAACATTTTCAAAGAGTCTGTCAATTATGGCGATATTAAAATCCCTGTAGGCATGTAAAACACTCTTAAAAAATAAGTTAGAGTAATAACCCCAGTCATTTTGGGTTATTACGATTTTAGGATTTTTAGATTATTGCAAATTTTTCACTTTAGATGATTGCAAATTTATATTTTCTTAGATTACGAATTTAGGATTTTTAGATTGTTACAAAAATTTGGAATTTTTTGAGTTGTTAAAAATTTAGATTTCTTAAATGACAAGTTTAGATTTCTTATAAGCCTATCAAGCGAGTATAACCCCCCCCTACCTTAAAAGATTTTTAACCCCACAAGCACAATTCCAAAAATATTAAACAATCAAACTTGGTTAAAAAACAAAGGATTGATAACGCTCGCTTAAAAAATGCTACAAAAAACTTATTTTTAGTTCATGCTCTCACACTTCTTAGCGTGTCCCATTAAAGTAGATAATTGAGAATGATATTTAAAACTTTTTTAAAATTTTGAAATATTGATTTCTTGGCGTATTCTATTAAAATAGATATTTTAGAGTGATAGTTAAACTTTCTAAATTTTGAAACATTGATTTTTAGTATTTATTTTAAGGGATAGTTATTCTTAGATAAGTTTTTTTCTCAATTCTAGTAAACTCTAGTTTCAGCTAAATATTCAAGCGTTAGCTCATCAGTCTTAATTTTTAGGCTTTTTAAGGCTTGTTTTTAAGCTTTTTAAGATAATTCACTATGGCTACCAAGCCTTACTAAAATAAGCTCATCATCTTTCACTAGATAGACAAGTAAAATGTCAGTTTTTATATGACACTCTCTAAAAGGTTTCCATGCCCCTTTTAATTCGTGGTCTTTAAATTGTGGTTTTTTAGTGGTTCTTTCTTTCTTAAAGTAGTAATAACTTCATTCAAAACGCTATCATCAAAACCATTTTTAATCAACTTTTTTAAATCCTTTTTATAAAAGCTGTGGTGCTTAATTTTTTAGTATTCACTTCCTTTTTTTACTTCATCGCTAAATTGGGAGTAATTTTCAATGATTTCTACATTTTTACCCATTAAAATATCTCTCATAGCTTGCTGTGTTTTAAGGTTTGGGTTTTCATGCCCCTTGCAACAATCGGTAGCCTTTTTTTGATTAAGAGTAAGGTTGATTTCTTGTAAAAGTTTGGTGAGTTCATCTAGTTTGTCATTCAAGCTAGGGTCTTTTGTTCTAATTCTATGGAGACCATTTTTTTTAAAATCCATAAGGTTATTTTGTATCTTTTGGAGTTCTTGCTCTGTCTTATCAATCAAATGAGAAAGTCGCTTAGGTAATCTTGTATTTGGCATGGTTAAACCCTTTCTTTATTCTTTAAAGATAAATTTTATACTAAGGTTTTATGATGGCAAAATTTAAATTACTTTATTGGCAGAAAAACCAACAATAGAGATTTAATAGTAAAAATATAAAAGAGCTTGACTTTAGTCAAGCGATAACTTTATAAGCCTTGCGGGTGTTTGGGGGTTGTTAAGGGGGATAAGGACACAATGAAGAGTGTCCTAAGTCCCCCTTAAATAAGCGCTTTTAGCGCTTATAAAATTGATATAGTCTTAACAAGCAAGGCGTAAGCCTTTTAAAAAACAAGTTTTTGCAATCAAAAGAGATTTAACGATACACAGAGTAATTATAGTCTCCCCCAAAGAAAAAAGAATTTTTTTGGGGTTTTTAGAAAGCAATAGCTAGAGTTAATTAGAACGCATACCCATAAACCCAATATACAGAATAAGGGCGATAGTATTTCACTTCTGTGCCACCACTACTATAATAGGTGTTATAGATAGTAGGGATTTGAACCCCAATTTCAATAGAGTGTTGGTTATGCTTTTTCATATCTTTTTTTAAAATACCAAAATTCATACGCATGCCCACATCAAAGAGGAATTGAAACTTAGTCGCAGTAACCTTTTTAGTATCTACTTGGACACTCTTAGCTAAAGAGGTGATATAACTATCTCCAGCTAATTGAATCCCTGTAAAGAATCCCGCATCAATACTTCTAGAACCAAATGAACGAGAGAACACATTATAGAGTGCGTCTGTTCCTACACCATAAGTGAGTAGATTAACTGTGTTATAGTTGGCACCATTACCTACACCTGCTCCATTATAAGAAAAGAATCCATAGTATCTTAGACCAAAGGCTTTTTTCTTACCAAAGAATTGTTTGTAACCAATCTTAGTGTAAAATCCGCTCATCGCATTAGTTTGCTTGCTATTGCCAGCAGCAAATTGCCCTAGCCATGGGTGGGCTTTGAGGTTATCGTTGGCTTGAACGACAGCATTAAGGGTGTTTTGAGTGTTGGTAATGAGCGCTTTCATTTGCCCTAAAGAGCCGTCATTAAACCTACCTGTTCCTACTGCTTGGGCATTAGTGGGGTTAAACCCTATTTTACCATTAGTAATTGACGCAATTTCTAGGTTTTTTAACGCTTGACTAGAAGTAGAGATAATGCCATCTACAAGACCTGTAAATTCTGCTGTGCTAAGCGTTCCGCTTGCATTAGCAGCGTTGAAGTTGTTTAATTGCAAGGTGGCATTAGTAATATTATCAATTGCTAATACGGCATTAGAATAGGCTTTGTCTAAAACTCCTCCTAGTGTCAAATTACCAGTGCCATAATAACCAAGCTCTTTTAAGGCTTGCAGATTAGGTTCTTGTAAGGCGGCATATTTATCTGGGTATTCCTTTAGCCATTCTGCCATGTAGGCAAAGTAGGATTTAACAATACCAGAGACATTAAGCTCTTGAACTAGACCATTACCCCCACAGCTATTAGGCCCCATAGTAGTCCAACCAAAGCAGTATTGGTTACGAAAGGCTTGGTTGTATTCTTGGTCTGTTTGGCTTCCTATACCTTCTAATGCTTGGGAAATTTTTTTATACGCATTAAATAGATGTGAGCCACTTGGGCTAGTTAAAATGATAGTTGGAGATATTAAATTGCCCCTATCTAAAGCAACCATTAGGGCATTGCCTAAATTCCCTACGACATTTAATCCTTGTTGAGGATAAATGTCATCACCATTACCAACCCCAAATGAATTTTCGTATTTTTGAACATCAACAGAGCTATTGATAGTGAGGGTGCTATTCAACTCCTTAGCCACTTGCATAGCTTGGTATTTATTAGGATTCTTCACACTCTGCACCACTTGACCTAATTCATAACCAAAGGTCATAAAGCCTCCATCTTCTTCAGCACTTAAGGGGCTTAGAGATAAAGAAAGCACTAGGCTTAAAGGGGCTAAAAATTTGATATTGTTTTTAAAATGTTTCACAGAATTTTCCTTGTTAAACTTTGTTGTTGTTATTTTCATCTTTCTTTTCCCCTTTCTTAGAATGAATACCCATAAGACCAATACACGCTATAAGGACGGAAGTATCTCACTGTAGTTCCAGCAGACTTATAATAGGTGTTATAGATAGTAGGCACTTGCACACCAATTTCTACAGTGTGTTGTCTATGGCGCTTAGTCTTTTGACCTAATTTACCAAAGTTCATACGAAAGCCTAAATCAAAGAGGAATTGAAAATGTGTGCTTTGAATATCTTTCTTATTGACATATTGGCTATTTTTCAAAGAAGAGTTAAAGGTCTCTCCTGCTAATTGAATCCCACCAAAGACACCAAAATTCACTGACTTGTTTTGATAAGAGCGTTCAAAGATGTTATAAAGCACATCAGTGCCTACCCCATAAGTGTATAGACCTACAGAATTAGAAGTCTCTCTAAAGCCTACACTAGCTCCATTATAAGAGAAGAATCCATAGTATCTTAGACCAATATTACGCTTTTTACCAAAGAATTGTTTGTATCCCCATTTGGTATAAAAACCATTCATAATATTAGTTTGTCGGCTATTACCCGCTCTAAATTGGGGGAGATAGGGGGTGGATTCTACTTTTCTGATTAAGCCTTGAAGTGTGCTTAAAGTATTGAGTGCGTTAGGGAGCATGGTGGTTTGTAAAGAAGCACTTCTAGCTTGAATAACTGAAGTTACGCCCGCTATTTGACTAGCAGCTGAACTACCTGAAACTAATTTTTGAGCATTATCAGATAAAGTCTCTAGGGTTTTTTCGCTTGCGCTTATAACTTGATTAGCATTTTGAGCAATTTGTTGGTTGGTAAGCTCTTGGGTATTATTGGCAGTATTGTAATCACCTAATGCTAGAATAGCACCCATTAGAGTGTTTGCTGCATTATAGAGGTCTTGATTCTGCGCTTTAAGGAAATCAACATATTGAGTATAGAAGACTGAGCTAGGATTTTTTGGGTCATTATTTGGAGCACCTTGATAGCTACTACTTTGTGTGCTAAGAACATTATTCATAGCTTGTAGGAAATATTCTACACTACTAAGATAGCTGAGTTCTTGGAACACATGCTCATAAGAGGTGTTGTATTGATTATTTCCGGTGCTTGTCTGATTGATTTGATAAGGAATGGTTCCAGGAGTAGTGCCACTACCCAAAATATTATTGATAAATTTAGGGTCAGATGTATTATTGAGACCGCCAACATTAGACAAAATTTGTTTGGCTGGATACGCCCCTAAGAGTGAATACAAATACTGCGTAAAGGTATTACTAAGCACACCAACGATATTTGCCCCTTGATTGGCACTAACATTATTAGTATAGGCAGCATTCATCTCATTGGTCAAGGTATCTGCTTGACTTTTCCCCGGGTTTTTAACATCTTGCATGACTTGCCCTAATTCATAACCAACGGTGAAAAAGCCTCCATCATCTTCTGCATGGCTGATAGTTAAGCAAGTGATTGCCACTAAGCTTAAGCGACCTACAAACGATTTGGTTCGTTTAATCATGTGTTCTCCTTAATAAATCGTCTAATTAAAAACTATAGTGCAATCTACATTATTTTCATTACCTCATTTAACAATGATTTACATTATTTAACTTGCATGTAAATGTAAATGTAAATGTAAATGTAAATGTAAATGTAAATGTAAATGTAAATGTAAATGTAAATGTAAATGTAAATGTAAATGTAAATGTAAATGGACTAACGCCTTGCATTTTACCCTTACTGATATTAAACCAAACTTAAATAAGTGGTATTAAAGATAATATTTTGTATAGGTATTCAAGAAACCATATTTAAGAAATGAGTGAAAAAATTTTAAAGTGATTTTAAACCCACTCTTACACTTTTATTAACTAAAATAATAAGTATTAATATAAACATAATTAAAAATACTCTATAATTGTAATTTGTTTAATCAAACACATACGCTCGTATGTTATGTTTTTGTATTTTTGTTATATAAATCTTATGTTAAAAGAAGTGGCATGCTATTTAAGAGCAAAGCGCTATTTTTAAGTCTTGTTTGCTGTATTGGCTTATATGCAGAAGATAATGGGGGCTTTTTCACACTTGGGTATGAGCTAGGGCAAGTCATGCAAGATGTCAAGAATCCGGGCAAGGCTCAGGCTGATAATCTTGCTAGAGAGCTGAATAATAATGTAACGAATAATGTCTATATGAATCAAGCAAGCTTAAGTGTGGGAGGTAATATCGTGGGAGCTTTGAGCAATGCCTTTACGAAATATTTGTATGCGTTTTTAGGGGCTTATAATGCGAATGAGCTAGGACTTTCTGCTCCTATTGATACCACTTCTCAAACACAACAGAGCTTGCTAGATGAGAGTGCGAAACTTATCATTAATACTATGGTTGGCTCTGGCTATTGCACGAACTTGACTTCAACAAATAGAATTAATTGCATAAATAGTGGCTATACTTGGCAACCAAGCCTATCAGCACGCCTTGAAAGCAATCTCTCTAATGGCTATGAAGGCACTTCGTATCCTAATTTGTCTCATCAGCTCTCTTATTTGACTTCGGCTAATGTCTTTTTTGAAACCATAGATGATTATTTAAAGGGTAAAACGAGCTATACGAAGTATTTAAACTTCATTCAAAATCAACAAAAGATTTTGCAAGAAGTCGCACCACAAATCCAAGAAGATGCGAAAAAGCTAGCGGAGTTTAACTCCCAAGCTAATGGCAATAACTTAAGCGCACAAAGATTTAGCTCTCTAGTTCAAGGTATCATTGATACTTCTAAGAATATTGTAACTGAGCTTGATAAAGGTCATCTTATGACTAACGCTGAGTTAAACACAACTATACAAACAAGCTTGCAAATGGCACAAAGGGCTAATGGGCTTGATAACTACCTAGCTAATGCCAAAAACACTTTGCAAAAAATCATCAATCTAAATTCAGAAGTTAAAAGCACCCCCTATCTCCCAGAGTTTCGTGCTGGCAATAGCAGACAAACTAACATTATGAATGGCTTTTATACCAAATGGGGATACAAACAATTCTTTGGTAAAAAGCGTAATATTGGTCTAAGATACTATGGATTCTTCTCTTATAATGGAGCTAATATTGGCTTTAAATCTACTTATAATACCGTAGGTCTATACACTTATGGGGTAGGCACTGATGTGCTTTATAACATCTTTGAAAGGCTTTATCAAAATAAGATTGTTAATATGGGGGTGTTTGGTGGGATTCAATTAGCTGGCGAGACCTTTAACTCTTCATTAAGGCATGACCCCAATTTAGTCGCTAAGGTGCATAACACGCATTTTCAATTCCTCTTTGACTTAGGCTTTCGTATGAACTTTGGAAAAATGGGGTTAAAGACTAAGCGCCATAGACAACACACTGTAGAAATTGGTGTGCAAGTGCCTACTATCTATAACACCTATTATAAGTCTGCTGGAACTACAGTGAGATACTTCCGTCCTTATAGCGTGTATTGGTCTTATGGGTATTCATTCTAAGAAAGGGGAAAAGAAAGATGAAAATAACAACAACAAAGTTTAACAAGGAAAATTCTGTGAAACATTTTAAAAACAATATCAAATTTTTAGCCCCTTTAAGCCTAGTGCTTTCTTTATCTCTAAGCCCCTTAAGTGCTGAAGAAGATGGAGGCTTTATGACCTTTGGTTATGAATTAGGTCAAGTAGTGCAGAGTGTGAAGAATCCTAATAAATACAAGGAAATAGAACTTGCCAATGAGATTAATGCCACAAAAACTATCAATATCAATAATGAGCATATGGGTGCTAATATCGTGGGGAATTTGGGCAATTTGCTTATGGTGCAATTACAAAATCTTGGCAATCTCTATCCGCAACCAAAAAGTGATATAAAACAAGACTTTGCAAACACTAATGGCTACCAACTCTATGAAGCGATGTATCAAAACGCCCAACAAGCTATCAAAAAGCTTGCTGATATTACTCAATTTGGGAATACCACCCAATCATTGCTCTTTCAACAACGCTATAGTCTCAATAATCTATACTCTTACTTTGACTATATGAATATAAATGTTATCATTAATAATATGCCTAGTGGAGATTTAAAGCTTGCTGATAGCAATCAAGCTTTTTATGCGACATACCAATCTAATCTTACCAAAATAGCTACTCGTAATTTTATTGACGCCTTGATTGCTATGCAAACCTTTAACGCTAGTAATGCGGGCAACGACTTGAGTGCTAAGGCTTTTACTAATCTTGTTCAAGATATGATTGAGCAATCCAAAACAACTCTTAATGACCTCAATAAAGCCAATATTGGCATAGTAACAGGCTATCAAAAAGGATGGGGCAAACAACCTATAAGCACTGAAAAATACTTTGATAATACTCAAGCCACTTTGACTAAGCTTATTCAAGCGAATAATCAGCTTAAAGCCAACCCTTGGTTAGCGCAATTTGTTGCTGGTAACAGCAAGCAGACTAACTCAATGAGCGGATTTTACACTAAAATCGGTTACAAGCAATTCTTTGGTAAGAAAAAAGCCTTTGGCTTGAGATATTATGGCTTTTTCTCTTATAATGGAGCAGGTGTTGGTAATGGCTCTACGCACAATCAAGTGAATTTACTCACTTATGGCGTGGGAACAGACGCACTCTATAATGTGTTCTCTCGTTCTTTTGGTTCTAGGAGTATTGATGCAGGATTCTTTACGGGGATTCAGCTTGCTGGAGATAGCTATATCACAAGCCTAGCTAACAACCCTCAATTAATCAAGCAACCCACCACGACAAAATTCCAATTTCTCTTTGATGTGGGCATGCGCATGAATTTTGGTATCTTAAAAAAACATCAAAAAAAGCATGAACAACACTCTATTGAAATTGGGGTTCAAATCCCTACTATTTATAACACTTATTATAAGGCCGGTAGCACAGAAGTGAAATACTATCGCCCCTACTCGGTGTATTGGGTCTATGGGTATGCGTTCTAATTAAGCCCACTCCCCTGTGTTTGGGTCTGTGCATTTTAACCACTCGGTAATTTTTGG